>NZ_JBOHHW010000002.1:0-299177 GCF_050725575.1 Sphingomonas sp. | reverse complement strand
GACCGGAACGGCCCCAACCGGAACCCAAGACCGGAACCAGACCATGACCCGCAGCATCTTTATCGGTCTCGCCTCCTTTGCGATGACCATCCTCATGATCCTCAGCCAGCATGCCGCCAACGGCGCGAACATGATCGGCTGAAACCTCAGGCCCGGCAGGGCGCGACCGCGATAACGCCGCGCCCCATCCGGCCCTCTTTCCAGCGGCCTCATGTCCGCTCCTTCTACCCCGAAGCTTTTATGCCGAACGCCGGCTTTTCGTGTAGAAAGGCCCCGAGGGCGCCTTGCCCTGCAGGAGAGCCGCCATGGCCAAGAGCCAGAAGAAATCGAACAAGGAAATCCGCAAACCCAAGGCGGAGAAGGTCAAGACGATCGCCGCCAACAGCTCGACCAAGGGCAAGGCGGTCGAAATCACGACTCTCAAGAGCTGACGGACACGTCCCCTATGCCGGAGAGCGACGACGCGTTCGTCTATGATGAGGCGAGCGGCGAATGGATCAGTGCGGCCGACGCAAATGCCAGAGCCGGCGCCGATGATGGCGCAGCGGTCGAGGTGCGCGATTCGGTCGGCAATCTGCTTGCCGATGGCGACCAGGTGACGCTGATCAAGGACCTGACCGTCAAAGGTGCGGGGCAGACCCTGAAACGCGGTACGCTGATCAAGTCGATCCGGCTGACCGGCGATTCGCAGGAGATCGATTGCCGTTACGAGGGCATCAAGGGCCTCGTGCTGCGCGCGGAGTTCGTAAAGAAGCGCTAGCACTGCCGGACGCTTGCTATTGTTCCCTTTTTGTTCTATATGCCAATCATGCAGTCGCTGTTCGACTTCACGACGCGCGATGTCCTGCGCTGGCACCAGCTGCTGTTGCCGATGCTTGCGGGCATCGAGCCTTTGCCGCGCCGCAAGCCGATCGGCCAGCTGGTCAAGTCGCTGATCAGCGGGCGGACGCGAGACCCGGTTTCGCTTGCGGCCTATCATCGGCTTCGCGCGCGCTTTGGTTCCGCGCGCTGTATCGCCGGGGCCGACCCGCATGTGGTGACGCAGGTGATCGCCGACGTGACCTTCGCACCTGAAAAGGCGGAATGGCTGGTCACCGCGCTCCGGATGATCGGGCGGGAGCGGCCGGACTTCTGCCTCGATTTCCTCGGCGGATATGCGCTCGGCGATGCACTTGCCTGGCTCGAACGACTGCCCGGCGTCGGGCGCAAGGTCGCTGCGGCGACACTCAATGCCAGCACGCTGCGTCGCCCGGTGCTGATTGTCGACGGCCATGTCCTGCGCGTGCTCGTGCGGCTCGGCTTCGTCACTACGCGAAGCGATGCGCAGGCGGCGAGCGAAGCCGTGACGGCGGCGATGCCCGATTGGGATGCCGACGATTTCCTGACCCTTCACATGCTGCTCAAGCGGCTGGGCCAGGTTGCGTGCCGCCCCGACACGCCGATCTGCGGCGATTGCCCGCTGCGGCGCGATTGCCCGTCGGCGCGCGATTGACAGCAGGCGCGCTCCCCCGGCACTGCACAGACCGGAGGAGGAATGCCGATGGCCGACATCAAACTGCATCCCGGCTGGCTCGAACCGCTGCGCGGCGAATTCGACAGCCCGTACATGCAGGCGCTGAAAAGCTTCCTGGTCGCGGAGAAGGCTGCGGGGACCCGCATCTTCCCACGCGGCGACGAATGGTTCCGCGCGCTCGACCTGACCCCGCTCGATGCGGTGCGCGTGGTGATCCTCGGCCAGGACCCCTATCATGGCGAGGGGCAGGCGCACGGCCTGTGCTTCTCGGTCAAGCCGGGCGTCCGGCCGCCGCCGTCGCTGGTCAATATCTACAAGGAACTGGCGAGCGACCTCGACATCCCGCCGGCGCGGCACGGCTTTCTCGAACATTGGGCGCAGCAAGGCGTATTGCTGCTCAATTCGGTGCTGACTGTGCGGATGGGGGCCGCCGCGTCGCATCAGGGTCGCGGTTGGGAGAAATTCACCGACGCTGTGATCCGGCTGGTCAATATGCAGGACGCGCCGACCGTGTTCATGCTGTGGGGCTCCTATGCCCAGAAGAAAGCGGCATTCGTCGACAGCGTGGAGCGCGGCGGGCGCCATCTGGTGCTGAAGGCGGTCCACCCTTCACCGCTCTCGGCGCATGGCGGCTTCTTTGGATGCCGGCATTTCTCTCAGGCGAACGCGTTCCTCACCGCGCATGGCCGCACCCCGATCGACTGGGCGCTGCCCGCGCTTCCCGCCTGATCTCAGGCCGGGCGGCGCACCACACGCCAGCCGGCCCAGGCAAAGAAGATCAGCGCCAGCCCCTGCGCGATGGCGAAGGGCGGTTCGGTCTGGTTCGGCGCGAGCGCATTGAGGACCGGGATCTTCTGAAACATCTGCACGATCAGCACGAAGACGTTGAAATAGAGCGCGATCACCGCCGTCACGGCATAGACCGGCCGCCAGATCCCGGCGCGCTTGAAGCCATAGAGCGCCATCAGCGACACCGCGAGCACCGCCAGCGAAATGGCGCCGACGATATGCGGCGGCCCGATCACCGTGATCGGAAACATGAAGCCGGTGACGCTGGTCAGGATGGTCGTGACAAGGAACGCCAGGTTCCACCGCGTCAGCCAGTGCCCGCGCAACAGCGCGACGAGGAATACGAGCCCGGTCACGATACCGATCAGGCTGATGATGGTATGAAGCTGCGTGAACGCCGGTATCGAAAGGCCTAGAATCATCTGCCGTCTCCCCCGAGAAGGCTGCAGCATAGGCCGGCATTATCGTTTCGCAAATGTTATGAATCCGCGTGGTGGAACATTCGATGTAGACGCATATTGCGGCAGGGATCCGGGAGAGCAGCATGGCACAGATCAATCGCGGCGGATTTCATCATATCGACCTGAACGTCAGCGACCTGACGGCCGCCAAAGCGGTCTACGGCCCGGTGCTTGAGTTTCTCGGCTATACCCAGGTCAAGGATTCGAACGGGTGCGAATGGGACCTGACAATCGACGGACGCGGTGCCTCGCTCGGTCTCAGGCCGTGCGATCCGGCGCTGAGCGGGCATCGCCATGAACGCTATGCGCCGGGGCTGCACCACCTGGCCTGGCGCGCCGACAGCCGCGCCGATCTCGATGCGCTCCACCAGCTGCTCGTCGCGCGCGGCATCACTGTGCTCGATCCGCCAGCGCATTATCCGCAATATTCCGGCGACTATTATGCGGTGTTCTTCGAGGATCCTGACGGGATGAAGCTGGAAGTGGTCCATGCGCCGGGCTGGATCTGATCCGGAGCGGTTCCGAAACCCGAGCCGCAGATTCGAACAGGCTGAGCTGACCTCGTCGTCACGACCGTTGAGCGGCCAGCGCGCGAGCACTTCATGTCGGATGTTCAGCCGTGCCCGCGCACCAGATCAGCCACATAGTCGTCGAGCGTTACCGAGCCGCGAATCGGCGCTTCCGGGGCCTCGCCCTTGTCGAGCGTGATCGCGGTCATGCGCGCATAGGACTCAGCAGCGGCGTCCGAGAAGCCCAGCGCCGTGAAGCTCTCGACCCATTGCTCGCGCGGCGTTGCGACCACCTTGACCGGTTTGCCGAACGCGGCGGCGAAGGCGGCGGCGACGTCGGCGGCGGAGCAGCGTTCCGGCCCCTCGACATAATGAGTGCCGGTGCGATCGGCCGGCTCGGTCAGCAAGCGAGCGGCCTGTTCGCCGAGATCCTGGGGCGCGACCATCGGCAGGGCGAAGTCGACCGGCAACATGGTGTGGACCACGCCCTGCTCGCGCGCCGTGTCGAGCGAGGCGTCCCAGTTGCTGTAATAATAAGCGGCGCGGATGATGCTCGCCGGGATCGGCTGCGTCTTCAGCCCCTGTTCCAGCGTATAGAGCGTGCCGAGATCGCCAAGCCGATCGCCCGGCTGCGCGCCATAGGCCGATTCGGCGACGACCTTCTCCAGCCCGGAGCCGTCAAGTGCGGCGAGGATCGACGCGATGGTGCGCTTCTCCTCCGCATCGGTGTCGGTCTTCGGGTCAGCCGGGGGATTGAGCAGGAAGGCGCGGCGACCGGTGGCGAGCACGCGGCGCAGCGCATCGGGATCGCCGACATCGGCCACCGCGAGCGTGGCGCCGGCCTGTTTCAGCTCGCCCGCCTTGCCCTCATCGCGAGTGACGATCGTGACCGGGGCGCCCTGCGCCAGCAGCGTCTTCGCCGCGGCCGAGCCGACATGGCCCGTACCGCCCAGAATGATATACATCGAAGCACTCCTGCGATTGAACGGACCGCTAAGAACGCCCCTTTCGATGGCAGGGTTCCGCTATTGGCCGGGACGCAATATGCCTTCGTCGGCGAGCATGCGGGCAAAGGTCTGGTCGGCGACATAGGTGTCAAATTTGTGCTTCAGCCGCGGCGGATCCGTGAAATATTGCCGCATCATGCCGCCATAGGCCTCTTCATTGATCGCGCGCGCGACCTCCGGCTCGAGGCCGAAACTGGTCGGGTTGAGCCGCGAGGCGAGGCCGAAGAATTTGCGCAGCACCGGATCGCCGGTGTTGATGGTGTAGCGGAAGCTCTTCACATCGGGGAGCGGGCGCAGCTTGCGGCAGCCCTGCCCCTGATCGAGCCGCTCCTGCTCGCTCACGTCGCAAAAGTCGATCCGCCCGATCGCCGCCGCCATCAGCAGGATATGGAGGCGGTTGTGGCGGTCGGCCGCGGGCGCCGGCGGCGACAGCAGATCCTTGTACGCCGCGCCCCACGGCTCGATCGCCAGATAGGTCTTGTCGCGAAAATCCTTGGCATAGACCGGATTGCCGAGCGCCGAGAGGATCACCGAGGCGCCGCGGCTGTGCGCGATCAGGTAGATTTCCTTGTCCTGGAACTGGTCGAGCACGCGGCGCAGGCCGCGCGACCCGGCAAGCTGGCTGTAGCCGACCGCGTTGAACCAGATCTTCGCCCCGAAAATGCCCTTGGCGGTCAGCCCGTCCCAGTAGAAGCGCAGCACCCCGTCATCGGGGCGCAGATCGAGCTTGGCCTTGATCGCGTCGAATGGGGGATCGGCCTGCGCGACCGTGTTGTTATAGCCATGGATGAGGATGAAGATGCGCTTCTTGGCACGGCCGAAATCGCGGAGTTCCTGCAATTGCCGCTGCTCGTCCGCCTCGATATGCGCCCGGAATGCCGGGCCATCCTGCGCATCGCCCTTCGCCTCGCGATAGGTTTCGGCGAGCAGACTGTGCGCCTTCCAGCGGCGCGGACCGTGCCATTCCGCGCAAGGCTCCTTGCGCGAGCCGAACCAGGTGCACCAGTCATCGGGATAGAAGCTGCCATTGGGATCGACGAACACTTCCGCCTCGGCCGCGACTTTGGTCCCGCCATCGGCATAGATGAAGTGCTGCGCGACCGGAAAGGCATGGCCGTAGCACCCGCTCAGCGCCAGCGCCGCCGCGACGATCAGCCAGATGCGTCCGATGCGTCCCGCGATGCCGATGCCAAACGCCATATCAAACCTCCCGGCCGGATAAGGCCGCTCAGCGGCCTAGAGTCCATACTCAATGACCGCAATATCGAGATCGCCGGTGCAGATCGCCGGCTGTTCCTGGCTGATATTCGCTGATATCTTTTTTCCTGGCTGTTAAATCCAACTTCATCGCCAGAATTAATGATTATTTTCAGATGTTTACTTGGCAGCTGGCTGTTATCTAATAACAGCCATGGAACAGCCAGGTAACAGCCAACGGAACAGCCAGCTATCAGCCAGCAATCAGGCGGATAACAGCCAGCGCCGTTGCGTTGTTTTCCAGTCATGTGAAAGAGCGCGGCGAGCGGCCGGTGAGCCACGCGTCTGAGGCAGTCTTACCGCGCCCGGCGAGAAGGTTGAATCAGCCTCGCGCGTCAGCGTCCGTCGGCGAACTGCACGAGATCCCAGAGATTGCCGTAGAGATCCCTGAACACCGCGACGGTACCATAGTCATAGGTCGCGGGATCGCGGACCCATTCTACCCCGGCGGCGGTGAAGGCGGCGTGATCGCGCGCGAAATCGTCGGTGGCGAGGAACAGGAAGACGCGGCCGCCGGCCTGATTGCCGATAAAGGCCTCCTGCGCCGGCGCGGAGGCGCGGGCGAGCAGGATGGTGGTCGCGCCTTCAGGCGCGCCGGGCGGTCGAATCGTGACCCAGCGCTTGTCCTGTTCGGGCTGGTACGTGTCCTCGACCAGAGTGAAACCAAGCTTGCCGACATAGAAAGCGAGCGCCTCGTCATAATCGCGGACGACCAGGGCGATATGAGCGATATGGGGCATGGAAGTCCTTGAGCATCGTCGCGCGACCCGGGTCGCGATGGAGAGACAAGAGTGCCCCGGCGCCCTCCCTGCCGCAAGATCGATGCGCCCGGTTCAGCGGCACGCGGTGGACCGGGTCCGGCATAGATGGCACATCAGGCGATCCGCCGGGGGGTTGCCGCATGTCTTCTCGATCGCTTTCCGCCCTGGGCTCCAGCGCAATCTCCCGGCGTGCCGCATTGTCCGGAGCGCTGACGCTGGCCGGCGCATTGCCGGTCGCGGCGATCGCCGGCATCGCGCCGGCCCGGCCACGCCTCATACTGTTGGGCACAGCGGGCGGGCCGACACCCAAACCCAATCGCGCAGCGCCGGCCCAGGCGATCGTCATCGGGGACGACATCTATATCGTCGATTGCGGCAATGGCGTCGCGCGGCAGATGGTGCTGGCCGGCCTGAAGCCCGGCAGGATTCGCGGCGTGTTCATCACCCACCATCATTCCGACCATAATGCCGATTACGGCAACCTGCTGCTGCTCGCCTGGGCGGCCGATCTCGCAACCCCGGTCGACACCTATGGCCCGGCGCCGCTGGTACGGATGACGCGCCAGTTCCTTGATCTCAACGGCGTGGATATCCGCACCCGGGTCGCCGATGAAGGCCGGCCGCCGCTCGCGCCGCTGATCCGGGCGCATGACGTGATGCAGCCGGGGCCGGTCCATGCCGATGCCAATGTCCGGGTGACCGCGGCGCTGGTCGATCATCCGCCACTGACGCCCGCTTTTGCCTATCGCTTCGATGCGCCGGGACGGTCGATCGTGATTTCAGGGGACACGCGGCCAAGCGCCAATCTGGTCGCGCTGGCCAAGGGTGCGGACGTGCTGGTGCATGAAGTCATGTATTTGCCCGCGATCGAGAAACTGATCGCCACCGAGCCCAATGCCGCGTCGCTGCGCGAGCATCTGATCGCCAGCCATACGACCACCGAACAGGTCGGCCGCATCGCGACCGAGGCCGGGGTCGGGACGCTGGTGCTGTCGCACTTCGTGCCCGGCGGTTATCCGTTCGTGTCCGACCAGGTGTGGCGCGACGCGGTCCGCCCGCATTTTGCCGGGGAGATCATCGTCGGGCGCGATTTGATGGTGATCTGAGGCCGGATCGGCACTCATGCGATGTGCGAGGGCATCAACCAAGAAGATGGTTCGCACCAAGCCACCAGCGGGCCGCCATGCAGGGCAATCCGATTGACCCTCTCCGGTGGTATGACCATAGGCCGGAATCACAGCCCGACCGCGCCGCAGCGAGAATGGAGACGCAAATGAATGCAGTGTCGGCGGTCTTCTATTTCCTCAGCCAGCATCCCTTTCTCGCATTGCCGCTCTATCCGCTGACCGCGCTGGCGATCGGCGCGCTATTGGCGTGGTGGACCGGCGGCAAAGGATGGTATTTCCTCGGCGTGCCGGGAATGATGCTGGCGGCGATGAGCCCGTTCTTCGGGTCGGCGGTGAACGCGATCTTCCTCAATGCCGCGGGCACGACCGGCAGCGCGGTGATCGTCCATGCCGAGGAAACCAGTTCGACGCTGAACGACAGTCCGATCTGGTATTATGAAGCCGTGGTGCGGACAGCCGACGGGCGCGATGTCGAGACCAGCTTCGACACCATGTCGGCATCGATCTATCCGTGGCGCAACCAGATCCTGATCCCGCCGCAGGGCGAAAGGTTCGTGGTCAAATATGTCCCCGGTTTCCCGCGCAACATCGCGATCATGGTCGACCAGTCGCCCTATGGCCGCAAGCGCCGGATCGGGGAGGATCGCGAACCGGTCGAAACCGCGGCGGCGAAGCTGGCGGCGGCGCCGGACAATGTGCGGTTCCGCGATGCGTATCGAGACGCGCTGACGGCGTTTATCGCGGCGCATGGCACGGATGCCGATCCGGCATTGCTGGCGGAGTATCGTGCGCGGCTCGCTGTGCTGGGGAACGCGCCGGCACAGTGACGCCGGCGGCGCGACCTAACGATGGATGTCGTACACCACGCCATCATCGCGCATGCGCTTCAGGTTCGCGACCGGCAAGGACGCGTGTCCCGGCGCATAATAATCGGCCTGTGCTGCCTTGCCGCTGGTGATGTCGCGATCGACGCCGCGCCAGTCGTCATAATAGAGATTGGCGACCGCCACTTCGACCGAGTCACCCTTCACGGCGGTGATCCGCATTGCGCTTCTCATGACCCGCGCTTCGGGCTTGTCCATCATCTTCGCCAGATCGACTTCATAGATGTCGCCGACATGAGGCGCCTGGACATAGCCGCTGTCGGCCGCGCTGTCGGCGGCGGCGGCGATCGAGCCCAGCGCGATGACGCTGCCGATCGCGCCGGCGCCGATCGTCCAGCCACGCCGGTCCCAGAACGGGATGGCGTCGCGTTCCTGCTTCGCATCATGATCGCCCTGGTCGGCGAGATATTGCGACCCGCATCGGCCACACAGCAGGAAGGGTGTCCGGTCAGTGACCCAGCGGAACAGCCAGTAAATGTGGCGCACGCGATAGGCGACCATCTTGGTGAAGGGCCCGTCCTGATTGCACCGGTCGCAATGCCGGTCGCCCGCCGGGCCGATCTCGGCCACCTCGCCCTTGGATCCCCAGGAAACAAAAAACATGCCGAGCCCCCTCCGCACCGCGCTGCTGTCTGTCGTCGCGGCTTTGGCAGCATGGCAGACGGGATTGGGCGGGGCAATATGATGTTGGGAGAGTCTCATGGTCGTTCCGGCATCGGCCATGGCGGCACATTGCTGCGGCTGTGGAAAATACTCGACGCGAAAACGCGTGGCTGTCCGCTGATCGGGCGGCGTGTCCGATTCAACGTCCTGCTCAAATGGGCAATGAGCAGTCAGACGGCGCATCAAGCAGTGCGACCGGAACATCCGAGGGGCGGTTAAAGGCGGAACACCCTGTCCGTCGGTGATCAATGCCGGAATATTCGGTCTGCGCCTTGTCTGAAATTCGCAGGGCGTATTCAATTCCTCGCATCCGTTGCTACGTTGTGCGGGCCATATCTGGAGGACCAAGGTGAAATCGCTGCTCAGTCGTCTGTTCGGGTCCGGGGCCATCGTGGAAGAGCCCGCCGCTCCCACCGCGCCCGACACACGCGAGGAAGTGCTCGAAGGACTGCGCGGTTATATCGACCGCGATGTCGCCAGCGGTTTTTACGACGAGGACGAGATATTGAAGAATGGCGTGGCCGCGTTCGACGGTGAGCTGGAGAGCGCCGATTTGCGCAAACAGGCGCAGCTGCATCTCAAACAGGCGCTTGCCGCCCATGCCGCCGATCAGAAGAACTGGCCGGCCCATACCGATTGCGACCGCCTGGATGCGGCGTTCGAGGAGCTTGAGGCCGAGGGCCTGATTTCGCGGCAGAATTTCTCCTGCTGCGGGACCTGCGGCTCCTCCGAAATCTGGGACGAGATCGAAGCGGTCGAAGAGCAAGGTACGTCCGCGCGCGGCTATGCCTTTTATCATATGCAGGACACCGAATCCGCGACCGAGGGCGGCGGGCTCTATCTCAATTACGGCGCCTGCGTGGAAGGCGAAGCAGCGGCGCTGGCGATCGGGCATGAGATCGTATCGCGGCTGGAAGAGCATGGGCTTTCGACCGACTGGGACGGTCGCTGGGAAACGCGGATCAGGGTTGATCTGGACTGGAAGCGGCGGCGTGGGTTGATGTGAAGTGTAACACGCGTATCGAGCATGAATGATGCGGGGCGTCGTTCAGCCGTTGCTCGTCGGTCATTCCGCGGACAACAACCGTATGCGGGTGTGGGCATCAGTCGGCACCACGAAGTCGCCAGCGGCCATGTTCGACATGTGTGGTCTGGCCGACAATGCTCTCGACCAGCAGGATTTCCTCGACCGTCCAGCCGATCGGCGCGATCTTCTGGCTGCCGAGCCGGTCGCCGCGATAGTTGATCGTCACGTGCGGCTCGGGCGTGGTGCCGAGCATCATCGGGGCTTTGCGTTCGAGGAGATGACGGACCAGCGCCGCCTGGAATGCGCGGGCCTCGGCCAGCGGCGCGCGGGTGCGCAGCGTGACGGCTTTCCGGTTCTCGATCCGGTCGAAGGCAAGCGGGAAGGCCGGAGCGTCGAAGCCGTCGAGCGCGGCAATCACTGCGGGGAGCCATTCGGGCGGCGCGTAATGGAGGTCGAACAGCGATGCCAGGGTAACGTGGAGCAGATCCGCGCCGCGGCCGGGATCGTTGCGGGCGAGCGCGGCGATCTGCGCCTGCGCTCCGGGCGGCGGCTTGGCCATGATGTAGAGCGGGTTACGGGCGCGCATATCGCAAGGTGTAGCAGATGAGGGGGTTGTGGGGGAGGTACGGTCGCCGGGTGCTGCTCACCGGTGGGATTTCGGCGATTTGGCAAAGCGGCAGCCATCGGATATTCTGTGATGTGTTCGCGGATCGCGTCGTCGTACAGCGCGTCTTGCATCAGTCGATGGATGTGGAGCGATGGCTTTAGCTTGGCTGGTGACACAACTGCATCAAGCAAGGGTAGCGCTCAAACACGCCCTGTTGTTGATGCTGAAATTCCCAATCCACCCGAGAACATCCTGCTTGCGAAATTGAGAACGGCAGCGCATCCATAAGGTGAAAATAAGGGCGGGGGGTCGCCGATGAAGTCGCTTTTACTTGTCGCCGGGACGCTCGCCGCATTGCTCGCTTCACAGCCTGCCACCGCGCGCGATTATTATTATTTCAACAAGCCCGATGTCGATCGCCAGGCTTATCTGGAAGATCGGCTGGCGTGCGATGCGCTCGCCGGCGGGGTGGCGCGCATAGCGCCCGACACCACGGCGATGAACCAGCAGATCTGGCAGAACAGGAACCTGACCACGGGCCAGTCGGCCGCTGCGGCCGGCATTGCGAGCCTGATGGTCGCGTTGCTGGCGGGCAGTGAGAGCCGGCGGCTGCAATGGCAGGTCGAGCGCATTTGCCTGGCCGACAAGGGGTATCGCCGGTTCGAAATGGGCCGCGCCGACTGGCAACAGATCGAGAAGACCAAGGATGTCGCCGAACGGATCGACAAATGGTTCACGCTCGCGTCGAGCACCAAACCGCTGGGCAAGGAAATGTTCGAATGAGGGCGATGATGCGTGCGGTGCTGGCGATGGTGATGGCGTTGCTGGTTTTTGCGCCGGCGGCGAATGCAAAGTCGAAGCAGGTCGAGCAGATCAAGGCCGACAAGGCGTATCTGCTGGTGCAGGTCGACCCGGTGGAGTTCAAGATGATGGGGACCAACCGGATGGTCACCGGAATCCTGTTCGCGCCCTATGATGTCGAGAAAAAGCAGGTCGGCCCCGGCGTGATGGCGCAGCACGATCCGCTCGCAAAGGACGGGAAGCGTCGCTTGTTCCTGTTGGAGATCGACCCGGGAACCTGGGTGATCACCGGAACGGGCGGCAGCGGCTCGGCAATGGGATCGGCGGATACGAGCTTTTCGCTCGGCAGCTATCATTTTGTCGCCAAGGCAGGCGACGTGCTCGACCTGGGCGTGTTCGTGCCGCAACGCGAGGAATCGGACAATCCCGATACCAAGCTGACCGCCGGCAAGCTGATGGGTATGATGTTCATGCGCGGCCGGGTCGAGCCAGTCCCGAACCGGCTCGACATCCGCCCGCGGGGGGAAGGCGACCTCCCGCTCCCGGCGTGGCTGGCGTCGCGCGCGCTGGTGCAGCCGGCGTTCGTCTATGGCGGCACCTTCGGCAACAGCCTGGGCGGGCTGGTCAATCGCGTCGACGGCAAGAAGGGGCGCGGACGAACCGTCGGTACCGCGGCCTATCTGTCGAAGCCGGGACAGCCAGCGGTGGAGCCGTCCGTTCCGGCGCCGTCCGCTTTCTGACGCCGAAAGGCCCTACTTCTTCTCTTCTCCGGTCGGGTCGAGTTCCTTCTTCAGCCGCCTTCGCATCTCGGAGCGTTGCGAAGCCGCGGTCACATTCGGGTCGCTGGCATAGAAGCCGCGCAGCACGCCCAGATCCCATTTGGTCAGACCGAGCGGGATTTCGCTGCCCATCGGGGCCTCCAATATCTTGAGTATCGTCGGCGCCGCGCTGTTCTTGAGCTTGGTGGGGTCGACACGGATCAAGGTGCGCATCGCGGCATAGTCGGCGAGCTGGTTGACCGTCAGGCCATCGAGCGCACGGTTCTCCACCATCACGATCGCCGCTGCGAATTGCGGACGGGAGGCGAAGCTGAGGCGGGACAAAGACCGGGTCGTGTGATTGACGTAATAGCCTGTCCCTGAATCATATTGGAGCTCCATGCCGTCGGCGGACTGCGGCGGACCCTTCAGGTGCCAGGCTATGCCGGGCTCAGTCGATTCCACCAGAGCGCGGCGTTCGGCCTTGCTCAGATCCGTGAAATAGTCGGGATGCTTGAGGAAAAGCGCCTCCAGCAGTCCGCGTTTGTCCGGGGTGACGATCACCAGCACATTGGGCGCGCATCCGTCACCCGCGATCCTGACCCCGGCCGCCTTGGCAACCTTGCGGAAACGATCGACCACCACGAGCTTCTGGGCGGGGCTGACCCCGGTCGTCATGGGACACACCGCCCATTCGAAGCGGCTGAGCTGGCTCAATGTCGATCCCGGCGTGAACGCCTGAACGAAATCGTTGATTTCGCGCTCCGGGTCGCGGACTCCGGTGACGACAATCTCCTTGTCGTCCTTTTTCGGCACCTCCTGCGTCACGGCCGTGCCGGTGGCGAGCAGCGCGGCGGCCGACAGGCCACCGCGCAGCCATGCACGAATCACTCGGCCGCGGGCAGGTAGATTTCCCCGCCCTTGGCTTTGAACACCTCGCTCATCTCCGCCATGCCCTTCTCCGCGTCACCCGCCGCGATGAACGCATCGGCCGGCTGGTTCTGCTTCGCCGCGAAATCCCGCACTTCCTGCGTAATCTTCATCGAGCAGAATTTGGGACCGCACATCGAACAGAAATGCGCGGTCTTGGCGCCCTCGGCCGGGAGCGTCTGATCGTGATATTGTTCCGCCGTGTCGGGGTCGAGCGACAGGTTGAACTGGTCGCGCCAGCGGAATTCGAAGCGGGCGCGTGACAAGGCGTCGTCGCGCATCTTCGAGGCCGGGTGACCCTTGGCCAGATCGGCGGCATGGGCGGCGAGCTTGTAGGTGACCACGCCGACCTTCACGTCATCGCGATCGGGGAGCCCCAGATGCTCCTTCGGCGTAACGTAACAAAGCATCGCCGTGCCGTACCAGCCGATCATCGCGGCGCCGATGCCGCTGGTGATATGGTCATAGCCGGGCGCGATGTCGGTGGTGAGCGGCCCGAGCGTGTAGAAGGGCGCTTCGCCGCAGACCTCGAGCTGCTTGTCCATATTCTCCTTGATCTTGTGCATCGGCACATGGCCGGGACCTTCGATCATCACCTGCACATCGCTCTTCCACGCGCGGTGAGTGAGTTCGCCGAGCGTGTAGAGTTCGCTGAACTGCGCTTCGTCATTGGCGTCGGCGATGCTGCCGGGTCGGAGGCCATCGCCGAGCGAATAGGCGATGTCATACGCCTTCATGATCTCCGTGATCTCGTCGAAGCGTTCGTAGAGGAAGCTTTCCTTGTGATGGCTGAGGCACCATTTCGCCATGATCGATCCGCCGCGGCTGACGATGCCGGTGACGCGCTTGGCGGTCATCGGGATATAGGCGAGGCGCACGCCGGCATGGATGGTGAAATAATCCACGCCCTGTTCGGCCTGTTCGATCAGCGTGTCGCGGAAGATTTCCCAGGTCAGGTCCTCGGCCACGCCGCCGACCTTTTCCAGCGCCTGGTAGATCGGCACGGTGCCGATCGGCACCGGCGCGTTGCGGATGATCCATTCGCGCGTATCGTGGATGTTGCGGCCCGTGGACAGGTCCATCACCGTGTCGGCGCCCCAGCGGATCGACCAGACCATCTTGTCGACTTCGCTCGCCACGTTCGAGGCGACCGCGCTGTTTCCGATATTGGCGTTGATCTTGACCAGGAAATTGCGGCCGATCGCCATCGGTTCGGATTCGGGGTGGTTGATATTGTTCGGGATGATCGCGCGGCCGCGGGCGACCTCGTCACGGACGAATTCCGGGGTGACGAAGTCGGGGATCGAGGCGCCGAAATCCTGCCCGTCGCGGATCAGCGCTTCCTTCAGCTGTGCGCGGCCCATATTCTCGCGGATCGCGACATATTCCATTTCCGGCGTGACGATGCCGCGCCGGGCATAATGCATCTGGCTGACGTTCGCGCCGGCCTTGGCGCGCAGGGGGCGCTTCACGACCTTGGGGAATTGCGGCACGCCGGCGGAGCGGTCGGGGCCGGACAGGCCGTTATCCTCGGGGCGGATTTCGCGCGCGTCATATTCTTCCACGTCACCCCGCGCGACGATCCAGTCGCGGCGCAGTTGCGGCAGGCCCGCATTGATGTCGACCAGCGCCTTCGGGTCGGTATAGGGGCCGCTGGTGTCGTAGACGCGCAAGGGCGGTTCGTTGCAGCTTGGATCGAGCATGATCTCGCGCATTGCGACGCGAAGATCACCGACATGGATTTTCCGGGAGCCGCGGATCGGGCCGGTGGTGACGCCAATTTCGGTGCGCGTGGGAATGTCGGCCATGAATATTCGCTCCAAATGACTCGGAAGCGAGGGCGGTTTTCCGGGCTGGAGCCGCTCCCTCCCTCCGCCGGTGTGAGCCGGATCAGGTTCGGCGGGTCATGACATCAGCCATATCTCAGCTGCTCAGGCGCAGCCCCCCGGGGATAAGCTCAGCCTAGGGGAGTGGCAGGCGCTTGTCACTGCCCCTTGGCGTCGTGAAGGTGACGGCCATCACCACAAGGTGCACAAGGCAGATTGTCGGAGCGGCAAAGAAAAGGCCGCGCGACCCGGAGGATCGCGCGGCCGGGAGACATCGTCAGGACGGGCTCAGAAGGACACGTGGGTGCCGTTGTTGCTGCTGGTCTTGACCGTACCGTTGAGGCCGGCGGGGAAGAAGCCGCCGCCGACCACTGAGTTCGGGGTAAGGTAGAAGATGTTGAGCACCTGGCTGGTCCGGCGATCGAAGGGGAGACCAGTCGCATTGTCGGTAGGGACGATGTTGGTTGCCGTGCCGGTGCCGGTAACGCCCTGATCCAGGTCGTCGCCGGTGCCGTCAAGAACGTCGCGCCGATCGGAGATCTTGTCCGCATTGGCGAGTACGGTGCCGCCCTTTTGAGAGATGACGCTGCGGATCAGGCCGGAGGAATAACCCTCGGCCGCGATCAGCCCCGCCAACGCTTCGCGAAAGAGCCCGTTGGTCATCTTGGAAAACAGGGGCTTCAGGGCAGTGATGCCGACATCCTCGAACAGGAAAGCGGCGGTCAGGAAATTTGTTTCGCTGGCATAGGGATTGAAGGGCGTCTGGCCCGCCACGATCCCGGCGCCCTGTGCCAGGACGCTGAAGGCGCCGTTGGCAGCAACGCCGTCAATATTGAGCGCGGGTTGCGCGACGCTGCCCAAGCTGCCGAGCAGCGAGCGCAGTATCTTGACATGCGCAAGCTGATCCGCCGCGATTTCCTTGGCATATTGCTGGAGCAGCGTATCGGTGAAGGTGACCGCCGCGCCCCCGGTCACGGCACCGACGGTGCCGACACCACTGGTTACATCACTGGAAAGGGCGGCGCCGTTCGCTGCCCAGGAATAGAATTGCGCCTTGAGGAATTTGAGATTGAGCGCGAAATTCATCACGTCCCCATCCGTCAGGGTCGGCGTCGGCGTGCCCGTGGGAGTCGGTGTCGGGCTGCCGGTCGGCGTTGGGGTCGGCGACGGAGTGGGCGTGGGGCTGTTGTCGTCGCCACCGCCGCAAGCGGCGAGCAGCGCGCTGGCGCCGGTCGCCACCGCAATGCCGCTGGCATGACGCAGGAAGGTGCGGCGTTCGGCCCGGCGCAGATCATCGGCGGCGAGGGTTTCGTCAATGGGGGTTGCGGTGCGCTTTTCTGTATCGGTCATCGGGTCAACTTCCCTGAAATTCTATTGCTGTCGGATCGTGCGCGGCAGAGCGCCGATCAGGCCGTCGTGTTGCGGGTATTGCCGTTGAGGCCGGCGGGAAAGAAGCCCCCCGCGGTGGCCGCGTTCGAGGTCAGATAGAGAATTTTCATCACCTGATTGATCGTCCGGCTATAGGCGAGGCCATTCCCGTCGAGCAGGGTGATGTTCGACTGAACCGCGGTGCCGGTGCCAGTGGGCGAGATACCCTGATCAATACCAGGCGTGCCGGCCAGGGTATTGCGCGCGCTCGCCAACGCATCGGCCGAGGTGCGGAGCGAGGCCGTTGTCGCGCCCTTGGCATAGAGCGTGGTCCGGATAATCGCCGCATGATAGGCCTTGACCGCGATAATGCCGGCCACGGCATCGAGATAGCCGGTATCGGTGAATGGGACCGACCCGCCCTTATAGGCAGTGATCGCGACATCTTCGAAGATGAACGCGCCGAGCAGAAAATTCGCGTCATTGGCATAGACGTCGAAGCCCTGGCCTGCGGTGACCAGGCTTGCCGCACGTGCGAGATTGCTGAACGCGCTGGTCGGTGTGACGCCGAGGTCGATTGCCGGCTGAGCGACCGCCAATGCGCCGAGCACGCCACGCAGCTTGCGAACATGGTTGAGTTTGTCCTGGGCGATTTCCCGGGCAAAGCGCGCGACCTGCGGGTCGGAGAAACTGACCTGGGCCGCACCGGTCGCCGCGCCTGGCGCGCCCGGACCGACGCCGGTCAGGTCGGCATTCGACAGGCCGGCGCCGGACACCGCAAAGCTGTAGAATTGCGCCTGGAGATATTCGAGGTTGAGCAGGACGTTGAGAGCATCCACCTCATTCTGGCCGGCCGCCGCCGATGCGAAACCGCCGATCGAAACCGCCGCGACGCCCGCGCCGGCCACCGCCGCCGCGCCGATCGCGGTCTTGAAGAATTCACGACGTTCGTTGCGTGGTTCTTCCTGGGCGTCGAAGGTCTCGATCGGTTGTTGATTCGTGTCGGTCATGGGCACGGGCCTTCCCTTTGATTCTATCTGGCGCGCTGTGATGGCTGGCGGGCGGTTGGGCAATAGCTGCAATAACATCCGTTACGATGATGTGGTGCCGCCCCCAAGCATGACGCGACACTGGCTGATCTGTTCAATCAGCGCAACCAGATAGACGGAGATTCCGGGTCGGACCCGTATTGTCGCCGGAAGAATTTCCAGGGTAGAGCCGTTGATCGGCGCCGGTTCGCGGATGCGCCGACACCAGTTTCAGGCAGGATTCTCAGAAAGTGTAGCCAAGGCCGGCCCCAAAGAGCAGCTGGTTGCGGTCGCCGGCGATGCGCGTCACCGGGCTGTCGGCAAAATCGCCCAGCAGCCGCGAATAGGACACGCCGGCGATGACTGCGAGGCCATGAGTCAGGTCGCCGGTCAGCGAGTAAGTGGCGAGGCCGGTCAGTGAAAAATTCTTCCAGCCCTTGCCCGCGCTGTACACCGGCAGGGTGCTGGCAAGCGACCCCGGCGCATCGATGCTGAAATAGGTCCGGGCATAGCCGCTGCCGGCATAGACCGCGCTGGCCGAGACCCCGACATAGGCCTTGCGGCTGAGCGGCGTGCCGTAATCGATCTGCGGCGTGATGAGATAGCTTTTATGCGCGTTGTTGATGTCGTGAACGTAGGAGACGCTGGCCGTGAGCTTGTCATAGTCGCTGGTGATCACACCAGTCTTGCCGATACCGATATAGCCGCCAAGCTCGACCGCGGTCTTGCGGTCGCCAAGCGCCGCGACGCGGATGTCCCTGATATTCTTGATGCTGGTGCGGTCCCGGTTGATGCCAACCACCGGGCCAAGCTGAAAGTCGAAGCCCGGTCCGGGCTTGTCGGGCACGACATCAACCAGCAATCGCGTACCCCGCGTGCTGAAATTGATGCCCGACAGCGAGCCGCGGATCATGCCGACCGGAACGAAGCGGTTCGTGTCCGATCCTTCATAGGTCGGCACGCTGGCCCCGCCGATCGCGATCGAGAAGCTGTCCCCGCCGATCTCAGGTGCCGGCGGCGGCGGCTCAGCGGGAGAATTCGTGTCCTGCGCAAAGGCGGGAGTTACGAGGGGGATTGAAAACAGGGCGGCGGACAGGATAACGCGGGTTTTAAGCGACACTGGCGGCTCCGGATAAAGTGAGTCACCCTGTCCCAACGTTTTCTCGCGACTTTCGCTCCGCCAGTCGGTCAGAGCAGATACTTCATCCTGATCGGTTGTTCTGCGGCATCACTGGTCAGCGTAAAGCGCGCCGCGGCAAATTTCGGCGGACCAAAGCCGATCGCCGGATTGCGCGAGAAGCCGAATCCTTCGCGCGGGATGCCGGCAAAGGTATCGAGTTTCTTGTTGCCGTTTTCGTCATGGATCACCGCGACGGCATAATCACCCTGCGGCAAGGCCTGGAAAACAATGTTCGGTGCATCGGCGCGTACCGAACGGGTCACTGCGCGGGTATCGTCGACGCAGCCGGGGAAATTCTTCGGGTCGGCAGTCAGGCAGACGCGAATCATGCCCTTGGCCGAGCGCAATTTCTCGATATCGACATGGAGATCGGCCACCGGCATCGCGCCGGGCAGCAGCGATACAAGGATCAGCGCAGCGCCAAGCCGGCGCGCGAAACGCTGCGCCGGCCCCACCGTCGTCGCGGCATCACTATCGTTCGCCAAAACTGCCAACCCCTCGATCGGTGCCACAGAGCCGGTCCCAGAACCGAAAATAGAGACCATAATTGCACCTATATTGCTCATGATGCCGCTGATGATGGCTCGCGGTAATGAGCCAGGCCCCCAGATGCCCCCGCCACATGAAGCGCGGGAAGATTTCCCAGCCCATATGGTTGGTCACCCCCATAACGGTCATCACCGTCAGCACCAGCCCAAGCGCGGCAACATGGATCGGAATCGCGAAGACCAGTAGCGGAATTACCACAGCGCCGGTCAGCGCCTCGTAAGGATGGAACGCCATCGCCGCCCACGCGGTCGGCGGGCGGCTGGCATGGTGCACGGCATGAGCGATGCGGAACGGGCGCGGGCGGTGCATCCAGCGATGCGTCCAGTAGAACCAGGTGTCGTGCGCGAAGAGATAGAGGAGCACCGACAGCGGCAGATACCAGAGCGGCCAGGCATAGATATCGCCGTAGATCTGCGTCCAGCCGCGATTCTGCCAGCCCCAGGCGACCACACCCGCCGGGACGCCGTAGATCGCGGCTGAGGCCAGGCTCCACCGAATCTCGCGCCGGATCTGCGGATCGAGGCCGGTATAAAGGCCGGGAAAACGCCAGCGCGTGGCGAGTGCGAAGGCGCCGCTGACGATCAGATAGCGCACACCTACGATCAGCGTCATGGCGATCGCGGAGATCAATATGGCTGATGCTGCAGTCATGCGGCGCCCTTATAGACGCCCAGCGGCTCCCGTCACCCGCTCGCGTTACGCCACCAGGGCGGCACAATCCTTCGCAATCTGCTCAAGCGCCTCGCGCGGTTCGCCCGCGCGCGCGCGAACGCTCAGCGAATGGATCACCGCGGCGACGATTCGGGCATGGGCAGCGGGATGCATGCTGCCGGCGGCGGCCAGCAATTCCTCGATACGGCGATCCTCCATGGCCAGAAAATCGGCGAGCGCCGCGCGTATCTGGGGGTCGGATGTGGATTCTGCGCTCGCCGTGCTCACCGCCAGGCAGCCCGATGGCCCTGTCTCGCCAGAGAGAAAGCCGTCAATCGTGAACATCAACATGCATTCGACCAAAGTGCGCAGGCCCAGTTGCTGCGCCGCGATCGCATCGAAACCTCGCTCGGCACGCGCGCTCACCCGGGCCAGCGCCGCCAGATAGAGCGCGCGCTTGTCGCCAAACGCCGCATAAAGGCTGGGGCGAGCCAAGCCGGTCGCATCGACCAGATCATCAAGCGACGTCGCCGCATAGCCCCGGGTGCGGAAACGCTCGCTCACCGCTTTCAGCGCCACATCGGGATCGAAGCCGCGCGGGCGGCCACGTGATCTGCCCTTTGCGGGCGGGTCGAGAGGGGAGTCGGGCAATTACGTACCATTTCGCAAAGAATCATTGACGGCCCTTATATTATGCGGAATGGTACAAAAATCAATTGACCGGGAGGCAGTCATGAAGCTCTATTTCACCCCCTTTGCCTGTTCGCTCGCCACGCGCATTGCAATCGAGGAAGCGGAACTGGATGCCGAGTTCGTCCTGGTTCCGTCGGGCAGAATCCTGCCTGACGGCCGCCCGTTCGCGGTGATCAGCCCGATGGAATATGTTCCGGCGATGGAGAACTCGGGCGGCATGGTACTAAGCGAGGGAACGGCGGTACTAACCTATATCGCCGATCTCGCCGCGGAGGGTGTCCTCGCGCCGGCGCCCTATACGCTCGAGCGCTACCAGATGATGCGCTGGCTCAATTTCATCGCGACCGAGATCCACAAGGGGATCTTTTCGCCGCTGATGACGCGCAAATCGGGCGAAGCGGCGCGGGAATGGGCATTGGGAATGATGCCCAAGCGCTTCGAGCTGCTGTCGCGGCAGCTCGACGGGCAGGATTATCTGGTCGGCAGCTTCAGCGTCGCGGACGCCTATCTGCTCGCAGTACTCAACTGGTGCGAGCATGCCAGCGTACCGATCGCGGACTGGCCGGTGCTTCTGGGCTGGCGCGCAAGGATGCGCCAGCGTCCGTCAGTCGCCCGGGCAATGGCGGCCGAGATGCCACTGTTGCAGGCGGCATAAGCCCGAAAGGGTGGCGTCACTTCTTTTTTGCGCCACCCTTTTTCACACCCACTTTCTCGATCCTGGTGCCATTGACGCTCCACACGGCATCGTCCGGGGTGCCGACAAACACCGGCTGGCGCGACCAAAGCGAAAGATAGACGTGCATTTCGGTCGGGTGCGGATCAAGCAGATGCGTTATCCACAGCCCCTTGGTATCGGCCGGGCTGTCGAGCACAACGCAGCTCTTGCTGAAATCGCGTGTCGCCAGCAGCCTGCCATCGGACCCGACATCCACCTCATGATGGCCGCCAAAGGGATAAGCGTCGCGCTGCAGCATCGGAGTCAGCAGATAGACCGGAATGATTCCGCTGCCCGGCCGTGGCGGCAAGGTGACGGTGTTGAAAGGTCGTTCGACGCAGGCGCCGAAGGGTTGGGCGACTGCGACGTCATGCGCCGCCGCCATGCGCACCGCCTGGGCCGACAGGCTGCGGTCGCCGGCCGGTTCGGGCACGCGGTCGCCAACGACCTTCCCGTCGCGATAATCGGCGACATAGATCGCATAGGGTGACGCTCCGTTCAGTCCGTAATAGGTCACGGTCAGCAAATCGCCCGCCGGCTCGACCACCCAGCCGCGGATTGCGCGCATCGACTCCCGGGGCAGCTTGCGCGCCACCATCGCGTCGGTGCTATGCCAGGCCGCCTGGTCGAAAGCGTAGATTTCAGCGCCGCGGGCAGCCACGGTCGCAAGGTCGGCGGTCGGAATGACCGATGGCTTGGCCGCTTCTCCGGCATGCGCCGGCACGGCCAGTATCGCGGTGGCCAGCGCCAGCGCTCCGAGCCGGAACAGTCGCATCGGCAGTCTCCCCCGAAATCCCCCAGACACAAGGTCTAGCATCGCTGCAGCGGGCGCCCTATCCCCACTCAAACCTAACGGACCGGCATCGACGCCGCAACCGCATTGCCGTCCCGCACAACTCCGCGCTTGCACAGAGGCGCGGATCGGTTAGGCGCTGAGACATGGCAGCGATCATTCCGTGCGATGTAGCGATCGTCGGCGCGGGGCTCGCCGGCGGGCTGATGGCGCTGGCGTTGAAGCGCCGGCATCCTGGTCTCGACATCCGCCTGATCGAAGGCAGCAGCACGATCGGCGGCAATCATGTCTGGTCGTTCTTCGCCAGCGACATTGCCGACGCTGACCGTTGGATCGTCGCGCCGCTGATCTGTTACGGCTGGAAATCCTACGACGTCGCCTTTCCTGCGCATACCCGCATGCTGACCAATGGCTATTATTCGATCGAGTCCGCGCGGCTCGACGCGGTCGTGCGCGCCGCCCTGCCCGAGGGTGCGCTGATGACCGGGCGCAAAGTGCTCGGCGCCAGCCCACGCGCGGTGGTGCTGGGGGATGGCGACCGGATCGAGGCGCGGGGCGTGATCGATGCGCGCGGGACCGGTGACCTGAAGCTGCTTGATCTCGGCTGGCAGAAATTCCTCGGGCGCGAATTCGCGCTGAGCGAACCGCATGAGTTGACCCGGCCGATCGTTATGGACGCAACGGTGGCACAGCTCGGCGGGTATCGCTTCGTTTATTCGCTGCCCTTCGCGGCGACACGGATGTTCGTAGAGGATACCTATTACAGCGACGGCCCGGAGATCGAGCGCGACGCGTTGGGTGTACGGATCGACGCCTATGTCGCGGCAAAAGAATGGCAGGTCGATCGCCTGGTGCGCGAGGAAGCCGGCGTGCTGCCGGTCGCGATGGGCGGCGATTTCGAGGAATATTGGCGGTCGGGCGGCAACAGGGTCGCCAAGATCGGCATGCGCGCCGGCCTGTTTCACCCGACCACCGGCTATTCGCTGCCCGATGCGGTACGGATCGCCGCTCTGGTGTCGAACTCGACCGACCTGACGGGAAAGGTGCTTCACGACCTGACCTATCATCATGCCCGGGCACGATGGCGTGAGCGCGGTTTCTATCGCCTGCTCGACAAGATGCTGTTCCGCGCCGCCGAGCCGGAAGAGCGTTACCGTATCCTTGAACGCTTCTATCGTTTGCCGCCTGCGCTTATAGGCCGTTTTTATGCAGGACGTTCGACCATGACCGACAAGGCGCGTATTCTCACCGGCAAGCCGCCAGTTCCGATCGGTCGCGCCATCCGCGCCATCACCGGCGGTATCTGATGAGCAGCGCCCCACCGCGTTCCGCGATCGTCATCGGCGCCGGATTCGGCGGGCTCGCGCTCGGCATCCGGCTGCAGTCGGCCGGAGTCGACACCACCATCGTCGAGGCGCGCGATAAGGCCGGGGGCCGCGCCTATGTCTGGGAGAAGGACGGCTTCACCTTCGATGCCGGGCCGACCGTGATCACCGATCCGCCTTGCCTGCAGGAATTATGGGCACTGACCGGACGCAACATGGCCGACGACGTGAAGCTCGTGCCGGTCACGCCCTTTTACCGGCTCAACTGGCCCGACGGCGTGAGCTTCGATTACACCAATGACGATCAGGTGCTGAACGCCGAGATCGCCAAGCTCAATCCCGAGGAGATCGCCGGATACCGCAAATTCCTCGATTATTCCGCCGGCGTGTTCCGCGAAGGCTATGAAAAGCTTGGCCATGTCGCGTTCCTCGACTTTGCGTCGATGATCAAGGCGGCGCCTTCGCTAGCCAAATATCAGGCATGGCGGTCAGTCTATTCGATCGTGTCGAGCTTCGTGAAGGACGAGCATCTGCGCCAGGCGCTGTCGTTCCACACGCTGCTGGTCGGCGGCAACCCGATGACCACCAGCGCGATCTACGCGCTGATCCACAAGCTGGAGCGCGATGGCGGGGTATGGTTCGCGATGGGCGGCACCAACCGGCTGGTTGCCGGCATGGTGACGCATTTCGAGCGGCTCGGCGGCAAACTGCGCCTGGGCGATCCGGCGACGAGCATCGAGACGCTCGGCGACAAAGCGACCGGCGTGACCACGAAGAATGGCTGGGTCGGCACCGCCGATATGGTGGCCTGCAATGGCGACGTCATGCACATCTACCGCGATCTGCTGAAAACCTCCCGCAGCGGGCAGCGGACCAAGGCGAAACTGGAGCGCAAACGCTATTCGCCATCGCTGTTCGTGGTGCATTTCGGCATCAAGGGCACATGGCCGGGCATTCCGCACCACATGATCCTGTTCGGGCCGCGTTATAAGGGCCTGCTCACCGACCTCTACGATACCGGCATCCTGCCCGAGGATTTCTCGCTCTACCTCCACCATCCGACCGTGACCGATCCATCGCTGGCACCCGAGGGGCATTCGACCTTCTACGCACTGGCGCCCGTGCCGCATCTGGGCAAGTTTCCGGTCGATTGGGACGAGTTGGGCCCAATCCTGGAAAAGCGCATCCTCGACGAGGTCGGGCGGCGGCTGATCCCCGATATCCATGAGCGGATCGTGACCAAATTCCATTATGCGCCGAACGACTTCGCCCAGGATCTCAACGCGCATCTCGGCAGCGCATTCAGCCTGGAGCCGATCCTGACGCAAAGCGCCTGGTTCCGCGTGCATAATCGTGACGACCATATCCCAAACCTGTATTTCGTCGGCGCCGGAACGCATCCGGGGGCGGGCATTCCCGGCGTGGTTGGCAGCGCCAAGGCGACGGCGGCACTGATGCTGGAGGGCGCGCGGTGACTCTCGCGCTGGTCGACGTCGTGCGCGAGCATTGGGGCTGGACGGGAGTCGCACCCGCGCAGGTTACGGCAACAAGCCCCTTCGGGCATCTGGTCGTCAAGGACGAGGCCGGCGCTTTCTGGTATCTCGATCCGGAAATACGTGAGCTGAATAGAATCGCGGACGATGATTCCGGGCTGGCACGATATTTCTCGGATAAGGTCGTCCGGTTCACCTGGGATGCTACCGTTCTGGTCGCTGCCGCGCATGAGCGCCTGGGCCCTCCCGGAGAGGGAAGATGTTACTCGCTGAAGCCGCATGCCTTGTTGCAAGGCGACTATGCGCCGGAGAATCTCTGCATTCTGCCGATTGCAGAAGTCGTCGGCTGGACCGGTGATGTCGAACGCCAGACGCGCCATCTGCCCCAAGGCGCATCCTTTGCCCTGAAAGTTGTCGATTAAATCATGAAACGTCTTGCCATCTATTGCGGCTCCGCCACGCCGGCCGATCCCGTCTATATCGAGTCCGCCCGACAGGTAGGCCGCATGCTGGCCGAACGCGGCATCGGCGTGGTCTATGGTGGCGGGCGGCTCGGGCTGATGGGCGCGGTAGCGGATTCGGCACTTGAGGCCGGGGGTGAGGTGATCGGGATCATCACCCAGGCGCTGGTCGATATCGAGGTCGCGCATCGCGGCTGCACCGAACTTCATGTCGTCGAGACGATGCATCAGCGCAAACAGGCGTTCACCGACCTGTCCGACGGCTTCGTTAACCTGCCCGGCGGAACGGGGACGATGGATGAGCTATGGGAAGCGATGAGCTGGGCGCAGCTCGGCTATCACACCAAGCCGGTCGGGCTGCTGAATGTCGCGGGCTATTATGATCATTTGATCGCCTTTTATCACAAGATGGGCGAGGTCGGTTTCCTGCGGCCACAGCATCAGGGGCTGTTGATCGTCGACACTGCGATTGATGGTTTGCTGGCGAAGATGGCCGATAGCCAGCCGATCAGGGCAATTACGACGATGAGCGCTTCCGACCTGTGAGTTCCTTCCGCTCCGTGCGGTCGGGCGGCAGATCATGAGTCATGCACCCGCCCTTCCCACCCGCGCCGCGATTGTCACAGCGGCACGGGACTCGATCGCGCGCGGATCAAAGAGTTTTGCAGCTGCAAGCACATTATTCGGCCCCGCGACGCGCGAACGCGCCTGGCTGCTTTATGCCTGGTGCCGCGCCTGCGACGATATCGCCGACGGACAGGACCATGGGCATGACATGAGTGTCGTGAACGATGCGCCGGAGCGACTCGTGCGCATGCGGGCATTGACCGAGGCGGCGCTGGCCGGTGAACCGGTCGGCGAACCCGCCTTCGAGGCGCTGCGCATCGTCGCGGCCGAGACGCGCCTGCCGCACGGTTTCGCGCGCGACTTGATTGAGGGGTTTGCGCTCGACGCGCGCGACTGGCGGCCACGTTCCGAAGCCGATCTCTACAAATATTGTTATCATGTCGCTGGCGTGGTCGGCTGCATGATGGCGGTGATCATGGGCGTGTCGCCCAATGACGATGCGACGCTCGACCGCGCCTGCGACCTGGGCATGGCGTTCCAGCTCGCCAATATCGCGCGCGATATCGAGGAGGATGACCGAGTCGGGCGTTGTTATGTGCCCGAGGACTGGCTGGTCGAAATGGATATCCCGCCGGGCCAGCATATGAAGCCGCCATTTCGCCGCCGCCTGGCGGTACTGGCGCGGCGGCTGGCCGATCGCGCTGCGCTGTTCGAGGCAAGCTCGCGGATCGGCACGACGAAGCTTGACCTGCGATCGGCCTGGGCAGTGCTGTCGGCTGCCGGCATCTATGGCGCGATCGGGCGCAAGGTCGCGGAAGGTGGCGAACATGCCTGGGATCACCGTGTGACGACGTCCAAGGCAGCGAAGATCGGCTTTATCAGTCGAGCGTTGGCCGAAGCGATGCAGCGACACAGGCTATACCCGGACGTACCGCGCGATCCCGAATTGTGGACGCGCCCGCGCCCCTGAAATTCCGCATCGAACAGGGTCAACGCTGCGCTAACCATGGTCAGTCACCGGCTGGTCACCCCGCATCCAGCATCGCGGACCTTGTGACCATGCTCTCTCTCAAATTGTCCCGCGCCCTGGCGCAGGGGCGCGCCGTCCGGCCCGAGCCCCCAAGCCGGGCCGCATTGCTGGCGATGTTGCTGCGCAAGCGCGCCGCCGCGCATAATGTCGGCGCGGCAGACCTCGAAGCCCTGCTGCGCGACCAGATCCGCTGGTCGCTGCCGATCGAACGCAACCCCGTTTCAGCCGAGTAACGGCTCTCCGGGATAAGGTTTGCGGTGGATCCGCGCCGCGATCCATCCGCCCACCAGCGGTACAATAATCGCACAGGCCTGCATCCATGGCGGATGGGGCAGCATGACGATGGCGGAGACGCCGCCGGCGACGACCAGCAGTGCGACGATCCAGCCCGCCCAGCGCCAGTCGGAAATTCGCAGCGCCAGCCATGCGCCGCCAAGCCCACCAAGGAACCAGGCCAGCACCACCAGCAGCTTCGCCGGGAGCGGCATGCCGGCCATGATCGCGGCGGTGGTTTCGGCATCGGCGCTGTCGAGCTCCCCACCCAGCGGATAGAGCGTTCCGGCAAGCAGCTCGATCAGCGCGACGATCGCCACGGCGGCGACCGCGCCGAGGACGACGCTCAGGATCCGTTTACCCATCAAAAAACCCCACCGTCCGGACGATGGGGTCGATCTATCAGTTCACCGGCGACCGGCCAATTGGGTTCAGTTGGCGGGTTCAGCTCGCGCGGCGATCCTGCTTCAGCTGCACCATATGCTCACCATTTGCGCGGCACGCGGCACTGACCACCGGAAAGTCGATATCGCTGTTGCGGGTGAGTGCCGCGGGCATCGCCGCCTGGCATTGCTGGATCGTCGCATAGCGCGCGGATTCGACCCGCGCCTCGGCGCAATTCGCGCTGCCGTCCGAGCATCCCATGATCGCCATGACGTAGAACAGGGGTTCCATGTCGTCGTCTCCCGTATCACGGGCATAAATCGACGAACCGACACTCTGGTTCCATGAAATGATTGTCCGGGGGATTGACCTTTCACCGGCGGCACTGACGACCTACATGTCATCCCTATGCCGCCCATGACCGAACCGACATCCCGAGAGCGTCCGCTCCTGCCGACGCTCCGGCGGTTCCTCCCCTATCTCTGGCCCGCCGATGCGCCGGCGCTGCGCTTGCGCATCGTACTCGCCATGGCGCTGGTCGTCGTGTCGAAGGTGGTGCAGGTCTATGGCGCACCCTTCGCACTGCAGGGCGCGGTCGACGGCATGGCCAAAGGCGATCGTAGCGCGACGACGCTGATCCTCGCTTTGGTCATCGGCTATGCCGCTGCGCGTTTCGGGTCGGTGCTGTTCGACAATCTGCGCAACACCGTGTTCGAACGGGTCGGACAGGATGCGACCCGCCGCCTTGCCGCAACCGTATTCCGCCACCTGCATCAGCTTTCGCTGCGCTTCCATCTCGAACGGCGCACGGGTGCTGTCACTAAGGTGGTCGAGCGCGGCACCAAGAGCATCGATACGATGCTCTATTTCCTGCTCTTCAACATCGCGCCGACCGTGCTTGAGCTGGCTATGGTGGTCGGCATCTTCTGGACCAAGTTCGGCGGCTGGCTGGTCACCGCCACGCTGATCATGGTGGTCGCCTATATCGCCTTCACCCGCGCGGTGACCGACTGGCGCGCGGCATTGCGCACGCAGATGAACGACCTCGATACCGGCGCGGTCAGCCATGCGGTCGATTCATTGCTCAATTTCGAGACGGTGAAATATTTCGGCGCGGAGGAGCGTGAGGCGAAACGCTACGACGCGGCGATGGCGGCCTATGCCGGCGCGGCAGTGCGTAGCGAGAATTCGCTCGCCTGGCTCAACATCGGCCAGGCGCTGATCACCAACGTGATGATGGCGTTCGGCATGGCGCTGATCGTGTGGGGCTGGAGCAGCGGCCGCTTCACCGCGGGTAACGTCGTGCTCGTCTCGACCCTGCTCGCGCAGCTGTTCCGCCCGCTCGACCTGCTCGGCATGGTCTATCGCACGATCCGTCAGGGCGTGATCGACATGGGGTCGATGTTCGACCTGATCGATACACCCTCGGAAGTGGTCGATGCGCCAGGCGCGACGGCTTTGGTGGTCGGCAGGGGCCATGTCCGGTTCGAGGATGTCCGCTTCGGCTATGACGACCCCGAGCATGGCGGGCGCGAGATCCTGAAGGGCATCGATCTCAATATCCCGGCCGGACATACTCTGGCGGTGGTCGGGCCGTCGGGAGCCGGCAAGTCCACGCTCGCACGGCTGATGTACCGTTTCTACGACCTGACCGGCGGCCGCATCACGATCGACGACCAGGATATCGCGCAAGTCACCCAGGCCAGCCTGCGCGCCGCGATCGGTATCGTGCCGCAGGATACGGTGCTGTTCAACGACACGATCGGCTACAACATCGCCTATGGCCGTGAAGGCGCGGACCAGGAACAGATCGAGACAGCGGCGCGCGGCGCCGCGATCGCCGGGTTCATCGAGAGCCAGAGTGAGGGATATCAGACGCGCGTCGGCGAACGCGGGCTGAAACTCTCGGGCGGCGAGAAGCAGCGCGTGGCGATCGCCCGTACCCTGCTCAAGAATCCGCCGATCCTGATCCTCGACGAAGCGACCAGCGCACTCGACAGCCGCACCGAGGGCGAGATCCAGGACACGCTGGAGGCGATTTCCGCGCGGCGCACGACGATCGTCATCGCCCATCGCCTGTCGACCGTGGTCAATGCCGACGAGATCGTCGTGCTCGAGGCCGGCCAGGTGGTCGAACGCGGCACGCATGCAAGGCTGCTGCTGCGCAAGGGCGGCCTCTATGCCGAAATGTGGAACCGCCAGGCGCAGGAGCGCGCCGATGAGGATGACGTGATGGCTGCGGAGTAATCGTGCGATTTCACTTGCTGTTCGCCGCCACGCGACCAACAAGGCCCGCCTGAACTCCCCAAGGAACGGCCATGATCGTCGCACGTTTGCTTACCACCACTGCCCTTGTCGCCACGCTATGGAGCGTCCCCGCCGGCAGCGCCGCGCCAGCGCGTACCAATCCCTTCGCCACGGCCAGCACCTTGCCGTACCAGGCGCCGGATTTCCGCAAGATCGAGACCAGCGATTACCTGCCGGCGTTCGCGCAGGGCATGAAGCAGCAGCTGGTCGAGGTGACGATCATCGCCAATAATCCGGCCGCGCCGACCTTCGACAATACCATCGCCGCGCTGGAGCGGTCGGGCCAGATGCTCAGCCGGGTCAGCCAGGTCTTCTCCGCGCTCAGCTCGGCCGATACCAATGACGCGCTGCAGGCTATCGACACCGAAATCTCGCCCAAGCTGACCGCGCATTCCGACGCGATCTATCTCAACGCGAAGCTCTTCGCGCGGGTCAAGGCGCTGTACGACCAGAAGGCGACGCTCTCGCTGACCCCGGAACAGGCGCAATTGCTCGAGGTCGATTACCAGCAGTTCGTGCGCGCCGGCGCGCAGCTGTCGGCGGCCGACCAGACCAGCCTGCGCGCACTCAACACGCAGATTTCGTCGCTGCAGACCGCATTCCAGCAAAAACTGCTCGCCGCGACCAAGGCCGGCGGGCTGGTGATCGACGATGTGAAGAAGCTCGACGGGCTCGGCGCCGACGGCATCGCCGCCGCGGCGAAGGCCGCTGCCGATCGCGGGTTGAAGGGCAAATGGGTGCTGCCGCTGCAGAACTCGACGCAGCAGCCGGCGCTCGCCTCGCTGACCGATCGCACGACGCGCCAGGCGCTGTTCGAGAAGAGCTGGACGCGGACCGAACAGGGCGACGCCAACGACACGCGCGCGACCGTCGCCGAGCTGGCGGTGCTACGCGCGCAAAAGGCCAAATTGCTCGGTTTCCCGACCTTTGCCGATTATGTCCTGGTCGACCAGATGGCCAAGACGCCGGGTGCGGCGAGCAATTTCCTCAAGCAGTTCGGCCCGGCTTTGTCGGCGAAGCAGCGCAGCGAGGCGGCCGCGATCCAGGCGCAGATCAAGGCGACCGGCGGCGATTTCGAGCTGAAGCCATGGGACTGGGATTTCTATTCCGAGCAGGTGCGCAAAGCGAAGTACGACCTGGATGGCGAGCAGCTGAAGCCCTATTTCGAGATCGACAAGGTGCTGAAGGACGGCGTTTTCTATGCCGCGAACCAGCTTTACGGGATCAGCTTCAAGGAGCGGAAGGATATCCCGGTCTATAATCCCGATGTCCGCGTGTTCGAGGTGTCCGAGGCGAACGGCACGACGATCGGCCTGATGTATTTCGATTACTGGAAGCGCGACAACAAGTCGGGCGGCGCATGGATGTCGAACTTTGTCGGCCAGTCCAAGCTGCTCGGCACCAAGCCGGTGATCTATAATGTCGCCAATTTCACCAAGCCGGCGGCGGGCAAGCCGGCGCTGATCAGCTTCGACGATGTGACGACCATGTTCCATGAATTCGGCCATGCGCTGCACGGCCTGTTCGCCGACCAGGTCTATCCGAGCCTGTCGGGCACCAACACGGCGCGCGATTTCGTCGAATTCCCGTCGCAGTTCAACGAGCATTGGGCGCTCGATCCCAAGGTGCTGGCGCATTATGCGGTGAATTATCAGACCGGGGCAGCGATGCCGCAAGCCTTGGTCGACAAGATCCGCGCCGCCGAGACGTTCAACCAGGGCTATACCACCGGCGAAGCGCTGGAGGCGGCGCAGCTCGACATGGCGTGGCACTCGCTGCCCGCCGACGCGCCGAAGCAGGACGTCGATGCGTTCGAAGCGAAAGCGCTGGCGGCAATGGGGCTGGAAACCGACAAGGTCCCGCCGCGCTATCGCAGCAGCTATTTCTCGCACATCTGGGGCGGCGGCTATGCCGCGGGCTATTATGCCTATGCCTGGACCCAGATGCTCGACCATGACGCCTATGCCTGGTTCGTCGCCAATGGCGGCCTGACCCGCGCCAATGGCCAGCGTTTCCGCGACCTGATCCTGTCGCGCGGCCACACCGAGGATTATGGGCCGATGTTCAAGACCTTCTACGGCAAGGATCCCGAGGTCGGCCCGATGCTCGATTATCTCGGGCTGAACACCAAATAAGCGCCACCGTTGCGATTGACGGCAGGTGCTTGAGGATCAAGCACCTGCCGGACGCACGAGGAGCGGCGGGAGATATGGGACACCGGTTGTGTCGTATCTTTTTCCAACCGCGCTTAATTAAACTGTTTAATATCAAATATTTATATCAAGATGAATAATCTTGAGCTGCGCCGGGCGAAAATCTCGCGGAGATCTCGGAGCATCCGGCGATCTCGACCATTGCGGTAATCCGGCCCGGACCCTAGGTCGGTCGCAATGTCGACCGATCCTCTGCCCATCCTGCAATCCACTTTCGGCTTTCCCGAGTTTCGCGGGGTGCAGCGGCACGTGATCGACCGCGTGCTCGCGGCCGAGAATACGCTGGCGGTGATGCCAACCGGCGCGGGCAAGTCGCTGTGTTACCAGCTGCCGGCCGTGGCGCTGGAGGGGACCTGCGTGGTGGTCTCGCCATTGATCGCGCTGATGCATGATCAGCTGCGCGCCGCATCCGCGATCGGTATTCGCGCGGCGACCCTGACCTCAGTCGACACCGACCAGATGGAGACGATCGCGCGGTTCCGGCGCGGCGAGCTCGACCTGCTCTATGTCGCGCCGGAGCGCGCCTCGGGCGAAAGCTTCCGCAATCTGCTGGGCCAGGCGCCGCTGGCGCTGTTCGCGATCGACGAAGCGCATTGCGTGTCGGAATGGGGGCATGATTTCCGTCCCGATTACCGTCTGCTGCGCCCGCTGCTCGATCATTTTCCGCAAGTCCCGCGCCTCGCGCTGACCGCGACCGCCGATGCGGTGACCCGGGCGGACATTCTCGATCAGCTCGGCATTCCGCGTAACGGCATGATCGTCGCCGGTTTCGACCGACCCAATATCCGCTACATGATCAGCCCGAAGGACAATGCCACGCGGCAGATCGCCGATCTGATCGCCGAACAGCCGGGTCCGGGCATCGTCTATGCCCAGACGCGCAAAGGGGTGGAGCAGCTGGCCGAGAAGCTCGCCGCGACGGGCCGCGCCACACGGCCCTATCATGCCGGGCTGGAGCCGCATGTGCGGTCGAGAAATCAGGCCGATTTCGTCGCCAGCGAGGATATGGTGATCGTCGCAACGGTGGCGTTCGGCATGGGCATCGACAAGCCCGATGTGCGCTTCGTCGCGCATGCCGGGATGCCGAAATCGATCGAGGCCTATTATCAGGAGACCGGCCGCGCCGGCCGCGACGGTGACCCGGCGGTCGCGCACCTGTTCTGGGGCGCGGAGGATTTCGCCAAGGCGCGGCAGCGGATCAGCGAAGTCGAGCCGCACCGCCAGGCGGGCGAGCGCACGCGATTGACCGCGCTGGGTGCGCTGGTCGAGACGGCGGGATGCCGGCGGCGCATATTGCTCAAGCATTTCGGTGATGATTCACCGGAGAATTGCGGCAATTGCGACAATTGCCTGAGCCCGCCCAGCGCAGTCGATGCAACCGAAGTGGCGCGCAAATTCCTGTCCGCGGTGTTCCGCACCGGGCAAAGCTTCGGCGTCGGCTATATCGAGAGCATCCTGACCGGCCAGTCGAGCGAGCGCAGCCTGATGAACGGGCATGAGGCGCTGTCGGTGTTCGGCATTGCGTCAAGCCCGGAGGAAGCGGCGCTGATCAAGCCGGTGTCGCGCGCGCTGCTGCTGCGCGATGCACTCCGCGCCAATGATTTCGGCGGGCTGGAATTCGGCCCCGAGGCCAAGGCGATCCTGAAGGGCGAGGCCGAGGTCGCGCTAATCGTTCCGCCCAAGCGCGAGCGGCGCCGGCGCGGCAGCACGGTCGCCAACCCGACCGGCGATCCCTTGTTCGAAGCGCTGCGCGCCAGACGCCGCGAGCTGGCGGCGGAGGCGAGCGTGCCACCTTATGTCATCTTCCACGATTCGGTGCTGCGTGAGATGGCGACGATGCGCCCCGCCAACGCCGCCGCGCTGGGACGGATTTCCGGTGTGGGCGCACGCAAGCTGGAGGCGTATGGTGATGCGTTCCTGCAAGTGATCCGGGAGGCGGCATGAGACTCCTGGCGGCATTGATCGTGAGCGCGGCCTTGTGCGGCTGCATGTCGGAGCCTCAGCGGGGCAATGGCGCCGCCGAAACCGGCGTGTCGACGATGGTGGAGAATGAGGCGGTGATGATTGCGCCGACACCTTCTCCCATATCCCCCTCTCCCATACCAGCCACACCAACCCCGGCCGAAACGGCGTCGCCCGCGCCCGACGAGGCGCCGGCGTTCAACGAGCAGCAATTGACCACTTATCCCAAGGCGCGCGGCCTGCCCGGCGATGTGCAGCGCTTCGTCGCGCGCTACGAGGATTGCGAGCATTTCATTGGCGAACCCGATTATGACGCCGAGCGCCGCGCCGAGCTGGAAAAAGCAGTGACGGAAGTCTGCAAGGGTATCGATGCCGAGGCAGCGGGGCTGCGCAGGAAATATGCGGCCGAGGCAGCGGTGACCACGGCGCTGGCCGGCTATGAGGATCTCCACCAGTAATTCCCGGTAATTCATTGCCCACCGCCATCTCGACTTTGCGCGCGCCCGGCGGCAAGGTCAGTGCCATGACCAGCATCCGCCCTATTGACGACTCGATTTCAGTCGCCCCGCAGATCACCCCCGCCGACGTGACCGAGATCGCGCGCGCCGGCTTTACCGCGATCATCAACAACCGCCCCGACGATGAAGAGCCCGGCCAGCCCGAGGGGGCGGCAGTGCGCCTGATCGCGGAGACGCTGCACCTGAAATATACCGAGATCCCGGTCACTCATTCGGGTTTTTCCGGCAATCAGGTCGATGCGATGGTCGCGGCACTCGAGGATGCCGGCGGACCGGTCCTTGCATATTGCCGTTCGGGCACGCGGTCGTGCAATCTCTGGGCGCTGGCGCGAGTCAAGATGGGCGACCATCCCGACACGGTGATGGCGAAGGCGGCCGCCACCGGATACGACCTGACCGGCATCCGCCCGCTGCTCGATGCGTTAGCCTCGGGCAGATGAACTGGGTCCAGCTTGGCGGCAGCCTGGTCGCGATTCTCGGGCTCGCCGGGATCGCACATCTGCTCAAGCTGGGCGAAAGCCGGATCGGCGACGCCGCCAAGGCCCGCGAAATGGCCGAGGATATGCTCGCCGGATTCGAGGCCCGCGCCGCGATCGTCAGCACTGATGGCAATGCCGCCCTGGTCGCAGGAAATGGCGCGATCGCGGTGCTGAAGCGCCACGGCGCGAAGGTCGCGGCACGCCGCCTGCTTGCGCCGCTGCGCATCCGTCCGGCGGTCGAAGGGGTCGAGATCGACACCGGCGAGCGGCTGTTCGGCGGGGTCGTGCTGCTCGGCGTGATCGATGAAGACGTACGCGGGCTGGAAGCGTCGCTGACAAGAGTGTAAGCAGCCTTTCATGGATCTGCATTTCCTCGTCGCTTATGACCCGGTCAAATATGCCGTGCCGGGCTTTGTCCTGCTCGTTGCGCTTGAGATGGTCGTCGCGCGCTTCCGGGACCGGACGCGCTATGAACCGCGCGATACGCTCACCTCGCTCGCGCTTGGGCTGGGCAGCACGGTGGCCGGGGCGCTCACCGCCGGGATCGTCTATGCCGTCGCTGTCTGGGTGTGGCAGTTCCGGCTCTTCGACATCGGTTACGCCTGGTACTGGTTCGCGATCGCCTTCGTGATCGACGACCTGGCCTATTATGTCTTTCACCGCATGGCGCATCGCGTGCGCTGGTTCTGGGCGAGCCATGTCATCCATCATTCGAGCCAGCATTATAATCTGTCGACCGCGCTCCGGCAGACCTGGACCGGCCTCGTCTCGCTCGGCTTCATCTTCCGTCTGCCGCTCGCTTTGATCGGCTTCCCGCCCGAGATGCTGCTGTTCGTCGGGGCGATCAACCTGATCTACCAGTTCTGGATTCATACCGAAGTGGTCGGACGCTGCCCGCGCTGGTTCGAGGCGGTGATGAACACGCCGTCGCACCACCGCGTCCATCATGCGACCAATGCGCGCTATCTCGACAAGAATTATGCTGGGGTGTTCATCATCTGGGACAAGATGTTCGGCACGTTCGAGCCGGAGCGCGATGACGACCGGCCGCGCTATGGCATCGTCCATAATCTCGGCAGCTTCAACCTGATCTGGGCCGCGTTCCACGAATGGGTCGGCATCGCCAGGGATGTGTGGGCGGCGCCGGGCTGGCGTGCCAAGCTGGGCTATATGGTCATGCCGCCGGGGTGGAGCCACGACGGCAGCCGGGATACGTCGGAAATTATCAAAGAGCGCTGGCTGGAAAAGCAGCGCCGAGCGGAGGGTGCGCAGTGGAAGAAGCCGATATCGTCGTCGTCGGAGGAGGATCGGGCGGGAGCGCCGCCGCAGGCCGCCTGAGCGAGGACGGGAAATACACCGTCGCCCTGCTCGAGGCGGGCGGTCGCAACACCGGTCTTCGCACCCGCATCCCCGGCTTCCTCGCCTTCCAGACCGAGAAGACCAACTGGCAGTTCGAAACCGTGCCGCAGGCCGGGCTCAACGGCCGGCGCGGCTATCAACCGCGCGGACGCGGCCTGGGCGGGTCGAGCGCGATCAATGCGATGCTCTATCTGCGCGGCGCTGCGTGGGATTACGACAATTGGGCGGCGATGGGCTGTTCCGGTTGGTCCTATGAGGACGTGCTGCCCTGGTTCAGGAAATCCGAAGCCAATGAGCGCGGCGGCGATGACTTCCACGGCGGCGATGGGCCGCTCCGGGTCAGCAACCAGCGCTCGCCGCATCCCGGCAGCCTTGAGTTCGTCGAAGCGGCGCGCAACCTGCAAATCCCCGGCAATGACGATTTCAACGGCGCGCGCCAGGAAGGCATCGGCCTTTATCAGGTGACGCAGCATGGCGGCGAGCGCTGGAGCGCGTCGCGCGGCTATATCGAACCGGCCAAGGATCGCCGCAATCTCGAAGTCCTGACTGACGTGGTCGCTGAACGCGTGTTGTTCGACGAAGGCCGCGCCTGGGGCGTCGCCTATCTGCAGGACGGCGAGGAGAAGATCATCAGGGCAAAGCGCGCGGTGGTGCTCGCCGGCGGCGTGTTCGGGACGCCGCAATTGCTCATGCTATCGGGCATTGGTCCGGGCGCGCATCTGCAGGACCATGGCCTCGCCGTGCGCACCGACCGGCCCGCGGTCGGCACCAATTTGCAGGACCATGTCGATTATGTCGCCGGGTTCGAGACCAAGGGCAGCTATTTCATCGGCCAGTCGCTGGCCGGCACGGTGAAATCGGCCGGCGCGGTGATCGAATGGTTCCGCCGCCGCACCGGATCGATGACCACGCCCTATGCCGAGGCGGGCGGCTTCCTGACGCTCGATCCGGGCGCCCCGGCGCCTGACATCCAGCTTCATTTCGTGCCGGTGATGCTGGAGGATCATGGCCGCACCAAGCTCAAGACGCATGGCTTCTCCTGCCATGTCTGCGTGCTGCGCCCGGAAAGCCATGGCACGGTCATGCTGCAGTCGATCGACGCGCGCGCCGCGCCGCTGATCGACCCCGCTTTCCTCGCCGACCGGCGTGATGTCGAGCTCCTCAAGAAGGGCGTCCGCGCGATGTACCGCATCCTCGAGGCGCCGCCGCTGGCCAATCACAAGGGCAAGGACCGCTATCCGATCGACCTCAACGACGACGAAGCGCTCGAGCGGCTGATCCGCGCCCGCGCCGACACCATCTATCATCCGGTCGGCACGGCGCGGATGGGGTCGGACGATCTGGCGGTGTGCGACCCGAAGCTGCGCGTACGCGGGGTCGAGGGGCTTTATGTCGCCGATGCCTCGATCATGCCCAAGCTGATATCGGGCAATACCAATGCGCCGTCGATCATGATCGGCGAGCGCTGCGCCGATTTCGTGCGGGCCGATCTCGCCTGAGGCGCAAGGGTCCAGACCCAATCACCATAACGGGTGACCGCTTCGCGGCAGGCCTCGATCATTGTGGTGACTGGGTTTGGACCCTAGACGCGCCGGATGGATAAGAAACTGTGGAACAGGATCGGGCTTATCGCCACGGTCTGCCTCGTGCCGGGCGGCTTCATCCTCGGCGCGACCCTCGCTGCGCGGCGCTACCGCCAGCAACAGGACGAAAAGGCTGCGGCCGGGGCGGAAGAGCCAGCGGAATCGAATCAGCCCGCGGACCAGGCCGAGACATAAAAAAGGGCCGGTGCGTTGCCGCACCGGCCTGAGGTTGTCCGCAGGAGGAACATGGTTTGGAAGCCGGTCTCCCCCGAGGCCGGCCCCCAATCTCGTCAATAATTATAGGCGCGTTCGCCGTGTTCGCTGATGTCGAGACCGTCATGCTCGACTTCGGCGGAGGGGCGCAGGCCGATGGTGTATTTGAGCGCCAGGAACAGGACCGCCGAAACACCGCCAGACCAGATCAGCGTCACGCCCACGGCCTTTGCCTGAGTGATCAGCTGTGTGCCGATGTCATAGAGTTCCGGATGGAACGCGGCCGGCATCACGGTGTAATCGAAATAGCCCTGGCCGCCGAGCGCCGGCGACGCGACGATCGCGGTGCCGAGCGCACCGACGATGCCGCCGATGCAGTGGACGCCGAACACATCGAGTGAGTCGTCATAGCCGAACTTGTTCTTGACCGTGGTCACGAAGAAGAAGCAGACGATCGAGGCGACCGCGCCAAGGAGGATCGAGGTCATCGGCGCGGCGAAACCGGCCGCCGGGGTGATCGCCACCAGGCCGGCGACGACACCCGAGGCCGCACCGAGCAGCGACGGTTTCTTGTGGATGATCTGTTCGATCACCGCCCAGGTCACACCGGCGGCGGCCGTGGCGACGAAGGTGTTGATGAACGCGACCGCAGTGACGGCGTTGGATTCGAGGTTGGAGCCGGCGTTGAAGCCGAACCAGCCGACCCACAGCAGCGCGGCGCCGATCATGGTCATGGTCAGCGAGTGCGGCGGCATCGGCTCAGTCTTGTAGCCGAGACGCTTGCCCACGATGATCGCACCGGCCAGGCCAGCGATACCGGCATTGATATGCACCACGGTGCCGCCGGCGAAATCGAGTGCGCCCCAGCCCCAGAGCAGGCCATGATCGCCAGGCGCGGCCGGGAGGAAGTCCGGGCCGGCCCAATACCAGACCATATGCGCCATCGGGAAATAGACGATGGTGAGCCACGCGACCACGAAGATGATCAATGGCGTGAATTTGATCCGTTCCGCGAACGCCCCGACGATCAGCGCGGGCGTAATGCACGCAAAGGTCATCTGGAAGATCACGAAGACATATTCGGGGAGATAGACCCCGTTGCTGAAGGTCGCGCCGAAGGTGGTCGCATCGACCCCCTTCAGGAAAACCTTGGAGAAGCCGCCGACGAACAGGTTCAGGTCACCGCCATTGGTGAAGGCCATCGAATAACCCCAGCACACCCAGACGAGCGACGCGACACACACGATGGTCAGCACCTGCATCAGCACCGACAGCATGTTCTTGGTGCGCACCAGGCCGCCATAGAAGAGCGCGAGACCGGGCACCGACATCATCAGCACCAGTGCCGACGAGATCAGCATCCAGCTGACGTCACCCTTGTTGACCATCGCAGCGGTCGGGACAAAGGCGGCGGGAGCAGCCGTCGCCGCAGCAGGCGCCGCTTCGGCGACCGCATTGGCCACTTGCGCCCAGGCGGGCATTGCCGCGAACAGCGCAAGCCCCGCGCCGGCAGCAAGTTTCAATCCATGCTTCATCATAACCCCCTTCATCACAGCGCTGTCTGGTCGGTTTCGCCGGTGCGGATGCGCACCGCCTGGCCAACGTCGAGCACGAAGATCTTGCCGTCGCCGATCGCGCCGGTGTTCGCCGCCGCCTGTACCGTCTCGACGACGCGCGCCGCGAGGTCGGACGCGCAGACGATCTCGATCTTGATCTTCGGCACCATGTTGGTGCTGTATTCGGCACCGCGATAGATTTCGGTCTGGCCCTTCTGGCGGCCAAAGCCCTTCACTTCGGTCACGGTCATGCCCGCGACCCCGATTTCGGTGAGCGCCTCGCGCACCTCGTCGAGTTTGAACGGCTTGATGATTGCTATGACGAGCTTCATTCGCGCCCCCTTTCATTGTCCCGGGAGCTCCTCAGCAATGCTCGTGCCAGAGTCGAAACAACACGGAATCGGGGCGGAATCCGCCCCGATTCCGGGGATCAAAGATTAAGCGGAGATAAAAATTTGTGCAGTTGCGAACAAATGCCCGAGAATCAGGCAGCGGTCCCGATGATCGCCTGTGCTTCGGCCAGATCATTCTCATCGACCATCACGCGCACCGGGATGAACAGATAGCTGCCGTCCCCGATGCTCGATTCACCGTCAAAGGCGAGTGCCGCGATGCCGTCCGAGTCCAGCCGGCCGATCAGGATATGCGCTTCATTGCGATTGAACCGGCCAAGTTCGACAAGCGCCATTATCGTGCCGCCACGGTCGGGTTGCGCGTCGGCAGGCCATCGATGCTGGTGGTTCGCTTGGCATATTTGCCGAAACGTTCGGCATCGCTCGATCCCGCATGATATTTGACCAGCGTCTGCCGCTCGCGCTCGAACGTCATATACGGCACGCCCCAGCCGCAGCTGGTCTGCACCTGGTCGATCGCCACGTCGAAAATCTGGCGCGTGCCGGGCAATAAAGTGAATTGCGCGCTGAGCTCAGCCCAGCGATCGTCCTGTGGCAGCACCGCTTGCCCCCGGCCATAGATGCGGAAGATCAAAGCGGGATTGTCGAACGCGCAGAACATGATGGTGATGCGCCCATCGGCGAGCAGATGCGCGTTGGTCTCGTTGCCCGAGCCCGCGACATCGAGATAGGCGACGCGCGTGTCGTTGAGCACGCGGAAGCAATCCATGCCCTTGGGACTGAGGTTGATCCGCGCACCCTCCGCCGCGGTCGCGACGAAGAAGACCGGCTGGCGCGCGATGAAGGCGCGGTGGTCGGCGGTCAGTGCGTCGAAGAATTCGGCCATCGCAATACCTCGATCATGCCGGCACCGGCCGGCGATAGCGTTCCCGGTCAGACCGCGCGCGGAATGCGCGGGCGCCCGAGCGGGCATTCGAGCGCCGTCCGGTCCCATGTGCCGAGATCAGCGGCGGCATCATAGGTCGAGCGGCAAAAGGCAAGCAATGCCACGTCCGGATCGGCCGCCGTGCGCACCGCGTCATAGGACAACAGGAATTCGCCGAGATCGCTGTTGAACGCCGCTTCGGCCGGCTCGACCGTCGCTTCGGCATAGCCGGCGGGTGCAGGATAGGCATAAGCGTAGAATGACGCGTGCGGATAAGCGTCGCTGCCCGGCCAGAAGCCAATGCTCGCTTCCTCATGGCTATAGGCCTCGCACGTCACTGCGTCGGGTAAGCCGGGCATGCCGCCGGCATGCCGCGGCGCACTGCGCCCCGAAAAACGCGTCGAGGCGAGGTCGAAGCTGCCCCAGAAGAAATGGATCGGGCTCGCCTTGCCAAGAAAGCCGGTGCGGAAGTCGCCGAAGACGCGCGAAACCCGGATCAGCGCACGCCAGAAATTGCGCGCGGCATCGGCGTCATAGGGTCGTTCGGCATGATCCTCGGCAAAGGGCACGCCATCGGGCATCTCGCTCGGCTTCGGATCATAGCGGCAATCGATCCCGAAACCGGCGAGCGCGGTCATTACCGCGGCGTGGAAATCGGCGATCCTTCCCGCAGCGAGCGGAATGGAGCGCATGCCGCCGTCGCTGGTCGCCAGCACAACCTGATCGGCGAGAAAGTCGAAATCGATCTGCAGGATTCGGTCGCCATAGGGGATCGGCGAGGTCGAAAGCCCGCGCGCGGAAAGATAGAGCGGCACATGCCAGCTATGGTTGAGCCACGGTGTCAGCGCGAGCCGGACCTTGCCGATAATCTGAGTGCGCAGCTGCAGGCCGATCGCCGTCTCACGCCACGCATTCCAGTCGAGTTCAGGCCAGACCGTCTTGCTCATTGCCGCCTCCTAAGCGAAAGGGCCGCCGAACAGCAGCTTCCATGACGCCACTACCAGCCAGTGTATCCCGATACAGGGCCAGAGGCTGCCGGTCGCGCGGTAGATCCTGGTCAACATGACGCCGAGCACCGCCGCGGCGGCGAGGAACCACGGATCGAGGAACAGGGCCGACCAGGGTGGTCCGAAGGTCAACGCCTGAAAGGGGTGCCAGGCAACGAACAGCGCATTGGCCAGGACTGCGCGCCAGATTGGCAGCTTTTGCCCGGGTGGCGGCAAAAACAGTCCGCGAAACACGACCTCTTCGCCAAGCGAGGGAATGACGATCAGGAAAAGCCCGACCTGCAACCATGTCGCCGCAGAAGCAATGGGCGCAAAATGGGCAAGATCGCCCGCCCAGGCGATCAAGGCGATCGACGGCAGCCCCCACGAAACGGCGAGAAATACCATCTTCCAGCCGGCCCTGTCCGGCCAGGTACGCAGCGCCGCAAGGATGCGCCGCCACGTTCCCATGTTCAGTCACCCTTTTTGGCGGCCGCACGCGCATCCGCAACGAGCTGCGCCAGGCCGGCCTTGCCGAGATTGCGCAACGCATTGCCGGCCGCTTCGCTCAGCGCCTTGTTGCCCGTCCCCTCGCCGGCAATGTCGAAATGGCCATCGGGCCGGGGCTGGATCGCGAAGAAGAAGGGCGCGGCCGGGCTTCCCGGCTTCGACAGCACCACGGCGCTCTTGCCGTCGCTGCACGCAAACACCGCCCAGTCGGACCCGCCGAAACTGCGCTCGACCGGACCGATCGTGCAGGCCATCGGCTCCCCCTGAGGCGCGGGCGCCGGGGCTGGCTGGGCCGGCGCCGCCTGGCTGGCAAGTGCTGCGAGGAACAGCGCGGCAATCACATCGCAGTCCCGCCGACGGTCAGGCCGGCAACGAGCAGGGTCGGCTGGCCGACACCGGCAGGCACGCTCTGACCGGCCTTGCCGCACATGCCGACGCCTTCATCCAGCGCGAAGTCGTTGCCGATGCCCTCGACGCGAGTCAGGCAGGACGGGCCGTCACCGATCAGCGTCGCGCCCTTGATCGGTGCGCCGAGCTTGCCATTCTCGATCTTGTACGCCTCGGTGCAGCTGAACACGAACTTGCCCGACACGATATCGACCTGGCCGCCGCCAAAGCTCTTGGCGAAGATGCCCGACTTTACCCGGCTCAGAAGCTCGGCCGGATCGTCCTTGCCGCCACGCATGAACGTGTTGGTCATGCGCGGCATCGGCGCGTGGGCGAAGCTTTCCCGCCGGCCGTTACCGGTCGGCGCGACGCCCATCAGCCGTGCGTTGAGCCGGTCATGGATATAGCCTTTGAGGATACCGTCCTCGATCAGGATATTCTCCTGGGTCGGCGTGCCCTCGTCATCGATCGACAGCGAGCCGCGGCGATCGGCGATCGATCCGTCATCGACCACGGTCACGCCGGGCGCTGCGACACGTTCGCCGATCCGGCCCGAAAAGGCCGAGGTGCCCTTGCGGTTGAAATCGCCCTCCAGCCCATGGCCGATCGCTTCGTGCAGCAGGATGCCGGGCCAGCCCGGCCCAAGCAGCACGGTCATTTCGCCCGCCGGGGCATCGACCGAATCGAGATTGACCACCGCCTGGGCCAGCGCCTCGTCGATCGCGCGGTTCCACGTCTCGGGCTGCATCAGCTGGTCATAGAGATAGCGTCCGCCAAGTCCGAAGGTGCCCGTTTCGCGCCGGCCATTCTGTTCGACCACGATCGAGACATTGAGGCGCACGAGCGGGCGGATATCGGTGGCGATGAAGCCGTCGGGGCGGACGATCTCGACCACGCTCCATGTCCCCGACAGCGCGACCGAGACCTGCGCGACGCGCGGGTCGCGCGCCCGGGCGGCGGCATCGATCGTCTGGCACAGATTGACCTTGTCGGCGAAGGGCACGAGGTCGAGCGGGTCGGCCGCGGTATAAAGGTGACGGTTGGTGCCTTGCGGCGGGCCCGCCTTGGGCCCGGTCGACGGATCGATCAGCGCCATCGTCTCGGCGGCACGGTTGATCGCGGCGGCGCTCAGTTCATTGGCGTGCGCAAAGGCCGTGGTCTCGCCCGACACCGCGCGCAGGCCGAAGCCGGAATGCGTGTCATAGCTCGCGGTCTTCAGCCGGCCATCATCGAAGCCGAACGCCTCGGCCTTGCGGTATTGCAGGTAAAGCTCGCCATCGTCCGCCTTGGACAGAGCATGCGCGGTCAGGCGCTGCGCCTCTTCGGGCTCGAGCTGGCCGGCATGATAGAGGAAAGCGCGGGGGTCTGCGGGACTGGTCATGCCCCGCAATATAGGAGGGTTAGAGGCTGGCGCCAGACGCGATATCGGGAAGAGTCGCCGGATCGACGCCGTCGGCGGGTCCGCCGATCAGCACGAAGCGCCGGTCGCAATAGCCGCAATCGACATAGCCATGCTCGTCGATCTGCAGGAACACGCGCGGATGGCCAAGCGAGGCGCCGCCGGGAATGTCGGTCGCGCCATCACAGGAGACGCGGGCGTGGCTGACGCGGAGAGTTTCGGGCGGTGCGATCATGAAAGACGCGATAGCAAGGTGGCGGCGACGCTTCAACGCCCTCATCGCCCAGGCTTGCCAATTGCGCCGATCACCCGCAGGCTCGTGCCATGAGCCACCCGATCCTCGCCGCCGCGCGCGCCGCCGGTCTTACTATTCTATTGAGCGCCGGATCCGCTTTGCCTGCGCAGCTTCATCTCAACGGCAAGCCCGCGGCGCCGAGTCCCGATCGGGCGGAGAGTGGCGGGTTCGCGGTCCTTCAACTCGCCTCGAACGACCCGCAGAAATTCCATGCCGATTGGGACATCCCCACCGCGGGTGCGAACCTCACCACCACGTCCAGTACCCCGCGTAACAAGCCTATCGTCACCTTTATCGTCTTTCGCGGCTGCCAGGCAGATGCGACGGGGCAGTGCAATGTGACGGTCGATTTCAATGTCATTGGGCCCGACAAAAGCGAGTATGCGCGGCAGGACCGCGCGCCGGTATGGGTCGGCCCCGCGCCAAACAACCAGAATTTCCAGCTTTCCCAGAGCGAGCTGGGCCTGATCATCGAAGACAAGGACAAGCTCGGCCCCTATGTGGTTCGTGCGGTGGTGACCGACCACATCGCCGGCATCACCTTGCGGACCGAGCAGGTGCTGACTGCCGAAGCGACGAAGTGACTTGTCACCGATCATATTCGGCCTAAGTCCCGCCCCATGACGGAAGCCGCAATCTCGATCGCCAATCTGTGCAAAACCTATGCGGGCGGCAAGCGCGCGCTCGATGATGTGACGCTCGATGTCGAGCGCGGCAGCATTTTCGGGCTGCTTGGGCCGAACGGCGCCGGCAAGTCGACCCTGATCAACATCCTCGCCGGGCTAGTCAACAAGAGCAGCGGCAGCGCGTCGATCTGGGGCTTCGACATTGATCAGCATCCGCGCAACGCCAAGGTCTCGATCGGGATCGTCAATCAGGAAATCCTGTTCGACCCCTTCTTCACTCCGGTCGAAACGCTGGAGATCCAGGCCGGACTGTACGGCGTGCCCAAGGCGAAGCGCCGATCAATGGAATTGCTCCGCGCGGTGCATCTGGAGGACAAGGCCAATGCCTATGCCCGGACCCTGTCGGGCGGGATGAAGCGGCGGCTGATGGTCGCCAAGGCGATGGTCCATATGCCACCGGTGCTGGTGCTCGACGAGCCGACCGCTGGCGTCGACATCGAGCTTCGCCAGCAGCTCTGGGCCTATGTCCGCCAGCTCAACGCACAGGGCGTGACGGTGGTGCTGACCACGCATTATCTCGAAGAGGCCGAGCAGCTCTGCGACCGCATTGCGATCATCAATCATGGCAAGCTGATCGCGAACAAGCCGACCCGCGAACTGGTCGGCATGGCGACCGAGAAGCTGGTCGAAGTGACCGTCGACCGCGACGTCGCGACGCCGCCAGCCGCGGCCTGTTTCCAGAAGATCGAGCTGAAGGGCAGCCGCACGCTGGCCATCACCTATCGCAAGGACGTGGCCAACGCCGGCGAAGTGCTCGCGGCGGTGCAGGCCGATGGCTATGGCATCGTTGACGTGTCGACCCGCGAGGCCGATCTGGAAGATGTGTTCCTCAACCTGACCCGCGCAACGAACGTCTAGTATATCGAGACGATTGCGGCGGCAGGGCTGCGGGAGATATGGGACACCGGTTGTCGCATATGTTTTCCGCCGTCGCCTCGGCGAGAAATTCATAAAATTCGTTTTATATCATGCGCTTAGCTGCAGACAGGATTCGTTCCGGTCAGGGCAGCAGCGCGGCGTGATGCGTGGCGATCGATCGATACAGAGCGTTGCCCGCCACCGCGCCAACATTGCCGATCTCCGTATGGTGCGCTTCGACTGAACCGATCATCGTGCCATAGGTATTGGCGACCCGCGCGCCCATCTGAGTCCAGACTGGCGTGACGGCCGCATTCGCCCCGCCCATGGCGGTTTCGGTCATCTTGCGGAACGCCTCGTGCGAATAGCGTTCCACCGCGGCGGTTTCGAAGATCCAGCCCGCGCCTTTTTCGCCGAACTCCGCCGCAGTACCGATGCGGAACGATCGCCGCCCGGCAAGGAAATGATACTGGTTGATCATGATCGCATAATCGGCCAGCGGTTTGGAAATCTGGTCCGCAAACACCAGCGCGCTGATCTTGGCGAAGAGCCCGCCGATCAATCCGGCCAGTTCCGGCACCAGTATATATTGGATCGCGGTACGGATCCGCCGATCGTCCACCGTTTCAAACTGCCGTCGAAGCGTCTGCACCGTAAAAGCGTGCTTGCTCAGATTCGCTATCCCGACGGTGTCGGTGTGAATGTCCGGGATCATCCAGTCGCGCACGATTCGCGGTACGCCGATTTTTTCGAGTCCCTGGGGCAGCGGCAACGGAATAGGCGGCAATCCCGCCAGTGCGATAAAAGGACGGACTCGCGCGACACCCCGGAAGACCAGAGTCGGCGCCGAGTTCCAGCGCCGGCGATCGGCGTGCACCGTGGCTGTGTCCGGATTCATGAACGAGACCATCTTGTTGGCGAGGTCGGCACCGCTCGGCAAAATCATGCCGGCACGTGGCGTGATGCGGGTACGGAACCGATTGACGTGCACCGGTCCGACACCGGTGCGCAGGCGCTGTTCCAGGAAGGTCGCCATCCATATCCCCTTCCACTGCCGGTTCCGTTGCCGGATTATCCACGACACGCCATTGGCAAACTCATAACGGCAGACGCCATAAGGAGTTCCGACGGCAATGATGGCGAAGAGGGTTTGCTTGTTTTCCCGCGCGATTCCAGCATAGGCTTCGCACGCAGGCCCGACGAGCATGTGTCTCGACGTCGTTCGACATCAACGGAGCTGAAGTGGCGGATTTCAAGCAAAGCGACGTCCTGATCATCGGATCGGGAGCTGCCGGTCTCACCGCGGCGCTCAACCTGGCCGACCGGTTCAGGGTGACGGTGCTCGCCAAGGGCGGGCTGAACGAGGGATCGACCGCCTGGGCGCAGGGCGGGATCGCTGCGGTGCTCGAACCCGGCGACACGTTCGAAAGCCATATCGAGGACACGATGGTCGCCGGCGCCGGGCTCAACGACCGCGCGACGGTGGAATTCGTCGTCGAAAGCGCCCCCGCCGCGATCGAACGCCTTGCCGCTCTGGGTGTCCCGTTCAACATGGACGGCGACGCCCGCCACCTGACGCGCGAGGGCGGGCACAGCCATCGCCGCATCGTCCATGTCGACGACGCGACCGGCTGGGCGGTGCAGGAAGCACTGACTCGCGCCGCGACCGCGCATCCCAACATTACCCTGGTGCCCGACATGGTCGCGATCGATCTCGCCACCGGGCGGCACGAGGAACGCTATTCGGGCTCGGGCCATGTGTGGGGCGTCTACGCCGTCAATCGCGCGACCGGCCGGGTCGAGCTCTATACCGCGCGCGCGACGATCCTCGCCACCGGCGGCGCCGGGCGCACCTATCTCTTCTCGACCGCGCCGCGCGGCGCGACCGGTGACGGTATCGCCATGGCGTGGCGCGCGGGGTGCCGGGTGTCGAACATGGAATTCATGCAATTCCACCCGACCTGCCTGTACAATCTCGAGGTCAAGAATTTCCTCATCACCGAGGCGGTGCGCGGCGAAGGCGGTCATTTGCTGATCCCGGAAACCGGCTATCGCTTCATGCCCGATTTCGATGCGCGCGCCGAACTCGCGCCGCGCGACATCGTCGCGCGGGCGATCGATCATGAGATCAAGCGCCTGGGCCTCGACTACGTCCATCTCGACATCAGCCATAAGGGCCCCGAGTTCGTGAAGGAGCATTTCCCCAACATCTATGAAAAGCTGATGGGCCTCGGCATCGACATGACGAAGGACCCGATCCCGGTGGTGCCGGCACAGCATTATACCTGTGGCGGGGTGGTGATCGACCTCGACGGCAGGACCGACCTGCCCGGCCTGTATGCCGCCGGCGAGTGCAGCGAATCCGGGCTGCACGGCGCCAATCGCCTCGCCTCCAACTCGCTGCTCGAATGCTTTGTGTTCGGCGAGGCAGCGGCAAAGCACATCAACGCGCATTGGGACGAACTGCCCACCCCACCGCCGATCCGCGCCTGGGACGAAAGCCGGGTCGAGGATTCGGACGAGGAAGTCGTCATCAAGCAGAACTGGACCGAGATCCGGCGCTTCATGTGGAACTATGTCGGCATTGTCCGCACCACCAAAAGGCTGGAGCGCGCGCAGCACCGCATTCGCCTGCTGACCGAGGAAGTGAATGATTATTATGGACATTTCCGCGTCACGCCGGATCTGATCGAGCTCCGCAACCTGCTCCAGACCGCCGATCTGATCGTCCGGTCGGCGCTGCATCGCCATGAATCGCGCGGGCTGCACTACACGCTTGATTACCCCGAGATGCTGCCCGAAGCGGTCGATACAGTATTGATTCCCTGAAGAGTCAGTGGGTTGCGCATTTTGTTACGGAACCGTCCCACCGCGCGGCAGCGGCATTTCATCGCAATCTCGGCGTTTAGCTATTTCTCAGCAAAATTATGCGCATAAAGGTCGAAATTCTCCGGGGGCGGGGCATTGTTGCGTGACTGAACAACTCATCAATTCTGGGCAATCCAATACCAGATGGGCCAATACCAGATGGGCCAACACCAGATGGCGGCGGGCGGCGATGATCGTCTTCGCCGCGGCGGCGGTTGCGTCCTGCGTTGCGGCCAGCCCGAAAGTGGCGGACTCTCGAGCTGCGCCCCCCGTCTATCGCGCACCTGCCTATCGGGCGCCCGTTTATCATGCGCCCGCCTATCAGCTCGTCATTCCCGTGCCGCCGCCGACCCCGCGTCCGGTCAGCGCGCCGCAGGCGCTGAGCGCTAATATCGCGGCGCTGGGCCGCAGCTTCAACGGCCGCGTCGGCATCGCCGTGCGCAGCATCGACAGCGGCTGGAGCGTCCAGACCAATGGCGATGTGCTGTTGCCGCAACAAAGCGTGAGCAAGCTGTGGGTGGCGATGACCGTGCTCGATTTCCGCGACGCCGGAAAGCTGCGGCTCGACGATCCGGTGACGGTGAAGCCCGAAGACCTGACCCTGTTCCATCAGCCGATCGCCGCGCTGGTCAAGGCCGATGGCTATGAAACCACGATCGGCGGGCTGTTGCAGCGTGCGCTGACGATGAGCGACAATACCGCCAATGACCGGCTGCTGCGCTATGTCGGCGGCCCGAAGGCGGTGCGCGCCTTCATCCAGCGCAAGCAGCTCGGTGATATCCGCTTCGGCCCGGGCGAACGACTGCTGCAAAGCGGCACCGCCGGCCTCGCCTGGAAGCCCGAATATGCCTTTGGCAACGCCTTTACCCGCGCGCGGGCGCGCTTGCCGCAAACCGATCGCATCGCCGCGTTCGAGCGCTACGTCACCGATCCGCCGGACGGCGCCGCGCCGATGGCGATCGCCGGCGCGCTGGTGAAGCTGAAGAGAGGCGAATTGCTTTCAGCCAGTTCGACCGACTATCTGATCGGTACGATGCAATCGTCCAAGACCGGCAAGATGCGCCTGCGCGGCGCCGTGCCGGAGGGCTGGAGCTTCGGCCACAAGACCGGCACCGGCCAGGATCTTGCCGGGCGCACCGCGGGCTATAACGATGTCGGCTTGCTGACTGCGCCCGACGGCAAGAGCTATGCGCTCGCGGTGATGATCGGCGACACGCTCAAATCGATTCCGGAACGCCAGGCGCTGATGCAGGCGGTGGTTGCCGCGGTGGTGGTCAATCATCACTGACGGAACGACGGTCGCGGCAGGCGGCCGGGATACCAGCCTCCATCGAGCCAATCGGACGCTGGCGGGCATTCTCCTGCTGGCGTTGGCGCTGCGCGTCGCAGTCGCCTTCATCCCGGCGATCGCGCATCCCGACGAGCTCTGGCAATATCTGGAGCCGGCACATTATCTGACCAACGGCACCTGGGTGCGCGCCTGGGAATATCGCGCCGGAATCCGGTCCTGGCTGATCCCGTTGGTGGTGGCCGGCCCGATGGGTATCGGCCATTTCATTGCGCCGGGAACCATGCTGCCGGTCCTGTTGCCGCGCTTCCTGTGCGCGCTCGGATCGCTCACCCTGGTGTGGACATGCTACCGCTTCGGCGCGCTCGCCGGGCGGCGCCAGGCGCTGATCGCCGGCATCGTCGCTGCGGTGTGGAGCGAGCTGCTGTTCTATGGCCCGCGCACTCTGTCCGAACCGATCTCGCTGTCGCTGTTCCTGCCCGCGGCATGGCTGCTGATCGGGAAAGGCGCTGACGTCAGCCGGCGTCAGCTCGCACTGGCCGGGCTGCTGCTGGGGCTGGCGGTATGCGCACGGCTGCAGATGGCGCCGATCGTCGGCGCGCTGGCGATCATCGGCGGCGGTCGCGACATACGCCGCTGGACCGCGATGATGATGGGCGGCATCGTCGCGCTGGCGATCTCGGCAGGTGTCGACGTGATTGCCGGGGACGTTCCATTCCGGTGGATGATCGAGAATTTCCGCATCAACCTGATTGAGCACAAGAGCGCCAGCTTCGGGGTCGAGCCCTGGTATTGGTACCTGACCCAGACGGTGCGGAACTGGAGCATCGCGACCCTCTTTATTGTGCCGCTCGCGCTGGTCGGCGCGCGCCGCCATCCCGCCCTGCTGATCCTCGCACTGGTCCATCTTGCCGCGCATTCGGTGATCCCGCACAAGGAAATGCGCTTCATCCTGCCCACGCTGGCATTGTTCGTTCTGCTGGCCAGCCTGGGGAGCGGCGACTTGCTGGCCCGGGTGACGCGCACGGCAAGCCGACGCACCGCGACATGGGCGGCGATCGGCACGATCGCTGCCTGGACGATCCTGTCCGGCATCGCCGCGGTATCGGGGAGCTCGCAGAAATTATGGCAATCGCATCGCACCATCCTGCTCGCGATCCGCGCCGCGGGCGTCGACCCCGCGGCCTGCGGTCTGGCATTTTTCAGCCCCAAGCCGCCTGCGCCGGCAAATTACAGCTTCTATGATCGCGAGACGCCGATCTATAATTTCTACGGTCCCGACGCGGCCAAGGTCGCCGCGCCCTGGCGAGGCGCTTTCAATGTCGCGATCGCCCCGCTTGCCGCCGGTGCCGGCCTTGGCCCGGCATACCGGGCGACGTATTGCGCGCCGGGTCGGAAGGGCGCACCGCAGGAATTCTGCGTCTTTCGCCGTCCGGGCGCTTGCCCGATCGCCGGACCAAAGCATTACGAGATCGAGGCAGTGATGCGGCGCTGGGGTCACTGAGCGGTCCTATGCCCGTCATGCCGAGCGCCGCGGCGGACCATCGATGCTGACGCGGCGCCACTTGCCCCCGCGGCGCGATCCTGTATCCCGCCGCTGATGGGCGGGCTCAGGCAGAACCACGGGCCGGGATTCCGCGCCAGCCAATTGGCGGCCGTGTGGCGGGACTGGCGCCCGGCGCTGATAGCGACCCTCGTCTATCTGTTGCTCTGCATGCTGAAATCGGGACCGGTCGAGCTCTTCACCGGGTCGAGATGGCATGGCTGGTTCGACCAGGGCCAGTATCTGCGCTCCACCCTGGCACTGGCGCAGGGCGACCTGTCGCCCGACAATCACTGGTATCCCTTACTCTACCCGCTGCTCGCCGTGCCGTTTGTGCCGCTGATGCCGGGCAATCCCTATCTGCCGCTTGACCTGATCTGCGTCGCCGTGATGGTGCGCGCGCTGATCCGTGTCGCAGCACATCTCGGCATCGGCCAGCGTGCGGCACTCATCGTCTTGCTGCTCAGCATCGCCTGGCCGCCGCAGCTCTGGCAGGCTTGGGTCCAGCCCTGGACGACCACTTTGTCCGCCGCTCTGCTCTGGTGGCTAATGGCGCGCGCCGGGGACCTGACCCTCGGCGAGACTCCGGTGCGGCCGCGCGATGTCGCGGGCTTCGTGTTTGTCGCGGCGCTGGTGCCGCTCGCCCGGCCGGCCGATATCATCGTGCCGGCGATTCTCTGCCTGTTCCTTGCCGCCCTGCTCGCGCGGCGTGGTGCGCTGAGCTGGCGTCATGTCGCGGCAGCGCTCGCCGCCGCCGCGGTGCCGATTCTCGGCTATGTCGCGCTCCATATGAGCATCTATGGCGCGGCGCTGAGCGATTATACCCAGCTGTCGGTCGAGATCGGCACGCGGTTCTCCGATCTGGGTTGGAAGATGTCGATCCTGTTCGTCGATCCCTCACCCTGGTTTCCGCGTGGCACGGGATTGTTTACCCGAATTCCGTGGATCGCGCTGGGACTGGCGGGGTCACTCTTCGTGCTGTTACGTGGAACAGGAACGCCACGGCACCGGGGCTATGCCGCCTGCCTGCTGACGGCGGCGGTCAGCTATAGTCTTGTTCTTGCTGCCTATATCGACCTGCTCCCAACCGGATTATGGCGCTTCAACGGCTTGCATTATTTCAAATGGATCCTGCCGTTGCTGGGTCTGATGGCGTGGCTGCTGATCCGCGACGCGCGCGCCGCACCCGGATCGGCCATTGCCACTCTGGCAGCCGCGTTCCTGCTGACCGGGCTGCGCCTCGTCGCCGTACCCGCCGGGGCGGACGAAGCCGCGCGACGCATTGACGTCATTGCACCACCGCGTGCCGACTGGAACGTGGTCTATTTTGCGCGCTCGGCGACCGTCGACCCGACCGGTTCGATGCGCAATGTGTTCGAGTATCGCCAGGTGCCGGATGGCGGCCCGGATGGCGGCCAGGTCCGCTTGCTTGCGCTGAGACGGAATTTCGCCCCCGGTGCCAAATGGGTTCCGAACGGCATTGCAGGCCTGGATTGGCCGGCTGGCGGCCCCGGGACGAGCGCGCCGTTCGCGCCGCCCGGCCCCGTCGCGCCGGTCGCTCGCTGGAAGGCGCAGCTTGCCTGGGGCCCGCCCTGCTGGCTCGGCACGTGCCGGGCGCAGCCGCTCTAGGGTTCGAGCGCAAGCGCCGGAGTGCCATTCGGTACTGGCGGTGCGATGGAACCGGCATGGATATCACCGACATCGAAACCCGCATCGCCGCGCAGGATTGGCCCGAAGCACTCGCATCGCTCGACGCATGCGGATCAGCCGTCCTGCCGGGACTGATCGACGCCGACACCTGTTCCGCCCTTGCCTCATGCTATGACGACGATGCACTGTTCCGCAGCCGGATCGTGATGGCGCGCCATGGTTTCGGGCGCGGCGCTTATGGCTATTTCGCCTATCCGCTGCCACCCGCCATCGCCTGTCTGCGCACAGGCCTGTATCCCCATCTGCAGCCGATCGCCAACGGCTGGGCAGAACGGCTGGGCAGTGCGGCGCGGTTTCCGGGAGATCATGCGGCGTTCATCGAACGCTGCCACGCGGCGGGCCAGAAACGCCCGACCCCATTGCTGCTGCGCTATGGCACGGGCGACTATAATTGCCTCCACCAGGATCTGTATGGCGAGCACGCTTTTCCGTTGCAGGTCGCCATTCTGTTGTCGCGGCCGCGAGAGGATTTCACCGGTGGAGAATTCGTGCTGACCGAACAGCGGCCGCGCATGCAGTCGCGCGTCGAGGTGGTCCCGCTGCAGCAAGGCGATGCCGTGGTCTTTGCGGTCAATCATCGTCCCGTGCACGGCGGTCGTGGCGATTACCGCGTGACGATGCGCCACGGCGTCAGCACGCTGCGCTCGGGCGCCCGGCACACTTTGGGGATAATCTTCCACGACTCCGTCTGATCGACTATGAACTTGCCATCGCCATGGTCGATCGATCCGGCTAAACGCCAGCAAATGTTGGCCTTTTCGAATGCGGTCGTGCTGCGACGCGGCGCGACCCTTATGCTGGTCCTGTTGCTGGCGTCGCTTGCGCTCGGATCGCTGCTCCCGATCTACACCGACGAGGTCGGCTGGCGCTTCCAGCTGTCGCGCTATTTGCAGGATGGCGGGGTCGATCGCTTTCTCGCGGAAACCTGCGGCGCGAACACCAACGCGACTCCCGCGTTCTTCATGATGCCGGTGCGCTGGTTCAGTTCGCTGCTGACTCGCTTCCTGTCCGACCCCGCGCTGATCCGGCTGTCCGGCGTGGGGTGTGCGGTGCTGGGCGTCTTCGGCATCCGCACGCTGATCCGCCGCACGACCGATGATGTGCGGCGGCGCGCGACCATCGATCTGCTGTGCTTCGCGCTGCTCGGGATCGGCGTCCTGCCGTTGCTGCTGGTATGGAGTCGTCCCGAACAACCGCTATGGCTGGCGGTCCTGGCCGCCACGCTGATCGCCCTCAGGCGCCCGCGCAATCCGGATGCGCTGCCCATCGGGCCGGTTGCGGCCATTTTGTTCCTCGCGCTGCTGGCGATCAGCTATCATTTAAAAGCACTTTTCTATCTGCCGCTGTTCGTGCTCGCGATCATCTTGTGCCGTCAGGGCGACCGGCGCTTCCTGGTCCGCGGCGCCGCGCTCACCCTGCTCTTCGCGCTGGCATGGCTTGGCTATCGTTACTGGTCGCAGCGCTTCGCCTGTCCCGACGATCCGGTGCTGGCGGCGAAGCTGGCCGAGGAGAATGCATCGATCCTGCTGCTCGGCGGCGGCTGGCGCAGCATGGTGTCGATGGCGCCGGACCTGATCGGGAATATGGTCCCCGGCGGCTATATCGAACTGTCGCTGCCGAAGCGGCTTTACATGTCCGACTGGCTGCCGTCGGATCTGATCTCGCCGGACGCACAGCGCATCTGGAAACGCATTGGCCATAGCGTGTGGAATGTCGCTCTGGCGACGGGGCTGGTTGCGCTGGTGCTGACGATGATTCGTCCGGACCGGCGCTGGAAACCGCTGCTGATCGCGCTTGCGCTGATCGTTTGCGCGACGGCCTGGGCCGCGCTGCAGCTCAACAAGGGCGTCTATGAGGCGGCGCTGTACATGCCGGTGATTGTCGCGGCGCTCGCGTTGATCCTGGCGGTGATGCCGGGCGAAGGACGCTGGCTGGCGCCGGTCGCATGGGTGATCGCCGCCGTTTCCCTGATCAGCCAGGTGGCGCTGATCGGCATCTACGGGCCACGATTATGGTCGGTAAGCGGGCATGGCGGCTATGTCGCGCAACAGCCTTATTCGCTCGGTGCCTATGGCTATGCCGCACTCCGGCGACAGATCGTGTCGGCTGGGGCGAAATGCGGGATCACCCCCGAATCGCCTCGCGTGCTGATCGACGATCTGACCTATTTTGCCTATTCTGAAGGGTATCGCCCGGTCCATCGGCTGGGACTGTTGTCGGTGTGGAATGGGTCCGCCGGCGATCCGATGACCTGGATGCGCGCGCATGGATCGAGCGGCGCGGTAATCGGCTGCCACTATCTGCCGCCTGCGATGCGGGCCCGCGCCATCGCGACGGGACCCTTTTGCTGCGTGAAACCGAACTGATTCATCGGATCGCGCAAGCCGGGTCGCATCGCGCCGCAGTCCTTGCTATTCCCTCGTCATGCCTCATCTCTATCTCGTCGACGGCTCCGGTTATATCTTCCGCGCCTATCACCGGCTGCCGCCGCTCACCAACGTACATGGCGAGCCTGTCGGCGCCGTCTATGGCTATACCACCATGTTGTGGAAGCTCGCCGACGAGCTGCACAAGGCCGATGGGCCGACGCACATGGCGGTGGTGCTCGACAAGTCGAGTCATACGTTCCGCAACGAACTGTACGATCAGTACAAGGCGCAGCGCCCGCCACCGCCCGAGGATCTGGTCCCGCAATTCCCGATGATTCGCGATGCGACACGCGCCTTTTCGCTGCCATGCATCGAGACCGAGGGGCTTGAGGCCGACGATATCATCGCCTGTTATGCCAAGGCCGCGCTGGCGCAGGGCTGGCTGGTGACGATCGTCAGCTCCGACAAGGATCTGATGCAGCTGATCGAGCCCGGGCTCGACATGTACGACACGATGAACAATCGCCGGCTCGGTGCGGAGCATGTGCAGGAGAAGTTCGGCGTTGGGCCCGAGCGGCTCGGCGACGTGCTCGCGCTGATGGGCGACAGCGTCGACAATGTGCCCGGCGTGACCGGGGTCGGCCCCAAGACCGCATCGAAGCTGATCAACGAACATGGCGATCTGGAGGGCGTGCTTGCCGCCGCGCCGTCGATGAAGCCGGGCAAGCTGCGCGACAATCTGATCGAGCAGGCCGATATGGCGCGGCTGAGCCGGGTGCTGGTCGAGCTGAAATGCGATGTGCCGCTGCCCGAGCCGCTCGACGATCTTGAGCTGAAGGGCATTCCCGAGGCACCGCTGCGTGCCTTCCTCGAACATCACGGCTTCAAGTCGCTGCTCGCCAAGCTCTCGGCGGTTGCCGATACGCCGGTCGAGACACCGACCTCGACCGTGCCGCAGGAGGAAGATCCGCCGTGCGAGCATGATGCCTATGAGACGGTGGTGGACGAAGCCGCGCTCGACCGCTGGATCACCATCGCGAAACATCAGGGCTGGGTCGCGATCGATACCGAGACCACCGGAGTCGATGCGACGCGCGCCGAGCTGGTCGGGGTGAGCATGGCACTGCACCCCAACCTCGCTTGCTATATCCCGCTTGCGCATGGCGGCACCGACATGTTCGCCGAAGTGCCGGTGCAGATCGACAGCGCCACTGCACTGGCGAAACTCAAGACCCTGTTCGAGGATCCGAGTGTCCTGAAGATCGGCCATAATCTGAAATACGACATGATCGTGCTTGGCCGCGCCGGACTCGACGTCGCGCCGTTCGATGATACGATCCTGATGAGCTTCGATCTCGATGCGGGGCTGCATGGGCATGGCATGGACGAACTCGCCGCGACGCATCTGTCGCACAGCTGCATTGCCTTCAAGGATGTGGTCGGCACCGGCAAGAACCAGCGCGGGTTCGCCGAAATCGACCTGAAGACGGCGACGCGCTACGCCGCCGAGGACGCTGACGTCACCTTGCGGTTCTGGCGTCGTTTCAAGCCGCGCCTGCCTGCCGAACAGGTGACGCGAGTCTATGAGATGGTCGACCGGCCGCTGGTGCCAGTGATCGCGCAGATGGAACGCCACGGCATCAGGGTCGATGCAGCGAAGCTGGCGCAGCTCTCGACCGAGTTTGCGCACCAGATGGGCGCACTCGAGGTCGAGATCCATGCCCTGGCCGGCGGCGGCTTCACCATCGGCAGCCCCAAGCAATTGGGCGATGTGCTGTTCGAGCGCATGGGCATCAAGGGCGGCCGCAAGGGCAAGTCGGGCGTCTATTCGACTGACGTCAACGAGCTGGAACGGATCGCCGCCGACAAGGATTCGCCCGGCAAGGACATTGCCCGCAAGGTGCTCGACTGGCGTCAGCTGTCGAAGCTCAAATCCACCTATACCGATGCGCTGCAGGCGCAGATCAACCCGGCGACCGGGCGCGTCCATACCAGCTACTCGCTGACCGGCGCACAGACCGGGCGGCTCTCCTCGACCGATCCCAATCTGCAGAATATCCCGATCCGCACCGAGGTCGGCCGGCAGATCCGCGATGCGTTCGTGGCGGAGGAGGGCAATGTCCTGCTCGCCGCCGATTATTCGCAGATCGAACTCCGCCTCGCCGCGCATATGGCCGATGTCCCTGCGCTGAAGGACGCGTTCGCCCGCGGCGACGACATTCACAGCCTGACTGCGCAGGAATTGTTCGGCGAGGTCAATCGCGACACGCGCGGCCGTGCCAAGACGATCAACTTCGCGATCCTCTACGGCATCAGCCGCTGGGGCCTGGCCGGCCGGCTCGACGTCACGGCGGATGAGGCGCAGGCGATGATTGACCGCTATTTCGAGCGCTTCCCGGGGATCAACAATTATATCGTCCAGACGATCGAGACGGTGCGCGACAAGGGCTATACGACCACCCTGTTCGGCCGGAAGACGCATTTCCCGCGCATCAAGTCGAAGATCCAGCATGAGCGCCAGGGCGCCGAACGCGCCGCGATCAACGCCCCGATCCAGGGCACCAGCGCCGACATCATCAAGCGCGCGATGGCGCGGATGGGGCCGGCGCTGATCGAAGCGGGGCTGCCCAATGTCCGCATGCTGCTCCAGGTGCATGACGAACTGGTGTTCGAACTGCCGGAAGGCGATGTCGATGCGGCGAGGCCGGTGATCGAACGCGTCATGGCCACCGCCGCCGAACCGGCGGTGGTGCTCGACGTGCCGCTCGGCATTGAGATCGGTACGGGGAAGAGCTGGGGCACGGCGCATTGACCTCCGCCACGGGCGACATCGATGATCTGAACGCGCTCGCCAAGGGTGGCCGGACCAACATCATCGGATTCCTGCTGCGGCTCGCGGCACGGTTGCCGTTCCTGTTCATCGCCGGCCGCGTCTATGGGCCGGAGACGGTCGGCCGCTTCGCGATCGCGGTGGTCGTGGTTGAGCTGGCCGCCTTGCTTGCGACGCTCGGCCTGAAGCGCGGGCTCGCCCAGGCCTTGTCGGATACCGATCGGCCGCATGTCCATGTCGTATGGGACGCGATGGCGGTGGCGTTCGTCGTCTCGCTCGTCGCCAGCGCGATCCTCATCACCTTTCCCGAGGCGATGTACCCCAATACGCCGATCACCGGCATGGATCGCTGGCTGCCGTGCATCATCTTCGCCACGGCCTGGTCCGACGTCAGCCTCGCCGCGCTCGCCTATCGCCGCAACGTTCAGGCGACGGTGACGGCGCGCGCGATCGTCGAACCCTGGACGATCAGCGCCGCCGCCTGGGCGCTGTCCTTCTATTCGCTGCGCGACGGGCTGGTGCTGTCCTATATCCTGTCGATGGCGGCGGCACTGATCGCGTCGCTGATCCCGTTCGTGCGCAGCTATGGCATCCCCCATGGCTGGAAACCGCGCGTGCGTCCGCTGCTCGCGCTGGCCGGGCGCAACGTGCCGCTTGCCGGGGCCGATGCGGTCGAATGGGGCACGCGCAACGTCGACCGCTTCATCCTCGGCGTGATGTTCGAACCCAGGATCGTCGGCATCTATTATATGGCGCAGCAGGTCGCCTCGATCCCGGCCAAGCTCAAGACCAGTTTCGACCCGATCCTCGGTCCGGTCATCACCACTGCGCTCGCCCGCGACGATCGCGAGGCGGTGGCAGCGCAGGTCAGACAGGTCGGCTTCTGGATCATGGCGGCGCAGGTCGGCCTCGCGCTGATGGGCTCGATCCCCGGCGAAGCGGTGATGGGCGTGGTCGGGCCGCAATTCGTCGCCGGCACCGCGGCGCTCGCCTTCCTGCTGTCGGCGGAAGCGGCGGCCTCGACCGGCGCGGTATGCGAGAGCGCGCTGGTCTATATCGCACGGATGAAGAACCTGCTGATTTCGCTCGGCATGCTGTGCTTCCAGATTGCGCTGAGCTTCACCCTGATCCTCGCGATCCGCAGCGGCGGATGGCCGGTCAATTACCAGGCGGCGGGACCGGCGATCGCCTTGCTGCTGTCGGTCGGCATAACGTCGGTGATCAAATCGACATTCCTGTCGCGCCTGCTCAGCGCGCGCGTCGCCGGCTGGCGCTGGCCGTTGCTCTGGGCGGCGCTGGCGGCGGGACTGGTCGGGAGTGCCTTCACCGCCCTGCCCAAAAGCTATGAATGGGCGGAGGCCGCGATCGGCATCCCGGCAATCTGCGGCACTTATTTGTACGTGCTGTTCAGATGGGCGTTCCGCCCCGCCGACCGGGCCTTGTTCCGCAAGGTACCCAAGTCGGGCGAGGCGACGCTGCCGGTCTAGCGCATCAATGCCGGAAGTGGCGCATGCCGGTGAAGACCATCGCCAGGCCCGCTTCGTCCGCCGCCGCGATGACTTCGTCGTCTCGGATCGAGCCGCCCGGCTGGATGATCGCGGTTGCCCCCGCCTCGACCGCGGCAAGCAGGCCGTCGGCGAAGGGGAAGAAAGCGTCGGAGGCGACCGCCGACCCGATCGTGCGCGGTGACGCCCAGCCGGCCTTGTCCGCTGCATCCTTTGCTTTCCACGCGGCGATGCGCGCGGATTCGAGGCGGTTCATCTGGCCCGCGCCGATCCCGGCAGTCGAGCCGTCCTTGGCATAAACGATCGCGTTCGACTTGACGTGCTTGGCGACAGTCCAGGCGAAGCGGCAATCGGCCAGTTCCGCGTCGGTCGGTGCGCGCTTCGTCACCACCTTCAATTCGGGCACGGCACCATTGTCGCGCGTCTGGACCAGCCAGCCGCCGGTGATCGATTTGGCCTGCAGCCCGGTACGCGCGGCATTGGGCAGGGCGCCGGTCAGCAGCAGGCGAAGATTCTTCTTCGCCGCGAAGATCGCCAGCGCCGCGTCATCGGCATCGGGCGCGACGACGACCTCGGTGAAGATCCCCGAAATGGCCCGCGCGGTCGCTTCGTCGAGCGTGCGGTTGAGCGCGATGATGCCGCCGAACGCCGACACCGTGTCGCAGGCAAAGGCCGCGGCATAGGCTTCCTCAAGCGTCGCGGCGGTGGCGACGCCGCAGGGATTGGCATGTTTGACGATCACCACTGACGGCGCGGCATCGCGGAACTCGGCGACCAGCTCGAGCGCGGCATCGGCGTCGTTGAGATTATTATAGCTCAGTTCCTTGCCCTGGATCTGCCGTGCCTGGCCGATGCCGCGCGCATGCGGGCCGGTCGCGGTATAGAAGGCGGCGGACTGGTGCGGGTTTTCGCCATAGCGCAGCGATGCGCTGCGCTTGAGCGTGACCGGCAGGGTTTCGGGGAACGCCTCTCCCTGGTCCACAAAGCCGAACCAGCTCGCGATCATGCCGTCATAGGCGGCGGTCGCAGCAAAGGCGCGCGCGGCAAGGCGCTTGCGCAACTCGAGCGTGGTCGCGCCGTGCGCGGCGTCCATCTCCGCGATCAGCGCGGGATAGTCGGCCGGATCAGTGACGATCGCGACAAAAGCGTGGTTCTTGGCCGCCGAGCGCACCATCGACGGGCCGCCGATATCGATATTCTCGATCACTTCGGGCCGGTCTGCGCCCTTCGCCACGGTCTGTTCGAAGGGGTAGAGATTGACCACGACCAGGTCGATCGCGCCGATGTCATGCTCCTTCATCGACGCGACATGCGCGGGATCGTCGCGCACCGCGAGCAACCCGCCATGGACCTTGGGGTGGAGCGTCTTGACCCGTCCGTCCATCATCTCGGGAAAGCCGGTCAGGTCGCTGATGTCGCGCACATCGAGCCCCGCATCGCGCAGTGCCTTGGCGGTGCCGCCGGTCGAGACCAGTTCAACGCCGTGCCGGACCAGCGCCTGGCCCAGATCAATGATGCCGGTCTTGTCCGACACCGAGAGGAGGGCGCGGCGGATGGGAATGCTGGTCATGAAAACTCCGGTATCAGTTGGCGCGTTTCAGGGCCCAGCTCACGCTGCACCCGCCCGCAGGGGATTCGCCCGTTATGACGAGCTGGTACGTCGATTGCGGACGACCCTCGGCATCGATCCACAAACTGTCTTCGATCGCCAGCGCCCCGCCCCGGCAGCGGAATTGCCATAGCGCACCGCCGGGCAGTCGCAGCAAGGCGGCCATGCCGTCAGCGGTCGGCGACACCTGTACGCCCTGGCCGAGATGGAAGCGGATGGCAAAGGCGGTGGTGGCGACCTTGCGGCGCCGGCCCACCGGCAGCAGCATGTCCTCGCCGCGCAGGTCGCGGCCGTCGCTGCCCAGCACCAGCTGGCGGCGATGAACGAAGCCGAAGCGCCGCGCATAACCGTCATGGCTCGCTTCGATCCGGCTGCCCGCATCGCTTTCCTGCCGCGCCAGCTCGACCTCGGCGACGCCGCGTCCGAGCGTGCCGTCGGGATGGATCGCGGTCGAGTTGCTGTCGCCGACAATCAGGGTCGAATGCGCCGCCGTGGTCCTCAACCCATCGGCCAGTGCCGCAGGCAGCTGCTGCACCGCAGTCCGCGCGCCGCCGCAATTGACCACCACCCGGTGGGAGCCGTCGGAGAATTCGAACGCAAGGGTCGAGGCGCATCCGCCCTCGACCAGCCGCGCGACCGGCGGTGGTGCTGCATCCATGATCAGCACGACGGATCCGGCGGCAAGGCGCTGATAACCCCAGTCGCGCGCCTGGCGCAGCGGTCGCGCGCGCACGCCGGTCGCCTCGAGGATCTGGCCGAGCGTCTCGCCGGTGACTGGCCCGCCGCCCTGCCAGCTCGACAGGCCCTTGTCGCCGTGACACACGCCGAGCAGCGCCGGAACCATGCGGTTGAGCACTTCGAACAGCGCGGCGGGCGGCTCCAGCCGGCGCGCGTCATAGGTTTCGCGCAGCATGGTCAGCAGCATGATGATGTCGAGTTGCGCCAGCGGCGAGCGCGCGACGCTGCCGCCATCGTCGAACACCGATGCCGACAAGGCCTTGATCAGCGCGGATTCGGTCGAGCCGCGCCGCGCATCGCCGCCGGCGATCAGCAGGCCGGCCGCGACCACGCCGCACAAGGCGGCGACACGCGGCGCACCGGGGGCCATCTTCTCCGCGCCGCGATCGATATGTCGGGCGCCGCGCGCCAGCGTGTTGAGCATATGGCTGCGATAAACAAGGTCAGTCGAGGACAGGATCAGCGGCGCATGCGCGGTCCAGAACAGGATGCGCCGGCCCCAGAGATCGGCGCGCCATGCCGGCTCGCTGACCTTGTCGGCATGCACGTCGAGCCAGCGGCGCATCAGATCCTCGGCGATCGGCGTCGCCTGGGCGCGCGTTGCCACGGTCGACAGGTCGCGCAACCAGGCGAAGCTGTGCAGATACTCGCCAAAGGCGCGTGAATAGTCCGGTTTCACCAGGTTGAGATCGGCGATCGCCCGCGTCTCGCCGCGAAAGCTGAGATTGCCCTCAAGCAGCGCGTGCCCGCGCTTGATGTCACCGAGGAAAGGGTCATCCGGCACGGCAGTGAGTTTCAGCGGATGCCGGCCCTTGAGCCTCAGCCCATGGATCGGCGTGCGCCAGGTCAGGCGGTGGAGTCGTTCGGAAATACGTTCGGACAGAGAAAGCCCCTTGTCGCCGCCCAGCCGGATCAGCCGCTTGCCTTCATCGATGCTGTCGGGCTCGGTCGGTTCGCTCACTCAACCCCTCAATGCAGCGATATTATCGGCATAGGCCGAAGGCCCGCCGCGGAAGGTGGCGGTGCCGGCGACCAGCGCATCGGCCCCCGCCGCGATCGCACGCGGCGCGGTATTGCGATCGATGCCGCCATCGACCTCCAGATCGACCGAGAGGCCAGCCTTGTCGATCATCTTGCGGATCGCCTCGATCTTGCGCAGCTGGCTCTCGATGAAGCTCTGCCCGCCAAAGCCGGGATTGACGCTCATCACCAGCACCAGGTCGACTTCCTCGAGCAGATAGTCGAGCGCCTTGGCCGGGGTTTGCGGGGTCAGCACGACGCCGGCGCGCTTGCCCAGCCCCTTGATGCGCTGGATCGTGCGGTGAGTATGGGCGCCGGCCTCGACATGGACGCTGATCGTGTCAGCGCCGGCTTCGGCGAAGTCCTCCAGAAAGGCATCGACCGGCGCGATCATCAGATGCACGTCGAGCGGCTTGGTGGTGTGCGGGCGCAATGCCTTCACCACTGCCGGGCCAATCGTGATGTTGGGCACGAAATGGCCGTCCATCACATCGACATGGATCCAGTCGGCGCCGGCTGCGTCGATCGCGCGCACCTCCTCACCGAGCCGGGCGAAATCGGCGGACAGGATCGAAGGGGCGATACGGACTGGCTGTTGCATGACCGGACCCTCTAGCATGGCGAACCCTCCCCGCAAGGGAAGGATCAGACAGCGCGCCTCAACCGCGCCATGAAAAACCCGTCACAGCCGCCCTGATCGGCCAGGGCGCCAGGCACGGTGCGCAGATAGCCCTCGTCATGCGCCGCGAGACCGTCGGGCAGTTCGTCGGGGCCGACCGGGTCGATCGCATAGTCGCTGCGCGTGCCAAGGAAGCGCTTGAGCTGCTTCTCGCCCTCGGCCGGTTCGAGCGAACAGGTCGCATAGACCAGCACCCCGCCGGGCCGCACCCAGTCGGCGGCGCGCGCCAGCATCTTTTCCTGCAGCGCGGCCATTTCCGAGATTTGCGACGGGCGCACGCGGTGCAGCACATCGGGATGGCGGCGGAAAATGCCGGTCGCACTGCACGGCGCATCGAGCAGCACTGCATCGGCCGGCGCGGCCGGCGCCCAGGTCAGCACATCGGCCGTCACCACATCGGCCGACAGCTTCGTCCGCGCGAGATTGTCGTGAAGTCGCGCCAGACGACTTTGCGCGCTGTCGACCGAGGTGACCTGCCAGCCGGCGCTGGCCAGCTGCATCGTCTTGCCGCCGGGCGCAGCACACAGATCAAGCGCGACGCCACTGCCGCGGCCAATCAGCCGCGCGGGGAGCGAGGCGGCGATGTCCTGGACCCACCAGGCACCCTCCTCGAACCCGGACAGTTCGGGGACGTGGCCGCCGGGCAAGCGTACATGGCCCGGCATCAGCGACACGCCGCCAAGCTCCTCGGCCCAGCGATCGGTCGCGGCCGGGTCGGCAATGACCAGATCGAGCGGCGGCGGTGCTGCAATCGCGTGCTCCGCCCCCTCGATCGCATCGTCGCCCCATGCCGCATGCCAGCGGATCGCGACCGGGTCGGGCAGGGTCGGAATCTCGGGCAGCGACGCGTTCTGGCGCGACAATGTACCGAACACGCCGTGGACCAGCTTGCGCGGACCGCCATCGACCAAGGGCAGCACGGTGCTGATCGCGGCATGCGCGGGCGTGCCAAGTGCGAGCGTCTGAACCAAAGCGATGCGCAGCGCGAAGCGCGCCTTGGCGTCATCGGGCAAGGGACGCGCGGTCGCCGAATCGATCAGCGCGTCGAGATCGGGCAGGCGGCGCAGCGTCTCGGCGGCAATGGCATGGGCCAGCGCCCGATCATCGGCGCGGTCAATGCCCGAGGTTGCGCGGTCGAGTGCGGCCTCGAGCGGCAGGCCCTGGCGCAGTACTGCGTCGAGCAGGCGGAGCGCTGCACGGCGGGCCGGGACGCCGGCGGGCTCGGGCTGGCTCGATTGGGGCCCGCTTGATTGGGAATAGGCCAAGTCAGCGCCGGCCCAGCGGGTCGCGCGGCAACAGGGTCGTTTTCAGCTGATTCACTTGAACCAACTCCTTTCAAGGTCGATGTGGCGTCAGGAAGCGCACAGTTCAATCGCGCGTCACCGTCCACCGAGGGAGCAGTCCATGGCCCAGCGGCCGCCACATGTGAAGCCACCCGCCTATCTGTCGAAGAATCCGCCGGTGCCGGAACCCGACCCGAAGGAGAAGGCCGAACCAGGCCCGGATGATCCCTTGGGTCTCAATCCGGTGCGTTATGGCGACTGGGAGCTGAAGGGCATTGCGGTCGATTTCTGACCGGAACGGAACGAAACGGCGCGCTGGCGCGTCACTTAGGGGTGACTTTCAGGACCCTGATCGCCGATCGCCGGCTTCACTGGACCGTCGGCGGGATCGTCGGGCTGATCCTGCTCGCGCTGATCGGACTCGCGGCCTTTCCCTGGGGCAGCCTCAAATCGACCGTCGAAAGCCGGATGAGCAGGAGTGTCGGCCAGCCGGTGACGATCGGGCGGATCGACCGGATCGACGGTTTTTCCTTCTCACCGACGATTGCAATCCGCGACGTGCGCATCCCGCAGGCCCGCTGGGCCGGGCCCGGCAATTTGGTGACGATCACGGCGGCGACCGTCCGCTTTCCGGTCTTCCCGCTCATCCTCGGCAAGTTCCGGCCTGAGTCGATCGACATATCCGGCCTGCGCCTCAATCTCGTCCGGGCGAAGGACGGGCGCGAGAATTGGCGTCAGCCGGGGGCCGACGACTCCGTCCCGCGCCTGACCGGGCTGCGCATCGCCGACAGCATCGTCAGCTATCGTGACGCCAAGGTCGGGCGCAGCTTCACGGCCAAGGTGACCGCCGACAGCGCCAGCGGCATCGTGCTGAACGGCACGGGCAAGGTCCTCGGCGCTCCGGTGACGCTCAGCGCGAAGGGTGCCGCGATCGAGAGCGCCGCTGGCCGACCCTGGCCGTTCGAGGCAAGGATCGACGGCCCGCGGCTGGGCATGACGATCATCGGCCGGATGGATGCGCCGCTCGACACCAATGCCATGACGATCGACCTGACTGCCCGTGCCGACGACCTGAAGATGATCGATGCCGTGATCGAGGCCGGGCTGTTCGGCACGCAGGATGTGCGGCTGAGGGCGCATGCCCGGCATGACGGGCCGGACTGGACCATCACCCGGCTGAGCGGCACGATCGGCCAGTCCGACATCGCCGGCGGCGTCACGGTGCGCAAGCGCGGCGGGCGCACGCTGCTCGACGGTGACGTCATTTCGAACCGGCTCGACTTCGACGATTTCGCGTCGGATGCCGGGCTGGCCAAGGCTGCGGCGCTGGAGCAGGAGATCGGGCTCAGGCTGGTGCCCAATATGCGGATCAACATCGTCAAGATCGACGATACCGACGGCAGCATCCGCTTCAATGCGCGCCAGGTGTTCGGCGGGAAGCGGCCGTCATCGGTGACGTCATTGCGCGGCACGCTGAAGCTTGATCACCAGTTGCTCGACATCGCGCCGCTGACGATCGAGCTGAAACAAGGGGCGATCGCCGGGTCGATGCGCGTCGATCAACGCGGTGGCGTCAAGGTGCCACTAGTGACGATCGACCTGAAGCTGAGCGGCAGCAGCGTCGGTGCGCTCGCCGGTGGGGCGGGTGCGGTCGACGGACGAGTCGATGCGCGCGCCAGGCTGGCCGGTCGCGGCAGCACGATCCGCGAAGCGGTCGGCAATGCCAATGGCAGCATCGGCCTGGTCGCGCGCGACGGCGGCTTGCCCGCCAAGGTCGCGGCGATGATCGGCTTCGACGCCTCGCGCGCGCTGACCACCGATAAGGATGCACGCGCCGGCCTGCGCTGCATCGTGCTGCGGCTTGCCCTGCAGGGCGGCGCCGGGCGGGTCGATCCACTGGTGCTCGACACCACGCTCAGCCAGTCGAACGGCCAGGGCAGCGTCACTTTCCCGGCCGAAACGCTGGCGATCACCCTGACCGGCGCACCGAAGCAGAAAAGCGTGCTGCGTCTGCCCGGATCCGTCACCATTGCCGGCACGATCCGCGAACCTGACGTCACCATCCCGCCCAAGGTGAAGTCAGTCGGCAATGTGCTGAAGGCGATCGGGCGATCGATCGCCGGCACGCAAGGCCCCAAGGCGACCGATGCCGATTGCGGCGCCTTATCGAGGCGAGCGCTGGGCGCCTGACCGGCCTTCACCGCTGTTATCGGCGCAATAAAAAAAGCCACCCCTGTTATGTTGGATTCGGAGGCCAGAATCTTCGTTTATTTCCAGCAGCTTATCTGTCGTCACCCCTGTTATCGATAACAGGGGTCGCGCAAGGGAATAACAGGGGTCGTTTTCGCCGGAACAGGGGTGACGATCACCCCCTGCCGCACGACCATGAGAAAGAGCCGGGAGAGACGCATGTCCATCCGAATCTGCTTCCTGCTCAATTCAGTCGCGAAAGTGAATCGGCGCTATGGCTCAAGCAGCACGGCGAGCTTCGCCACCGTGTTCCAGTTGCGCGCGGTGGCGACCTTGGGGAATTTCGCCTTGTTCATGCTCTGGAGCAGTTTCGAGTCGCGCATCTGCTGCTGGCCGAGAAAGTCGGTATAGAGTTCGCGCTCCGCCGCGTGGAGCCGCTCGGCACCGTCATGGACCTCGGCCAGCCGCGCGATCCGGTCGGGCGGAAAGGGGTCGCGGTGGAAGGTGACCAGCACATGGCTGGGATGGTCTAGCGCCGCATCGGCAAAGGGATTGGCGGCGATGACGGCGCGGATCTCGGCCAGATCGCGCACCATGACGTCAGTCTTCAGGCCGTGCCGCTCCAGCGCCGCCTCAAGCATCGTCTCGAGCTCGGGTCCCGGTTGCGCCGCATCGAACAGGACATTGCCCGAGGCCAGCAGCGTCTCGACGCGTGTGAAGCCCAGTCCTTCGGCGATTGCCTTGAGGTCAGACATCAGCAGCTTGCGGCCGCCGAGATTGACCCCGCGCAGCAATGCCGCCCGGCGCATCACGCTTCGCGCGTCAACGGCCGGGCAAGCAGCGCCCCGACCACCTCGCGGACATCGGCGCCGTCAAGCAGCGCACACACCGCGTCGACCACCGGCATCGCCACGCCGACCGCGCTGGCCGCCTGACACAGCACCGGCGCGGTGAACGCGCCCTCCGCCACGGTGCGGCGGTCGGCGAGCATTTCGCTCGCGCTGCGCCCCTGCCCCAGCCCGATGCCAAGCGAGAAATTGCGCGAGCTGGTCGAGGAACAGGTCAGCACCAGATCGCCGAGCCCGGACAGGCCGGCCAGAGTCTCCGCCCGCGCGCCGCGCGCCAGGCCGAAGCGAGTCATTTCGGCAAAACCGCGTGCGATCAGCGCGGCGCGGGCATTCTGGCCAAGCCCCGCGCCCTCGACCACGCCGCAAGCAATGGCGAGGACATTCTTGACCGCGCCGCCAATCTCCGCCCCGATGACGTCATTCGAGGCGTAAGTGCGGAACGCCGGCCCGGCGAGCCGTTCGGCCAGCGCCGTGCCAAGCGCATCATCCTCACAGGCGAGCGTCACGGCGGTCGGCTGGCCGGCGGCGACTTCATGCGCGAAGGTCGGCCCGGAGAGCACGGCGATCGGCGCCTGGGGATGGACCTGGCCGGCAACCTGCCCGACCAGCAATTGCGTGCCCGCCTCGATCCCCTTGGCGCACAGCACCAGTGGCGTCGCCCCGCTGTCGATCTCGGCCAGTACCGAGCGGACATGCTGCGCCGGCGCGACCACCAGCAACGCGTCGCAGCCCGACAGGTCGCCCAGCACGCCGGTAGCGCGGATCGTGTCAGGCAAGGTCACGCCGGACAGGAACACCGAATTCTCGCGCCGTGTGTTGATTGACGTCACGACGTCAGGTTCGCGCGCCCAGAGCAGCACGGGCTTACCGCCACGCGCCGCAACCTGCGCCAGCGCGGTGCCCCAGGCGCCGCCGCCAATCACGCCAATCTTCATGCCTTTACCCCCGCGCCACGCACTGCCTCCGCCGCCGGATCGAGCGGCCAGCGTGGCCGCGCCGCGATATCGAGCGGATCGGTGAACCCGGCGGCAAAGCGTTCCGCGCCGGCCCAGGCGATCATCGCGGCATTATCAGTGCACAGCCACAAGGGCGGCGCGACGAAGCGCAGGCCGTTGGCGGTGGCCAGCCCCTCAAGCGCCGAACGTACCGCTTGATTGGCCGCAACGCCGCCCGCGACGACCAGAGCGGTCGCACCCTGCGCCCTGTCGAGCGCCCGAATGGTGCGGTCGAGCAGGCAATCGACCACGGCGGCCTGGAACGAGGCGGCGATATCCTCCGCACGCCAAATGCCGGCATCGCGCGCGCGCGACACCGCGCTTTTCAGCCCGGCAAAGGAGAAATGCGGCTCGGCCGAGCCCTTGAGCGGCCGCGGCAGCGGCACGGCGTTGGGATTGCCCGCCAGCGCCGCGCGTTCGACCGCCGGACCGCCGGGAAAGCCGAGGCCAAGCAGCTTGGCGGTCTTGTCGAACGCTTCGCCTGCCGCATCGTCGATGGTGGTGGCGAGCCGGCGATAGGCGCCGACCCCCTCGACCAGCAGCAGCTGGCAATGCCCGCCCGAGACGAGCAGCAACAGATAGGGAAAATCGAGATCGGGATCGGTCAGCCGCGGGCTGAGCGCATGACCCTCGAGGTGATTGACCGCGACCAACGGCTTGCCGGCGGCGTGCGCCAGCGCCTTGCCGGTCACCAGGCCAACCATGACGCCACCAATCAGCCCCGGCCCGGCGGTCGCGGCGATGGCGTCAACCTCAGCGAGGGAGACGCCGGCATCGCCGAGCGCACCCTCGATCAGCGGCATCAGCGCCTCGACATGCGCGCGCGCGGCGATTTCCGGCACGACGCCGCCATAGGGGCGATGCGCGGCTTCCTGCCCGGCAAGACGATGCGCGAGGATACGCCGATCGCTCGTCACGAGCGCGGCTGCGGTTTCGTCACAACTGGATTCAAGGCCGAGGATCAGCGCCACGGCTTTCCTCTAATCCCATCGCCCGCTAGCACAAGCCATGCCTTCTGCTTTGTCTACTCCGTTCCGTCTCGGCACCCGTGGGTCGCCGCTTGCCCTGACTCAGGCGCGCATGGTGCGCGATGCGCTGTGCGCCGCGCATGGCTGGCAGGCCGATGATATCGAGATCGTCACCGTGATCACCACCGGCGACCGGGTGCAGGACCGCGCGCTGGCCGAGATCGGCGGCAAGGCGCTGTGGACCAAGGAGCTCGACCGCGCGCTGCTCGCCGGCGAGATCGATGCATCGGTCCATTCGATGAAGGATGTCGAGACGATCCGCCCCGGCAGCATCGCGATCGTCGCGATGCTGCCGCGGGCCGATGTGCGCGACCGGCTGATCGGCGCGACGGGGCTTGGCGATATCCCGCATGGCGGCACCGTCGGCACCAGTTCGCCGCGGCGCAGCGCCCAGATCATGCGCTTGCGTCCCGACCTGAAGGCGGTGGTGTTTCGCGGCAATGTCGATACGCGCCTCGCCAAGCTGGCGGCGGGCGATGTCGATGCGACCCTGCTTGCCGCCGCCGGGCTCGACCGGCTGGGGCGCGACGATATCGGCACCGCGATCCCGGTTGACGTCATGCTGCCGGCCCCGGCGCAGGGTGCGGTGGGGATCGAGACGCGCGCCGACGATGCGCGCGCGATCGGGCTGATCGGCGCGATCGACCATGTGGAAACGCATCGCTGCGTGCTGGTCGAGCGGGCGCTGCTCGCCGCGCTGGATGCCGATTGCCATTCGCCGGTCGCGGCGCTCGCACTGATCGCGGGCGACGAGGTAACGCTGCGCGCCGAACTCCTCTCCGAGGACGGCAGCGAGCATGTGACCGGCACGGCGAGCGGGCCGGTCGACGATGCCGGGCTGGCCGGGCGGCTTGCGCGCGACCTGCTCGACCGGGCGCCGGCGGCGGTGCGGGTGTTGTTCGCGGCATGACCCGCCCGGTGGCGGTGCTGCGGCCCGAACCGGGCAATGCGGCGACCGCCGCGCGTGCCGACGCGCTGGGGCTGCAAGTCATTCGCTTGCCTTTGTTCGCCGTGACGCCAGTCGCCTGGGTCGTACCCGACGCTTCGGCTTATGATGCCCTGATCCTGACCAGCGCCAACGCACTGCGCCATGGGGGCGAGGGATTGACGGGTCTGCGCACGCTGCCGGTATTCGCCGTGGGCGACCGCACGGCCGAGGCGGCGCGCGCGGCAGGATTTGACGTCATGACGACGGGCATTGCCGATCTGGCGGCGCTGCTGGCGCTGGCCGAGGCGCGGGGCATCGCCAGGGCGCTGCACCTTGCCGGACGGGACCGTGCGCCGGGAGAGAGCGCAGTGATCCGCCGCGCGATCACTGTCTATGAAAGCAATGCGATCGCGATTGCGCCCGATGCGATCGGGGCACTCGAAGGATCAGTCGCGCTGCTTCATTCCGCGCGGGCAGCCCGGCGGCTGGCGGCGCTGATCCATAACCGCAAGACGATCCGCATCGCCGCGCTGAGCGAGGCCGTCATCGACGCCGCGGGCCAGGGCTGGGCCGGCCAGGCCGTCGCCGCCCGGCCCGATGACGACGCTTTGCTCGCCGCCGCCCGGACGCTCGCCGATTGACCGGGCGAGCGCGCGCAGGGATAAGGCGGACATGACCGACATGCCGATCAATCCCATTGCCCCGGCACCCGTAACGGCCGCCGCCGGGTCCTCGCCCCGATCCTCACGGCGCAGTCTTGCGATCATCGCCGTGCTGGCGTTCCTCGGCGGGCTGACCGTGACGGCCGCGGTGCTGCATTATCAAAGCCGCTGGTTTCCCGCGCAGAACGTTGCGGTGGTACCCAAGGGGCAATTGCCCGTGGTTGTGGTCCCGGCGGCCGGCGCACCGATCGCGACCGCGCCAGTGATCGACCTTAACGCGCTGTCGTCGCGCGAAACCGACCTTGCCGCCCGGCTCACCGATCTGGAGGCGCGGACGGCACGGATCAGCAGCGACGCGCAGGCGGCATCGGGCTATGCGACCCGCGCGGAAGGCATGATGATCGCCTTTGCCGCGCGCCGCGCGCTCGATCGCGGCCTGTCGCTCGGCTATGTCGAACAACATCTGCGCGCGCGTTTCGGTACCACCCAGCCGCGCGCGGTGGCGGCGATCCTGCAGGCCGCGCGCGAGCCGGTGACGATCGCCGAGCTGCGCGCCGGGCTCGACGGCATCACCCCCGAGCTGGTGACCGGCGCGCGGAGCACCGGCTGGTGGACCAGTTTCCGCCGCGAACTGGGCAATCTGGTGGTGCTGCACCAATCGACCACGCCCTCGCCGCTGCCGGTCGACCGGCTCGCCCGCGCGAAGCAGATGCTCGAACAGAACAAGGTGGAGGCAGCGCTGGCCGAAGTGGCGCGGATGCCGGGCGCGGCCCAGGCGACGCGCTGGACCGCCGCCGCGCGGCGCTATATCGGCGCACGCCGCGCGCTCGACACGATCGAGGCCGCCGCGATCCTCGGCCAGTCGGGCGCGGCCGACCTGCCGGACAATGATCCAGCCGCCCCGGCGAACTGACGCCGCGCAGCGATCCTGCGCCAGGCTCATCGGCCCGCCACCGATACGCCTCACTCAGCCCGTCGCGCGACGGGCCGCTTTCGCATCGGCTGGTCGCGCGCGATTAACATCGTTTACCTTTTGTTAACCATCTCGGCATACCCCTTGGTAACCCGCTGGCACCCCTTCGCTGTGGCGGTCTTGTACTTTTACCGCTGAAGGACCAGCCGATATGAATCGTGCTCTGTTGACGCTTGCCCTGATTGGACCGCTGACGGCGGGTTGCGCGACGACGCGGGCCCATACGAGCGTGGTTGTCGAGGCGGCGGTACAGAGCTCGGGCTGGGAATCGGTCGCCACGCCGGCCGATCTCGAGCGCATCAACGCGCTGCCCGAACGCTGGGCCAAGGCCCGCGCGGCCGTGCCGAAACGCTTCGCCGGCAAGCTGGCCGCCGAGGGACCGCTGGTCCAGCCCGACGCGGCGCTCGACTTGCCCGCGCTTCCGCCGGGCCCGTATCGCTGCCGCCTGATCCGGTTCGGCGGACGCGCGCCCTTTACCAGCTTCGCGCCCGATATCTGCTATGTGGAAGGGGACACCAAGAGCCTGTCCTTCACCAAGCAGACCGGCACCATCCTGCCCGGCGGCTGGCTCTACGCCGATACCGGCAAGCGCCAGATCTTTCTCGGTACGTTCCGCAACGGCAGCGAAAAGATCGCGCCGTCCTATGGCCATGACTCGGCGCGCGACGTCGCCGGCGTGATCGAACGCGTGGCGCCGTTCCGCTGGCGGCTGGCCCTGACCCAGGCCGGCAAGGGCGCATTGCTCGACGTCTATGAGCTCGTGCCGATGCCGCCGAGCGTGCCGGGCAGCTCGGCGCGGTAGGATCATCTGCAATAGCCGGCGGTTGCGGACGACCGTGGCCACTGGCAATCAGGCATCCATGAAGATGCGCGCCCTCTATCTGACGTCATTGTTGCCGCTTGCCCTTGCCGCCTGCCAGCTCGCCGCGAATATCGAGGTGTCGGGCACGGTGTCGGCCGCGGTCTTCATCATCCAGGAAGAAGGGCTTTTGTGGTCGGGCCCTGCGACGTTCGATGAGCTGGCCGTCGTTTCGGCCGCGGACGGCCATCAGTGGCGCATGACAGCGAAGAATAATTGCGCGGAGAAAGCGCCGAGGATTGTCTACGGCCAGATTCCCGCCGGTTTCACCGCGGATCGCCCGGCGCCGGCCCTGAAGGAAGGACGATCCTATGACGTCTTCGTTTCAGGGTGCGGGCGAATAGGCAAAGCATCATTCAGGATCATCGGTGGGCGCGTCGTATCGATATGAGCCGACGGCCGGTCGCTACTCCCTGACCCGATCGATCAGCGCCATCGCTCCCGCCGGGGCACGCACCTTCGCGCCGTTGATGAAGAAGATGAAGCTGTCGCGCGGCGCCGCTTTTGGCGCCCCCGATCCGGCATAGGGCAGGCCGTCCGGCTGTCCGCCCGCCGCCCAGGTCCGCGCGGCATCGGCCCAGCGGTCGAGTTCGGCGGCGGTATAACCGGTCGCCACCTCTTCCTGGGCATTTTCGAGCCGGGCATAGACGAAATCGCCGCTGACGTCAGCGATCGCCGGATAGTCGGCGGAATCGGCATAGACGATCGCCACCCCGGCGGCGCGGCACAGGTCGATGAATTCGGGCACCGCGAAGCTTTCGTGCCGCACCTGGACGGCGTGGCGCAGTTTCACACCGTCCTGGCTGTCCGGCAGCAATTTCAGGAATGCGCCGAAATCATCCGCGTCGAATTTCTTGGTCGCCATGAATTGCCACAGGATCGGGCCGAGCTTGTTGCCAAGTTCGGTTATGCCCTGGCCGGTGAAGCGCGCGATCGACTCGCCCGCCTCGGCCAGGATCTTGCGGTTGGTGCAAAAGCGCGACGCTTTCAGCGTGAAGACGAAACCGTCGGGCGCCGCCTTGGCCCAGCCCTCGAACGTCGCCGGCTTGAACCCGCTATAATAAGTGCCGTTGACCTCGATCGCGGTCATCTTGCCGGCGGCATATTCCAGCTCGCGCTTCTGCGGCCATTTATCGGGAAAGAATGTGCCGCGCCATGGCTCATAGGTCCAGCCGCCGATGCCGATCCGGATGTCACCCATTGTCGTGCTGCGTGTCATCGGGCCAGACTAGCGGGAAAATCGGCGCGATGAAACGGCGCCGGCCGGCCCTGCCGCTTCATGACGAAAAATTCATTGGCGAACGCCGCCCCGACGACCGACATCCGGCGCCAGGATGGAGAATCCCATGGAAGTCGAAGTCAGTGCCGAAGCCAAGGACAAGCGCCTGAATCGCTGGGTCGCGATCACCGTCGTGATCCTGTCGGTGTTCATGGGGCTGGGCAATATCAAGGACGGCAACATCGTCCAGGCGATGCAGCAGGCCAAGGCGGATTCGGTCGATCGCTGGGGCGAGTATCAGGCGACCAAGACCAAGACGCATATCGCCGAGACCGCGCGCAGCGAGATCGCGATCCTCGCCGCCACGATTTCGCCCGCTCTTCCCGCGGCGAAAGCCGCGACGGCCACGCTTGCCGAGACTGATGCGACAATCGCCAAATACCACGCCGAGGCGCCGACCCTCGCCAAAGAGGCGCAGGGTTTTGCCGACCAGTATGACGCGCTCAACGTCCATGACGACCAGTTCGATGCGAGCGAAGCCCTGATCTCGACCGCGATCTCGCTCGCCGCCGTCGCCGCGCTGACCGAGAGTTTCGGCCTGATCGCCGCATCCTGGGCGTTCGGTGCATTCGGCATCTTCATGGGCGTGTGCGGTTTTGCCGGCTGGGCCTTCCATCCCGACATATTGAGCAATTTCCTCGGCTGATCCGCGTTTTCGCAACAAGCCCGGCGTGCCGGCATAAAAATTCCATAATAACGCCGCGCCCGCGCCCGGGTTTAGGTCCACCCGCCTTGTTCAAGGCGAGTAAAGCGTATGATCGACCCTGTTGGACGGCGCCGTCGGCGCAACCTGTCCGCAATGTTCCCGGCGAAGAGAGGCTGATATGCGTGCCTCCGCAATCGCCAAGGGCGGCAACAACCTCAGCGCCTATGCCAGGCACCGGCCCGCCGGTTCGGCACTGTTCGACCGTTACGACGCGGCCATGCCGCGCGGCGTGGAAACCCCCGGGCCCGATGCTCCTGTCGGGACGCGCGCCGACGGGTTGCGTGTCGCGTTGTTCTCCGGAAACTATAATTGCGTCCGCGACGGCGCCAACAAGGCGCTCAACCGGCTCGTCGCGCATTTGCTCGACCGGGGCGCCGCGGTCCGGGTCTATTCGCCGACCGCGCCGGTGCCGGCCTTCACCCCGGCAGGCGATCTTGTCCCGGTCCCGTCGATCGCGATTCCGGGCCGTCCCGAATATCGGCTGGCGACCGGCCTGCCGGCGCGGATTCGCGACGATATCCGGCTTTTCGCCCCCAATATCGTGCATCTCTCGGCGCCGGACCTGCTGAACCTGAAAGCGCGCCGCTTCGCCCGGTCGATGGGCGTTCCGGTGGTGGCGAGCCTGCATACCCGCTTCGACACCTATTTCGCATATTATGGCCTGGGGCTGCTGCGCCGGCCGGCGACCGCCTTGCTGTCGCATTTCTATCGCGGGTGCGACATGGTGCTGGCGCCCAACCGGTTCGAAGCGGCCGGCCTTGAAGAGATGGGGGTCGAGCCCGGCGCGATCCGCCTGTGGGGACGCGGCGTCGATACCGAGACATTCACCCCCGCCCTGCGCGATCCGGCATGGCGCCGGGCGCAGGGATTCGCCGACGAAGATATGGTCCTGCTCTTCTTCGGCCGGCTGGTGCTGGAAAAGGGCCTCGACGTCTTCGCCGATACGGTCGGCGAGCTGCGCCGGCGCGGCCACCGCGCGCGCGCGCTGGTCGTCGGGATGGGCCCGGCCGAGCAGCATTTCCGCGAGCGGCTCGGCGACGCGGTCTTTGCCGGCCATCTCGAGGGGCAACAGCTCGGCCGCGCGGTCGCCAGCGCCGACATCCTGATCAATCCCAGCGTCACCGAGGCGTTCGGCAACGTCAATCTCGAGGCGATGGCCGCCGGCCTCGCCATTGTCAGCGCCAATGTCGGCAGTGCGCGCGCGCTGATCGACGACCGGATGACGGGCCGGCTCGTCGCCCCCAACCCGGCCGACCTGGCCGATGCGGCCATGGAGCTGATGCTCCGCCGCGGCGAGCGGGCTGCGCTCGGCCGGGCGGCGCACCGTGCCGCCTGCGATTATCGCTGGTCCGACATATTGGACGGCGCGATCGCCTCCTATCATGTCGCCAGCCGGCTGGCCGGCCCGGCGACCGGATAGATCGCGAGCGAGGTCGCGGGACCATTACTATAATATTTTTATGCATGGACCTCGCCGCCGCGTGACGACAATCATGATCCCGGCCGATCGGTCCGGCCGGGCGCCCCCTCAGGCCCGGGCCGGTTCCGATGCCACCTCACCACGGCGGTGGGTCTATACAGCCCCGACCCGCCGCCGTGGACCAGAGAGTGAATGATGAGAACCGCGATCCCTGCGCGACGCGCGCCCTATCCCAATCTGATCGGCACGATCTCCGCGCTGCCCGATCGCCGCGAATTTCTCTCGACCGTGGCGATCATCGCGGTCACCGCCGCCAGCGCGGCGCTGGTCGGCCATGTTTATGGCGAGGTCGCAGCGGCACTGATCTTCGTGCTCGGCATCACCATTGCCGGGGCGTTTGGCGGCCTGATCTGCGCGCTCGCCGCCGCGGTCGTCGCCTTCCTGACCTATAATTTCTACCTCACCGAACCGGAGCTGACCTTCCGCCTCGCCACCGGCCGCGACGTCGCCCCACTGGTGATCTTCAACCTGTGCGCGGTGGTCACCGGCATATTGGCGGGCCGGCTGCGCGACCATGCCGAGGCGGCGCGCGATAGCAACGAGCGGTTGCGCAGCCTGCTCGACCTGAGCCGCAGCCTGCAATCCGCGCTGCGCCAGCAGGAAATTGCCGCGACCCTGTCCGGCTTCGCCGCCAGGACCCTGGGCGGCAACGCCGTGCTGCTGCGCCGCGACGAGGGCCGGCTGGTACCGGTCGGCAGCGACGATCTGGCAGCCGAGACGCGGATCATGGCCGAAGCCGCAATCGCCGGCGGCGCAACGGTCGAAACGGAAAACCGCCTGATCCATCCGCTGCGCGGCGGCGATGACGTGTTCGGCGCAATCGTGCTGGAGCAGCCCCCGGCGCAGAAGGCGCGGCGCAAGGTCGACGATGCGCTGCTTGACGCCAGCGGCAATATCGTCGCGCTGGCCGCCGAGCGCGCCTTGCTCTCCGAACAGATGGCCGAACGCCATGCCGCCCTTCGTGCCGAGGAGCTGAAATCCGCGCTGCTGTCCTCGGTCAGCCATGATTTCCGCACCCCGCTGACCGCGATCAGCGCCTCCGCCTCGAGCCTGATCGCGTATCGCGACAAGCTCGATGCCGAAACATCGAGGCGTCTGCTCGCCGGGATCGTCGAGGATTGCGAGCGGCTCAATCGCTACACCGCCAACCTGCTCGAGATGAGCCGGCTCGAAGCGGGCGGGGTCGCCGCCACATTGCAGGTGCTAAGCGTGGCGGAGATGATCGGCGCGGCGCTGCAGCGCGTCCGCGCCCGCGCGCCGGAGCGGCTGATCCTGCGCACCGACTGTCCCGAGGACCTGCTGGTGGCGGCCAATCCCGCCTTGTTCGAGCTGGTCCTGATCAACGTCATCGACAATGCCATCCTGTACAGCCCGGCCGAAGGGCGGATCGCGATCCGGACCGAAAAAATCGGCGGCCGCTGCCGCGTCGAGATCGCCGATGAGGGCGAGGGCATTCCGGCGAGCGAGCTGGAGCGCGTGTTCGAGCGTTTCTACCGCGTCCCCCGTTCGGAGGTGTCACCGCGCGGCAGCGGCCTCGGGCTCGCCATCGCGCGCGGTTTCGTCGAGGCGCTTGACGGCACGATCGAGGCGCGGCGGCCGGGCATCGGCGACAAGGGCAGCTGCATCGTCATCCAGCTGCCGCTGTGCGAGGCGACCGGGCCATGAGCCATATCCTGCTGATCGACGATGAGCCTTCGCTCGTCGCGGTGCTCCGGCCGGTGCTGGGCGCGGCCGGCTATAGCGTCACCATCGCGATGGATGCGCGGTCCGGCATCGCCGCGATGGCGGCGCAGCAGCCCGATATCGTCATCCTCGACCTCGGCCTGCCCGACATGGATGGCCAGCAGGTCATCACCACCATGCGCGCGACCAGCGATGTGCCGATCATCATCATCTCGGCACGGCACCAGGAAGGCGAGAAGATCGCCGCGCTCGACGGCGGTGCCGACGATTATGTCAACAAGCCGTTCGAGATCGGCGAGCTGATGGCCCGCATCCGCGCCGCGTTGCGACGGCACGGTGCGGGCGGCGATGCGCGCAGCAGCTATCGCCACGGCGAGCTCACGGTCGATCTCGCCACGCGTCATGTCGCGCTGGCCGGCGATCCGGTGCGTTTGTCGCCCAAGGAATTCGCGCTGCTCGAGACATTGGTCGGCAGCGCCGGCCAGGTCGTCACGCACAAGCGCCTGCTGATCGCCGGCTGGGGGTCGGAGGCGGCGGACAGCCAGTATCTGCGCGTCTATGTCGGGCTGCTGCGCCAGAAGATCGAGGAGGATCCCGGCGCGCCGCGCCTGATCCTGACCGAACCCGGTGTCGGCTACCGGCTGGTCGCGCCGCAATGACTGACCGGAGTCACTGGTCATGATCGAACTGCGCCCGCTCGACTCGCATGGCCGAACCCGGGACGAGCGGATCGATGCGGTCCACCACCTCGCCTTCAGCGCATTCCAGGATCTGCGCCGGATCGACTGGGGCGACCTGGTGACGCTCAACCACAATATCCTGCCGCCGCGCGGCGAGGTTCGCGCCCAGCCGATCGACGGAGTCGAGAGTCTGGCCATCGTGCGCAGCGGGGTGATCGCGCATAGCGGCATTTTCGGACCGAGATGCCGCGCGGTGGCCGGCGAAGTGATGCTCGTCTCCCCCGGGCGCGGCATGGAGCATGGCTATTTCAATCCCGGCGCCCGCCCGGCCGATTATGTCGAGCTGCGCATCCGTGCCGATGCGCTGCCGGATCGCCCGATGCACCGGACGACCCGCTTCCCGACACGCGCGCGGATCGACGAGGCGGTGGTGATCGCCAGCCCCTGGCCGGAGGATCGCAGCGCATTGCGGCTACACGGGGCCGCACGCGTCCATGCGGCGCGGATCAAAAGAGGTTCCGAGATTCCACTCCGGTTCAATCCGGGTGCGATGGCCTATGCGGTGGTACTCGCCGGCCGGGTGCGCGTCGGCGATCTCACGCTGGGGGCCGGCGATGGCTGTGCCATACGTCATGAGCGGGCACTGACCCTGTACGCACTCGACGCAGCGCACGTCCTGGTGGTCGAGACGGTGTCGCTATGAGAATGGCGTGTTGCGCTGCCACGCTGCTTCTCATGCTCACCGCCGCATGCGACCGCGCGCCTCAATCCACCGATCAGGCCCGGCAAGCGCGTCACAAGCTTGGACTCGAGCGGATCGACCGGGCGGCGTATTGCACGGCCGTGACGAAAGCCGTTTCCAGTTTGGCGACGCCGGCGCTGCGGCGGCAGGCGGAAGCGCTCGGCCTTGATGACGTCACGGCCCAGTTCGCAACCCGCTGGCAAACGGTGCTGAAGCAGCAGGCCCGGCTTGCCCGGGCCGATACCAATGACATCTCAGCCGCGATCGATCGCAATCAGATCATCATTCGCACCACGGCCGATTTGAAAGCGGTTGCCGACGATGCCTTCACCTGTGCCGGCGAAATCGAGCGATCCGGAAACGATTGATCGCGCCGATTCAAAACCGTGCCCGATCCGGGCAGCATGGCGCAATGCGGGACCAGCGATGGTTTCGCGGCGCTCTTTCTCATGTTGAAGACTGGACGACCTCCCTGTTTCAGCGAAAACAGGGAGCGGAATCTCCCTGTTATGCGGGCGAAACTCCCTGTTATGGCCATAACAGGGAGCGGCCTCGTAACCCACTGGGATTACTGGACGAATTTGATCAAAACACCCCCTTTTTCGCCTGAAACGCCTGAAAAAATACCGAACAGGGAAATAACAGGGAGAACAGGGAGCGATATTGCCCCGGCGCCGGAAAGCGGCGACAAACCGGCATGGCCGATATCGTCAACAACACCGCGAAGCAGCGCTACGAACTTCACCAGGATGATGCGCTCGCCATCGCCGCCTATGAACGGCACGGCGATGTGGTGGTCTTCACCCATACCGTGGTGCCGGGCGCGCTGCAGGGCAAGGGCATTGCCAGCCGGCTGATCAAGCATGCGCTCTACAACGTCCGCGCACAGGGGCTGAAGATCGATCCGCAATGCGAGTTCGTTGCGGCCTATCTCGATCGCCATCCCGAGGAACGCGATCTGCTCGCGGACGCCGGGTGAGCACCTCGCTGCCCACACCGTGCGACCAGGCCGCGACTGGCCCGGGCGGCACGACCGGACATCCCAACTGGACGCTTGTCGCGACGATCCTGGCGTCGAGCCTCGCCTTTATCGACGGCTCGGTGGTCAATGTCGCGCTGCCGGCGATCGGACGGAGCTTCGGCGGCGAGGCAGCCGATTTGCAATGGACGGTCAACGCCTATCTGCTGCCGTTATCGGCGCTGCTGCTGCTCGGCGGTGCGGCGGGCGATCATTTCGGGCGGCGGCGGATGCTGATCGCGGGCACGGCGCTGTTCGCCGCCGCGTCGATCGCCTGCGCGGTGGCACCGTCGCTTGCCGTGCTGCTCGCGGCGCGCGCGGTGCAGGGGATCGGTGCGGCAATGCTGATGCCCAACAGCCTGGCGATCCTCGGCAACGCCTTTTCCGGCGAAGCGCGCGGGCGCGCGATCGGCACCTGGGCGGCGGCGGGCGCGATCGCCAGCGCCGGCGGACCGCCGCTCGGCGGCTGGCTGGTCGACGGGCTGGGCTGGCGCTTCATTTTCCTGCTCAACCTGCCGGTCGCGGCGGGCGCGATGCTGATCGCCTGGCGCTATATCGGCGAGAGTGCGGAGGGCGAACAGCCACTCGACTGGCCCGGCGCGCTGCTTGCCACCGCCGCGCTCGGCACACTGACCTGGGCGCTGACCCTGTGGTCGAGCCATCACGAGGCGAGTATGATGGTGTGGGCCGGCACCGGCGCCGGCATCGGGCTGCTTGGCCTGTTCCTGCTCACCGAGCATCGCCGCGGTGACCGCGCGATGATGCCGCTGTCGCTGTTCGGCTCGCGCGCCTTTGTCGGCCTGACCGCGCTGACCTTCCTGCTCTACGGTGCGCTTGGCGGGCTGCTCGTGCTGCTGCCTTATCTGCTGATCGTCGGCGGCGGCTACACCCCGTTCCAGGCCGGCATGGCATTGCTGCCCTTTTCGATCGTGATCGGCGGCGCATCGCGGCTGATGGGCCGGACCACCGAGCGGATCGGCCCGCGCTGGCCGCTGACCATCGGCCCGGTGGTGACCGGGATCGGTTTCGCGCTGATGATGCGGGTCGATCCGCAGGCGAGCTACTGGACCAGCGTGCTGCCCGGCATGGTGGTGATCGCACTCGGCATGGCCGGCGCGGTCGCGCCGCTGACCACCGCGGTGCTGTCCTCGGTCGATGAGCGGCACACCGGCACCGCCTCCGGCTTCAACAGCGCGATCGCCCGCACCGGCGGCCTGATCGCCACGGCATTGACCGGCGCCGTGATCGCGCAGGTCGGCGCGGCGCTGACCTCCGCCTTCCAGGCGGCGGCATTGATCTGCGCGGTGCTCGCGGTGGCGTCGGGCGGCATTGCCTTTCTGACCCTGGACGGCGCGACGCGGCGGGACTGACGTCAGGCCGGAGTTGCGCGGCGCAACTTCACCGGTTCAACAATCCCAACCTTGCAAAGCGTTCGCCGATAAGCCGGTGCGTCGCTGCATCGGGATGCAGCCGGTCAGGCAAGGGCAATGCCGCGTGATCGGCATCGCCATACAAGTCCCGCCCATCGAGATAGTGAACGTTGGGATCGCTTGCCGCGCGCTGTTCCACAACCTGCGCCAATGCGGTGCGGATGACGCCAAGCGTCAGCTTGCCGCTCGCCACATCCGCCGGGTCGCCCGTCGCGCGAAAGCGAAGCTGCCCCTCGGCAAAATCGGGTGCAGCTGGCCCGGGGGTATCTTCGTGGATCGGACAGAGGATTGGTGACACCATCAGCAACGGCGTCGCCGGATGGCCGTCACGGATCGTATCGAGGAAACCATGGACCGCAGGGCCAAAGGCGCGCAGCCGCATCAGGTCGGCATTCACCAGGTTGATGCCGATCTTCACACTGATCAGGTCCGCCGGCGTGTCGCGCATGACGCGCGCGACAAAGGGATCGAGCAAGGCGCCGCCGCCAAAGCCCAGATTGACCAGCTCGACACCGGCAAGCGTGGCGGCAACGGCCGGCCAGGTGCCGGTCGGACTGGCGGCATCGGAGCCATGGCTGATCGAACTGCCATGGTGCAGCCACAACGGCGCGGCGCGCTCAGCACTGGCCTGAACCCGGGCATTGGTGCGCAGCGCAACAAGTTCGGTGGCTTCATTGTGCGGCAGCCAGAGCTCGATCTGCTTCACGCCCGCAGGGAGATCCACGAAGCGCAAGGTGCCGGCAGGCCCGGCTTCGGTCGTGGTGGCGCCGGTCGCCATGTCGATATGGAGAATGTTGCCGCCATCCAGGCTGGCCTGCGCCGCCAGCCGGCCATCGATGCACAGGTCATAAACGCCGGGCGGACGCGGCGGCACGCCCGCATAGAGGCGGCGGGTGGCAAGCGCATCGAGCTCGATCGCCGTCGCACCGGTGCGAAAGACGAGCCGCACTCCCGAAGGCTGGGCTTCGACCATCGCCAGTTGCGGGTCGGTACACTGCGAACGCGCCCAGGCCGGCAGGCGGTGCGGCAGCACGCCGTGGCTGGTCCGCTCCAGCTCGATTGCGCCGCGCATGATGTCCGATGTGATCGGTGTGGTGAACCAGCTCACCCTGACACCTGTGGCCAATGCCGCAGAACGGCATCCAGCGCCTCCAGCGTCCGCCCCCAGGAGTCCTGCGGGTCAGGCGCGCTGTGGCTGAAGCTCCCGCCAAGCTCCAGCGTGGCAAAGCCGAGAAACACACTGCCCAGCAACCGGACGGCATGGGTCTGCTCCGGCTCGGCCAGGTCATAGCCGCGCAGGACGGCACGGATCATCCCGGCAAGCCTGACGCCACCGCTGGTCGCGGCGGTTTCGCTATCGAGCGAAAACCGGGTTGCGGCAAAAAGACCGGGATGCGTGCGGGCGAAGTCGCGATGGACGTCGGCCAGCGCGACCAGTGCTTCCTTGCCCGACCTGCCGGCCACCGCATCGGTCGCAAGGTCGGCCAGTTCGCTGAGCGCCAGGAGCGCGACCCGCGTTTTCAGATCATGCGCACTGGCCACATGCGAATAGAGGCTGGCGACCTTGACGTCGAACAGCTTCGCCAGCGCCGATGGCGTCACGGCGTCAAACCCCGCTTCGTCGGCCAATGTCGCGCCGGCGCGAACCAGCCGCTCCGTCGTCAATCCGGCGCGAACCATGAAATCTCCATCCTAAATCTATTAGCCAGTTTGCCTAATATCTTTAGGCTAGTCAACTATGTCAGGATCTGAACGTCTCAACCGCCTGCGTGATAGCGGTATGGATCGCCCCAAGATCGCTGTCGTCGGTGCAATAAGGCGGCATGACATAGACGGTGTTGCCGAGCGGCCGGAGCAACAGGTCGCGCTCACGGAAAAAGCCTAGCAGCCGCGGGCCAAGATCGGAGAGATAGCCGTCTTCACCCTCGATCTCGATTGCCGCGATCGTCCCGAGCACGCGCGCGCCGCGAATGCCGTGCTGCCCGGCAAGGCTATCGATCCAGGCCTGCTGGCGGCGACCGAGATCGGCGATTCGCTCGCGCACCGGTTCGTCGCGCCAGATCGCGAGATTGGCATTGGCGGCCGCGCAGGCGATCGGGTTGGCGGTGTAGCTCGACGAGTGGAAGAACATCCGCGCGCGGTCCGCCGCATAATGCGCCTGGAACACCGGCTCGCTCGCCATGGTCACGGCAAGCGGGAGGGCACCGCCGGTCAGCCCCTTCGACAGGCACAGGATATCGGGCACCACATCCGCCTGCTCGCACGCCAGCAAGGTGCCGGTGCGCCCCCAACCGGTCATCACCTCATCGGCGATGAACAACACCCCATATCGCGCGCAGATGCGCCGCATCTCGGCCAGCACGGTCGCGACATAGAAGACCATGCCGCCCGCGCCGAGCACCAGCGGCTCGACGATGAACGCCGCCGGCCCGGTCCGGCAAACCGCCTCCAGCGCATCGAGCGTGTGCTGCTCCGCCCCGGCAACTGGAAAGGGGATCGTCGCCACATCGAACAGCAATGGCTCATAGGCCTGATTGAATACGCCGCGCGCGCCGACCGACATCGCGCCGATCGTGTCGCCATGATAGCTGTGCTGCATCACCACGATACGGTCGCGCCGCTCGTCCCGGCTGCGCCAGTAACCGAGCGCCATCTTCAGCGCGACCTCGACGCTGGTCGATCCCGAATCGGAGAAGAAGACACGCGTGAGCGCCGCCGGCATGATCTCGCACAGCCCGCGCGCGAGCGATTCGGCCGGCTCGTGCGTCCAGCCGGCGAAGATGATCTGGTCGAGCTTTCCGGCCTGCTCAGCGATCGCCGCCATGATGCGCGGATGGCGGTGGCCATGCGTGGTCACCCACCAGGACGAGATCGCATCGATGATCCGCCGGCCATCGGCGGTATGGAGTGCGGCGCCCTCACCGTGCGTGACCAGCGGGATCGGCTCGCCCAGCCCATGCTGAGTGAAGGGATGCCAGACGGGCGAACCGCTCACTGGAAATCCTTGAGAGTGAAATGGGCCTGGAATGCCGCCGCCAGAGTCGTGGCGTCGAGCTCGGGCAGATGCGGCAGCCGGCCGAGGCGGCGCACCGCGCCGAGACGGGCAATGGTCGCTTCGCTGTCCTCGACCGCATCGCCGATAAAGGCGATGCCGAGAATCGGCACGTCGCGCCGCCGCAGTGCCTCGATCGACAACAGGCTGTGGTTGATGGTGCCCAGTCCGGTGCGCGCGACCAGCACCACCGGGTATTGCCAGCGCGCGAACAGGTCGGCGAACAGAAGGTCCGGCGTGATCGGCACGAGCACGCCACCCGCGCCCTCGATGACCAACGGCCCGTCGATCGCCGGGATCGCCAGCCGCTCGATATCGATCGCAACGCCGTCGATCTGCGCGGCGCGATGCGGCGAGCAGGGTGTGGTCAGCCGGTACGCCTCGGGCAGGATGCGCTCGGCCGGAAGCCCGCCGAGCCGCGCCACCGTCGAGGTATCGCCGCCCTCGTCCAGTCCTGCCTGGACCGGCTTCCAATAGGATGCGCCGAGCGCTGCGGTCAGCGCGGCGGCGAACACCGTCTTGCCGACATCGGTATCGGTCCCGGTGACGACGATCGTCCGATTGCTCATTGCCCCGTTCATTGCAGGGCGTCCCGCAGAGCCTCGGCCAGCGCGTCGATCTGCGCTGGCGTCACATTCAGCGTCAGCGAGATGCGCAGCCGCGCGGTGTTTGCGGGCACAGTCGGCGGGCGGATGCCGCGGACATCGAAGCCGGCGGCCTGCACCGCGCCGGCAACCCGCATCGTCGTCGCATCGTCGCCCAACACCAGCGGCAGGATCTGCGACCCGGTGGGCGCAACGCCGACCGGTGCGAGCACCCGTTCCGCATGGGCAACCAGCGAACGGAGCCGCTCGCGCCGCTCCGGCTCATCGGCAAGGATCACCAGGCTTTCGCGCGCCGCCCGCGCCATCAGCGGCGACGGCGCGGTGGAGAAGATGAAGCCGCGGCCCCGATTGACCAGAAAATCGCGCAGCACGGCAGGTCCGCACAGCAAGGCGCCCTCGCAACCCAGTGCCTTGCCGCAGGTGCGCAGGGTCAGGACGTTCTCGCGCCCCTCAAGCTCGTCCGCCAGCCCGCGCCCCATCGTGCCGAACACCCCGGTCGCATGCGCCTCATCGATCAGCAGAAAGGCATCGAGCCGGTCCGCCAGATCGGCCAGCGCAGCGAGCGGCGCGCGGTCGCCGTCCATACTGTACAGGCTCTCGACCGCGATCCACGTGCGGCCAGTGCCGCCGGCACGCCGCCAGCGCGCGATCTCGTCCTCGAATGCGCCGACATCATTATGCGGGGCGGAAACATGGTCGGCACGGCTCAGCCGCATCCCTTCATGTGCACTGGCATGGACCAGCGCATCATGCACCACGAGATCGCCGCGCTGCGGCAGCGTCGCGAACAACGCAGCATTGGCGACATAGCCGCTGGAGAAGAACAGAGCCGTTTCCGCACCGAAGAAGCGCGCGGCCTCCTGCTCAAGCACTTCATGCTCCGCATCATTGCCGCGCAACAGCCGCGATCCGCCCGACCCAATCGCCACGCCCTCGCCCAGCGCCGCAGTCACCGCATCGCGCAAGCGCGACGATGTGGCGAGCGCAAGATAGTCGTTGGAGGCGAAATCGACGCCACGGCGCGGGACGAGCGACCGCAGCCGGTCCTGAGCCGCGAGCTGGGCGAGATTTTCCTGATGGACCGACAGCATCGACATCGCCGTTCGGTAGCGACGCGATTCGCCGCTGGCGAGCCCCGGCGTCGATCGGCATCGTGGAGAGTCCGGACGGTATCGTCGCGATCGCAACGAACGGCAGTTCTCGATTTTTCGAAAACTGGAGCGGGCGAAGGGATTCGAACCCTCGACCCCAACCTTGGCAAGGTTGTGCTCTACCCCTGAGCTACGCCCGCTCTGGCGCCTGACCGGTCACGGACCGGGCGGGTAAGGCGGTGGCCTCTAGCAGCGGCTTTCCGGTCCGGCAAGCCCCAACTCGGCCGCCTTCGCATTCCCAACGAAAAGGGTTGGCTTGAGCCCCCAAGCGCCCACATAAGGCCCCATACCCGGACAGCTGCGATATTGGAGTGTGACTTGGCTACCCTTGGAATGAGCGCCGTTGACCGCGAAGCCGTGGAGGCTTTCCGCCGCGACGTGGTCGAGCCGTCGATGACGAGCCTCGTCATCATCGATTTCTGGGCCGAATGGTGCGGACCGTGCAAGGCGCTGACCCCGATCCTGGAAAAGGTCGCCGCCGCCTATGCCGACAAGGGCGTGGTGCTGGCCAAGGTCGATACCGACAAGAATCAGTTCATCTCGTCCCAATTCCAGATCAAGTCGATCCCGACCGTCTATGCGATGTTCCAGGGACAGCTGGTCGCCGACCTGACCCCGGCGCACACTGAATCGCAGCTTCGCGTGATGCTTGACCAGATCCTCAAGCAATTGCCGATCCAGAGCGAGGCCGCGAGCCTCGAAGCCGAGCTCGAGCCGCTGATCGCAATGGGCGAGCAGGTGCTGGCCGAAGGCGATGCCGAACGGGCGCTGTCGGTGTTCGATCAGCTGGCCGAGATGGCGCCGGATCACCCGGCAGTGCTGTCGGGCCGCTTGCGTGCGCTGGTCGCAGCGAATCGGGTCGATGAAGCCGATGCGGCGATCGCCGCACTGCCCGAGGAGATGGCCAAGCTGCCCGAGATCGAGCGCGCGAAATCGGCGCTGGCGCTGGCGCGCGACGCCAGGCCGGTCGATGATCTCGCCGGGCTGGCGGCGGAGGTCGCGGCCAATCCCGACGATCATGCCAAGCGATTCGAACTCGCCGGCGGGCAGATGGCGACGGGCGACCGCGATGCGGCCGCTGATTCGCTGCTCGCGATCATTGCCGCCGATCGCACCTGGAACGAGGGCGCAGCGCGGACGCAATTGCTGAAATTGTTCGACGTCGTGGGGCTCGAAGACCCCTGGGTATCGGCGCAGCGCCGCCGTTTGTCCGCGATCCTGTTCGGATGAACGACACGCCCCGAAACACGCGCCTGTCCGTCTTTCCATTGGCGGGCGCGCTGCTGTTTCCGGGGATGCATCTGCCGCTGCACATCTTCGAGCCACGCTATCGCGCGATGATCTCCGATTCGATGGCGCGCGACCGGCGAATCGGCATGATTCAGCCCCGCCCGAATATGGGCACGCGTGGCGAGCCACCTGCGCTGTTCGACATCGGCTGTGTCGGCAAGATCGGCGAATTCGAGGCGATCGAGGACGGGCGCTACAATCTCGTACTCGAAGGGCTGTCGCTGTTCCGGATCATCCGCGAACTCGACGTCACCACGGCGTTCCGCCAGGTCGAGGCCGAATTGCTGCCAGTATCGGCCGAAGCCGAGATATTATCGCTCTCCCGCCGCTCCTCGCTGGAGATGGAATCGCGCCGCTTTGCCGATTCGCAGGGCTATGCGGTCGACTGGGAAGCGGTCACCCGGCTCGACGACGAGGCGCTGGTCAATGGCATCGCCCAGATCGCACCGTTCGACGTCGCGGCGAAACAGGCCCTGCTTGAAGCCCAGGGTATCGAAGACCGCGCCGAGCTGATCATCCAGCTGATGCAATTCTTCGGCCGACATGACGGCGAGGATTCGGTGACGCTGCAGTGAGCGTGGGTCGATGACTCACACCAGCGCGGATGACCTTAGCGGTCGATGGGACGGCATCTTCAACTATCCCCGCGGGCCCGGATCGAACCATTTCGTCGCCATATTGCGCGATAGCGGCGGCATATTGGTGGGGGAAACCACCGAACAGAGCGATGCATCAGGTGATCGCGGCGCGACGCTCATTGCCTGGATCGAAGGCCGGCACGATGGCGGCAAGGTTAGCTTCGTGAAGTCATACGATAAACCGACCCGTGCGCATTATACGGTTTCGTACCAGGGATCGGTCAGCCCGGACGGTAACGAGATCAACGGAATCTGGGATATTCCGGGAATCTGGTCGGGCACGTTCATCATGGTGCGTCCCGCAGGCAAAGCCATTGCCGCGGAGCAGGAAATCGCCGAACCGGTCCGCTAGACCATCAACCCCTGCAGCAGTTTCGGCACTTCACCGCTCTCTCCGCGTGCCTCGGCCATGAAGCGATCCTTGAGCGGCGGCAGTTTCTGCACCGCCGACAAGCCGAAGCGACGCGCCGCATTGGCGGTCTTGCCGGGGATGCCGAACAGGCGCGTCAGCCCGTCGGTGGCGATCGACACCATCAGCGTGTCGAGGCTGCGCCAGCGCTGATAGCGCGCGAGCAAGGCCGGGTCGCCGAGATCGAGGCCAATTCGTTTCCCCTCGACCAGCACCTCGACCAACGTCGCGACGTCGCGGAAGCCGACATTGACGCCCTGGCCAGCGATCGGATGAATGCCGTGCGCCGCATCGCCGACCAGCGCGAGCCGGTCCGACACGATCTGCGCCGCGTGGTGGAAGCCAAGCGGATAGCTTGAGCGCCCGCCCAGCGGCCCGAGCGTACCGAGAAATCCGCCCATCTTCTTTTCCGCCTCAGCCAGGAAGCCGCGATCGGACAATTTCATCATGCCCGGCGCTTCATGGCGCTTGACCGACCAGACGATCGCCGAGCGATGGCCTTGCGCGTCGTCGTTAAGCGGCAGAATCGCGAACGGCCCCTGCGGGTAGAAGATCTCGAACGCCACATTCTCATGGCTATGTTCGTGATAAAGCGAGGTGACGATCGCGGCGTGATCATAGGTCCAGCGCGCCACGCGGATGCCGGCGGCATCGCGGGTCGGCGAATTGCGCCCCTCGGCAGCGATCAGCAGCGGCGCCGAGATGGTCGCGCCTGAATCGAGCGTCGCGGTGACGCCATGCGAGCCGCGGTCGACCGCCACGGCACGCGTCTTCATGCGCAAATCCACGCCGGGCGCCGCACTGGCCGCCGCGAACAGAGCGCCGCGCAGCAGCCGGTTCTCGAACATATGGCCAAGTGCGCCGTCATCGGCATCGGGTTCGAAGTCGAGCGCACCGGGTTCCAGCCCGTCGCTGACCCGAATGCCCTGGATCGGGCAGCCATGGCCGGCGAGCCGGTCGACCACGCCGATCGCACTGAGCATCCGATAGGGCGCGCTGGCGATCGCCGAAGCACGGCCATCGAATCCGGCAGCCAGGATCACGTCCGGGTCGGCGATATCGACCACGATCGAGCTCAGCCCATGGGTATCGAGCGCCACTGCAAGTGCGCTGCCGACCAGCCCACCGCCCAGGATTATCACATCGGCTGTTTCCATGACCGTCCTGTAACGCTCAGCTGAGGCGCTGCCAATGCGCTCCAGGGTCGTTAGCGTTGACGTCATCAGTCTGACGCCATTTGCTTGACGGGGGAGTCGACAAGCGCGATCATTGCGGAACAGACAGCGGACAGACGGGGATAACACATGGCGAGCCGTGCGCAGCCACCGCTTTGGCGCGAAACGATGAAGGCAGGTGCGGTGCGCAGCAGCGCGCTGCTCGGCGCGATCACCTTGTTCACGCTGACCATTTTGATGATCATTGCGCTCGCCAGCTATCATTCGGGCGATCCGTCGCTCAATACAGCGTCGGGCGGTCCGGCCCAGAATTGGCTCGGCACTCCAGGCGCCTGGTTCGCCGATCTCGCCTTCGCACTGTTCGGGCCGCTGCCCGCCATATTGCTTCTGCCGGTTGCGCCGATCCTCGCGATGCGCCTGTGGCGTGGGGTTTCCGCGGGGCGCTGGCGCCGGATGCTGATCGGCGCGGTGATTGGCGTCGCACTGATCGGTACAGCCTTGTCGTTCGTGTCGGCATCATCGGTGCTGGCTCTGCCCGCCGGATGGGGCGGGCTGATCGGCTTGTCGCTCGCCGACCTGCTGCGCTGGGGCATCGATTTCATTGGCGATCCGGTGGTGATCCTATGGACCGGGCGTGGTGTCGGCCTGCTGGCCGGCGTGGCGGGCGCGGTGGTCTATGTCCGCGCGCTGCAAATCAGCCTGGCTGAGCGCGACTGGCAACAATTGCTGCCGTTCAAGGCCGATCTGAGCATCCCCGACCAGCAGGTGCTGGCGCCAGAATCGCCCCGCACGCCGTCGCGCAAACCCGAGCCGCGGCCGATCGCCATGCCCGATCCCCGGCCCGGCCCGGTGATCGCCGAACGCTCGCTTGCGCCGTCGGTCGCCAAGCCCAAGACCAAACAGGCCTCGTTCGACCTGGGCGACAATTCGCAATTGCCGCCGCTCGACCTGCTCAAGCCGGCGCCGCCGGCGCCCGGCGGGCCGATCGACAAGGCGGCGCTGGAGCGCAATGCCCGGCTGCTCGAATCGGTACTCGACGATTTCCACGTCAAGGGATCGATCATCAACATCCGCCCCGGCCCGGTGGTGACGATGTACGAACTGGAACCGGCATCGGGGATCAAGGCAAGCCGGGTGATTCAGCTCGCCGACGATATCGCGCGCAACATGTCGGCAATTTCCGCCCGCGTCGCGACGATTCCCGGGCGCACCGTGATTGGCATCGAATTGCCCAATGCGCGGCGCGAAACGGTGGGCTTGCACGAACTGATCGGGTCGCAGACCTTCGAGGACCAGTCCGCCTCGCTGCCGCTGGTGCTGGGCAAGAACATTGCCGGCGATCCCGTCATCGCCGATCTCGCGCCGATGCCGCATCTGCTCGTTGCGGGCACCACCGGCTCGGGCAAGTCGGTCGGACTCAACTGCATGATCCTGTCGCTGCTCTACCGGCTGCGGCCCGACCAGTGCCGGATGATCATGATCGACCCGAAGATGCTCGAATTGAGCATGTATGAGGATATCCCGCATCTCCTCGCCCCGGTCGTCACCGACCCCGCCAAGGCGGTCCGCGCGCTGAAATGGGCGGTGGAGCAGATGGAGGACCGGTACCGGCAAATGTCGTCGGTCGGCGTGCGCAGCTTGGCGAGCTTCAACGAGAAGGTCCGCGCCGCCCGTGCCAAGGGCCAGCCGCTCGGCCGCCGTGTGCAGACCGGCTACGACCCGGATACGCGCCAGCCGGTCTATGAGGAGGAAACGCTCGACTTCCAGCCGCTGCCGCAGATCGTGGTGATCGTCGACGAACTCGCCGACCTGATGATGACCGCGGGCAAGGAAGTCGAATTCCTGATCCAGCGGCTCGCACAAAAGGCGCGCGCAGCCGGCATTCACCTGATCATGGCGACGCAGCGTCCGTCGGTCGACGTCATCACCGGTGTGATCAAGGCCAATCTGCCGACGCGAATCAGTTTCCACGTCACCTCGAAGATCGATTCGCGCACCATTTTGGGCGAGCAGGGCGCCGAACAGCTGCTCGGCAAGGGCGACATGCTCTACATGCCCGGCGGCAAGGGCGTGGTGCGCGTGCACGGTCCGTTCGTGTCCGACGATGAGGTACGCTCGGTCGCCGATCACTGGCGCGCCCAGGGCCGGCCGGATTATATCCAGTCGGTCACTGAAGAACCCGAGGACGGTTTCGTCCTCGACGGCACGCCGACCGGCGAGGATTCGGCCGAAGACCAGCAATATCGCTCGGCGATCCAGCTGGTGGTCGAAAGCCAGAAGGCATCGACCTCCTGGCTGCAGCGTCAGCTACGCATCGGCTATAATTCGGCCGCACGGCTGATCGAGCGGATGGAGAAGGACGGCATCGTCTCGCGCCCCGACCATGTTGGCCGGCGCGACGTGCTGCGCGACCGCGACGGGAACCCACTGTAGCGCGAACGGTTCAGAGCGGGTTCAAGGCCGAGCCCCTAGCGCTTGCGGCCTGTATCGGGAGAATTTCGTGAATTTCCGCCTGTTGTCCGCGCTTGCCGCGGTTCCCGCCCTCGTAGCCCCCATTATTGCCGCCGCGGCACCGGCGCCCGCCCGCGCGCCGGGCGACCTCGGCCTGGTCCAGACGCATCTGCAATCGGTGCAGAGCATGACCGCGACTTTCACTCAGACCGACCGGGTCGGCAAGGTGCTGACCGGTGAGCTGACCCTTAAAAAACCGGGCAAGATCCGCTTCCAATATGAAAAGGGCGTGCCAATCCTGATCGTCGGTGACGGCAAGGCGCTGACCTTCATCGATTATTCGGTGAAGCAGGTGCAACGCTGGCCGATCGGCAATTCGCCGCTGTCGATCCTGCTCAATCCCGAGCGCGACATGACGCGATTCGCCAAGGTGATTGCCGGCAACGACCCACGGATCATCTCGGTCGAGGCGAACGATCCCAAACATCCCGAATATGGCCGTATCACCCTGGTCTTTGTGCGCAACGAGTCGGCACCGGGCGGATTGATGCTGCAAGGCTGGGTCGCGCTCGACAGCCAGAATAATCGCACCACCATCCGGCTGACGAATCAGCGTTTCAACGCGTCAATCAGCGACGGAGCGTTCCGCTGGAACGATCCACGGCGCATTTCTGGGCCGCGATAGGATTTCATTCATATTGGCGACAGGTTTGCTTCACTATTACGACCCTCGCGGATGTGGGGCAGTTCGGGATTTTCCCCCTGTTGCTCGAATAAGGTCCCCATCCTGCCTGCGTGACGAACGCTAGGTCGGCCCTCGCTCCATGCCCCCGGAGCGGGGGCCTTTCCTTATCCGGGTCAATGCTTACCCACCTCATGTCCCGTTCCGGCGCAGCGCACTGGCGCTATTGTGACGGCATGGCTACATCGCCGGGATGACGGACACGCTCAAAATCGTTTCGTGGAATATCAACTCGGTGCGGTTCCGCATCGAGATCGTCGAACGGTTCCTGCGCGAGGTCGCGCCGGATATCCTGTGCCTGCAGGAAACCAAAGTGATCGACGGCGACTTTCCAGCCGCGCCATTCCGGGCGCTCGGCTATGACCATATCCTGCTCCATGGGCAGAAGATGCATCACGGCGTGGCGATCATCAGTCGCGTGCCGCTGGTCGAGGACGACCGGTTCGACTGGCAGGCCAATCGCGAGGCGCGGCATATCGGCGTGCGGCTGCCGGGCGGCCTGCGCCTTGAGAATGTCTATGTCCCCGCCGGCGGCGATGTACCCGACCGGGAGGTGAACCCCAAATTCGGTCAGAAGCTCGATTTCGTCGAGCGCATGACCCGTTGGTCGCAAGGGTTGACCGTACCGACCTTGCTGGTCGGCGATTTCAATATCGCACCGCTGGAATGCGATGTGTGGAGCCACAAGCAGCTGCTTGACGTGGTCAGCCATACGCCGATCGAGGTCGCGGCGCTCGACGGGCTGAAAGCATCAAACGACTGGGTCGATCTCGGGCGGCATTTCCATCCCGATCCGGCGCGACTGTACACGTGGTGGAGCTACCGCGCCAAGGATTGGCTGGCGTCGGATCGCGGGCGGCGGCTCGACCATATGTGGGCCACCGCAGATGTCGCGAGGACGGCGATCGGCCATACCGTGTTCGAGGGTTGCCGCAGTTGGCTGAAACCGTCCGACCATGTGCCGATCATGACCGAATTCGCCCTGTGAGCGGCGCGGAGAGGAATGAGGATGGAATGAGCGATGCCGGGGCCGCCGCACGGGCGATCGATGCCCTGCGGCGCGGATGGCCGGTCACCATTGCGGGCAGCGACGGCACGCTTGCGCTGCTGCCGATCGAGACCGCCGACCCGGTACGGCTGGCTACGTTCGATCCCGATGCGCGCGCGCCGATCCTGCTGTCCGCCGGTCGTGCCGCGACACTGAAGCTCGCCAATCAGGTCGACGCGGCGGTACCCGACGCGCCGGTCCTGGTCGAACGCGCATCCTGGCTCGATTTCGCGACCGCGACCGCACTGGCCGACCCGCAGTTTGACCTGAAAACCCCGCTGAAGGGCCCGTTCCATGCCATCCGGCTTGACGCGCCCGAGGCAGGCGCTGCGGCGCTGCGGCTAGCCCGGATCAGCGGGATGCTGCCCGCATTCTTCGTCATTGCCGGCGGCCGCGCCGGCCAGGACATCACCGTCGCCGATATCGATGCGCATGAAGACGCCGTAAGGCTGACGATCGCGGCGCGAGCGAGGCTGCCTGTGGCGGGGGCCGAAGATGCCGAGATCGTTGCATTCCGCACGCCCGAGTCACCGGGCGAGCATATCGCGCTGCTGATCGGCGCGCCCAATGGCCAGCCGCCGCTGGTGCGCCTGCACAGCGAATGCCTGACCGGCGATGTGCTCGGCAGCCTCAAATGCGATTGCGGACCACAGCTCGACACCGCGATTGCCGCGATTGCCGCGAGTGGCTGGGGCATCCTGCTCTATCTGCGCCAGGAAGGGCGCGGGATCGGCCTGATCAACAAGCTGCGCGCCTATGCGCTGCAGGACCAGGGATTCGATACGGTCGATGCCAATACCCGGCTGGGCTTCGCGATCGATGCGCGCGATTTCTCGGTCGCGGCGCGCATGTTGGCGCTGCTCGGGCAGCGGTCGGTGCGCTTGCTGACCAACAATCCGCAAAAGGTCGCACAGCTCGAGGCGGCCGGAATCAACGTGGTCGAGCGCGTGCCGCACTTCCTGCCGACCAATCCGCACAACGAGCGCTATCTGGCGACCAAGCGCGATCGCACCGGTCACCAGCTTTAGGCGATTAGCGCGGCAATCTCGTCGAAGGTACCGGCAATATCGCGCACACCGATCGCGCGCAGCCGGTCGCCATGGTCTGGGGCGCAGTGGCTGCCGCCGACAAAGCCGATGACATGCGCGCCCGACACCACCGCGCCGGTCGCACCGACCGGAGAATCCTCAATGATCACGCAGCGCGTGATGTCGATGCCGAGCGCGTGCGCCGCGTAAAGATAGAGATCGGGTTCGGGCTTGCCGCGCGCGACATGCTCGCGGCCGCTGAAAATCATCGGTTCGAACCGGTCGCGCAGGCCGATATGATCGAGATGGCGCCTGATCCAGCGGCACGAGCTCGATGAGGCGATGGCGATGGGCAGGTCGGCGGGTAGGCCCTGGACGAAGGCGATCGCGCCGGCGACCGCATCGATGCCCTCAGTCATCACGCGCTCATCCTCCGCCTTGCGCGTGGTGTGGAAATCATCCGGCAGGACCCGGCCGATCCAGCGTTCGACCGCCGCGATGAAGTCACCGCCCGAGAGACCCATGAAATTGGCCATCGACTCCTCGGTCGTGGTCGGATGGCCAATGCCGGTCAGATAATGCGCGATCTGTCGGTTGCCGACTAGTTCGCTTTCGATCAGCACACCGTCGAAATCGAAGATGATGGCGTCGTATTTCATGCCCCATCTCCGACCTGTCGCGCGCCGAACAATGCGGTGCCGACGCGCACATGGGTTGCGCCGATCGTGACCGCGGTCTCGAAATCGCCCGACATGCCCATGCTGAGCCCGGCCAGGCCCTGGTCGCGCGCGATCTTCGCCAGCAGCGCGAAATAAGGCGCAGCATCGACTCCAGCCGGAGGAATCGCCATCAGGCCGGCGACCGGCAGGTCGGCGGTGCGCGCTTCGCGCAACAACGCCGTGAGATCGCCGATCGCGCAGCCGCCCTTCTGCTCCTCATCGCCAATATTGACCTGGATGAAACAGGTCGGACGGCGTCCGGACCTGTCCATTGCCCGGGCGAGCGCCGCGACCAGTGACGGCCGGTCGACCGAATGGATCGCATCGAACAAGGCGACGGCCTCTTCCGCCTTGTTCGACTGAAGCTGACCGATCAGGTGGAGGATCGTCTCCGGATAAACCTCGCGCAGGGCCGGCCATTTGGCCTGCGCCTCCTGCACCCGGTTTTCGCCGAAATCGCGCTGGCCAGCGGCGAGCAACGGGAGAATCGACTCATTTCCTTGCGTCTTGGACACGGCGATCAGCGTCACCTCGTCTGCCCGACGTTTCGCCAGGGCGGCGGCGCGAGCGATCGACTCAATGACAGTGGTGAGACGGTCCGGGGCGAGGCGGTCCAGGGCGGGGCGGGTTGCGGGATCGTGCGGAGACATCGGCGCTGCTATAGGCAGGGCCGTGTCCGCTCGCCACCCCGCCCTGCCGATTCCGTTGCCCGACCGGTGGCTGATGACCGACGAACGCATGGGCGACGATCTGTGGCGATCGCTGGAGGCTTTGCCGCGGGGTGCGGGTGTGGTGTTTCGTCATTTCGGCACAGCGTTGCCGGCGCGGCGCATGCTGTTCGCACGAATCCTGCGACTCGCCCGGCGCAAGGGGCTGCTTCTGATACGCGCCGGATCCGAGCGGATGGCCGGCGAAATGGGCGTGCACGGGCCCGGCCGGATGCCGGCCGGCGGAATCAGGACCTGGCCGGCGCATTCGCGGCGCGAGGCCGTCGCCGGCGCGCGCGCAGGAGCGAACCTGATCTTCGTCTCGCCGATCTTTCCGACACGGACTCACCCCGGCACCCCGTCATTGGGTCCGGTACGCGCCGCGCTGACGACGAACAGACTCGGCTTGCCGCGTATCGCCCTTGGCGGCATGAACGCGTCGCACGGCCGGCGATTGGCGAGACTGGGTTTCCATGGCTGGGCAGCTATCGATGCGTGGCAACAGCCGAACCGCAGGGATCAGAAGCGGAAGGCAGTACCGATATAGACCGCCTGGCTGTCGCGGCGTTCATCGGCGAGGCGCGGCAGGCGCTCTGCTTCCGACTTGTAACGCACGCCCGCAGTCACATCGAGATTGCGGGTCAGCGAATAGGAGCCGCCGACATCAAGCGCGTAGGACGGTGCATCCTCGACCAGCTTGGACGAATTGGCCAGCGGGCGATCGGCGATCGCCTTTACCCGGCCGCTGAACTTGCGTCCGGTATAGCTGATCCCGAGATCGACACTCTGGCGGCTGCCCGGCAACGCGGCCAGATCGACGCGGGCGAGGTCACCCGACAGCGCGAAACGCTTCCAGCCGACGGAGACGCCGAGATTATAGGCGATCGGCGCAAGGCTGACCGACGATGCGACCGGAGCGACGATCGACCGCTCGGCATCGATTGCACTGCGCGTCGAACGAGCGCGGACCGCAACGGTCACCGCGCGATTGACATTGCGGCGCGTTTCCGACGGCGTGAAGCGGAAGCCGGTGGTGTCGAGACCACCGCGCGCGAACACCGCCGCGAGCCGCGGGTCGGCCGATGCGGGCGTGAAGGTACCGACACTGCGGACCGCGACAGGACGCTTGTCAACGCGGTTCGAAACCTCCGACGCACCAAGCGCAGGCGCCACAGCGAGGCCGGCGGCGACCAGCGCCCCCAAAGCAACCCCGACAATCGTGCGACCAACGACCACGTGCATCCCCACGCCCGGCGAGAATCCGCGCCAGGTTTCATAACGCGCCTATCACGATTCCGACGGGAGTCACTACCGTGCGGAGTCGCTTTATTAGCAAGTGTTGCAAACCGCCCACAGGGAGACGCGAAAGGCACCGCGGCCCGCCCGTGCTTGCGGCGAGCGCGAGACCATCTATAGATGCACGCTCAGTGTTCAAATTACGCCCAGGAAACCGCCAATGATCCGCCGTCCGGCCCCCGCGCTTCTGGCTTTGCTCGCCCTCGCTCCCGCCCTTGCGCTTGGAGCATGCGGCGGCGGCAAGGATCGCCCCAAGGCCGATCTCGCTGCGTCGAAGATTACGACCATCGGTGTGAACAGCTATTTGTGGCGCGCCAGCCTCGACACGCTGAGCTTCATGCCGCTGCTTCAGACCGATTCGAACGGCGGCGTGATCGTGACCGACTGGTATATCAACCCGTCAGCGCCGACCGAGCGGGTCAAGGTAACCGTGACGATCCTCGATCAGGATCTGCGCGCCGATGGCCTGCGTGTTGCCGCTCTTCGCGAGGTCAACCAGAACGGCCAGTGGATCGCAGCACCGGTCAAGGCGGCAACGGTCCAGAAGCTGGAAGACGCCATCCTGACGCGTGCCCGCGATCTGCGCCGCGCGTCACTCACCGGATAAGGTACTTAATCAAATGGCCTCGCGCTTCAACGCGCTGAAGGCGGACGCGGCGTGGCAGGCGGTGTGGGAGGAACGCCGCACCTTTGCCGCGCGCGACGATTCAGCCAAGCCTCGTTCCTATGTGCTCGAAATGTTTCCGTACCCGTCGGGGCGGATCCATATGGGGCATGTCCGCAACTATACGATGGGCGATGTGCTCGCGCGCTATCGCCGGATGATCGGGCATGAGGTGCTCCACCCGATGGGGTGGGACGCATTCGGCATGCCAGCCGAGAATGCGGCAATGGAAAAGGGCGTCCATCCGGGCGGCTGGACCCGTGCCAATATCGCGACGATGAAGGCACAGCTGAAACGGCTCGGCTTCGCGCTCGACTGGACGCGCGAACTTGCGACGTGCGAGCCCGATTATTACGGGCACGAACAGGCCCTGTTCCTCGACCTGTTCGCTCACGGCCTGGTCTATCGCAAGGAATCGGCGGTCAATTGGGATCCGGTCGACATGACCGTGCTGGCCAATGAACAGGTGATCGACGGGCGTGGCTGGCGTTCAGGCGCGCTGGTCGAACGGCGCAAGCTGAGCCAGTGGTTCCTCAAAATCACCGATTTCGCCGACGAGCTGATCGACGGGCTCGGCGCGCTCGAGCATTGGCCTGACAAGGTCAAGCTGATGCAGGAAAACTGGATCGGCCGCAGCCAGGGACTGACGTTCCGGTTCAGGATCGATGGCGACGGAGAGATCGAGGTCTTCACCACGCGGCCGGACACGATCTTCGGCGCCAGCTTCGTCGCAGTCGCGGCCGACCATCCTATCGCGCGCGCAACAGCTGAGACAAACCCGCAGGCGGCCCAGTTCATTGACCTGTGCAAGCGCGGCGGGACCACCGCTGCTGAGCTGGAGACGCAGGAGAAACTCGGCTTCGACACCGGGCTTCGTGCAACTCATCCCTTTGATTCGACGTGGCAATTGCCGGTCTATATCGCCAATTTCGTGCTCATGGATTATGGCTCGGGTGCGGTATTCGGCGTGCCGGCGCATGACCAGCGCGATCTGGATTTCGCGCGCAAATACGACCTGCCGGTGCGGCGCGTCGTCTCCGACGGCGAGATCGAGGATCCGGTGTTCGCCGGCAATGAGGCCTATACCGGGCCCGGCACGCTGGTGAATTCGCATTTTCTCGACGGCATGGATGTCGAGGATGCCAAGCGCACCGTGATCCGCCGTGCCGAGGATGACGGCTGGGGCAAGGGCTCGACCGTGTTCCGGCTGCGCGACTGGGGCGTGTCGCGCCAGCGTTACTGGGGCACGCCGATCCCGATCATCCACTGCGACGCGTGCGGCGCGGTGCCGGTGCCGCGCGAGCAATTGCCGGTGGTGCTGCCCGAGGATGTCAGTTTCGACATTCCCGGCAATCCACTCGACCGTCATCCGACCTGGAAGCATGTCGCTTGCCCGACCTGTGGCGGCGCAGCGCGGCGCGAGACCGACACGCTGGACACGTTCGTCGATTCGTCCTGGTATTTCATCCGCTTCGCCAGCCAGCCCAAGGACAAGCCGTTCGACCGCGAGGTGGCCGAGAAATGGCTGCCAGTCGGGCAGTATATCGGTGGGGTCGAGCACGCGATCCTGCATCTGCTCTATGCGCGTTTCTGGACGCGAGCGCTGAAGCATATCGGGCGGCTCGATGTGGCCGAACCGTTCGCTGGCCTGTTCACCCAGGGCATGGTGACGCACCCAAGCTACTATGTGCGTCCCGAGGGGTCAGATCGCCCAACATACTTTAATCCTTCGGAAATTTCTCTGCGAGGAGATGGTACGGCCTTTCGGACCAAAACAGGCGGAGATGTTATCGTCGGTCGCGTCGAGAAGATGTCGAAGTCTAAACAGAACACGGTCGATCCAACGGAAATCGTCGATCAGTATGGCGCGGACGCGGTGCGCTGGTTCATGCTTTCCGACTCTCCGCCGGAGCGCGACCTGCCGTGGAGCGAGGCCGGTATCGAAGGCTCGTGGCGCTTTACCCAGCGCCTGTGGCGGCTGTTCGATGGCCTTGAAGCGGCCGAAGGCACCGATGTGGCGGTCGACCGCAAGCTGCACCAGACGATCGCCGGAATCGCGATCGATATCGAGGCACTGGCCTTCAACAAGGCCGTCGCCAAGCTGTACGAGCTGGTCAATGCGATCGAGCGCGCCGCCCCGTCCGCTTCGCGCACCAACGCGGTTCGCACGCTGATGCGGCTCGTCGCGCCAATGGCGCCGCATCTTGCCGAGGAAGCCTGGGCGGCGGACGGCGGGAAAGGCCTGATCGCCGATGCCGCCTGGCCCGAGGTCGATCCGGCGCTGCTGGTCGAGGATGAAGTGACCATTGCAGTGCAGGTCAATGGCAAGCTGCGCGATACGCTGACCATGCCCAAGGGCAGTCCGCGCGAGACGGTAGAGCCGATTGCGCTCGCGAATGCCAATGTTCAGCGCATCCTTGAAGGCGGGACGCCGAAAAAGATCATCTATGTGCCCGATCGTCTGATAAACATCGTCGCATGAAGCGTATCGCCAGCCTCGCCGCCCCGCTCGCCCTTATAGTCCTCGGCCTGTCGGGCTGCGGCCTGAAGCCGCTTTATACCGGCGGTGGTTCAGGCGCAGTGGCAACGACGCTGACCCGGATTCAGGTCGCGCCGATCGAGGGCAAGGCTGGCTGGCTGATGACCAATGCGCTCAACGACCGGCTGTCGGCCGGTGGCGCGACGCCGCTCTACCGGCTCGAAGTCCGTCTCGACGACAAGATCACCGGCCTTGGCGTGCGGCGCGACGACAGCGTGGCGCGCGAGCAGCGGACACTGCGCGCGCGTTATCAGCTGATCGACCTCACCAAGGGCACGGTGCTGCTTGATGCCACGGCCGGATCGGATGCTGGCATCGATGTGGTCGGATCCGAATATGCGACGATCGCGGCGGAAAATACCGCGCTTGAGCGTCTGTCGGACATCGTTGCGGACCAGATCGTCTCACGCGTCGCGCTCTACGCCCAGCGGACGCAAGTATCGAAAGCGCCATGAAGGCGGGACAGTGAAGGCGAACGCCAACCAACTGCGCGGCGCAATCGACGCGGCCAATCCCGATATCCGCTTCTATCTCTTCCATGGGCCCGACGAGGCCGGGGCACAGGAATGGGCGCTACGGCTCGCGCGCGTAATGGGCCCGGAGGCCGAACGCGTCGATATCGAGCCTTCGAGTCTGAAGTCCAATCCGGGCAGACTCGCCGACGAGGCCGCGTCCATGTCGCTGTTCGGCGGCGCGCGGCACATCCGCATCGCTGGCGCAGGCGAGGAATGCCTGGAAGCAGCGACCTTGCTGCTCGACGGCGAGCGGGCGGGAAATCCGGTGGTCGCGATCGCTCCCTCACTCAAATCCTCGGCGAAGCTGGTCAAACTCGCGCTGGCCTCGCCGCGCGCGATGGCATTCGCCTGTTATGTGCCGGAAGGCGCCGATGCGGAGAAACTGGCCGTAGCGATCGCACGCGAACAAGGCCTGCGCACCACTGGCGATGCGGCCATGCGGCTGGCAACCGCCAGCGGCGGCGATCGGGCTGTGATGACGCGCGAGCTGGAAAAGATCGCGCTCTATCTCGACGCGGCGCCCGATCGGCCGCGCGAGATCGACGATGCCGCGCTCGATGCCATTGGAGCCGATCTGGGCGATGCCGAAATGGGCCGCGCGATCGACGCGGCGATTGATGGGCAGCCCGACGCGCTCGGGGCCGAACTGGCGCGGCTGGACGAGGCCGGCGTGTCGCCGATTCCTGTGCTGCGCCAGCTTGCCCGACGGTTGATGACGCTGGCCGAATTGCGCGCGCAGGTCGATGCTGGCGCAGGTGTCGCGCAGGTGTCGGAAGGCGTGTTCTTCCGAGAGAAGGCCATCACCGCGCGCGCCTTGCGGCATTGGCGCAGCGACCGGATTGCCGCCGCGATCGATCGCATTCGCCTCGCCGAGCGCGGTATGATGGGCTCGGCCAGCGCCGGCACCGTGCTGGCGCAATCGGCCATTCTCGCGGTTGCCCGAATGGCGGCGCGCCAGCGCTAGAGTCCGGCCGCTTGACGGGCCAGATTGCACTCCTGTTATTGGCGATATTTTTTCTCAGCCTGTTATGGCCGCTCAAGCAGCCCTATTATCCCATTATTTCAATAGGTTGATTGCACCGCTCCTGTTATTGAAAAACAGGACGGAACAGGAGCCATAACAGGGGCCTTTTTGATCGAAACAGGCGCTTTACGCCCAACGCTTCGCGGCCATGAGAAAGAGCGGGAAGAGCGCGCCTCGCCGACGACTCGTCCGACCCTCACCATGCGACATCTCGCAACCATGTTGAATCGCCGGCTGCCACGAATAACGACGCTCGGGCGGCTTTCAAATCCGCTCCCCGCAGTTTCTTTAGATCCGCTCCCCGCTCAGGCGCTGGCAGATCATGTCGAGCTGATCGAGCGTGGCGTAGCTGAGCGTCAGGGTGCCGCCCTTGGGGCTGTGCGCGATGCGCACCGACAGGCCAAGTAGATCGCCCAGCTGATGCTCGAGCGCCGCCAGATCGGCGTCGCGCCCGCCATCGCCACCGCGCCGCGCGCGCTGCGTATCGGGCTTGGCGGCGCGCGCCAGGCGCTCAGTCTCTCTTACTGAAAGACCCTTGGCAACCACTTGATCGGCAAGGCTTTCTATATCTGCTGCGCCAATCAGCGCGCGGGCATGGCCCATGGTCAGCTCGCCGGTGACGACGCGCTCTTGCACGGGTTGCGGCAAGTCGAGCAAACGCAACAGATTGGCGACATGGCTGCGCGATTTATGGACCAGCTTGCCCAATTCGTCCTGGGTGTGGCCGAAATCATCGATCAGCCGGTGATAGGCCTCGGCCTCTTCGATCGCATTCAGGTCCTGGCGCTGGATATTTTCGACCAGCGCAACTTCCAGCGTCTCCGCATCGCTGAAATCACGAACGATTACAGGGACTTCATGCAGGCGCGCACGCTGCGCAGCACGCCAGCGGCGTTCGCCGGCGACGATCTGATAGCCCTTGCCATGGGGGCGCACGACGATTGGCTGAATCAGGCCACGTGCTGCGATCGAGGTGGCAAGTTCTTCGAGCGCCGATTCCTCGAAATGCCGTCGCGGCTGGCCCGGATGCGGGCTAAGCGATCCGACCGGCAAAGTGCGCACGCCGGTCGATTTGGCGCTGCCTTCGGCAACCGGCTCTTCACGCGCGACATCGCCAAGCAAGGCGTTGAGGCCACGGCCAAGCCCGGAACGGGGTTTGATGCGGCCAAGGCCGCCGGGTTCCTGATCTGTCATGCGGCTCTGCTGGCGGTGTCTGGGGCGGGTTTGGGAAGTCGCGCGATCAGCTCACGGGCCAGTGCCATATAGGCTTCCGACCCGGAGCAGCGATAATCGTAGATCAGCGCCGGAACGCCGTGGCTCGGTGCTTCCGACAAGCGCACGTTACGCGGAATGACGGTTTCGAACACGACGCGGCCGAGCACGGCGCGGACATCGGCCGAAACCTGGTCGGTCAGCCGATTGCGGCGATCATACATGGTCAGCGCGACGCCGAGAATCGTCAGGCCGGGATTGAAGCGTTCGCGAATCCGCTCAACCGTGCCGAGCAACTGACTGAGTCCTTCCAGCGCGAAGAACTCGCATTGTAACGGCACAAGCAGGGAGTTGGCGGCAACCATGGCGTTGAGCGTCAGAAGCCCGAGCGATGGCGGGCAATCGATCAGCGCGACGTCCCAGCGGCTCTCGCAACGCCCAAGCGCCCGGCTCAGCCGGTGGGTGCGTTCCTCATAATCGACCAGCTCAATTTCCGCCCCAGAGAGATCAGCGGTAGCCGCAACGATATCGAGCTTCGGCACACAGGTCGGCATTGCCGCCTCGGTAACCGGCATCTCGCCGAGCAGGATATCATAGGTCGATTTATCGCGGTCGGCACGGTTGATACCAAGACCAGTCGAAGCATTTCCCTGCGGATCGAGGTCGATGATCAGCACGCGCATCCCGGTCGCGGCGAGTGCAGTGCCGAGATTGATTGCGGTGGTCGTCTTGCCGACCCCACCCTTCTGATTGGCAACGGCAATGACATTCATCGACGAGACACCTTGCTGGCGATTACGATGAGCGAGTCCGGATCGGTGACGCTGTGTTCCACGTGAAACATACCATGCCATGTCTCCCGCGCCCGCGCCACCTCTTCGCGCGCTCGAAGGCCCTTTGGCAACAACCAGCGGGTTTCCGCTGTCGCAACATGGGCCGCCGAGGCCAGTAATGCCTCGACCGGCGCGACGGCGCGCGCTGAAATAATCGCCGCGCTGACCTTTGCTGTCTCAACCTTGGACGCGATAACGGTGACGGTTCGGGACAGGCCGAGCACGCCGGCGGCAGTGGTCAGGAAATCGGCCCGACGGCGACGCGGCTCGACCAGAATCGTCGGACGATCGCGCAGCGCCGCCACCACCAGGCCGGGAAAGCCCGCGCCCGTACCGATATCAAGCCAGACACCGTCGCTGTCCCCGGCGAACTGAATCAGCTGGGCCGAGTCGACAATATGACGAACCCATAGCGACTCAAGCGTGGACGCCGAGACGAGATTCTGGTGTGCCGCCTCCGCGCGCACCAGGTCCGCCAGATGGGCCAGTCGCGACTGCCCCTGCCCCTCCGCACCGAATCGGTCCCGAATCCATTGCTGCGCTTCGTCTTCCGTCATGCCGCGCGCCGACGAATATGAAGCAGAATCGCCGTCAGAGCGGCCGGGGTGATCCCCCTGATCCGCCCGGCCGCCCCCAGGGAATCAGGCGCCGCCGCGGCCAGGCGCTCGACCATTTCGTTGGACAGTCCAGGTATGGCGGCGAAATCGAGATCGGCTGGAAGGGCCACGGCGTCATTGCCACGCAAGCGAGCCACGTCATTTTCCTGACGGGTGATATAAGGAGCGTAGCGCGCATCCTCGACCGCTTCCGCGATCAAGGCAGAGTCATGCTGATCAATCAGGTCGGGCGCGATGTGAGCGATGTTGATACCGGCGAGCCGTAGCCAATCCGCCCCCGAGCGCGCCGGCCCTTCGGCGCTCATGCCGCCGCGCTGCATCACCTCCGCTGCCGAGACGCGTCGATCAAGCATCGTGACGATGCTCGCCAACGCCTCACGACGCGCGGCCATCCGGCGGCAGCGCTCGGGTCCGAGCGCGCCGGCAGCCGCGGCAATCTCACCGAGGCGGGTTTCCGCATTGTCGGCCCGCAGGCGCAGGCGATACTCCGCCCGTGCCGTCAGCATGCGATAAGGTTCGGTGATGCCCTGCAGCACGAGATCGTCGATCATGACGCCGAGATAGCTGCTCGCCCGATCAAGTACGACCGGCGCGGTATCGAGCGCGCGCGCCGCGGCATTCAGGCCGGCGATAAGCCCCTGCCCTGCAGCCTCTTCATAACCAGTCGTCCCATTGATCTGCCCGGCGCAGAACAACCCGACCATGGCCCGAACCTCAAGCGTCGGCGCCAGGGCGCGGGGATCGATATGATCATATTCGACCGCATAGCCCGGCACCATGATCTCGGCTTTCTCCAGCCCGGGGATCGAGGCGATCATCGCTGCCTGAACATCGGTCGGCAGTGAGGTGGAAATCCCGTTCGGATAGATCGCTGAATCATCGAGACCTTCCGGCTCGAGAAAGATCTGATGTCCGTCGCGGTCGCCAAAGCGGTGAATCTTGTCCTCGATCGACGGGCAATAGCGCGGCCCCGCCCCGGCAATCGCCCCGCCGAACAAGGGCGAGCGATCAAGTGACGCGCGGATAATATCATGCGTGCGCCCGGTCGTCCGGGTAATCGCGCAGAACAGTTGCGGCAAAGGCCGCCCGTGCGATACCGGCGACATGGTCCATAATTCACTGTCGCTGGGCTGTTCGGCCAGCATCGACCAGTCGATCGTGCGGCCGTCGAGCCGTGGAGGCGTGCCCGTTTTCAGCCGCGCCATGGGCAGCTTCGCGTCGCGCAACTGCACCGCAAGGCGAGTCGCCGCGGCCTCTCCCACTCGCCCGCCGGCCAGGCGCTCTTCACCACGAAACATTCGTCCGCCCAGAAATGTGCCTGTTGCGAGGATCACCGATCGCGCCGTCATAATGCGGCCATCGGCCAGCATGATGCCGCTCACCGCAGCCGAGGAATCGAACGACAGTGCCGCCGCCTCGCCTGTGACGATGGTCAGATTGTCCTGCGCCTGGAGCATCCGCTGGATCGCTGCCGCGTAAAGGCGCCGGTCGGCCTGAACCCGCGGGCCCTGAACCGCGCTCCCCTTGCTGCGATTGAGCATGCGATAATGGATGCCCGCGGCATCGGTCGCGCGCGCGATCAGGCCGTCAAACGCGTCGACTTCGCGCACGAGATGGCCCTTTCCCAAGCCACCGATCGCCGGATTGCATGACATTGCGCCGATCTTTTCGGGATCAAAGCTGACTAGAGCAGTGCGGGCACCACATCGCGCAGCCGCAGCGGCAGCTTCTGTGCCGGCATGGCCTCCACCAATAACGATGACATCGAATGCGATCATGGCTGTGCGCTAGGTCGCAACCGGCGCGCTGTCAAAATTGTTCGCCCATATCGACCGCGCCATTGTTCCACGTGGAACATCATTTGCCGATACAGAATTGCCCAAACAGCGTGTCGAGCATGGCCTCGGTATCACTATGACCGGTTATCCTGTCGAGTGACGCAAGCGCCAGGCGAAAATGTTCGGCCACGATCAGCATGTCCGACGCACGCGATGCCTCGGTGAGCAAGGCGCCGCACTCCGCCGCGAGTGAGCGTTGCCGCCGGTTGAGCACGACATCATCAAGGCGCGGGAGCAAGCTCGTGGTCCGGGCTTCAATCTGTTGCCACAGCTCGACAATGCCCGTACCGGTCGCCGCCGACACAGCGAGCGCCCGCCCCTCCGGCAATGATTCCCGGCCCAGGCGATCCGCCCGCGCATGAATCCATAGACTGTTCACGACGGCCGGCGCTTCATCGCCCAACCACAATATGATGTCGGCCATCGCTATGGCCGCTTCCGCGCGCTCAATGCCGATCGCCTCGATCGGATCCGACGTCTGTCCCGCCAATCCCGCAGTATCCGTCAGCACATAGGCGATCCCCCCATGACTGACCGGTACTTCGATCCGGTCACGCGTCGTGCCGGCGATCGGGGACACAATCGCCACGTCGCGATCGGCCAGCGCATTGATCAGCGTTGACTTGCCGCTATTGGGCGGCCCCGCCAGCACTACGCGAATACCGTCGCGCAACCTTTCGATCGGGGGCGCGGCAACCACCACGGCAATATCATCGGCCAGCGCGCGCGCCGCCGCAGTGATATCGGTCGCTTCCTCAGGCGCGACATCGTCCTCATCGGAAAAATCGAGCTGCGCTTCGGCTCGCGCCGCCAATCCAAGCAACCGCGCTGACCATGTTGCGACCCGGCGACGCACGCCGCCTTCGGCCGCGGTCATCGCTGCTCGACGCTGGGTTTCGGTCTCGGCGGTGAGCAGATCGCCCAGCCCTTCCGCCTCGGTCAGGTCAATTCTGCCCGCCATCAGGGCACGGCGGGTGAACTCGCCCGGCTCGGCCCGGCGCAGCCCCTCCATGCCGTCAAGCGCGTGTTCGACCGCTGCGACAACGGCGCGTCCGCCATGAAGATGTATCTCCGTCACATCCTCCCCAGTCGCACTTGCTGGTCCGGGGAAGACCAGCAGCAAGGCATGATCGAGAATGCCGCCATCCGCCGCGCGCAGTTTGCGGAGTGTGGCGACACGTGCCGGCGGCAAGGTGCCGGCAAGCGCTTGCGTCGCCGAAAAAGCGTCCGGCCCGCTGATCCGCAAGACCGCGATCGCGGCGGGCGGTGCCCCGCTAGACACCGCGAAAATCGTTTCCATTCGGTCAGTCGCCGGACTTGGTCGGGGACTCGAACATCTTGCGCCAGAAACTCATCCCAGCATCGCCCATCGGCGCCCAGCTCTTCATCACATTTTCGAGCATGTCGGGGGCGACCACGCCGTCCATCGAATCCTTGAGCATGGCGATGTATTTTTCATGGACCGGGGTGAAATCGGGCAGCCCCATCACGCGGCGCGCCTCTTCAGGGGTGCAATCCACCTCGACATTGATCTTCATCGCGTCATCTCCGCTTGAGCGACTATCGAGCGCTCGGCATAGTCCTGTCCATGTATGCGCGCGACTTTACCCGGATCGCAACGCCCATTGGCAATGGTGCGCGTCCGAGGCCAATTCTGCGGGCAACAATTCCGCCCAAATCATGGCTGCTCAATGATGAGCGCCGCAATGCTGGAAAGACGCTATTATGACCAAGACGATCAGCATCGATACGCTCGACCATGATGGCAGCTTTAGCGCCTATGTCGCCGAGCCGGCGGGAACGCCGCGCGCCGCGATCGTCGTCATTCAGGAAATCTTCGGCGTAAATGCCGGCATTCGCCGCAAATGCGACCGCCTGGCCGAGGATGGCTATCTTGCCGTCGCGCCGGACCTGTTCTGGCGGATCGAGCCGGGCATCATACTCGATCCCGACATCAAAACGGAGTTCGAGCGCGGATTGGGTCTGTTCGGCGAGTTCGACCAGCAGCTCGGCGTCGCCGATATCGAAGCGACGATCCGCGCAGCGCGCGCGCTGGTCAATGGCGGCAAGGTCGGCGCGGTCGGCTATTGCCTGGGCGGCCGCCTCGCCTTCATGACCGCGACCCGCACCGATGTCGATGCAAGCGTCGGCTATTACGGTGTCGGCATTGACGGCCTGCTCGGCGAAAAGCATGCCATCGCCCATCCAGTCCTGCTGCACGTTCCGCAGGAGGATCATTTTGTCGACAAGGCCGCCCAGGCACGCATGCATGAGGGGCTCGGCGACCATCCCAAGGTCACGCTATACGATTATCCCGGCGAGGATCATGGTTTTGCGACCGAAGTCGGCCAGCGCCGTTCAGCTGCCGCCGCGGATCTGGCAGATCGCCGCAGTGCAGCATTTTTTGCCGAGCATCTGGGCTAGGACGATCTCATCGATTACAATATTATTGTGATTTATCAGCATATTATCGAGTAATGGTGGTGATAAGAGGCTGCATGTCGTGCCAGCCCTCGAAGATCATCTTGCCGGCAACATACAGGATGATGACCAGACCGATCCAGGCGATCCAGCGATAGCGCTCGATATATTTGGCAATCACATTGGCCGCGACGCCCATCAGTGCGACTGACAGGATCAGGCCGATGACCATGATGCCGGGGTGCGCACGTGCCGCACCAGCCACGGCAAGGACATTGTCGAGGCTCATCGACACATCGGCAACGGCGACCGCCCAGGCGGCCGCGATGAAATTCTTGGCCGGCCTGATGCCGCTCCGCTCGTCGCCCGCGACCTCCGGCGAACCGCCGGCCGCACCATGCGGACGAAGTTCACGGTACATCTTCCATGCCACCCAGAGCAGCAACAGGCCGCCACCGAGCACCAGGCCGTAATGTTTGAAGCTTTCCAGGCCGTAGAGCACGGCCACCGCGAAGATGATGCGCAGGATCAGCGCGGCGAGAATGCCGATCGCGATCACGTTCCTGCGCTGATTGGCCGGCAATCCTGCAGCAAGCGCCCCGACAATGACCGCATTGTCCCCAGCGAGCGCGACATCGAGCAGGACGACGGTCACAAACGCGGTCATCGCCGAAGCGGTGGCGATATTGGCGAAATCGCTGACGATATGAGTCCATAGCCAGTCCAGCGACATGGGTTCTATCGCGGAGGCAGCGGCCGATAATGATGCGATGACGCTCAAAGGATCGACTCCGCAAACAGGCCGTGGGCGAAACAGGTGATCGTCAACATCGGCCTATAAAAGCCATGAAGCGGTACGCGTCACCACGCATATCGATCCCGACGTACGGACTTCGGCGCGGTATATCGCCCAGCCGATGACCGACGAGCAACGCCGTCAGCATCTCTACGCCGAACGCTGACCTGCAGAAGGACGCGTTCGAGAATCCTACTGATTCATCGAATCGAAGAAATCCTCATTGGTCTTCGAATTCTTCATCTTGTCGAGCAGGAACTCCATCGCGTCGATTGTGCCCATCTGCATGAGGATGCGGCGCAGCACCCACATCTTCGACAGCTTGCCCTGATCGACCAGCAGCTCTTCCTTGCGCGTGCCGGACTTGCCGACGTCGAGCGCCGGGAAGATGCGCTTGTCGGCGACCTTGCGGTCGAGCACGATTTCCGAGTTACCCGTGCCCTTGAATTCTTCGAAGATGACCTCGTCCATCCGGCTGCCGGTATCGATCAGCGCGGTGGCGATGATCGAGAGCGACCCGCCCTCCTCGATGTTGCGCGCGGCGCCGAAGAAGCGCTTCGGACGCTGCAGGGCGTTGGCGTCGACACCGCCGGTCAGCACCTTGCCCGATGACGGCACGACCGTGTTGTAGGCGCGGCCGAGACGGGTGATCGAATCGAGCAGGATCACGACATCTTTTTTGTGCTCGACCAGGCGCTTGGCCTTTTCGATCACCATTTCAGCGACCTGCACGTGACGCTGCGCCGGTTCGTCGAAGGTCGAGGAAATCACCTCGCCCTTCACCGAGCGCTGCATGTCGGTCACTTCCTCGGGGCGCTCGTCGATCAGCAGGACGATCAGGAACACCTCGGGGTGATTGTCGGTGATCGCCTTGGCCATGTTCTGCAGCAGGACGGTCTTGCCGACCCGCGGCGGCGCAACGATCAGCGCGCGCTGGCCCTTGCCCTGCGGCGAGACGATGTCGATCACCCGCGCCGACTTGTCCTTGATCGTCGGATCCTGCGGATCGAGCGTCAGCTTCTCGTCGGGATAAAGCGGGGTGAGATTGTCGAAATTGACGCGGTGACGGACCGCGTCGGGATCGTCGAAATTGACCGCGGTCAGCTTGACCAGCGCAAAATAGCGTTCGCCGTCCTTGGGACCGCGAATTTCGCCTTCGACCGTATCGCCGGTGCGCAGGCCGAACTTACGGACCTGGTTGGGCGAGATATAGATATCGTCGGGACCGGCGAGATAATTCGCCTCGGGCGAGCGCAGGAAACCGAAACCGTCGGGCAGCACTTCGATCGTGCCGAGCCCCATGATCTGTTCGCCGTTTTCGGCCTGGACCTTCAGGATCGCGAACATCAGATCCTGCTTGCGCAGGGTCGATGCCCCCTCGATGCCAAGCTCCTCGGCCATTTCGACCAGTTCGGCGGGTTTCTTGTTCTTCAGGTCTTTGAGATGCATTTCGGGCGTCCGGCGTCACGGGGCTGGTCGGGGAGCGTCAGTCTGCAAAGAATATGCGACGATGCTGGAGGAAGGACCAGCACGGCAGGAGCGCGTACTGGCTAACTGCGACCTAGGTGCGCACCCTCCCCAAGTCAAGCCGTTCAGAACGGGCGGACGATCACCAATATGACGATCAGTATCACCAGAATCGCCGGCAATTCATTGATCATGCGCAATTGCCGGCCGGTGAGGGTCGGCTTCCCGGCAGCGAGCTTCTTCGCATAGCCCACCGCCCAGCCATGATAGCCGCTGATCACGACCACCAGAAACAGCTTGGCATGAAGCCAGCCAAGCCCCGGCGTGCCCGAAAACAGGCCGAGATTGGCCGCCAGCGCCAGGCCGAGCAGCCAGACCAGAATCATCGACGGCGTCAGGATCATCTTGCGCAGCTTGTTCTCGCGCTCGACCCATGACTGCGCCTCGGCCGATCCAGGCCCGGTCTTCTCCAGCGCCTCCTGATGGTACACCAGATAACGCGGCAGCATGAACATGCCCGCCACCCAGAAGATCACGAAGATGATGTGCGCCGCCTTGACCCAGGGATAGGCACTGCCAAGCATTTCGATCATCGCGCACTCCGAACGACATCGAGCAGCCGCTCGACATGGGCAATCGGCGTATCCTGCAGGATGCCGTGGCCGAGATTGAAGATATGCGGCCGATCGGCAAATGCTGCAAGAATGCGCGATACCGCGCCATCCTGTGCAGCGCCGCCGGCGATCAATACCAGCGGATCGAGATTGCCCTGTACCGGCAAGTCGCGCGGCAGCGAGGCGGCCGCCCAAAGCGGATCGACTGTTTCGTCGAGTCCGAGCGCATCGACGCCAGTCTCCCGCGCATAGGCCGGCAGTTTCCCGCCGGCGCCCTTGGGAAAGCCGATCACCGGCGTGTCGGGATGACGATCGTGCAGCGTCGCGACGATCCGCGCGGTCGGCGCGATCACCCAGCGTTCGAACTGCGCCGGCGACAGGCTGCCCGACCAGCTGTCGAACAATTGCACCGCATCGACTCCCGCCGCGATCTGGCGCGAGAGATACTCGATCGTCATGTCAGTGATCGCATCGATGATCGCACCGAACGCCACCTCGTCGCCATAGGCGAACCGGCGCGTCTCGCCCTGGTCGCGGCTGCCATGGCCAGCGACCATATAGGTGGCCACGGTCCAGGGGCTGCCGGCAAAGCCCAGAAAGGTCGTTTCGGGCGACAGTGCCGCCGCCACCCGGGCGACGGTCGCATAGACCGGCTCGAGCCGCTCAGGGGCGGTTTGCAGCCCCGTCAGCGCATGATCGACCAGTGCCGGCTGCAATCGAGGCCCCTCGCCGACTCCGAAGCTCAGATCCTGTCCCAGCGCCCAGGGGACCATGAGGATATCGGAAAACAGGATCGCGCCGTCGAACCCGAAGCGGCGGATCGGCTGGAGCGTCACTTCGGCAGCTGACTCCGGATCAGTTGCGAGTGCCAGGAAACCGCCCTTTTCCGCTCGCAGCGCACGATATTCAGGCAGATACCGTCCCGCCTGGCGCATCAGCCAGACCGGCGGCACCGGGAATTTTGCGCCTTTCAGCGTGGCAAGCAGAGGTTTGGAAATCGAAGCATCGGTCAATGCCGAGCATTCCTTCTTCTATATAGATTTAAGAATCTAAGAGGTGATTGAAGTGATTGGCAGGTGGATGCCGGGGCTTATGCGGTCATCCCGATAATGCCAACAGCTTGACCCTCCGAGTCTCTCGCTTCCGTGCTGAGTCGGACAATTTGTCCTCCTTATCCACAGGCTGTGGGCAGAATCGCCGCCTGTCGATGGGATTGTGGACAAAGTGCGAGTTATCCGCAGGCCAACGCCGGCTTTTCGCACCGGCGAAGTTCCGCTACCGATTCGAGTCATGTTGTCCACAGACTTGCCCAGCTGATGCGGTTGCACCTCCATCTCCTCTCCGATTCCACCGGCGAGACGCTGGAGAACATCGCCAAGGCGGCGCTGGCGCAATATGACGATGTCGAGACGATCCGTCACTTCTGGCCAATGGTGCGGACCGAAGCGCATCTCGAACGCATCCTGCAGGAAATCGCGCAAAATCCCGGGCTGGTGATCTTTACCCTGGTCAACAGCACGACCCGCCGGACGCTTGAGGCGCGATGCCGTGCGCTTGGTCTCCCGGCGGTGGCGCCACTCGATGCGGTCAATGATGCCCTTTCCGGATTGCTTGGCCAGCAGGCCAAGGCACGGCCTGGCCGGCAGCACGCGCTCGATGCCGCTTATTTCGCGCGTGTCGATGCGATCCAGTTCACCATGTCGCATGACGACGGCATCGGCTGGGAGAATTGGGAAGAGGCTGACATCGTGCTTGCAGGCGTTTCACGGTCGTCGAAGACGCCGACCTCGATCTATCTCGCCAATCGCGGCTTCAAGACCGCCAATATCCCGATCGTGGTGGAATCGCCGCCGCCCGACGCGCTTTATTCGTTGAAACATCCGTTGGTCGTCGGCCTGACCACCAGCGCCGACCGGTTGATCCAGGTGCGGCGCAATCGGTTGTTGTCGCTCAACCAAGTGCCTGAAACTGATTATGTGAACCAGGAAGCGGTGACGCGCGAGGTCGCCTTTGCGCGGCGCATGTTCGCTGACAATGGCTGGCCGGTGATCGATGTCACACGGCGCTCGATCGAGGAAACGGCGGCGGCGATCATTGCGCTGGTCAGCGAACGGGACGGTGCGGCATGAGGTTGGTGCTTGCCTCGCAAAGCGCATCGCGTCGCGCGATGCTGACCGCGGCCGGGGTGCCGTTCGAAGCACTCGCAGCCGGCGTTGACGAGGAGAGCGCCAAGGCGGCCTTTGCCGGCGAAGGCCTGGCCGCCCGCGACATGGCCGACGCGCTGGCCGAGCTGAAGGCACTGAAAGTGTCGCAGCGTGACGGCGAGGCGCTGGTGCTGGGCAGTGATTCGATTGTCGCACTGGAGGATGGCACCATGCTCGACAAACCGGTCGACCGGATGCAGGCGGCGGATCATCTCCGCCGCCTGTCGGGCAAACGGCACGAACTGGTCAGCGCCGCAGTGATGGCCGAACAGGGCCGCGCGATCTGGCGCATCGTCGATCGCGCGAAAATGCATGTCCGGCCGCTGTCCGAGGCGTTCATCGAAACCTATCTCGATGCCGAATGGCCGGCGATTTCGGGCTGTGTCGGCTGTTACCGGATTGAGGGGCCGGGCGCGCAACTGTTCAGCCGGATCGAGGGCAGCCAGTTCACCGTGCTGGGCATGCCGCTGCTGCCGGTGCTCGATTATCTGCGCGTCAGGGGAGTGTTGCCGGCATGAGCAGGCCTTATGCCGAGGTGATCGGCGATCCGATCGCCCAATCGAAATCGCCGCTGATTCACGGCTTCTGGATCGAGGCGCTCGCCATCGATGCCGACTATCGCGCGCACCGGGTCGTCCCCGAGGATCTGCCCACCTATTTTGCCGCCCGCCGCGCTGATCCGCTCTGGCGAGGGTGCAACATCACCCTGCCGCACAAACAGGCAGCGCTCGAGCTGATCGAGGATCGCGGCGGCGTGCGTGGCACGATCGGGGCAATCAACCTGGCGCTGCGCGTCGAGGATGGCGCGGTGATCGGGACCAACACCGACGCCGGCGGCTTTTATGCGCCGATTGCCGATCTCGATCTCACAGGCAAGCCGGTGGTGGTGATCGGCGCCGGCGGTGCAGCACGCGCGATATTGTTCGCCCTGTCGCGAGTCGGGGTCGGGCCGGTGACGATTCTCAACCGCAATGTGCTGAAGGCCGCGGCCCTGCTATCTTCCTTCGGATTGAAGGGCCAGGCACTGCCGCTGAGTACCGCGCTGCCGCCCGCAGCGTTGCTGGTCAACACCAGCGCGCTGGGCATGGTCGGGCAGCCGCCGCTCGAGATTGACCTGGCGCCGCTACCCGACGACGCGCTGGTTTATGATATTGTCTATGCGCCGCTCGAAACGCCTTTGCTCGCCGCGGCGCGCGATCGCGATCTCGATACGGTCGATGGACTCGACATGCTGATCGGCCAGGCTGCGCTTGCATTCGAGTTGCTGTTCGGTGCCGAGCCACCGCGCGATCGCGATGACGAGCTGCGAGATCTGCTGACGTCATGATCGTCATCGGGCTGACCGGATCAATTGGCATGGGCAAATCGACCGTTGCGGCGATGTTCGCGGATCGCGGCGTGCCGGTGTTTGATGCCGATGCGGCGGTCCATCAGTTGCAGGGCAAGAATGGGCGGCTGGTCGCGGCGATCGAAGCGATGTTTCCTGGCACCACCGGCGCGGAGGGCGTCGATCGCGCGCGGCTCGGCGAGGCCGTGCTCGGCGACCCGGCGGCGCTCAAGCGACTCGAAGCACTGGTCCATCCCGCGGTTGGGGAAGATCGCGCCGCTTTTTTGGCCAACAACAAGGCCGCGCCGCTGATCGTGTTCGACATCCCGTTGCTGTTCGAGACCGGCGGCGAGACCAAAGTCGACAAGGTGGTGGTGGTCAGTGCACCGGCCGATGTGCAGCGTCAGCGCGTGCTTGCCCGGCCGGGCATGCACGCCGCCCGACTCGATGCGATTCTCGCGCGCCAATTGCCGGATGCCGAAAAGCGGGCGCGCGCCGATTTTGTCATTCCGACAGGTAATTCTCTCGGCGAGACGCGTGCTGCGGTCGATGCGGTGATCGCTTGCCTGATCGGCTCCGAAGGCAGATAATCACCCGCATGCGCGAAATCGTCTTCGACACCGAAACCACCGGCTTCAGCTTCGACAATGGCGACCGGATGGTCGAGATCGGCTGTGTCGAGATCGTCAACCGAGTCGAGACTGGGCGCACCTTCCACGCCTATTTCAACCCCGAACGCGCGATGCCGCCCGAGGCACAGCGGATTCACGGGCTGGGCGACGCTTTTCTTGCTGACAAACCGCTCTTCTCGCACCAGGCCGAGGCGCTGATCGAGTTTCTCGGCGACTGTCCGCTGATTGCGCACAATGCCGGGTTCGATTTCGGCTTCCTCAACGGCGAGCTGGCGCGGGCTGGACGGGCGCCGATCGATATGGGCCGGATGATCGACACCGTTGCGATGGCGCGTACGCGGCATCCCGGCGCCAAGCACAGCCTCGATGCGCTGTGCAGCCGCTATGGCATCGATCGCAGCCACCGTGTGCTGCACGGCGCGTTGCTCGACGCGCAATTGCTGTCGCAGGTCTATGTCGAACTGACCGGCGGTCGTCAGATCGGGCTGACCCTGGTGTCCGAGACGGTCGAGATACAGACCAGCTTCGCGCCGGTCGCGGCGCCGGCTGTGGTGCGCCCGCCGCGCCTGTTCGAACCGAGCGAAGCGGAACTTGCACGGCATGCGGCGTTTATTGAAAAGATCGCCAATCCCCTTTGGCGGCTTGAGGCGTCAGGTTGACGCGATGACGGGGCCTACCCAGATCGGTGGTCCCCAATAAGGAGAATGCTCATGGAAATCCGGGTATCGGGCCATCAGGTCGACACCGGCAAGGCACTGAAAAGCCATGTCGAGGATCGACTCCAGGGCATTGCCACGAAGTATTTCTCTCGCGCGATTTCGGCGCAGGTCACCTTCGGCAAGGGTCCGCACGATAATGGCTTCACCTGCGACATCGTCGCGCATGTGATGCATGGCCTGGTGCTCAAGGGAACGAACAACGGCAAGGACGCCCATGTCTCGTTCGACGGTGCGGCCGACAAGATCGAGAAACAGCTGCGCCGCTACATGCGCCGCCTGAAGGATCGCCATTCCGCCGGCGCGACCAATGGCGCGGCGGAAAATGGCGCCTATGACAATGCCGGCTATACCGTGTTCCGTGAAACCGAGGATGAAGAAGCGGCGGATTTCCCGCTGATCGTCGCGGAGACGCGCGTCGACGTGCCCGATGCAAGCGTGTCCGACGCGGTGATGATGCTCGACCTGCGCAACACCACGGCGCTGCTGTTCAAGAACAGCGGCTCGGGTGCCTATAATATGGTCTATCGCCGCGGCGACGGGACGATTGGATGGGTCGAGCCGCACCGCTCGGCCTGAGCGGCTTTCACCAACCCGCGTTCGGCGCTATGGGCGCCCGAACGCGGGGGCGATTACGCTAGAGCGTTTCAGGGACGATGATGACCGATTTCAGCGATCTGCTGCTGCCCGAGGCCGTGGTCCAGGGGTTGGCCGCGGGGACCAAAAAGGCATTGCTGCAACATGTTGCGGCGATGCTGGCCGATATCCACGGGCTTGATGCCAAGATCGTCGCCGATGCGTTGACCGCGCGCGAGAAGCTGGGATCGACCGGCTTTGGCGGCGGCGTCGCGATTCCGCACGGCAAGCTTGCAGGCCTGCCGCAGGTGATCGGCCTGTTCGCCCGGATGGCGCAGCCGGTCGAATTCCAGGCGATTGACGATTTGCCGGTCGATCTGGTCTTCGTGCTGCTCTCGCCACCCGATGCGGGTGCAGCGCATCTGAAGGCGCTGGCACGTGTGTCGCGGCGGCTGCGCGATCGCGGCTTTCTCGCCAAGTTGCGCGGTGCGGGGTCTCCCGACGCGCTTTACGCCCTCTTCACTCAAGACGAAGCGCGCGATGCCGCCTGAGCCTGCGAGCGGGGCCGAAGCGCATTTCCGCGCGCTCGAAGCGCTTTATGCCGCGGCCCCGATCAACCAGCTGTTCGACTCGACGCTGGAGATTCCCGAAAGCGGTTTTGCGCGAATCCATTTCCTGATCGACGAGCGCTATTATCATGCCGCGGGCGCCGCCCATGGTACGAGCTATTTCAAGATGCTGGACGATGCGGCCTTCTACGCCGTGAACAGCCTGGTCACTGACCGTTTCCTGCTCACCACCGCGTTCAACCTGTTGTTCACCCGTCCGCTCAAGGCCGGGCCGGTGACCGCGGAAGGGCGCTGGGTCAGTGGTCAACGGCGCGTCTTCGTTGCCGAAGCGCGGCTGATCGATGCCGATGGCGAGGAAGCGGCGCGGGGAACCGGCACCTTCATGCGCTCCCGCGTCGCACTTGCGAGCCTGCCCGGATATCGCTCCGCTCCATGAGCGGGCGACTGCCCAGCGGGGTTCTGGTCAGCGCATTGCTGCGGCGGGTGAATGATGCCGGCGGAATGGGCATGATGCTCGCCCGGGGGGATGATCAGGCTGGCGCAATACTGATCATAGCGTTGGAAAACGGGCAGAATCCGCGAGCGCTGGAGCGCGGGATCGGGCCGGATGGCGCTGTCTCGTTGATCGAGTCTACCCACCAAGCTGTTGATAATCCTTCGGAAATTACCGCCTATTGGCAGCGTCGGCGGTCGCGTGATCCGGATTTATGGGTCATTGAACTGGACAGCCCGTTCGCGGAACGGTTCGCCGCTGAAACGATCCTCGACGATTGACATTGTTGCGCTGCACAAAGATAGCGTCCTCACTGTCAAATGCGTTGTGTCGATGCGGGTGCGATCCGTTCGATTACGCAGTCGGGGGGCAGCCCGGGCGATAGCTCCGTTTGAGCCGGTCGTTCCGCGCACCAACCGCATAGTTCGAAGATTGAATGTCGTTTTTTCAACGCGCCGCAACACTCGCGGCGATGTCGCTCGGAATCGCCGGACTCATCGGCGTCAGCACACCGGGCTTCGCCTTCGAACTGGACCGCGCGATTAACGCATCGCCGCTGGTTCCGGTTCCACTGCCGGCGCAGATTCCGGCCATTGCGCCCCAATCTGCACCTGAGCCTTCCACGCCTGCCATCAATAGCGAAGCGCCCGCGCCGGTCGTCACCACTGACGATGTGGAATATGCGAGCCTCGATGCCGCCGTCGCCGACCAGGACGCACCCACGACGGTTGATGGCGACCTGCGCTGCATGGCCAGCGCAATCTATTTCGAATCCAAGAGCGAGCCGCTTGCCGGCCAGCTTGCGGTTGCCGAGGTTATTCTCAACCGGACCAAATCGGGCCGCTTTCCGAAGTCGGTCTGCTCGGTCGTAACTCAGCGCGGCCAGTTCTCGTTCGTGCGCGGCGGTCATATTCCGGCGATCGCCAACAACAAGCAGTTCCGCACCGCGGTCGCTGTCGCGCAGGTCGCAATGGCCGATCATTGGGACAGCCCTGCCGCCAACGCGCTGTATTTCCATGCGCGTCGCGTCGCGCCGGGCTGGCGGATGAGCAAGGTCGCCTCGATCGGAAACCATGTTTTCTATCGTTGAGTTAGGCCGGCCAGGCCTGTCAGGCTTTATTTCGTTCGCTTAATGTTCTAAGACGGGAGGATGCTTGAGCGTCCTCCCGTTTCCTGTATCGACGACCCCGGATCTGCGCTGTGTGCCGCTGATGTCGCGCGCGGCACGACCCGGATGCTGTTGCGACACGATCTCGTCGCGATGACCGAGGTGTCGCTCGATGGCGGCCGGCGCGCGGATCTGATGGCGATCGATTCGCGCGGCCAGATTATCATCGTCGAGATCAAGGTGTCGCGCGCCGACCTTCTCGGCGATGGCAAATGGACCGATTATCTCGGCTGTTGCGACCGATTCTATTGGGCGCTGCCAGCCGGCTTTGATGCAGCACCGCTCGATGGAGCCGCGTTCCTGCCCGAGCGCACCGGCATCATCATCGCTGACCGTTATGACGCGGCGATTATCCGCGAAGCCCATACCGATCCGCTTTCCGCCGCGACACGCAAGCGCTGCACGCTGGCGTTTGCGCGTCGCGCGGGCCGACGCCTGATCGGCGTGCTCGACCCCGAAGCCGAGGCTGGCGCCGCATTCTGAGCGCTGCGAAACCCTATGGACTCAGAGCTTCGGGCCGGAAACCGCCCGACGTGCCTTTTTCGGTGTCTCGTCAATCAGCTTGGCCATGATCGATGATCGTTTGTCGTCATGCGCATAGTCACGCGCCGACATGCCGGCGAGCAGATCAGGCTGATCGGGGTCGGCCCCTGCGGTGAGCAATGTACGGGCGAGGCCCACATCGCGGCGCTGAACCGCCAGGATCAACGGTGTTTCGCCGCGTGAGTTGGCGAGATTCACATTGGCCTTGGCCGTGATCAGGATATCGACCAATGCGGACTGGCCGCCATTCACGGCAAGCGCCAATGGCGTATTTCCATCCCCATCGCGCAAATTCGGGTCGGCTTGTTGCTGCAGCAGGAAGCGCAGATAGGTCGCATCGCCGCGCTTGACGACGATATGCAGCGCGCCTTCCCGGGTGCCGATATCCCGCGTGTTGATGATGCGGCTGCCGGGCTGGTTCAGCATCTTCAGCACGTCATCGCCCTTGCTGTCGCGTACCGCCTGCAGGAACTTGTAGCTTTCGGATTGCTGCTGCGCGTGCGCGACGCCTGTGGACATCATGAGCGCGGCAGCAGCCACCGCGATCTGCTTCAAACGAACGGTCATCGTGTCGTGCCGACCCTTGTTATGCTGTGGTGACGTATCAACGCAACTTGCGCGCCCCGCCTTAACAGATCATGGCTGGCCACGCTATGAAACTGATCGCCCGCGCTACCGCCGCGCTCCTGATCGCGGCCATGCCTGTCGCCTGCTCCGCACCTTCCGCGCCGGCGCGGCCGCCGCTCGAAGGAGCGACGATCGGCGGGCCTTTCACGCTGACCGATCAGGATGGGCATGAGGTCAGCGATACCGCGTTCAAAGGCAAATATCGCATCGTCTATTTCGGCTATACCTACTGTCCCGATGTGTGCCCGGTCGATGTGCAGAACCTCGGCGCCGGCCTGCGCGCGCTGGAAAAGAGCGACCCGGCATTGGGCGCCAAGGTGGTACCGATCTTCATTTCGGTCGACCCCGAACGCGATACGCCGCCAGTCCTCAAGCAGTTCGTCAGCGCCTTTCATCCGCGCATGGTCGGGCTGACCGGAACTCCCGACGCGATCGCCAAGGTCGCGAAGGCATTCGCGATCTATTACAAGAAGGGCGATCCGGCGCCGGGCGGCGGCTATCTGATGGATCACGCGCGGGTCGCCTATCTGATGGATCCGGAAGGCAAACCCCTGGCCCTGCTGCCCCAGGACGGCAAGCCCGACGCGATCGCCGCCGAACTCAAGCGCTGGGTGCGATGAGCTTGGCCTTATGACCGAGGCGTTCTGGGAAGACAGGCCGCTTGAGCAGCTTGACCGGGGTCAATGGGAAGCGCTGTGCGACGGATGCGGCAAATGCTGTATCCACAAGCTCGAGGATGAGGAAACCGGCGAACTGATCCCGACCAATGTCGCTTGCCGGTTGCTCGATCGATCGAGCGGGCAATGCTCCAACTATCGCCATCGCCACGCCTTTGTCAGCGAATGCGTGCGGCTGACGCGCGATAATGTCCATGACATCGACTGGCTGCCGGAAACCTGCGCCTATCGATTGCGCGCTGCGGGCGAGCCGTTGCCACGCTGGCATTATCTGGTCTGCGGCGATCGTGATGCCGTGCACCGCGCAGGTGAATCGGTCCGCGGCTGGACCATTTCGGAGGTCGATGCCGGCGAACTGGAACATCATATCGTCGACCGGCGTCTGTGATGGAGGGATTGTGACGACCCCGGTCGAAGTCGTCCGCAACGCCCGCGCGCGCCGCGCCAAGCTGTCGGTCGATCCGGCAAGCGGGCGCGTCCGCCTGACATTGCCGCCGCGCGCGCCCCTGAAGGAGGCGTTGCGCTGGGCCGAGGAACAGCGCGGATGGGTCGAGGCGCAGCGCGCGAAACTGCCACAAGCGCGCCCTTTCGCGCCCGGTGTCGAGATTCCGGTCGACGATACGCTGCTGATCATCGACTGGCATGCCGATGCGCCCCGCCGGGTGGTGCGCGAGGGGCCGCTGTTACGGTGCGGTGGTACGCTCGATGGGTTGTCGCGGCGGATCGAACTCTGGCTGAAACGCGAGGCGCTGCGCATTCTAAGTGCCGAAACCGCCGAATTTGCCGCGCAAGCCGGAGTCGGGGTGACGAAGGTGGCGATCGGTGATCCGCGAGCGCGCTGGGGCAGTTGCGCTTCGACCGGGGTCATCCGCTACAGCTGGCGGTTGATCCTCGCGCCTGCGTTCGTGCGCCGATCGACCGTCGCACATGAAGTTGCGCACCGGGTGCATATGCACCATGGCCCGGAATTCCATGCGTTGGCCGATGCCCTGACCGAAGGCGATCCGGCAGCATCGCGCGCCTGGCTCCGCGCCAACGGCGCCGCGCTTCACTGGTTCGGGCGGGTTTCCTGAGGTCGCGTGCGCGGCGCCTCCGGCGGGGGCGCTGCTGAAGGCGCCCGGTTCGGAGCGGCGTTCGGCCGTGGCGGCGGCTGGTTGCGGTCGAGCACGCGGTCGATCCAGTCCTGATCGAGCCGTTCGGGCTTCGCCTCGGAGCCCTGGGCCGGGGGTAAAGCCTGGCCATCAGCATCGACTTGCGAGTCACTGCCCGGATTCGGCGTGGCGCCCGGCTCGATCGGATTGCCGTCCGCATCGACGAACAGGCTGTTGTCAGCTTCGCCGAAATAGGATTCCTCATCGGGTTCGAGCTGCCATTCGGGTAGCGTGACCTGGGTCTCGAATTGCTCGACCGGCCGATTTGCGACGGCAACCTTCATGAAGGCGGAAAAGGCGCGCGCCGGCGCCGTCCCCCCCTGCAGGCCGGGCACGACCTTGGCGTCGTCGCGGCCCATCCACACACCGGTGGTCAGTCCGCTGGAGAAGCCGACAAACCAGCCATCCTTGTTCGACGTTGTCGTGCCGGTCTTGCCGGCGACGGGACGGCCGATCTGGGCGGCCTTGCCGGTACCGGTATTGACTGCGGTCTGCAGCAGGTCAGTCATCTGCGCCGCGACATAGGGTGCGACCAGCACCTGGCTGCGATCGACTTCCTGCGCGTAGATCGTCACGCCTTGCGCGGTCACCTTGGTAATGCCGTACGGAGTGACCGCGACGCCCTTGTTCGCGACGCTGGCAAAGGCGCGGGTCATGTCGATCAGGCGAACGTCGGACGTGCCCAGCACCATGGCGGGATGGGTATCGACCGGCGTCGTGATGCCGAAGCGCCGCGCCATATCGGCGACCGTGCCGAAGCCGACCTCAAGGCCAAGCTTGGCCGCGATGGTGTTGACCGAATAGGCAAAGGCGGTGCGCAGCGTCATTTCGCCGCGATTGGCGCCGGATGAATTGCGCGGGCTCCAGCCCTTGATCGAGACGGGCTCGTCGACCAGCGTATCTTCGGGTTTATGACCCGCTTCGAGCGCGGCGAGATAGACGAACAGCTTGAACGCCGATCCAGGCTGCCGCACCGCCTGAGTCGCGCGATTATAGTTGGACGTGACATAATCAGTGCCGCCGACCATCGACCGCACCGCGCCGTCACGGTCGATCGTGACCAGCGCGCCTTGCGCATTTTTTGGCGCATTGGCGCGGATGGCGGCATCGGCGGCGCGCTGCATGTTCAGGTCGAGCGTCGTCCACACCTCAAGCGGGCGCTGCGTCTCGTCGATCAGCACTTCGAGCTGCGGCAATGCCCAGTCGGTGAAATAGCGCACGCTGTTCTGCTTCGGCTCGGGCGCGAGCGAGACCGATGACGGATTGGCACTGGCCGCCTGGGCGGCACTGATCTTGCCGGTTTCCTGCATCAGCTTGATCACCACGCCGGCGCGGCCGATCGCGGCTTCAGCATCCGCGGTCGGGGAATAGCGCGACGGCGCCTTGACCAAACCGGCGATGACTGCCGCTTCGTTGAGGTTCAGCGTATCGGCGCCATGCCCGAAAAATCGACGCGACGCGGCATCGATGCCGTAAGCGCCGCCGCCGAAATAGACTTTGTTGAGATAGAGCTCGAGGATCTGATCCTTGCTGAACTTGCGCTCGATCGCCAGCGCGAGGATCGCTTCGCGGACCTTGCGACCGAAATCATATTTGTTCGACAGGAAGATGGTGCGGGCGACCTGCTGGGTGATGGTCGATGCGCCCTGCAGCCTCTTGTCGGTACCGCGATTGTTGAAGGCGAGCTTGACCGCACGCAGCACGCCGATCGGGTCGACGCCGGGGTGCGACCGGAACCGGCGATCTTCGACCGAGACCATCGCGTCGCGCATCACCGCCGGAATCTTGTCGTAGGGCAGCCATTCGCCATAGCTTGGCCCGAGCGAGACGATGACCGTACCGTCCGCGGCATGGACGCGGATCATCTGCCCATTGGGTGACGATTTCAGCTCCTCGTAACTGGGCAGCTGGGAGCGTGCGACATAGACCGCGATGACCAGGGCGATCAGCGCGAGAAAGCCAAGCACGCCCAACACCTGCAGCGTACGGATGGACCGACGACGCCAGGGCGAGGACAATTTGGACTTGGATCTGGTGGCCATGAAGCTGCCCGAGATTACGCGTTAATCATGCAGCTCACAAGCCGCCACAGGCTGCAGGGTGCGTCAGGCTAGTCTTTCCACGCCCAATAGAGCTGGGCCGGCGGCAGGTTCCACCATTCCATCGTATGTTCGACCCGCGGGATATAGGGCACGATGAAATCATAGCATTTGGGCGAATATTGATAGACCAGGAAGGCGCCGCCGGGGCGCAGCACATCGGCAGTCGCGGCGCCGATCGCGTCGCCGACACCGGCCGGCAGGGTCGAGAAGGGCAGGCCCGACAGGACGTAATCGGCCTGGTCGAAACCATGATCGGTGATGATCTGCCGCACATCGGCGGCCGATCCGTTCACGACGGAGAAACGCGGATCGACGATCTCATGGCGCAGATAGCGGACGAAATCGGGATTGGTGTCGATCGCGATATATTTTGCATCCGGGCCGAGCTTTTCGAGCACCGACGGACAGAAAGTGCCGACGCCCGGGCCATATTCGACGAATAATTTCGTGTTCTGCCAATCGACCTTGGACAAGACCTTGCGCACCAGCTTGCCCGAGGACGGGAAGATAGCGCCCACCATCACGGGGTGTTTCAGAAAGCCTTTCAGGAACATCCCCATGGGCGAGGGGACGCCTGCGGCGCGAAGGCGCCGGCGGCGTTGGGCGGCGGTGGATGCTGGCATCATAGTCCTGTCGTAAAGGAAAAACGGCGTGTTGAGATCACCCGTCGCAAACTTGTAACGAACATTCAAGCGATCGGGTTGCGTGTCGTGCCCAACCAGGGTTGCACGACCCTCCGATTCGCTTAAGCGAGGCACATGCACGACGACCGGACCGGGCAGATCGCGGTCATCTTCCTGTCGCACCGCACCGATGCGGACGATGCGGGATATGGCGAAGCGGCGGAAGCAATGGAAAAGCTGGCGTCGCGCCAGCCGGGCTATCGTGGCATCGACAGCACGCGCGGCCCGGAAGGACTGGGCATCACAATCAGCTATTGGGTGGATGAGGACAGCGCGCTGGCATGGCGCGCCAACCCGGAACACAGTGCGATCCGCAATACCGGGCGCGAAATCTGGTACGAAAATTATGAAGTGATCGTCGCCCGTATCGCGCGCAATTATGCGTGGGCGCGACCGTGAAGGCGGCCCCGAAACCTTCAGCGCCGGTCAATCGCGACTTCATCCTTCTCTTCCTCGTCATGCTGACCATCGCAGCCGGCAATACCGCGCTGCAATCGGTGCTGCCGGCACTTGGCCGATCGTTGAAGGTGCCCGACAGCGCGGTTGCCGCCGCCTTTTCGGTCTCAGCGCTGCTCTGGGTGATTTCCGCGCCGTTCTGGGCAAATCGCTCCGACCGGCACGGGCGACGTGCCATGATCCTGCTTGGTGTCGGCGGGTTCACCATATCGTTGTTGTTGTGCGGGATCGTGCTGACGGCGGGCATCAATGGCTGGATTGGCGGAACGGCGGCGTTTCTCAGCTTCATCGTCGGGCGGCTGATCTATGGCAGCTTCGGATCGGCCGCCCCACCCGCGGTCCAGGCATTGGTCGCGGGGCGTACGACCCGCGAGGAGCGGACGCGCGCTTTGACGCTGCTCGGATCGGCGTTCGGCCTCGGCACGATCCTCGGGCCGGCGATCGCGCCCTATCTCACGCTTGGCCATATCGGCGGGCTCGATATCGGGCTGGCCGGTCCGGCGTATTTCGGCGCAGCGTTCGGCGCCTGCATCTTCCTGGCCGTGCGCCATATGCTGCCCAATGATCTGATTGCGGAGCCCGGTACCCATGGTGCGGCAAATGCTTATCCGTCGATCGGTGGACAGGCGAGCGGTGCCAGCGTCACCGCCGCGACGCATACCCATAGCGAACAGGTCGGCTATAATGATCCGCGTGTCCGCGCCTGGATGATCGCGGGGCTGGTGATGGGGCATGCCCAGGCGATGACTGGCCAGGCGATCGGCTTCCTGGTGATCGACCGGCTGAAGGTCGCGCCGGTCGAGGCCCTGCAGCCGACCGGCATCGTACTGATGATGGGCGCCGGGTCGTCGCTGCTGGTGCAATGGGGGCTGATCCCTTTGCTCAACCTGACGCCGCGCCGGCTGGTGCTCGCCGGGCTGATGGTCGCCGCCCTCGGCACGGCGCTGACCGGCATTGCCAGCTCGCTCTATGGCATCGCGCTGGCTTATGCGATCGCGTCGGCCGGGTTCGGCCTGATCCGGCCCGGCTTCACCGCAGGATCATCGCTTGCCGTTGGGCCGGAGGCGCAAGGGTCGGTCGCGGGCAAGGTTACCTCAATCAACGGGGCGTCTTTCGTGCTTGGCCCGTCGATCGGGGTTGGCCTTTACGAAGCGCAGCATTCGCTGCCTTATCTGACGGCCAGTGCCGCGCTGCTGATCCTGATCTTCTATGCCTGGCGCAGCCTCAAGACCCCGGCGATATCCGACGACGATCCGGCTTAGTTCGCCGGCCGCTGCGATGCGAGTCGCGCGATCTTTTCCGCTGTTCTTGCGACAATAAAAAACCACCCCTGTTATGTTGGAATCAAAACGCTGATTCATGTCTTATTTTCAGGAGTTTAAGCCATCTTCCGCGGTTTTCGATAACAGCGGTGGAACAGCGCTGGAACAGGGGTGAGCGACCCCTGTTCCCGTCGAAACAGCGGGCGCGGGAACGCGATATTTTCCGGTCATGTCAAAGAGCGGGACAGAATGCCGGCTGGCGCCCCGTCCGCTGCCACCCTGCCCTGGCCATCGGCACGGTTGAATCGATGCGGACCATCGCCCTAATCGGGCACGACCATCGCCGCCCGCCGCGCGCTGATCGAGGCACCGACAGCATAGATGGCCAGCGCGACCCAGATCAGGGCGAACGCGCCAATCTGGGCGGGATGCAGCTTTTCTCCATAGACGAACACCGCGAGCACCAGCTGCAGCGTCGGTGCGAGATATTGGAGCAGCCCCAGATCGGAATATCGAACGCGCTTTGCCGCTGCGGCGAAGAGCAGCAGGGGGAGCGCGGTCACGACACCGCTCGCGGCGAGTAACGGCCAGCCCGGCCCCGCCGCTCCCAGCGTGGTCCCCGCCAGCATCAGCCAGGCGAAGGCGGCCGGCGCCAGAATCGATGTCTCGACCAGCAGCCCGTCAAGCGCATCGACCGGCGTCATTTTGCGGATCAGGCCGTAAAAGGCGAACGAGAAGGCCAGGATCAGCGGGATATAGGGGATGCTGCCCTGCCAGATCGCCAGAAAGGTCACCGCGGCCGTGGCAAGCAATACCGCTACCGCCTCGATCCGGCCGAGCCGCTCGCGCAGGATCACCACGCCGAGCACGACATTGACCAGCGGGTTGATGAAATAGCCCAGGCTGGCCTGGGCGACATGGCCGCCATTGACCGCGATGATGTAGACCAGCCAGTTGATGCCGATCAGCGATGCCGATGCCGTCAGCGCAAGCAGCAAGCGGGGCGTCCGCATGATTCTGATCAGGACCGGCCCATGGCGCAAGGCCACTGCCAGAATCGTCAGCAGCAGCAGCGACCACAGGATGCGATGCGCCAATATGTCCGGCGCGGGCAGCGGATGGAGCAGCTTGATGAAGCTCGGCAACAGGCCCCAGATCACATAGGCGGCAATGCCGAATGCGATTCCGGGGTTGATCTTCCTGCTGCCTGCCATCGATCCCGCGCGGGGGGAGAGCGGATGATCGGTCAATCCGCTCCCTTCGGCCCGCGTGGATGCAACTGGCCGGGCGAGATGAAGCCGATCGGCTGCAACGACGCGGCATCCTGCTTGAGGCGCGACGCCATCTGCTCATAATCGCGTTCCATCTCCGGCGTGACCGAAGCGCGCGAATCCTCCAGCGCCTCCTCGAAATGCGCCATCGATACCTGGGCGACGCTGAGCGACTGGCGCAGCGCGACCATGCCGGCCCGGCGCACCAGATCCTCGAGGTCGGCGCCGGTGAAGCGATCGGTCCGCGCGGCGAGCGAATCGAGATCGACATCGTCGGCCAGCGGCATCTTGCCGGTCTGGATCGCCAGGATACGGCGGCGTCCATCCTTGTCGGGCACGCCGACATAGACCAGCTCGTCGAAGCGGCCGGGACGAAGCAGCGCCGGATCGATCAGATTGGGGCGGTTGGTCGCCCCGATCACCACCACCGACTGCAATTCCTCAAGGCCGTCCATCTCGGCGAGGATGGTGTTGACCACCCGTTCGGTGACCTGCGGCTCGCCCAGGCCGCCGCCGCGTGCGGGGACCAGCGAATCGAGTTCGTCGATGAAGATCACGCACGGCGCGACCTGACGCGCGCGGCTGAACAATTTGGCGATCTGCTGCTCGCTCTCGCCATACCATTTGCTCAGCAGGTCGGACGATTTGGTGGCGATGAAATTCGCCTCCGCCTCGCGCGCGACGGCCTTGGCGAGAAGTGTCTTGCCGGTGCCGGGCGGGCCATAGAGCAGGAAGCCCTTGGCCGGCCGGATACCGAGGCGGCGGAACGCGTCGGGGTCCTTGAGTGGCAGCTCGACGCCTTCCTTCAGCCGCATCTGCGCCTTGTCGAGCCCGCCGACATCGTCCCAGCGGACGCGCGGCGCCTCGACCATCACCTCGCGCATCGCGCTTGGCTGGACGCGCTTCAGCGCATCGAGGAAATCCTCGCGAGTCACCGCCAGCGTATCGAGCACTTCGGGCGGAATCGTGCCCTCGGCGAGATTGAGCCGCGGCATGATCTTGCGCACCGCCTCGATTGCCGCCTCACGCGCCAGGGCGGCGAGATCCGCGCCGACAAAGCCATAGGTGGTGCGGGCAAGCTCGCCGAGATCGACCTTGTCGCCGAGCGGCATGCCGCGCGTGTGGATGCCGAGAATCTCGCGGCGGCCACGCTCATCCGGCACGCCGACAATGATCTCACGATCGAACCGGCCGGGCCGGCGCAGTGCCTCATCGATTGCCTCGGGCCGGTTGGTTGCGGCGATCACCACGACATTGGCGCGTGCCTCCAGCCCGTCCATCAGCGTCAGCAGCTGTGCGACAAGGCGCTTCTCCGCCTCGCCCGATACCTGGCCGCGCTTCGGGGCGATCGAATCGATCTCGTCGATGAATACGATCGATGGCGACGCCTTGGCCGCTTCCTCGAACACCTGGCGCAGCTTGCTTTCGGATTCGCCATACGCCGATCCCATGATCTCGGGACCGTTGATCAGGAAGAATTCGGCCGCACTTTCATTGGCGACGGCGCGCGCGAGACGGGTCTTGCCGGTGCCGGGCGGCCCGTGCAGCAACACGCCCTTGGGCGGATCGACGCCGAGGCGCTGAAACAGTTCGGGATAGCGCAGCGGCAGCTCGACCATTTCGCGCAGCTGGTCGATCGTCGGGCCCATGCCGCCGATATCGTCATAAGTGACGTCGGCGCGGCGCGCTTCCTTCGGCTCCTCATATTCGGGGCGCAGTTCGATCTCGGTATTCTCGTCGACATGGACCACGCCCTTGGGGCTGGTCGCGATCACCGAGAGGCGAATCTCCTGCAGCGCATAGGCCGGCGCGCGGAGGAACTGCTGGACGCCGGGCGGCATGTTGTCGACGCGCTGCTGGCCGGCGGTCGCCACGACATCGCCCTGGCAGAGCGGGCGGCCGAAAAAGGTCCGCTTCAGCGCGTTGGATGACCCTTCGAGGCGAAGATTCTGCTGCGCGGGCGCGAAGACGACGCGGGTCGCCGGTTTGGATTCGACCTTGCGCACTTCGACGAAATCGCCGGCGCCGGCGCCGGCATTGGCACGCTGCAACCCGTCGATGCGGATGATTTCGAGCCCCTCATCTTCCTGATAGGGCGCGACGGCGCGGGCCGGGGTGGTGGATTTTCCGACGATCTCGATCACATCGCCCTCGGCAAGGCCCAGGGCCGCCATCAGGGCACGGGGAATATGCGCAAGGCCACGACCGCTGTCTTCGGGCCGGGCATTGGCGACTTGTAATTTGTGGACCGGTGATTCGCTGTCGGCCATGAGATTCCCTCGCAAACGCGCTGTTCAGCGTGTGAGATAGGGAACGGGTTCCGGCAATGCGAGAGTTAAAGGGCGAGTGTTAAGGCCGGATCGCCGGGGCGCGGCATGGCTTTTCGCACGGCGTGATCCGCCAAGCTGTTGAAAAGACAAAAAAAGGGCCGACCCCGGAAGGATCGGCCTTGAAAGTTTTAGGAGAGGATGCCTGAAAGGCACCGTCTTTGTGCACGGGCACAGTTTATTGTGCAAGTGCGAAAAGAGCAGTGATAGATGCGTTTCATGCAACTACTGCTAGCCAAACTACGAGGGAGGATGTTAGGTTTCGAGTATGGGGTATATGGTGCAACGCACAATCGAGCAGAATTTTCATGCGTAGATTGCCACCCCTGACCGCGATCGAGGCCTTTGTTCAGGTGGCGCGGCTGGGATCGATCAAGGCCGCTTCGGCCGAACTGGCGCTCTCACCACCCGCGCTCAGCCGGCGTGTGCAGGCGCTCGAACGGTTCATCGACAAGCCCTTGTTCGACCGCCGCCACCAGGCGGTGGTGCTCAATGCCGATGGCGAAAGACTGCTGGCGCAGATCGCACCGGCGATCGACAGCCTGTCGGACGCGGTCGAGGCGATGATGAGCGGCAGCGACGTGTTGCGGTTGCGGCTCGGCATCCTGCCCTTGTTCGCCTCGCAGCGGCTGTTTCCGAAACTTGGCGATTTGCGCGCGAAACATCCCGAACTGCATCTCGATATCGACACCGCCGGGCACGGCGTGCTGCGCCTGGGCGACGGGCTCGATGCGGTGATCGCGCTGGCCCGCGATATCGACCCCGGCCTCTATGCCAAGCGGCTCGATCGCAATTCAGTCTATGTGATCGGCGCGCGTGCCCTGATCGAGGGCGACACTCCGGTGACCGATCCGGCGCAGCTCAAATCGCTGACCGCGCTGGTCCACCGCGACATGCCCGATACGTTCAGCGCATGGCGGCAGGCGGCGGGGCTTGGCGACCTCGAACCGCTGGCGATCGACCATTTCGATTCCGGGCCGTTGATGCTCGAGGCGGCGGCGCAGGGGCTCGGCATCGCCTTCATGCACGAAAGCCATTTCGAGGACGCGCATGACGAGCGGCTGGTCAGGCTGTTCGATATCGAGGTCGAGAGTCCATACAGCTATTGGTTCGTGTGCCGTCCACGCGCGCTCGCGCTGCGTCCGGTCAAGCTGTTCCACGACTGGCTGATCGAGGCCGTCGCCGAGAAGTGAGCCGTGAACGGACCGGCACCGCCAAAATGCGCCCTCAGCGCATTTTCAAACGGCCGGCCCGCTCACAGGTCGGGTGATTATTCGGCGCGCATCGACACGATCTTGCCCGGCTCGCGCGGCGGCTCGCCCTTGGGCAGCGCGTCGACATGCTCCATGCCCTGGGTCACTTCGCCCCATACGGTGTACTGGCCGTCCAGGAAGCGAGCGTCGTCGAAGCAGATGAAGAACTGGCTGTTGGCCGAATTGGGGCTCTGCGCACGCGCCATCGAGCAGGTGCCGCGAACATGCGGCTCCTTGGAGAATTCGGCCGGCAGGTTCGGCTTGTCCGACCCGTGCATGCCGGTGCCGGTGGGATCGCCGCCCTGCGCCATGAAGCCGGGGATCACGCGGTGGAACACGACGCCGTCGTAAAAGCCGTCATTGGCGAGTTCGACGATACGCGCCACATGCTGCGGTGCGAGGTCGGGGCGAAGCTTGATCGTCACGGTGCCGCTGTCGAGCGTCAGCGTCAGGGTTTCGGGGGTATCGGCCATGAGGGGCTCCTGAAAGGGGAAAGCCGCGCCCTAGCGATCTGGGGCACGGCTGGCAAATAAGCGCTGTTATGGTGGCGCGATCCGGGCCGGTGCGGGCGATCAGCCCGGATTGGCATTAGGGCAAGGCGGCGTTAGACGGCAATGATACCGGGTGCGCCGTTTGCGCCAGGCCATTTTTTGGAAAGGGGAGGTCCAGCATGAACGAGACCGACCTGACATCCGCCGCAGACGAGGTCGAAACCGGCCAGCTCGACGAGGACGACCGGCTCAAACCCGAATTCGTGCGTGCGGTGCTCGACGCGGTCGAAGCGGGCGATGACGAAGCCGCACGATCGCTGGTCGAGCCGCTCCATCCAGCCGACATCGCCGATCTGTTCGAGCTGACCCCGAACGAACGCCGCAGCGATCTGGCCAAGGCGATCACTGACCTGCTCGACGGCGATGTGTTCGCCGAGATGAACGATTATGTCCGTGAGGATCTGATCGATTCGCTCAGTGCGACGCAGGTCGCCGATATCGCCTCCGAACTCGATACCGACGACGCCGTCGCGATCATCGAGGATATGGAGGAGGACGACCAGCGCGCCGTGCTGCGCGCGCTTGATCCCGACGATCGCGCCGCGATCGAGGAGGCGCTGTCCTATCCGGAGGAATCGGCCGGCCGATTGATGCAGCGCGAGCTGATCGCGGTGCCCGAACATTGGACGGTCGGCGACGCGATCGATTATCTGCGCGGTCATGAGGAACTGACCACCGATTTCTGGGAAATCTTCGTTGTCGATCCGGGCCACAAGCCGGTCGGAACCTGTCAGCTGTCATGGATATTGCGCACGCCGCGCACGGTATCGATCGGCGATGTGATGAAGCGCGAACAAACGCTGGTGCCAGTCGATATGGACCAGGAAGAAGTCGCGCTGCGCTTCCAGAAATACGCGCTCATTTCGGCCGCCGTGATCGATGCGGGCGGGCGGCTGGTCGGCATGATCACCGTCGACGATATCGTCCACATCATTTCCGAAGAAGCCGGCGAGGATATCCTCCGCCTGTCCGGCGCGGGCGAAGGCGACATCAACGAGCCGATCGCGCTGACCGTGCGCACCCGCATCACCTGGCTGGTGGTCAATCTCGGCACGGCGATGCTCGCGGCATCCGTGGTTGGCCTGTTCCAGGGCGAGATCGCCAAGTTCGCGCTGCTCGCGGTATTGATGCCGATCGTCTCGGGCATGGGCGGCAATGCCGGCACCCAGACCCTGGCCGTGGTGGTGCGCGCGCTGGCCACCAATCAGCTGACCAGTTCGAACACCGCACGGATGATCCTGCGCGAATTCCGCATCGCCGCCGCCAATGGCGCGATGCTCGGCATATTGATCGGCATGGGCACCTGGCTGATCTTCGGCAATCCCGACCTGGCAATCGTCATCGCCATGGCGATGGTCATGAACAATCTCGTGGCCGGCCTGTCCGGCGTGCTGATTCCCGTCAGCCTCGAACGCGCCGGAGTCGATCCCGCGGTATCGTCGGCGGTGTTCGTGACGATGATGACCGATGTGATGGGATTCTTCTGTTTCCTCGGCCTCGCCTCGCTCTGGGGGCTTGGCGGCTAGCCGCTTCGCGCCCATTTCCAGACCATGCCGCTTCATCTCACCAAGGTCGCGTTTGGCGCCACCGGTATCGAAAACCTTGCCGAGCGCCTACTGGTGCGCGCCGAGGCCGGGCCGGTCTTTCTCACCACGCGCTATTTGCCCAAACGGCATGAGGAGATCGCCGGCCAGGGGTCGCTGTTCTGGATCATCAAGCATCAGCTCATCGCGCGCTCGCCGATCCTGCAGTTTGGCGAAGCGGAGGGTGGCCGGATCGCCATCCATATCGATCCGCACCTGATCCTCACTCATGCGCGGCCCAAACGTGCGCATCAGGGCTGGCGCTATCTGGAGGATGCCGATGCGCCGGTCGATCTCGGTGTGGATGAAGTGGCCGGCGACGTCATGCCCGCTGCATTGATGGGCAAATTGTCGGGCCTGGGGCTCATCTGAGCGGCGGGACGTCGAAGAGATTTCGGGCTGAGTTGATTCACTCTCTTCCGTTCGCCCTGAGCTTGTCGAAGGGCCGCTCTTCTCTTTCCAACGCCAGAGAAGAAGGACGGTGCTTCGACAAGCTCAGCACGAACGGGGGAAAGTGGTTCTGCCCGAGGCGAGGCACGCTAAGGCTTTGGTTTGCCGCACGTCACTGGCCCGCCGGCCATCGCCTTGACCACACAGGCCGGTTCGCCGCTGACAGTGACGCGACCCAGGCCGGTGGTGGTCACCGCCGCGGTATAACGCGCCGCGGCGCGTGTTTCGCCGGTGCCGTCGAGCCGCACGATCAGGTCGCTGGCATCGAGTGCGCCGGCATCGATCGTGCCGGGGCCATTGGTCATCAACCTGGTTTTCGCCGCACGGCCGCTCAGCGTGACCGACCCGCTGCCGATCACCGTGGCATTGAGCTGATCGGCGGCGATCCCGTTGACGGTCAGCACGCCCGATCCATTGATGGCGAGATCGATCCGCTGCCCGGCCATCCCGCCGACGGTCAGCCGCGCGCCGGCATTGACGTTGACCGAACGCAGCGTCGGCGTGGACAGGGTGATAACCGGCGCCTTGCCGGCGGTGGTCGGCGTCTCGCCCCAGCCGTCATTGCCCATGCGAATGATCAGGGTGCCGCCTTCGACGCGGATGGCGAGCCGATCGAGCGTACGGGGGTCTGCATCGGCCCGCGCGCCGGGTGCCTTGCCGGTGTCAAGCCGGACATCGAACGGGCCGTCGATGCGGATACGGTCGAAACTGCCGATGGCATAGGTCCGGTCGGCAGCGTCCGCGCTGGCAGGAAGGAATAACAGGCTGGCGGCGATCAGATGACGGATCATGCGACCTGCATCGCACTGATCCGCCATAGTGCCAAGCCTGTCAGGCGATCAGCCGCAATGGACTTCGCCCGACCCTATCTTCGACGTCGTGCATTTCGCGCCCTTGCCAAGATCGACATCGCCGGATCCGATGACGGAGACATCGGCCGGGCCGGTCACGTCGGCGGTGGCGCTGCCCGATCCGGCGATCGAGACGCTCGCGTCCTCCGCCTTGACGCCGCCGGCATCGATATCGCCTGATCCGGCGATCTTCATCGACAATTGTTTCGCTGCGCCCGCGACATTCATATCCCCCGAACCCGCGATCGAGAATTTGCCGGTCTGCACATTCAGTGCGGCGATCGTCAGATTGCCCGATCCGGCGGTTTCACCGGCAAAGCTTTGCCCGTCGATGCGATCGATCGTCATATTGCCCGATCCAGCAATTCCCGCCCCGGCGATGCGCGGCATGGTCACGAAGATCTTCACGCCCTTCTGATCGCTGTCCCAGTTGAAGCCGGAATTGTTGATCCGGCCGACTTTAAGCGTGTTGCCGATCTTCTCGATCTTGAGCTTGTCGAGTTCCTTGGACGGGCCTTCGGCGCGAACCGAGAAGCCGGTGCCGACCCGGACATCGATATCGTCCGATCCGCGCAGGTCGACCTGGTCGAAATCGGTGGCGGCAAAGCTTCGCGTCGTGCCGCTGCCTGACCCGGGAAGGCCCTGTTTCGCATCGGCAGAATCCGAACCGAAGGAGCAGGCGGCGAGCGGAAGGACGGCGATGGTGGCGAACAGGCGCATGAAACTCTCTCCACTGTGTATTGGTTGGATAACACACTTAATAGCGGAGGTGCAAGCAAAAAGGGCGGCCATTGCTGGCCGCCCTCTTCGTTCGTCAGGTCAGGCCCCGATCAGGCGGGAACCTTGTCCTTGTTGTGGATCGCTGCGGCCTTGCGCAGAATCTCCAGGATCTTTTCCTGTGCGGTCGGCTCATCGACCTGCTCCATCGCCGCGAGTTCGCGGGCGAGGCGGCTGGTCGCGCCTTCGAAGATCTGACGCTCCGAATAGCTCTGCTCGGGCTGATCGTCGGCACGGAACAGGTCGCGGACCACTTCGGCGATCGACACCAGGTCGCCCGAATTGATCTTCGCTTCATATTCCTGCGCGCGACGCGACCACATGGTGCGCTTGACGCGCGGCTTGCCGGTCAGCGTATCGAGCGCCTCACGCAGCGTCTTATCCGAGGAAAGCTTGCGCATCCCGACCGACTCGGCCTTGTTGGTGGGCACGCGGAGCGTCATGCGCTCTTTTTCGAAGCGCAGCACATAGAGTTCGAGTTGCATGCCGGCGATTTCCTGCCGCTGCAGCTCGATGACACGGCCAACGCCGTGCTTGGGGTAAACGACATAATCGCCGACGTCGAAGGACAGCGCCTTGGCAGCCATTCCGTTGAGCCTTTCTGTGGACCGATGCCCCCGGAGAAGCGCGACGGCAACAGTGCCGGGTCGCGCGATGGGGAGTGTTGATTTCAGTACGTCTCCAGATCGGAAGAACGCGCAACCGTGCCTTCCGTCTCCGGCTATTTAACACAGTCGTAATAAAATTACCAGCCAAACATGGCTGGACACAGGCAATTAACGCTGAAACCGACCCAGATCGGGCAGCATCGGACCTCGATCAGTCCCCCGTGCCGGGCTCGGCCGAGAAGTATTTGTCGAACTTGCCCTCTTCGCCCTTGTGCTCATCGGCGTCCGCCGGAGTCTGATCCGACTTGCGCGTGACATTGGGCCATTGCGCGGAGAAGGTGTTGTTGAGTTCCATCCACTGCTCGAGACCGGATTCGGTGTCGGGCAGGATCGCCTCGGCCGGGCATTCGGGCTCGCACACGCCGCAATCGATGCATTCGCTTGGATTGATGACGAGCATATTCTCGCCTTCGTAGAAACAGTCGACGGGGCAGACCTCGACGCAGTCCATATACTTGCACTTGATGCAGGCGTCGGTGACGACGTAGGTCATGGCGGTATCCCGAATAGGCCCCGAAAAGGGCAGATAACCCGCTTCTGCTATGCGCCGCTTCCGTCCCCGTCAATCGGATGCGGCTTGCTGCGAGACGTTCTCAGATTCCGCTGGCACCGATAAAATGCGCTCTATCGCGCATTTTCGAAGGAGCTCTCTGTGAGCTCGGTATAGCAGGAACGGGCTTCAGGGGCTGGCCCTCTTCTGGGTGGCAATGCTTCGACCCGGATCACCCGCACGCCGCCAGGACCGAGAAAGGTCAGCACATTGCCGATCCTGACCGGGACATGCGCCCGGTCGATCGGCCTTCCATCGATACGCAGCCGGCTGCTGGCAGCGATCGCCTGGGCGGCGCTGCGGGTCTTGGCCAGCCGCGCGAACCACAAGAAGCGATCGAGACGCATCGCTGCGCCGTCAGGCATGACAATCAGCCACGAAACCTATCCACGAAACCTATCCACGAAACAGGGCGAGATCGGCGAGCGCCGAGAAGGCATTGTCGCGCGGTGGCGGTACGACCTTGGCGCGAGTCTGACCGCGCCAGATCCAGCGCGGCCGGTCGTTTTCGGGCGGTGCGGCGCGAAAGCCCAGCCCGGCCATCAGCCGTTCGAGTGTCGCGGGCGCAACGCCGATCGAGGTGGCAAGGGCGGGATCGGGCGTGAAGGGACGGCGCCCTGCCCGCGCATCATGGGCCGCGCGGGCGATGCGCTCGACCAGATCGATGCGCACCGCCTGGGTGGCAATCTGGCGATACCCGGACTCAAGCGTCGCGCCGGGCGTGCCGCGCGCCAGCACCGTCGCGGCGTCGGGCGGTCCCTCGGCAATCACTGTGCCGGTGCGCGCGGCAAGCAATGCGCGCCGCCATAGCGCGGCGGCGGGCTTCAGCAGGCGCGGATCGAACAGGTCGAGCGCACCGATCGTGATGCCGATCGCCCGCAATCGCTTGCGCGCCGCCGGGTCGAGGCCATCGACCGCCACCTGCAGGTCGATGCGCGCGGCAAGGCCGGCGCGATCGACCAGGGCGGCGGAAACGGCGCGCAGCGCCGGGCTGGCGGCCGCGTCGCGTGCGGCCGCGTCCAGCTGAACCAGCGCGGGCAATCGCGATCGGGTCTGATCGGCGATCCAGCGATCGAGCCGCGTCGCGATCTTCGTACGCATCGCCGAATCGAGGCAGTCGAGCGCGGGGTCGAGCTTTACGCGCGGCCGGACGAGCGACGGCCCCGCCACCAGCGCCGCAACCGTCAGCCCGTTCCAGGTGAGCAGCGGCTTGCTGCGGATATCAGCGACGAGCGACAGTGCCGCATCGTCCGCGCCGGCCAGCGCCGCGCCGCGCCGGGCGCGTTCGTCGCCGAGCCGGCGTTCGGCCGCGGCGAGCAACAGGCGCTTGTCGCCGTGCCGCGCATCGGGTGCGACAATGAAGCGGAACCCGTCGAGCCGGCCGATCGGATGATCCTCGACCATCACTTCGCCCTGCTCGCCGATCACCACCGGCAAGGCGCGCGTGTCCGCGCCGATCTGCCGCAGCAACATGGTGGTGCGCTTGTCGACGAAACGCTGCGTCAGGCCGAGATGCAGGGCATCCGACAGCCGTTCCTCGACCTCCCCTGCCCGTCCCGCCCAATGCGCGGGGTCGGCCAGCCAGTCGGGGCGGTTGGCGATATAGGCCCAGCTGCGCGCCGCCGCGATCCGTCCGGCCAGCGTTTCGACATCGCCCGCGACGGTATCGAGCCGGGTGATCTCATCCGCGAACCATTGATGCGGAATATGGCCGGACCCTTCGCTCAGATGACCGAACACCCGCCCGACGAAGCGGGCATGCGGATCGACGCCGAGCTTGCGGAAATCGGGCAGGCCACAGGCCGCCCAGAGCCGCGCGACCATCGCCGGCGACCGCACCCGGTCGCGCACCCAGTCCTCGCCCGCCAGGCGTTTGAGCACCGCGAGGTCGACTGCCTCGGGCGCGGCGCGCAGCGCGCGGTTGCCGGGCCGCGCCTCCAGCGCGGCGATCAGGTCGTCGATGCTCGACAGATCGGGCTCGCCGTCGCGCCAATAGAGGAAGTCGAGCCGCGGGAAGCGATGCTCCTCGATCGCCAGCACTTCCTCCGGCATGAACGCGCCCGGGCCTTGCTCGACCAGTGCGCCGAACGTGCCGTCGCGCTGGTGCCGCCCGGCACGCCCGGCGATCTGCGCCATCTCGGCGACGGTCAGGCGGCGCTGGCGATGCCCGTCGAACTTGTTGAGGCTGGCAAAGGCGACATGCGCGACGTCCATGTTCAGGCCCATGCCGATCGCATCGGTCGCAACGAGATAATCGACCTCGCCCGCCTGGAACATCGCGACCTGCGCATTGCGCGTGCGCGGCGACAAGGCACCCATCACCACCGCCGCGCCGCCGCGCAGCCGCCGCAGCATCTCGGCCACGGCATAGACTTCCTCGGCGCTGAACGCGACGATCGCCGACCGCTTGGGCAAACGCGAGATTTTCTTCGCCCCGGCATAGCTCAGGGTCGAGAAACGCGGACGGTTCTGGATATCCGCCTCCGGCACCAATGCTTTCAGCATGGGACGAAGGGCTTCGGAGCCGAGGATCATCGTCTCCTCGCGGCCGCGAGCGCGCAGCAGCCGGTCCGTGAAGACATGGCCGCGCTCCGAATCCGCTCCGAGCTGTGCCTCGTCGATCCCGACAAAGGCGAGATCACGGTTAAGCGGCATGCTCTCCGCCGTGCACAGGAACCAGCGCGCGTCCTTCGGCACGATCTTCTCTTCGCCGGTGATCAGCGCGACGCGCGACGCGCCTTTCAGCTTGACGACCCGGTCATAGACTTCGCGCGCCAGCAGCCGCAGCGGGAAGCCGATCATGCCGCTCGAATGGCCGCACATCCGCTCGACCGCGAGGTGCGTCTTGCCGGTATTGGTCGGGCCCAGCACGGCGGTGATGGGCGGGGCGTGGTCGGCGCGGCTCATGGCAATGACGAACATCGTCGCAGTGCCGCGCCGGCGCAACCCGGTCAAAGCGGAAATCGCGGCCAAGCAATTAAGATGGTTGAAAGTTCCGGTAAAAAAATCGCTTCGCCGCAGCGTCTGAACGGTTGACCTTACGGCTTTGGCTACGGAACATTCCTTAATTTGACTTTAGTATTTCCGCGCCACAGTCAGTCGACGCGAGCCCGGGGGTGAGCGGCGACGAGTGGCGTGGGGGAACTATCGCCTTGTTTTTACGCAGCGATCATGGATTGGATCAGGCAGGTGGCACGGCTACCCTGTCGTTCGGCCGCGCCGCGTTCGTTCCCGCGATGCCCTCGACCCTTGACCGGCTTCGCGCGGCCATTGCCCGGATCGACTGGGCGCCCGATCTCGGATCGCAGATCGGCTCGGCCGACTGGTGGCGCGGCGCTGCGACGTGCACCGCGCTGATCGCCACGACCTGCCTGTTGTCGCCCGGCTTCGATCGCCCGGTCCTCGGCGATGTTCCGCCGCCGCTGTCGGGCAGCGAATGGGACGAGGCGCGCGCTCAGTCGATCGCGCCGCTTGCCTGGGGGGCGGCGACCGGCCGGCACATGGCGGCGAATGACATGGTCGCACCGCTTGCCGAACGCCCGGAACGCCCGATTCAGGATGTCGTGCTGACCTTTGGCCAGGGCGACAGCTTCGCGCGTGCGCTTGAGCGCGCCGGCGTCTCCAGGGCGGATGCCGGTGATGCGGCGCAGCTGGTTTCGGGCGCGATCGCGCTCGGCGACATCCGGCCGGGCACACGGATCGACATGACGCTCGGGCGTCGCCCCGACCGCACCGTCGCTCGTCCGCTCGAAAAACTGGCATTCCGCGCCAAGTTCGATCTCAAGGTTCTGCTTAACCGCAATGGCGACACGCTCGCTTTGACTCGTCAGGCAATTGCCGTCGACCATACGCCGCTGCGCATCCAGGGGCTGGTGGGATCGAGCCTGTACCGCTCGGCGCGCGCCGCCGGCGCTCCGGCCAAGGCAGTCGAAGCCTATATCAAGGCGATCGCGTCGCGCATCTCGATCGGCCGCGATGTGGGATCCGCCGATACCTTCGACTTCGTGCTCAAACAGGCGCGCGCCGCGACCGGCGAAGTCCAGCTCGGCGAGCTGATGTATGCGGGTCTCGATCAGGGCCGCAAGAAGATCCAGCTGGTCAAATGGGGCGACCAAGGCCGCGAACAATGGTTCGAGGCCAATGGCGTGGGCGAGCGTCGCGGCACGATGGGCATGCCGGTCGCCGGTCGGTTGACCTCCGGCTTCGGCATTCGCATCCATCCGATTCTGCGTACCGCGCGGATGCACAAGGGGCTCGATATCGCGGCCGCTTATGGCTCGCCAATCTATGCCGCGATGGACGGCGTGGTGGCGCTGGCCGGGCGCAATGGCGGCTATGGCAATTTCGTGAAGCTAATGCATGGCGGCGGCATGGCCACTGGCTATGGCCATATGAGCCGCATTGCGGTGCGCCCGGGCACACGCGTCGCGCGCGGCCAGGTGATCGGCTATGTCGGCTCGACCGGCATGTCGACCGGGCCGCATCTTCATTATGAATTGTGGAAGAACGGCGTGGCGATCAACCCGCGTTCGGTCTCGTTCACCACCATGGCGCAGCTGTCGGGCGCAACGCTCAAGGCCTTCAAGGCGCGCGTCGCGTCGCTGATGTCGGTCCGTCCCGGCGGCCGCTGACGGTTCGCTGGTTCGTAGCCGGCCGTGCCTCCTCTTGTCCCGTGACGAGGCGGCACTATTGAAATTCTTCTAAGTCATTGATTCACATGGGATATGTCGCCATGGCGGACGCCGGAGATGTGCGACTGGGGGTGTCCCATATCTCACTCGACCGCCCATCCGACCGCGTGATTCGATCGTCCAAAGCCCGCCCGAAGATACGCAACAACCGGTGTCCCATATCTCGTCTGGTCGAGGGTGATCGAAACGCCCGATTACCGCCCCTGCGAGCGCCAGCGCTTGATCGTGCGGCCGATGATCTGATCCTCCGACCCGACTTCGCGCCACAATTCGGAGAAGAGCGGATCGTCCGATGCCGGGCGCTTATTCTCTTCCAGCCCGTCGAACGACACGCGGATCGGAATGGCGACACCCTCGCCGCAGATGATGCATTCGCGGTTGCGCAGTGCGGGGATCGAATCGAGAAAGCCGCGCGCGCCTTCGGGCATCGCGGCGCGCACGAACGCCTGGTCGCGGTCATTGTTCAGCCGCATCGAGATGATCGTGCCGCACTGCGACAGCACGCCTTCGGCCAGATCCGACGGACGCTGTGTGATCAGGCCGAGCGAGACGCCATATTTGCGCCCCTCCTTGGCAATCCGGCTAAGGATACGGCCGACCGACGAGGTATCGGCATTGCGTTCGTTGGGAATGTAGCGATGCGCTTCCTCGCACACGAGCAGGATCGGGCGCTGCGCCTCGTTGCGCGACCAGATCGCAAAGTCGAACACCATGCGGCTCAGCACGGCGACCACCACGGACGTGATGTCCGACGGTACGCCCGATACGTCGATGATCGAGATCGGCTTGCCGTCGCCGGGCAAGCGGAAGATGCGCTCGATAAAGCTCGCCATCGTGTCCGCGACCAGCATGCCGGAGAACATGAAGCTGTAGCGCGGATCGGCCTTGATCTCCTCGATCTTGGTGCGCAGGCGCAGATAGGGCGCGGTGTCGCCGGCGCGGTCCATCTTGCCCATTTCCAGGCCGATCAGATTGGTCAGGTCACTGAGCAGATAGGGGACCGGCGCGTCGACGGTGAGCTTGGTGATTTCCTGCCCCAGCCGCCCCTTGGCGCGCGCCATCAACAGGCATTTTGCGAGGATGTCGGCGTCGATCTGACGCTCCGAACCCGCCGTGGTCAGGAAAACCTCGCAATGTTCCTCGAAATTCATCAACCAGTACGGCATCTGCAGGTTCGACACGTCGAAGATCGCGCCATTGGTCTTGAACGCGGCGGCATATTCGCCGTGTGGATCGACCATCACAATATGCCCTTGCGGGGCGAGTTCGCAGATCTTGTGCAGGATCAGCGCGGCACTGGTCGATTTGCCGGTACCGGTCGACCCCAGCAGCGCGAAATGCTTGCCGAGCATGGCGTCGATATAGAGCGACGCGCGGATATCGCGGGTGGGGTAGACCGTGCCGATCTCGATAAAAGCGCGATCGTCGGCGGCGTAGACCTGTTTCAGGTCGGCGGTCGATACCGGGAAAACCTGGGTACCGGGGACAGGATAGCGCGTGACGCCGCGGCGGAACTTGTACAGCTTGCCGGTCAGCTTCTCCTCATCGCCTTCGCCGAGGAAATCGACCTGTGCGGCGATGCGGTTCTGGGCACCTTCGACCAGCCGCAACGAGCGGATATTGGCGATCAGCCAGCTGCTGCCGACGCGCATCTTGATCTGGCTGCCGACCGATCCGGCGCTGGCGACGACCGGGTCGGGGCTGTCCGCGAATGTGTCGAGCGCACGGGGATCGAGCATCACCTGGCTGCTCGATCCAGCGATCTCCAGCACCACGCCGATCGCTTCGCCCAGCGCGCCGGGCAATATGGCCTTCGTCTTTGCCATCATCGTTGCGGGCGCGGCCTTGTCGAAAGCCTGGCTGCCCAACATTTCCGTCATCTGGGTGGTCCCCCGGGTTTACCCCGCGGCGTTATGGTGCAAACTCGTAAACATAAGGTTCTACTGTATTTGTGCGGGTCGTTACGGGCCCGTACTCTCTCAAAGACGCCGCGCGACATAGCCGGCGGTCCAGCCGAACAGCACTGAAAGCGCGACGGCGACCAGGCCATAGGCGATCGAATGATTGTCGGCGGCGCGCGCGACATAGCGTTCGAAACCCGATTTGCGGATGTCGATGTCGCGCGTCGCGGCGGCCAGCACGCGGCCGTCGCGAATCAGGAAGGTTTCGGCGGTGAAGCGCCCGACCGGCACGCGCGCGGGGATGGTGACGCGGGCGCGGTACAGCACGCCGTCAGTGATCTCGACCGCGCGCGGCGCTTCGTAATAGAGGCCGGACCGGCGCTTGAGATCGACCAGGCCGCTGGCGAAGCGATCCTGTTCTTCGGGCGGCGCACTACTCGCGGGCGATAATTGCAGGCTGCCCAGGCCGAGTTCGTAGATCGCGCGGGTGCGGTCATCGACCAGGTCGCCGATCGGCCGGGACGACAGGATCGCATAGAAACTGGGCGCCGACCGATAGCGCAGCCGCGCGGCATTGACCCAGATACCGGCGACCTTTTCCTTCTCGCGCACCAGGATCGATTGCACCGGCCCCTTGACCACCACCACCACATCGGTCGGTTTCTCGACCCCTGGCAATCGGCCGCCGGGATAGAGAACCGCACCGAACAGCAGCAGTTCGGCGCCGGTGAAGGAATAGGCGATCTCGATATTGCGCTGCGAAACATCGGGTACCAGCACGGGCTTGGCCTGCCCCATCAGCAATGGCGCGAACAAGAGCAGCGCCAGCCGCTTCATGACAATTCGACCGAATAAATTTCGTCGGGCCGCCAGCCGAGCCCGATCGCGATCCGGACCGCGACCAGCAGCACGATGATGGCAAGCGCGAAGCGGAGATATTCGGGCTTCACCCGATTGGCAAAGCGTGCGCCGACCTGCGCGCCGACCACCGAGCCGAGCAGCAGCAGCACCGCCAGCACGATATCGACCGCCTTGGTCGTCGTCGCATGGACCATGGTCGCGGCAGCCGTCACGAACAGCGTCTGGAACAGCGATGTGCCGACCACCACCTGAGTCCCCATACCAAGCAGATAGAGCATCGCCGGCACCAGGATGAAGCCGCCACCGACCCCGAGCAATATGGTCAGGATGCCGGTGAAGAAGCCGAGCAGCAACGGCGCGAGCGGCGAAATATAGAGGCCCGAGGCATAGAAACGCGTCCGGAGCGGCAGCGCGGCGACCAGCGGATGGTGCCGGCGCTTGCGTGCCTGGGGCGCGGTGCCACCGCGTGACGCGCTGATCGCCTGGAGCGATTCACGTGCCATCAGCCCGCCGATCGACCCGAGCAGCAGGACATAGACCACCGCGATCACCGTATCGATCTGGCCGCTCGCCTGGAGCAGCCGGAAGATCCCCGCCCCGGCAAAGGAGCCGACCACGCCGCCCGCGACCAGCACCCCGCCCATCTTGAAATCGACGCCCTTGCGCCGGACATGCGCGAACACCCCTGATACGCTCGCGCCGGTCACCTGGCTCGCGGCGGATGCGGCAGCGACGGTCGGCGGAATGCCATAGACGATCAGCAGCGGTGTGGTCAGGAATCCGCCGCCGACCCCGAACATGCCCGACAGGATGCCGACCCCGCCGCCAAGCAGGATGATGACGAGCGCATTGACCGACAAATTGGCGATGGGCAGGTAAAGATCCATTGCCGATGATGACTATCCTGTTCGCGCGACAGGCGGAAGCGGCCCTATTCAGAAAATCGGCCTGAGAAATCGGTACTGGACTTCACTGCGCCCGACGCTTTAGCGTCCCGCTGCCTAAGGGGAGCGTTTGATGAAGCTGGCAATTCGTCTCACTCTGCTGGGCCTCGCGCTCGCACCGGTCGCGGCTTTTGGGGATAATAGTCCCCAGGTCATCCTTGCCACACCCGGCATTGGCGGCGGCGCGATCGAACGCTTCACCGCACGTTTCAGCCAGCCAATGGTCGCTTTGGGCGATCCGCGCGCGACCGGCCCGTTCGACGTGACCTGCCCGGTCGCGGGCGAAGGCCGCTGGGTCGACCCGCAGACCTTCGTGCATGAATTCAAGAACGGCCTGCCCGGCGGTACCACCTGCGAGTTCAAGCTCAAGGGCGGACTGAAAAGCGTGTCGGGCTATGCCGTTACCGGCCAGCAAAGCTTCAAGGTCGATAGCGGCGGGCCGGTCGCCCGCGCTGTCCTGCCGGAGCGTTATGACGGCGAGATCGAGGAGGACCAGACCTTCCTGGTCGCCGCCAATCTGCCCGCGACCGCCGCGTCGGTCGGCGCCAATGCCTATTGCTCGGTCGAGGGCATCGGTGAGAAGATTCCGGTCGATGTGCTGCCCGCCAGCCTGCCGGGCGAATTGCTCGGCAAGATGGGCACCGACAATTGGAACGTGCGCAGCTTCCTGGAAACGGCTGGACTGCCGGCCTCGGTGCCCGCTTCGGCGGCGGACCGCGCCAAGGCCTATGAAGGCGTGACCGCGCTCAAATGCCGCCGTCCGCTGCCCCCCGGCCGCGATGTCGCGCTGGTCTGGGGCGCGAACATTGCCGGCGCCGGCGGCAAGCTGGCGGGCGCCGATCAGCGCTTCGACTATACCGTGCGCAAGCCGTTCACGGCGCGCTTCGAATGCAGCCGCGTCAATGCCCAGGCGGGCTGTTCGCCGGTCGAAAAGGCGCATGTCCGCTTCACCGCGCCGATCGCGATGACCGACGCGCAGCAGATCAGCATCACCACTGCCGACGGCAAGACGATCGCGCCGGTGTTCGATGACGACGACAAGAAAAAGGCGACGATCAGCGATATCGACTTCGCCGCACCGCTACCGGCATCGACCGCCGCGAAACTGACACTGCCGGCGGGTCTCAAGGACGAAAGCGGCCGCCCGCTCGCCAATGCCGAGCGCTTCCCGCTCGACGTCCGGTTCGACGAAGCGCCGCCGCTGGTGAAATTCGCCGCCCCCTTCGGCATCATCGAGGCGAAGGAGGGCGGCATCCTGCCGGTCACCGTGCGCAATATCGAGGATAGCCTGCAGGGTTCGAATCTTGCCGTTGCCGGGCAAAGCCTGCGCGTCGAGGCATCGGACGGACAGATCGCCAACTGGCTGCGCATCGTCGACGACGCCGATGACGAAAAATCGGAGACGATCAAGCGCGGCGGGGAAGACCTCCGCATCAACAATACCGGTGCGGCGCCAATCCTCGCCGGCGGGTCGGCCACGGCGCTGAAAGTGCCGCTGCCCGGCAAGGGCAAGGATTTCGAGGTCGTCGGGATCAACCTGGCCAAGCCCGGATTCTATGTCGTGGAGCTGGCCAGTCCCGTGCTTGGCCAGGCGCTGCTCGGGCGCAAGGCGCCGCGCTATGTTGCCAGCGCCGCTCTGGTCACCAACATGGCGGTGCATTTCAAATGGGGCCGCGAACGCAGCCTTGCCTGGGTGACTCAGCTCGATAGCGGCAAGCCAATGGCCGATGCCGAGGTGCGCATCACCGACAGCTGCAGCGGCCGGCTGCTCGCGCGCGGCGTGACCGATAAGGCCGGCGGGCTGTTCGTGCCGCCCGGCCTGCCCGAGCCGCAAACCTATGGCAGCTGCGACAATGGCAATACCGGACCGCTGATGATCTCGGCCCGCGCCGGCGACGATTTCAGCTTCACCCTGACCGCCTGGGGCGACGGCATCCGGCCCTATGATTTCGACTTGCCCTATGGCTACGAAGCCAAGTCGGAAATCCTCCACACCGTGTTCGATCGCGCGCTCGTCCGCCAGGGCGAGACGGTCCATATGAAGCATATCGTGCGCAAGCCGATCGGTAACGGCTTTGAAAAGACGCCCGCCTTTACCGGCACGCTGCGCCTGTCGCATCGCGGTTCGGACACCCAGTTCGACCTGCCGCTGACGATCGACGACAGCGGCGTGGGCGAGACCGAATGGAGTGCGCCGCAGGGCGCGCCGATGGGCGATTACGACCTGCAGGTGATCACCGGGGACCGCACGATCTATACCGGCCAGTCGTTCAAGGTCGACGAATACAAGCTGCCGACGATGCGCGCGACCGTGACCGGTCCGAAGGAAGCCGCAATCCGCCCCAAGACCATGCCGCTCGACCTGTTCGTCGGCTATCTCTCGGGTGGCGGTGCGTCGAACCTTGCGGTCGATATGCGCGTCGGCTGGTTCGGGCGCAGCGCCAATCCCGAGGGCTATGAAGCGTTCAGCTTCGGCGGCGAGGACATCAAGGAAGGCGTGAAGCCGCTCAATGGCGATGGCGAGGAGCAATCGACGCCACTGCCGCCGACTCAGACGCTCCCCGCGACGCTTGGCGGCGACGGCACCTCGCGCACCACGATTGACGTGCCGGCGCTCGAAAACGGCGCCGATATGCTGGTCGAGATGGATTATCAGGACGCCAATGGCGAAGTGCTGACCGCGTCGCGGCGCATCCCGATCTATGCCTCGGCGGTGCAGCTCGGCGTGAAGACCGATGGCTGGCTGATGAAGCAGGACGATCTGCGCCTGCGCTTCGTCGCGCTCGACACCTCGAACAAGCCGATCGCCAACCAGAAAATTTCGGTCGCGCTGTACAGCCGCAAGGTGCTGACCGCGCGGCGCCGGCTGATCGGCGGCTTCTACGCCTATGACAATCAGATGCGCACCGAAAAGCTCTCGGCGACGTGCAGCGCGACGACCGATGCACAGGGCCTGGCGCAATGCTCGGCCGATCCGGGCGTGTCGGGTGAAGTCTATGCCGTGGCGACGACCAGCGATGCGAACGGCAATGTCGCACGTGCGACGCGCTCGGTCTGGCTCGCCGGCGATGACGATTGGTGGTTCGGCGGCGACAATGGCGATCGCATGGACGTGGTCCCCGAACGCACCGATTATAAAGCCGGCGAAACCGCACGCTTCCAGGTGCGCATGCCGTTCCGCGAAGCGACCGCCCTGGTCACGGTCGAGCGCGAAGGCGTTCTGTCCAGCTTCGTCACCACGCTGTCGGGCAAGGATCCGGTGGTCGAGGTGAAGATGCCGGGCAGCTATGCGCCCGACGTCTTCGTCTCGGTCATGGCGGTGCGCGGCCGTGTGCAAAGCGGCTTCTGGAGCTGGGTCAACGGTATTGCGCAAAGCCTCGGGCTGGCGAGCGGACCGCCTGAAGGACAGGAGCCGACCGCTCTGGTCGATCTCGCCAAGCCTGCTTATCGCCTCGGCATCGCCAAGGTGAAGGTCGGCTGGGACACGCACAAGTTGCAGGTTGCGGTCAAGGCGGACAAGGAACGCTATGCCGCGCGCGACACAGCGCAGGTCGATGTCCAGGTCAACGCGCCTGACGGCAAGCCGGCCGCCACCGCCGATGTCGCGTTTGTCGCGGTGGACGAAGCGCTGCTGCAGCTTGCCCCCAATGACAGCTGGGACCTGCTGACCGCGATGATGGGCGAACGCTCGCTCTCGGTGCTGACCTCGACCGCGCAGATGCAGGTCGTCGGCAAGCGCCATTATGGCCGCAAGGCGGTCGAGGCCGGCGGCGGCGGCGGTGGCGACCTGTCGGGCCTCAATCGCGAGAATTTCCAGCCGGTGCTGCTGTGGAAGGGCCGCGTCACCCTCGATGCGAAGGGCAGGGCGCGGATTCCGGTGCCGCTGTCCGACGCGCTGAGCTCGTTCAAGCTGGTTGCGATCGCAACCGACGGCGCCGATCTGTTCGGCACCGGCATGGCGGCGGTGCGCACCGCACAGGATCTGTCGATCTTTGCCGGCATGCCGACTCTGGTCCGATCGGGCGATTTCTATGCCGCGGCGTTCACGCTGCGCAACGGTTCGGACAAGCCGATGAAGGTCACCGCGACGGTCGATGTGTCGCCGCGCGTGGCTGAAGGCCGTCCGCTCACCGTGACCATCCCGGCGGGCGGCGCGGTGCCGGTCGCGTGGAACCTGACGGCGCCGGAAAATATCGCGACCTTGCGCTGGCAGGTGAAGGCGGTCGCGGACGGCAAAAAGGCGGTCGACCAGATCACGGTCAGCCAGGATGTCATTCCGGCGGTCCCGGTCGAAGTGTGGGCGGCGACGCTCGCACGCGTCGGCACCGATACGTCGATCGCGATCGCACCGCCGGCGGGCGCGCTGCCCGGTCGCGGCGTGGTCGATATCCGGCTCGACGATACGCTCCAGCCGCCACTGCAGGGCGTTCGCGCCTTCATGACCGCCTATCCCTACGAATGCTTCGAACAGACGCTGTCGCGCGCGGTCGCGCTGGGTGATGGCGGCGCCTGGACGCGGCTCGCGGCGAGCATACCGACCTATCAGGCATCGGACGGGCTGTTGCGCTACTGGCCGTCGGACAGCCTGACCGGGTCGGAGGCGCTGACCGCCTATGTCCTGTCGATGACCGCCGAGGCCGGCCTGCCGATCCCCGAAGCGCCGCGCACGCGGATGATCGAGGCGATGAAGGCCGTGCTCGACGGACGCTTGCGGCATGAACAATATGGCGATGTCCGGCTGCAGCGCGTTGCCGCGCTGACCGCCCTGGCGCGGCAGGGCGCGGCGTCGCCGGGCATGCTCGGCCAGCTCGGCATCCCGCCGAATGAAATGCCGACCAGCATGCTCGCCGACTATCTCGTGGCGCTTGATCGCATTCCCGGTATCGCCAATGCCGCCGCGCTCAAATCGAACGCCGAATCGGTGCTGCGCACGCGCCTGGTCTATGAAGGCACCAGGCTCGACCTATCGGATCAGAGCAACGCGCCCTGGTGGCTGATGTCCTCGGGCGATGAGGCGTCGATCAAGGCGGTCATCGCGACGCTCGGCCGGCCCGGCTGGCAGGACGATGCGCCGAAGATGATGGTCGGGGTCAGCCTGCGTCAGCTGCGCGGCCATTGGGATACGACCACCGCCAATGCCTGGGGCACGATCGCCGCGCGCAAATTCGGTGAGCTTTATCCGGCATCGGCGATCACTGGCCCGACCACCCTGTCGCTCGGCTCAGGCACGGTTACCCGTTCCTGGCCGCTCGCGGTCGATTTGCGCAAGGCGTCGTTCCCGCTGCCGGCGGTGACCACCCCGCTGAAAATGGCACAGGCCGGTTCCGCCGGCCCCTGGGCAATGGTCTCGGTCTCGGCGGCGGTGCCGCTCAAACAACCGCTCTTCGCCGGCTATAAAATGGCCAAGAAGACCGAGATCGTGCAGGCGCGCACGCCCGGCACGCTGACCCGCGGCGATGTGGTCAAGGTGACGATCACGGTCGAGGCCTCGGCCGAACGCAACTGGGTTGTGGTCAATGACCCGATCCCGGCGGGCGCGACGATCGTCGGCAATCTTGGCGGCCAGTCGCAGATTCTCGCCGGTCAGGCCAAGGCCGGTGACGGCGAGAGCTTCACGGCGGCTGATGGCGACGGCAAGCTATGGGATGTGCAGGTCGGCGTGCAGGCCTCTTATGTCGAGCGGCGGCGCGATTCCTGGCGCGGCTATTTCGCCTGGGTGCCGCGCGGCAGCTTCACCATCGTCTATCTGATGCGCATGAACGGCGCCGGCCGGTTCAGCCTGCCGCCGACGCGGGTCGAGGCGATGTATTCGCCCGCGATCCGCGCGCAGCTGCCCAATGCGCCGGTGACGGTGGCCCAACGGTGAGGTGTGCCTGACCCTGATCCAAGGCGCTCGCTCTCCCTGAGCCTGTCGAAAGGCCGTTCCGCCCTGCTTCGGCTGGGGGACAGGGGTGAGGCGGCGCTGCGCCAGGTACAGCCGAAACGCTGGTGGGCGGCGCTCACCAGCCGGAAGGGGCTGACCCTGACCGGGCTGGCGGCAGCGATCGGCCTGGTCGCCGCTGGCGATTATGCCACTCAGCCGCCGCCTTTGCCTGACTATGTGCAGGTCCGCTCCGGCTGGCATCCGTCCGAATCATGGCTTTACGACCGCAACGGTGTGCTGATCGATTCCGCCCGGGTCGATTTCGCGGCGCGTCGCCTCGCCTGGACGCCGCTGGACAAGGTCTCACCGGTCACCCGTGACACGCTGATCGCGGCCGAGGACCGGCGTTTCTACAGCCATGGCGGGGTTGATGGCCTTGCGCTGATCGGCGCGCTGCGCGACCGCATCCGCGGCACGCGGCACCGCGGTGCGAGCACGCTCTCGATGCAGGTCGCCGGCTTCCTCTCGCCCAGCCTCGCCGATCCGGGATCGCGCGGAATCTGGGACAAATTGCGCCAGATGCGCGCCGGCTGGGCGATAGACGGCGCCTGGAGCAAGGACCAGATCCTTGAGGCCTATCTCAATCTGGCCGGTTTCCGGGGCGAGGCGCAGGGGGTCGGCGCGGCGGCGCTCGGCCTGTTCGGCAAGACGCCCGAAACGCTCGCCCGCGACGATGCGCTGCTGCTCGCGGCACTATTGCCTAATCCGCAAGCCGATCCGCGCCTTGTCGCGCGCCGTGCCTGTGCTCTATCGCATGATCGGGATTGCTCACGTTTCCCCGGTGAGGCGGCGTCGATGCTCGGCCCGGCGCGCAGCCTCGCGCTCGATCCCGGCCTTGCGCCGCATCTCAGCCAGCGGCTGCTGACCAAAGCCGGCCTGCGCGTGAAGACGACGCTCGAGGCGCGGCTGCAACGCATTGCGACGATTGCGCTGCGCCGCCAGCTCCAGGGGCTGGGCGGCACGCGCGCGCGCGACGGTGCGGTGGTGGTGGTCGATAATGCCAGTGGCGATGTGCTGGCTTATGTCGGCGGAATCGGCGGCGCGTCGACCGCACCGGCGGTCGACGGCGCGTCGAGCTATCGCCAGGCCGGATCGACGCTCAAGCCGTTCCTCTACGCTCAGGCGATCGAAAAGGGCTATCTCACCCCGGCCTCGATCCTCGACGATTCACCGGTGCAGCTCGATACCGCCTCGGGTCTTTACGTGCCGCAGAATTACGACCGCGGCTTCAAGGGGCCGGTCTCGGCGCGCAGCGCGCTCGCCGGCTCGCTCAATGTGCCGGCGGTGCGGACGTTGCTGCTGGTCGGGGTCGAGCCGTTCCGCGATCGCCTATGGGACACCGGCTATCGTGGCATGACCGAGGACGGCGATTATTACGGCTTCAGCCTCGCGCTCGGGTCGGCCGAAGTGACTCTGCTCGAACAGGCCGATGCCTATCGTGCGCTCGCCAATGGCGGCCGCTGGACGCCGCTTCGTCTTACCGCCGATGATCCGCGCCCGGCGCCGCGCACCGTCACCTCGCCGCAGGCGGCCTGGCTGGTGTCGGACATGATCGCCGACGCCAATGCCCGTGCCGGGACTTTCGGGCTCGACAGCGCGCTGCGCCTGCCCTTCTGGGCGGCGGTCAAGACCGGCACGTCGAAGGCGATGCGCGACAATTGGTGCATCGGCTTTTCCGATCGCTTCACCGTCGCGGTGTGGGTCGGCAATCTGGAGGGCGATCCGATGCGCGCAGTGTCGGGTACGAGCGGCGCGGCGCCGGTGTGGCGCGACCTGATGCTTGCGCTCCATGCCGATCGCGCGGGCGCGCGGCCCAAGCGTCCGGCCGGAATCGAAGAACGCACGATCCGCTTCGCCAATGCGATCGAGCAGCCGCGGCGGGAATATTTCCTTGCCGGCACGGCCCAGACGCAGATCGCGGTCGCACCGGAGGGGGCGCGCCGTCCGCGCATCATCAATCCGGTGTCGGGCAGCGTCTATGCGATCGACCCGGATATCCCGCCCGACCGGCAAAGACTGGCGATCGGCGTGTCTGGCGAGGTCACGGCGCACCGCCTGCGGCTCGACAAGCGCGATCTCGGCGCGGCGGATTCGCATCCGCTGGTGCTGGCAGGTCCCGGACGGCACCGGCTGAGCCTGGTCGATGTCGGTGGCCGGGTGGTCGATCAGATCGTCTTCACGATCCGCTGAATGTGCAGGACCGGGATCGCGCATGATTGGGCGCCCGGCAGGTCAGCTGCCGGGCGCCATCAGTCGCTTACCAGTAGAAGTTGCGGATCACATCGACCACCACGCCGCGCCGCGTATCGACCAGGATCACGTCGTTATAATGACGTACCCAGCGCTGGTTGCGGCCAACATTGGGCAGGCGATAGCGCCACGGATCGGCGATGTAATAGCGCGACCCGAAATAGCTCGGCGCAATACGGATGCCGGGGCGGAACGCAGTGTAGCGGAACGGCGCGTTCCAGTTGCCGCGGGCATAGATGGCGCGATTATGGTCGCGATAGCCGCGCCAATCGTTGCGGCCCCAGGCGCGATTGCGGTCGCGAACATCCTCGCGCAGTTCCTGGCGTGCCTCGCGCACGTCGCGGCGCTGCTCGCGAATGTCGCGACGGTCCCCATGGCGATAGGCGCGATTCAGTTCGCGCTGTTCCTGGCGGAGATCCTGCCGGTCGCGGCGGACTTCGCCTTGCGATTGTGCGCTGGCGGCGACGGGAAAGGCAGTGGCCCCGATAAGCGCCGCGATGATCAGTTTACGCATGGTCTTGCTCCATTGTTGGTCGGCGACGCATGGACAACGCGACGCCACGCGCCCTTTTTGCCGGGCCGCGCTGAATGGAGCGGGAACGAGTCAGTCAGGAAATTGTAAGGCTGGGGAGCGGGCCGGTACCGTCCAGGACTTCGCTCTTTCGCGAAGTCCTGGAAAAAAAGCCCTTACGGCTGGTCGCGATCGCCGCCACCGCCCGGCGGGCCACCGATGGCGCCGACGGTGCCGATATTGCCGAACAGTTCGTCGAACAGGCCGCGCTTGCGGCCCAGCGTCGGCGTCTTCTCGCCCGATGGGCTGATCGAGGCGATCTGCTCGACTCCGCCACGGCTCACGCCGGTCACGGTCCCGTTCTGGTCGAACATCACGCGGAGCGTGATCTGCGAGGTGACCTTGGGATTGTTATAGGCGAAATTACGCGTGTCGCGGGCGACATAATACCAGTCGCCCTGGTTGAACTGGCTGGTGAAGCTGGGCTTGCCCAGCGTCTGCAGCACCGAATTGCGGTTATCGACGCCGGGCTGAACCGAGTTCACCAGGTCGGCATCGATGATATAGCCCTGATGCGCGCGCAGCGGTGTGCAGGCGCCGGACGCCAGGGTTGCGAGGCCAAGCGCGGCACCCATCATCAATCGGCCCTTCGTGAATCGGGCTGCGGCGACGCTCATCAAACTCTCCCAGAGGGGGCACTACGCACACAAAGCTAAACGCGCCGAGATGCGCATTGCATCGCGGAGCGTTCGTCTCAATATGCCGAGCTTCGTGGCCAAACAAGGGCGCAGGGCCGTTTGGGGCAGTTTGGAGTCGAGATGGGGTGGATGGCGAGAATGTTCGGGGGCCGGACCGAAGGCGCGCTGTCGCTCTATAATGCGGTGGTGACGCGGGCGCGGGAACCGCATTGGTACCTCGACGGACAGGTGCCGGACACGGTCGATGGCCGCTTCGACATGGTGGCGGCGATCCTGTCGTTCGTCGTGCTGCGGCTCGAAAAGGATCCGGCCGGGGCCGCGACCAGCGCGCTGCTCACTGAGCGTTTCGTCGACGACATGGACGGGCAGCTGCGCGAACTGGGCATTGGCGATGTCGTGGTCGGCAAGCATATCGGCAAGATGATGAGCATGCTGGGCGGGCGAATCGGCGCCTATCGCGACGGGCTCGTTGCGGGTGATCTGGCGCCGGCGCTGCTGCGCAACCTGTATCGCGGCGAGGATCCGGGCGCGCCGGCGGTCGGTCATGTGCGCGACGCGCTGCTCGGGTTCGATACGGCGCTCACCGCGCTGCCGCTCGGGTCGGTGATCGCGGGGCAATTGCCATGAGCGCGCCCGAATTTTCTCGCCTCGAACGGATCGATACCTTTGGCGCTGGCGAACGCAGCATCTCCATCGCCGCGAACGACACCGAACGCGCTGCGCTCGCCGCGCGCTTCGGCTTGATTGCGATCGAACGGCTTGAGGGCGAGTTCAAAGTGCGCAGCGAGCCGGCGGGCATTGTCGCGCGCGGCCATGTCTCGGCTGCGGTGGTGCAGGCCTGTTCGGTTACCGATGATCCGATTCCCGCCACGGTCGAGGAGGACGTTGCGCTGCGCTTCATCGTCGACGGGGCTGTCGATGAGGAGGAAATCGAGCTGTCCGAGGATGTGCTCGACACGATATTCTATGCCGGATCGGCGATCGACCTGGGCGAAGCGGCGGCGGAAACCATGATGCTGGCGCTCGATCCCTTCCCGCGCGGACCGAATGCCGCCGCGGCGCTGCGCGCGGCGGGCGTGATCAGTGAGGATGAGCTCAAGCCGCTCGGCGCGCTGGCCGGGCTGAAGGGCTTGCTCGAAAAAAAGGACTGACCGCCGATTCAATCCGGTCTGCGATCGTGGAAGAACCATGCAAGGCGGACCCGGCAGGGGCTGCCGCGCTCTTTGACATGACTGGGAAATGTTAAACGATTCTGCGCTGGCTGTTTTCGATCAGAACAGCCAGCGTCGTTCGCTGTTCGCTGGCTGATAACTGGCTGTTCGCTGGCTGTTACCCAATGACAGCCAGCTCTTACCTAAGCATTTGAGAAATAACTATAAATTCACTCCCAAAATCCAACATAACAGCCAGCAAAAAATGTTTTTGCGAAATAACAGCCAGGAACAGCCAGCACGGTCGGTTGCGACTCGGAAATTCTCAGTCGTCGGGACCCAGTGCCGGATCCAGGTCGCGCGGCCGGATGAACCGGGTAAGCCGCGCCGTGCCCGCCGCGACATCGGACCAGGTGCCGGACTCGAAGCGCAGCTCGGCGATCGTCGCGGTCGGGTATTTCTGCTCGACCTCGTCGCGCAGCGGCTCGGCCAGCGTGTCGGGGACCAGCATCAGCACCAGGTCCTCGAGCCCGGGATTATGCCCGGCGAACAGGACCTGATCGGCCGTGTCGGGCAGGCCGTGGATCACGTCGAGCAAGGTCACGGCCGAGGCGAGATAGATGCGTCGGTCCCAATGCGGGGCGAGCGCTTCGCCATAGCCGACCACCACTTCGTCGAGCGTCTCGGCGACGCGGACCGCGGGCGATGCGACGACATGGTCGAAGGTCAGGCCAAGCGATTTCATGTGCCGGCCGACCATCACGGCGGCGCGTTTGCCCTTGCCGTTCAGCGGGCGGTCGAAATCGCGCGCGACCGGGTCGTCCCAACCGGATTTGGCGTGGCGGAGCAGCGTCAGTGTCTTCATGGCGCCGGTCGCATCTCCAAACCCTCATCCCCGTCACCGCTGATGTGCTCACCGGTGGCGTCGCGGGCCTCATGCCCATTTTCGATGACGGAAGGAAGACGCGAGACGCGCGCCACCGCTTCGTCAAGGGTCACGCGGGCGATCGGCACGCCCGGCGGAAAGGCGGCGAGCAGCCGCGACGGCATCGCGGCGGACAGCAGCACGAATGCACCGTGATCGTCGGCGCGCCGAATCAGCCGCCCGAATGCCTGTGCCAGCCGCGCCCGCACGATCCGGTCATCATAGGCGCTGCCGCCGCCGGCCAGACGGCGGGCGGCGTGCAGCACGGTCGGCTTGGGCCAGGGCACGCCCTCCATCACCACCAGCCGCAGCGACCGGCCCGGCACATCGACCCCGTCGCGCAGCGCATCGGTGCCGAGCAGCGAAGCCGAGGCGTCGTCGCGGAAAATATCGACCAGGGTGCCGGTATCGATCGGGTCGACATGCTGCGCGAGCAGCGACAGCCCGTCGCGCGCCAGCCGGTCGGCGATCCGCGCATGCACCGCGCGCAGCCGCCGGATCGCGGTGAACAGGCCCAGCGTGCCGCCACCCGCCGCCGACATCAGCCGTGCATAGGCATTAGCCAGCGCGCCGGTGTCGCCGCGCTTCACATCGGTGACGATCAGCACTTCGGCCTGCAACGCATAATCGAACGGGCTGACCGCCTCGAACCGCGCGGCGGGCTTCACCAGGTGATGCGCGCCGGTCCGCGCCTCGGCGACCTCCCAGTCGCCGCCGCCGCGCAATGTTGCGGACGTGACCAGCGCACCATGCGCCTGTTTCAGCACCGTCTCGGCGAATGGCTTGCTTGGATCGAGCCAGTGGCGGTGCAGCCCGATATCGTAATCGCGCCCCTCGATCCGGTCGACCGCGAGCCAGTCGACGAAATCCGGGCTGGCGGGGCCGCCGATCCGCGCAAGCAGCGAGAGCCAGGCCGCGACCGTCTCCGCGCGCCAGCCAAGCGATGCGACCGCCCCCTCGACTCTTGCCCGCGCCTGGCCATCGAGCCAGTCGGGCGCTTCGGCTAGCACCGCTTCGAGCCGCCGCCCGAGCGCGACCAGCGGCCTGACCAGTGCATCGAGCGCATGGGCAGCGGGTCCGGCCGCTTCGATCAGCGCCGCATCGGGTTCGGCAAGCTCGGTCTCCAGGCCGTATCCGGCATCGCCTTCGGTCTCGGCACGCGCATAGGTCAGCCCGCGCACTGCCGCGAGCAGCGCCTCGATCGGCCCGAACGGCGCGCCCTCGCCCAGCCGCTGCAGCCAGCCTTCGCCGGCCAGCCCCTGCGCCGCGGTCACCGCATCGCTGATCGCCCGCGCGCCCTGTTCGTCATAACTGGCGACATCCGACAGCCGCGCGGCAAGCCCGCGCCGCCGGCCGCGACTGCCCGATTCGGGTCCGAGCACCCAGCGGCGCAGCTCGATCGTCTCCTGGCCGGTCAGTGCGGTCGAGAACATCGCGTCGGCCGCATCGAAGATATGGTGCCCCTCGTCGAATACATAGCGCGTCGGCCGGCTCGCCGTTTCGCGGCCGCGTGCGGCATTGACCATCACCAGCGCATGGTTGGCGATGACGATATCCGCCTCCGCGCTGCTCCGCGCGGCGCGTTCGATGAAGCACTTCCGGTAGTGCGGGCAGCCGGCATAGACGCACTCGCCGCGCCGGTCAGTCAGCGCGGTCGGCCCGTTGCGCCGGAACAGGGTCGGCAGCCAGCCGGGCAAGTCGCCGCCGACCATGTCGCCATCCGCGCTATACCCCGCCCAGCGCGCGACCAGCTGCGCCAGCACCGCCGCTCGCCCCGCGAACCCGCCCTGCAGCGCATCCTCCAGGTTGAGCAGGCAGACATAATTCTCCCGCCCCTTGCGCGTCACGACCTTGGCCTTGCGTATCTCGGCATTGGGGTAGAGCCGCACGGTTTCATGCGCCAATTGCCGCTGCAGTGCCTTGGTGAAGGTCGATACCCACACCGCGCCGCCGGCCTTTTCCGCCCAGAGCGAGGCCGGAGCGAGATAGCCGAGCGTCTTGCCGATCCCGGTCCCCGCCTCGGCCAGCACCATGTTCGGCGCGTCGCGCACCATGCGCGGTTCGAACGCTTCGATCGCCGCCTCGGCATAGGCGCGCTGCCCCGGGCGTTGTTCGGCGGCGCTGCCGGTCAACCGGGTCAGCCGCTCCTGCGTCTCCGCCGCATCGATCGAAATGGTGCGCGGCGCCGGGCGTGGCGCGCCTTCCGACCATTCGGGCAGGCGCGAGAACAGCCAGCGCTCATGCTGCTCCGGCATCCGGATATGTTCGGCGACCACTGGCGCCCAGGGCCAGCGCAGCCGGGCGAGCGACTGTGCGCTGGTCCAGGCCCCTTCCCGCTCGGGCCAGTCGCCCTGCGGGATCGCCAGCATCGCTTCAGTCGCGCGCAGCAGGAACGCCGCGATCTCGTCATCGCGCGCCGGTACCTCTAGTCCGGTGACTCGCGCGAGCCCGCGCGGTGTCGGCACCATGAAGCGTGCCGGGCACAGAAAGGCGAACAATTCGAGCAGATCGAGCCCGGACAGATCGGCATAGCCTAGCCGCTGTCCGGCCAGCACGGCGTTGAGCACGATGACCGGCGTATCGGCGGCAATGCGGATCGCTTCGCCCCGCCCGACCTGACGCGTACCATCCGCCGTAGCGACCCAGATGCCGCTATGGCTTGCGTGGAGGGCGGGATAGGGCAAAGACGCGACCATTCGCGCAGGACAGTGGCGCGACCGGAACGAAAGGGCAACAGCAAGTGAGTGAATTGCGCACCGCCGCCATGGAATCCAAGGCCTGGCCTTATGAAGAGGCGCGCAAGCTGCTCAAACGCTATCCTAACGGCAAGGCGAACGGCCCGGTGCTGTTCGAAACCGGCTATGGCCCGTCGGGCCTGCCGCATATCGGCACCTTCAACGAAGTGCTGCGCACCACCATGGTGCGCAACGCCTTCCATGCGCTGTCCGACACGCCGACCAAGCTGATCGCCTTTTCCGACGACATGGACGGGCTGCGCAAGGTGCCGGACAATGTCCCGAACAAGGAGATGCTGGCCGAATATCTCGGCAAGCCCCTGACCCGCATCCCCGACCCGTTCGGCACGCATGACAGTTTTGCCGCGCATAACAATGCGATGCTGCGCGATTTCCTCGATCGTTATGGCTTCGACTATGAATTCGCCTCGTCGACCGATTATTATACCAATGGCCGCTTCGACGAGGCGCTGAAGTCGGTGCTACGCCAGTATCAGGCGATCCTCGATGTGATGCTGCCGACCTTGCGTGCGGACCGCCAGGCGACCTATTCGCCAGTGCTGCCGATCAGCCCGAAGAGCGGGATCGTCCTGCAGGTGCCGGTCGAAGTGATCGATGCCGATGCCGGCATCATCGCGTTCATCGATGAAGGCGAACGGATCGAGCAGTCGATCCTGGGCGGCAAGGCCAAGCTGCAATGGAAGGTCGACTGGGCGATGCGCTGGGTCGCGCTCGGCGTCGATTACGAGATGGCGGGCAAGGACCTGATCGATTCAGTGGTGCAATCGTCGAAGATCACCCGCGTGCTCGGCGGTCGCCCGCCCGAGGGCTTCAATTACGAGATGTTCCTCGACGAAAAGGGCGAGAAGATCTCCAAGTCGAAGGGCAATGGGCTCAGCATCGACGACTGGCTGACCTATGGCCCGGAGGAGAGCCTCGCCTTCTACATCTATCGCGAGCCGAAAAAGGCCAAGACGCTGCACATGGGCGTGATCCCGCGCGCGGTCGATGATTACTGGCAGTTCCGCGGCAATTATGCCGGTCAGGAACTGAAGGAACGGCTCGGCAATCCGGTGCATCACATCCATGACGGCAAGCTGCCGGCGGGCGAATTGCCGGTGACCTTCGGCCTGTTGCTCAACCTGGTCAGCGTGATGGGCGATGCGACCAAGGAGCAGGTCTGGGGTTATCTCGGCAATTATGTGAAGGATGCGGACGCTGCGCGTTATCCCGAGCTCGATCGGCTGATCGACCGCGCGCTGGCTTATGGCCGCGATTTCGTCACGCCGACCCTGAAGCGCCGCAAGCCTGAAGGGGTCGAGACGGCCGCGCTCGAACGACTGGATGCGGACCTTGCCGCCCTGCCCGAGGGGGCAAGCGCCGAGGAAATCCAGAATATCGTCTATGAGATCGGCAAGACCGGTGGGTTCGATACTCTGCGCGACTGGTTCAAGGCGCTATACGAGACCCTGCTCGGTGCGGAACAGGGCCCGCGCATGGGCAGCTTCATTGCGCTTTACGGCATTCCCAACACGCGAAAGCTGATCGCTGAGGCACTTGCGAAATAGTCTTGGAGTCGACTCGGTGTATCGGAACATATAAAGAACACTCCTGAGTCGATTCAGGACATGTCCAATGCCCCGCAGGCCGATTGCTGCCGAGTATCGCTTCTTCTTTGCGCTCTTGCCGCCGATCATTTTGGCGCGGCAGATCGTGCAAGCGATGATACCCGTCGCGAGGGACGGCACGATGATGCAGGCCGATCGCCTGCACATCACGCTCGATATCTTGCGGGATTTTCCGACATGGCCCGGCTCGGTCGTGACCAGGCTGCTCGAGATCGGCGCGGCGATCAGCGCCGCTCCGTTCGAGATCGTGCTGGATCAGGCGTCGGGCGGTGCGAAAAGCGTTGCGTTGCGTCCGCGACGCAAAAACCCCCTGCTCGAAACCTTGTACCGCGACATCGCTTCACGCCGCGCCCAGGCAGGTCTTGTGCCAATGGACCGCACCTTCTCGCCGCATATGACACTGGCTTATGATACTGGCATGCCCGCCAGTCGCCCCGCTGGTCCATTTGGCTGGATCGCCCGGGAATTCGTCCTGATCCACAGCCATATCGGCCATACGCGGCACGAAGTGCTTGGTCGCTGGCCGCTGGACGGCGTTCATCGGGGACAGCTCGAGCTGTTCTGATTGCCTCGCCCGTCCCAGCCGATAAGGTGACTCAATGGCGATCAAGGCGCGACGTTCGGCGTTGCATGATTTTTTGAAGGACGAGGCGGCGGGCGGCATCGTGCTGATCGCCGCCGCGCTGCTGGCGATGATCGCGGCCAATTCGCCGTTCGCTACCGCCTATTTCCATTTCCTGCATCTCGAAACCGGCCCTGCGCTTGCGCCTGCGCTGGGGCCGATGACGGTGCATCTGTGGATCAACGACGCGCTGATGGCGCTGTTCTTCCTGCTCGTCGGGCTGGAGATCAAGCGCGAGTTGATCGATGGACAGCTCGCCAGCCCGGCGCGGCGACGTCTGCCGATCGTCGCGGCGGCGGCCGGGATGATCGTGCCGGCGCTGATATACCTCGTCATCACCATGGGCGATGCCGCGCTGCGTCCCGGCTGGGCAATCCCGGCGGCGACCGATATCGCCTTTGCGATCGGCGTGATGGCGCTGCTCGGCTCGCGCGTGCCGCCCGCGCTGAAGCTGTTCCTGACCACCGTGGCGATCGTCGACGATATGGGCGCGGTGGCGATCATCGCGGTCGCCTATAGCCATGGCCTCGATCTCGGTGCGCTCGCCGCGGCGGCCGGCGTGCTCGCGATCATGGCGGCGATGAGCCGGCACGGCGTGCGGTCGCTCGCGCCCTATCTCCTTGCCGCCGTCTTGCTTTGGTGGCTGGTGTTGTTGTCGGGCGTGCATGCGACCGTTGCCGGCGTGCTCGCCGCAGTCTTCATCCCAATCACACCAAGCCCCGGCGCGCCCGACGATGCGCATTCGCCGCTGCACCGGCTCGAACATGCGCTCAGCCCCTGGGTCGCGTTCGCCATCGTGCCGCTGTTCGGCTTCGCCAATGCCGGTGTCGCGCTGGGCGGCATGTCGCTTTCCGTGCTGGTGGAGCCGCTGGTCATCGGCATCACGGCAGGGCTGTTCCTCGGCAAGCAGGCCGGCATTCTCGGCGCCATCGCGCTGGCGGAGAAACTGAAGATCGCGGAGCGCCCCAAGGGAACAAGCTGGATGCAGCTCTACGGCGTGGCCTTGCTCGCCGGGATCGGCTTTACCATGAGCCTGTTCATCGGCGGCCTGGCCTTCCCGGGTGAAGCGGTGCTGATCGACAAGGTCAAGATTGGCGTGCTCGCTGGATCGATCCTGTCGGCGGTCGCCGGTTTCCTCGTGCTGCGCTTTGCGCCAATGCCCTCAAAAGCAGCAATGGAGGGATGATGCGGACATTCTTCGATCCCCGGCAGCTGGCCCATGCACCGTTGCAGGAGCTGCATAATGGCGGCTTCATCGCCTATTCGGAGGCGCCAGTCCGCGCCGAAGCGATCCGCACGGTGCTGCCCGGGCTCGAAACGCCGGCCGATCATGGCGAGGCGCCGATCCTCGCCATCCATGATGCCGGCTATGTGAACTTCCTGAAGACCGCGCCGGCGCGCTGGGCCGACGCAGGACGGCCAGGCGACGTGATGGGCTATATCTGGCCGATCGTCGGCCGCCGGCCGCTGAAACTCGATCGGATCGACGCACTGGCCGGGCAGTACAGCCTCGACGCCTCCACCCCGCTGACTGCCGACACCTGGGATGCCGCCTATTGGAGTACGCAGAGCATCCTTTCGGCGACGCATGCCGTGCTGGGCGGCGACGTTGTCGCGTTCGCATTGTGCCGCCCGCCCGGCCATCATGCCGGAAGGGATTATCTCGGCGGCTATTGCTATCTCAACACCGCCGCGATCGCTGCCCAGGCGGCGCGCGATGCGGGGGCAAAGCGGGTGGCGATCCTCGACATCGACTATCACCACGGCAACGGCACGCAGGACATCTTCTGGGATCGCGGCGATGTCTTCTATGCCTCGATTCACGCCGATCCGGCGACCGATTATCCCTTTTTCTGGGGCCATGCCGATGAGGTCGGCGAGGGCGGCGGACAGGGCGCCACGCTCAACCTGCCGCTGCCACAGGGTGCGACACTCGCTACGTTTCGCACAGCCCAGGCGACGGCGCTGGACGCGATCGCCCGGTTCGGTCCGGACCTGCTGATTCTGAGCTTCGGCGCCGATACCTGGGACGGCGACCCGATTTCCGACTTCAAGCTTGCCACGGCCGACTATGCGACGCTTGCACGCGACATTGCCGCACGCGGCTGGCCGACGGTGATCGCGATGGAAGGCGGCTATGCCGTCGACGCGCTTGGGGCGAATGTGGCCAGCCTGCTCGCCGGCTTCTGATGCGTGGCGCGCCCGACCAGACATTGATCGACATCCTGCGCGTCGATCATGCCGGCGAATATGGGGCGATCCGCATCTATGGCGCGCAGATCGCCATCGCACGCCGGGTCGCGCCCGATCTCGTGTCGCTGCTCGAGCATGCGCTTGGTGATGAGCGGCGGCATTGTGCGACATTCGCGGCCAATCTTGCCGAGCGCGGCGCCAAGCCGTGCGACATGCTGCCTTTATGGGGAATCGGCGGCATGTTCCTTGGGGCGATCACGTCGCTCTTCGGCCATGACGCAATCCTTGTCTGCACCGAGGCGGTGGAGCGCACGGTGCACCGGCATATGGACGAACAGGTTGCCTGGCTGGCGACCCGCGATCCCATATTGTCGCAAACCATCGCGGCCATACGCGATGAAGAGATCGCCCATCTGGATGGCGCCGTCACCGCCCGCCGTGTGGCGTCCGGCATCTTCCTGCGGATGCTCGACGCGATCGTCGCGGCCGCTACGGAGGCACTGGTGTGGCTATCCACCTATGGTGTTTCCTCACGCATGCGGGCGCGGATTACTCACGATGATCGATAGCTAGGTGAGGATAACAGGCAGGTATCAAAAGCAGGATATTCTTCTCTCGATCCATCAAATACCCCGACCGACCCTAACGCCCGGTGAAGCGGCCCGGCCGCCGTTCCGCGACTGAGCGGACGCCCTCCTCGAAATCCTCGGTATCGCGCAGTTCGGCCTGGCGCATCGCTTCGATCGCGGCCGCAGCGCGGATCGCTTCAACCAGCCCGGCGCGCAGCGTCGTGCGCGCCGATTGCACGGCGAGCGGTGCGTTTTCGGCGATCTCGTGCGCCAGGGCACGGGCCGCCTCGTCCAGGCCGTCGAGCTCGACCAGCTGGTCGACCAGGCCCCAATCGCGCGCGGTTTCGCCCGCAATGCGCCGCCCGGTCAACAGCATCAGCGCCGCGTGCTGATCGCCGATCAGCCGGGGGAGGCTATGCGTGATACCGAAGCCTGGATGAAAGCCGAGCTTGACGAAATTGGCCACAAAGCGCGCTTCCGGTGCGGCAACGCGGAAATCGGCGACCAGGGCGAGGCCGAGTCCTGCGCCGACCGCCGCGCCCTGTACCGCCGCGACGATCGGCTTGCGCACGCCGAACAGGCGCGCGGCCTGGGCGTAGAGCGCGTGGGTGAAGTCCTCGCGCACGCCATCGACCCCGCCCTCGACGCTGCCCGTGCCAGGCGTCAGGTCGGCGCCGGCGCAGAACACGCGGCCCTCGGACCGCAGCACGCTGGCACGGCAGCCGGGATCGGCGTCGATCGCCTCGAACGCGTCGGCCAGCGCGCGAACCAGATCGATACTGACGAAATTGTGCGGCGGCCGGTGGAAGGTGACGATGGCGATGTCGCCATCGCGGTCAACCGATACGGCGTCATGGGTGCCCATTCTCTCTGCAGTCATTTCAGCGTTTCATTCCGAACAAATTTCGGGCCACGACCCATTGGTGGACCTCGGTTGGTCCGTCATAGATGCGCATCGTGCGCAGCTTCGACGCCATCAGGTGCAGCGGCAATTCCCGCGTCATGCCCATTGCCCCGAACGCCTGCATGACATGGTCGACCACCTCATAGGCCATTTCGGTGGCATAGGCCTTGATCATCGAGATTTCCTGCCGGACATCGCGGCCCTGATCGAGCTTCCAGGCGCAATCATAAGTCATCAGCCGCGCGGCGTGGATGCGGGTCGCGGCATCGGCCGCCCAGAACTGGATCGCCTGGCGCTGCGACAGCGGCTGGCCGAAGGTGGTGCGGTGCGGGGCATAGTCGACCAGCATGTCGAGCGCGCGCTGTGCCATGCCGATCGACCAAGCGGCCATTTCGACCCGCCGCGTACCGAGCCGGACCTGCATCGGCGCAAACCCATCGCCTTCCTGTCCGAGCAGTTTCCAGCCGGGCACGCGGCAATCCTCCAGCGCCAGTTCAAAGGTCGCTTCGCCGCCGAGCATGGCGATGCGGCGCAGCACGTTGAAACCGGGCGTAGCGCGATCGACCAGAAAGGCGGAGATGCCGTTGCGTGCGCCCTCCCGCTTCTCGGTCACCGCCATGACGATGGTGAAATCGGCCTCATCGGCGCGCGTGATCCAGATCTTGCGGCCGCTCAGCACCCAGTCATCGCCGTCGCGCACCGCGCGGGTGGTCATGCCCGAGGGATCGGAACCGGCGCCGGGTTCTGAAATGCCGATCGCCGAGATCGTCTCGCCGCGCACATAGGGCATGAGATAGACGTCGCGCTGCTGCTCGGTGACGGTCGCCAGCAGCATGCGCAGATTGGGCGAATCCGGCGGCAGGATATAGGGGACGATCGTGCGGCCCAGTTCCTCATTGACCCCGACCATCGCCACCTGCGGCAAATCCATTCCGCCGATATCGGCCGGCGCATCCAGGCCCCATAATCCCATGTCGCGCGACACTGTGTCGATGCGCGCGCGATCGTCGGCCGCGAGGTCCTTGGGCTGGCCGGCGGCCTCGCGCTCCAGCACGCCCGCCTCGTGTGGCAGCAATTCGGTATCGACGAAACGCCGCACCAGATCCTTGAGCATCCGGTGTTCGTCATCGAGTTCGAAATGCATCGCTATCGTCCTGCCCAGACCGGGAGAGTGATCCGCGCCGAACGGCGGTGTGATCGTCGTACCCGGCGGGGGATGAATATCCAAACCGACGCCGAACGGTAATGGTCGCGTCACGACAATGCTGCACCCGCGAAGGCGTTCGGACGTCAACGGGGGCCTTTCATGCGCATCACATCCACACTCATCTTTCTGCTTGCCTCGGTGGCGGCGCTGCCCGCCATGGCGCAGGTGCAGGAAACAATTCCCGAGATCGACGAGAACGACATCATCGTGACTGCGCAGAAGCGCAGCGAGAAGGAAATCGATGTGCCGATCACGCTGACCGCGGTGACCGGCGATCGGATGAAGCAGCTCGGTGTTTCCGATCTCGACGAACTCGCCTTCTTCGTCCCGGGGCTCAACATCCAGGAGCAGAGCGCCAATAATCCCGGCATCGTCATTCGCGGCATCACGTCGGATTCGGGATCGGCGCAGCAGGCGGCACGCGTCACGCTTTATTATAACGGCGTCGACATTTCGCGCTCGCGCGGGTCGTATCAGGACATTTACGATGTCGAACGGATTGAAGTGATCAAGGGGCCGCAGGCGACCCTGTTCGGTACCGCCTCGGCGGTCGGCGCGATCAGCATCATCTCGGCGCGCCCGAAGGAAGGCTTTTCGGGCGAGCTGACCGGCGGGGTCGGCAATTTCGACCAGCGCCTGCTCGCCGGCAACATCAATCTCGGGTCGGACAAGATTGCCGGCCGCCTCGCCTTCGCGTTCAAGAAGCGCGACGGCTATGTCAACAATCTTGCCCCCAACCAGGACGATCTCAACGGCCAGAACCAGCTTGGCGTGCGCGGATCGCTACGCGTCACGCCGACCGAGGATTTCACCGCCGACCTGATCCTGACCTATGACCGGCAACGCAATCCGGGGACCGCCTTTGTCTCGCGCGCGCTGCCCACCTCATCGGGGCCGGGCAACCCGTTCGGCGATGCCTATCTCGGCGGGTCGCCATTGTCGCGGCAGGCGCTCGGCGCAGCGAAGCTCGGACTGAAGCGCGACGTCTATGATGCCAATCTGACGCTCAGCTATGATTTTGCCGATGACTGGTCGGTGACCATGGTCAATGCCTATCGCAAGTTCGATTCGCTCGAGATCTTCGATGCCGACGGGTCGGCCGCCTGGTATCTCGAATTCGCCGAGCTCGCCAAGGGCAGCCAGTTCAACCACGAAACGCGTTTTGCCTATAGTAGCGACCGGTTTCACGGGTCGTTCGGGTTCAATTTCTTCCATGAAAACAACCTGCAGAACATACCCTTCTCGGCCGAGGAAGGGACGTTTCTGCAATGTGCGGCGCGGCTGATCCCGGGCCTCGCCTGTGTTGCGCCGAACGGCACCGTTGCTGCCTCGGCGGCGACGGCGATCCTGACCAAGGGCGCGGCGACGGTCATTCCGTACAGTTCGGTGTTCCAGAATTCGGGTATCAACGACAGCTATTCGGTGTTTGCCGACGGCACGTTCACCCCGACACCCCGGCTTGAGCTGACCGCCGGCGTGCGGCTGTTGATCGAAAAGCGCCAGTCGGGCTTCTTCGCCCGCGTGCCGCGGTCGGTGATCACCGGCGGCGCATCGCTGATTCCGGGCCAGGTCGATACCGGTGGCCAGACATTCCGCACCGAAGACAGTTTTGCCGCTGTCCTGCCGCGGTTCAACGCGCTGTACCGCCTGTCGGACAAGGTGAATGCCTATGCCACCGTATCGAAGGGCCGTCGCTCGGCGACCGTGCAGCTTGGGGCGGCAGCGACGGCAACCGGGCCGGTCGCTGCCTTCACGCCGGTCGCGGCGGAGAATGTCTGGAATTATGAGATCGGGCTGAAGGGATCGGCGGGCATCGTGTCGGGATCGATCGGCGCCTATTACATGACCTATGACAATTTCCAGGTCAGCGTGGTCCTGCCCGACGGCAGGACCCAGACACAAAGCGCCGGCACGGCGAGCAACAAGGGCGTCGAGGCAGAAATCAATCTTCGCCCGACAAAATGGCTGAGCGCCTTCGCCAATATCGCCTATATCGATGGCGGCATTGACGATAAGCTGTCGATCGCACCCAATTTCCGCGGCGCCAAATTCCGGCTACAGCCCGATGTTCAGGCATCGGGTGGCATCACCATCGACACGCCGATCGGCCATGGCCTTCGCATCTTCGCCACGCCGACGATCACCTATCGCAGCCGCATCTTCTTCGAGATTCCGAACAATCCGTTGATTGCTCAGGGGCCGGTGACTCTGGTCAATGTGCGGGCCGGCGTGGGTTTTGGCGGCGAAGGCGACGACCGGTTCGAACTCGCCGCCTTCGCCCGCAACCTGTTCAATAAGGATTATCTGCTTGATGCCGGCAATACCGGCGGCGGGTTCGGCATTCCTACCTACATCCCGGCCGAACCACGCCTCTACGGCGTGCAATTGTCGGCAAAATTCTGATTGGTGCTCATGGCCGTCCTTCCGCAGCAGCACGAAGGACGGCCAAAAAGCGGCGGTCGAACGCGCTCCGTCTCGCTCATTGAGTGTCATGGCGTAGCTTGTCTGCCCGCTCGCATTGGCTATCATTCGAGACATTGGGGGTGGTCATGAACCGATATCTTGCGACGGGTCTTTCCTTGGCGCTTTTATTGCCGGTCGCACCGGTCGCGGCATCGACGCTCCACTTTGACTGCGACTCGACAGGAGGTCGGTTCTCCGAGTTGAAAACGACGCAATCCGGTAACGTGAACAGGGTCAGCGGTGTGCTGACGGCGCGTAATATGATCGAAATTCCCCGTTGGGGCGCCGTAGGCAATGTCGCATTGAGCAGTGCCGATCGTAAGAATTCGATCCAGCTGCAGTTGGCTGGATTCCCCAGTATCGATGCCCAGGCGCTGACGGCATCGATCATTTTCACCATCGACGGCGAGAAAACAGAGGTCGAGATCGGCAAATCCGCATTGCTGCAGCCAATGCCCTTCACGATCAGCGTCGATGCATCGGGTTCGGCAACGATCGTCTTCGCCGGGGTGGAGAAGAAGGCCATTGTCGTATTGGGTACAGCGCCGATCGCCCGCGTGTCCTGCTCGACCGGCGAGTTCATCTTCGAGACGCTTGATCTCGGCAACTGAGTTTACCGGAATTTGGCGCTACAGCGCGGCATCGCCGGCCTGGAGTCCGAGCCATTCGAGGTCGCCCGGCAGGTCGCTCACCGCGAAGTCGATCTGCAGTACTCGGCGCCGCGCCGGTCTGGTGGCCAGGTTCGATGCATGCAGAATCAGCGTCACTTACAGCCACACATCGCCGCGCTTGGCGAGACAGGCGATCGTGCCGCATCGTTCGACGATCGCATCGATCTCCGACTCGGCGATCCGGCCAAGCCGATGCGAACCCGGCGCGATCAGTAACGGCGCATTGGTGTCAGGCACATCGTCGAGGTGCACGCGCATCGTCACCATGCCAGCGAGCAGGTCGGCCGGCGGCGCGACATGGGTCATACCGGCCTTGACCGTCCATGGTCCGAACCCCGGTGTCTCGTGACGCTCGCGCACCACGATCGTACGGTCCTGGTGCCAGCCCAATGCCCAGTTGGTCGCTTCGGTCTTGTCGAACAGGATCGCACGCACCGGCCTGCATCCCGAGCCGAGCGTTCGAGCCGCGAGCGCGCCGAGCGGTCCATCGCCTGCCAGCAAGGGGACAAGCGCATCGACACCCTGCAGTCTGATTCCGGCACGGTCGCGCGGCTGGCGATCGGCCAGCGCATCGAGGTCGCCCAGAATCGAAAGGGCGGCGCGATCACATCGCACCGCCCCATCAAGTTCCAGCGTCATTGCTGACACGGATCAGAGCTTTTCGGTCAGCTCCGGCACGATCTTGAACAGATCGCCGACCAGGCCGATGTCCGCGACCTGGAAGATCGGTGCGTCCTCGTCCTTGTTGATCGCGATGATCGTCTTCGAATCCTTCATCCCCGCAAGATGCTGGATCGCGCCGGAAATGCCGATCGCGATATAGACTTCGGGGGCGACGATCTTGCCGGTCTGGCCGACCTGATAGTCGTTGGGGACATAGCCCGCATCGACCGCAGCGCGCGATGCGCCGACGCCGGCGCCGAGCTTGTCGGCAAGCGGTTCGATGATCGAGTGGAAATTCTCCGAGTTCTGCAGCGCGCGGCCACCCGACACGATGATCTTCGCGCTGGTCAGCTCTGGACGCTCCGACTTGGCGATCTCCGACCCGACATAGGTCGACAGGCCCTTCTCACCGGTCGATGCGACCTTCTCGATCGTGCCTGATCCACCCGAAGTGGCGGCCTTTTCGAACGCGGTACCGCGCACCGAAATGACTTTCTTCGCGTCCTTCGACTGGACGGTGGCGATCGCGTTGCCGGCATAGATCGGGCGGGTGAAGGTATCCTCGCTCTCGACCGACAGGATGTCGCTGATCTGCATCACGTCGAGCAACGCGGCGACGCGCGGCGCGATATTCTTGCCGTTCGACGTGGCGGGCACGAGGAACGCATCATGATCCGCCATCAGCGACACGACGAGCGGCGCGACATTCTCGGCCAGCGCATGCGCATAGGCCGCGTCGTCGGCGACATGGACCTTGCCCACGCCGGCGATCTTGGCGGCTTCGGCGGCGACGCCGTCCACGCCTTGCCCTGCGACGAGCAGATGCACTTCGCCAAGCTTGGATGCGGCGGTGACCACGGCGAGCGTGGCGTCCTTGACGACCTTGCCGTCATGTTCGACCCAGACGAGCGTCTTCATTTCGCGACTCCCATCGCCTTGAGTTTAGCGACCAATTCATCGACATCGGCGACCTTGACGCCGGCGGTGCGCTTGGCGGGCTCGACCACTTTCAGCGTGGTCAGGCGCGGGGACACGTCGACGCCGTAATCGGCCGGGGTCTTCTGCGCGAGCGGCTTGGACTTGGCCTTCATGATGTTGGGCAGCGACGCATAACGCGGCTCGTTGAGGCGCAGGTCGGTGGTGATGATCGCGGGGAGCGAGAGCTTCTCGGTCTCCGAACCGCCATCGACTTCGCGCGTCACCGTGACGCTGTCCGATGCCAGCTCGACCTTCGATGCGAAAGTCGCCTGGCCGACGCCAAGCAGGCCGGCGAGCATCTGGCCGGTCTGGTTGTTGTCGTCGTCGATCGCTTGCTTGCCGAGGATCACCAGCTCAGGCTTTTCCTCCTCCACTATCTTGGCGAGCAGCTTCGCGACGCCCAGCGGCTCGACCTTCTCGTCCGACACGATCAGGATCGCACGGTCGGCTCCCATGGCGAGCGCGGTGCGCAGTGTTTCCTGCGCCTTTTGCTCGCCGATCGAGACGACGACGATCTCGGTGACACCCTTGTCTTTCAGACGGATGGCTTCTTCGACCGCGATCTCGTCGAACGGGTTCATGCTCATCTTGACGTTCGCCAGATCGACGCCCGTCCCGTCCGCTTTCACGCGGGGTTTCACATTGTAATCAAGCACCCGCTTGACCGGCACCAGCACCTTCATTGCATCTTCTCCGTGTGACCTAATGCGTTCCTGGGGAGAAACGGCTCAGGCAGCAGCTTTGACTTCCGCGACGATCTTGCGCGCCGCGTCGCCGAGATCATTGGCGGGAACGATCGCCAGGCCCGAGGTCGAGAGGATGCGCTTGCCCTCTTCGACATTGGTGCCTTCGAGGCGAACCACCAGCGGCACCGAAAGGTTCACTTCCTTCGCCGCCGCGACGATGCCGTCGGCGATGATGTCGCACTTCATGATGCCGCCGAAGATGTTGACCAGGATGCCCTTCACCGCCGGATCGGCGAGGATGATCTTGAACGCCGCCGTCACCTTCTCCTTCGAAGCGCCGCCGCCGACGTCGAGGAAATTGGCCGGGAACATGCCGTTGAGCTTGATGATGTCCATCGTCGCCATGGCGAGGCCGGCACCGTTGACCATGCAGCCGATGTCACCGTCGAGCTTGATGTAAGCGAGGTCGTACTTCGACGCCTCGAGCTCGGCCGGATCCTCTTCGCTCTCGTCGCGCAGCGCCATCAAATCGGGGTGGCGGAACATGGCGTTGCCGTCGAAGCCGACCTTGGCGTCGAGTACCAGCAGCTGCCCGTCATCGGTGACGGCAAGCGGATTGATTTCGATCTGTTCGGCATCGGTGCCGAGGAACGCGTCGTACAGCTTCGACGCGGTCGATGCGGCTTGCTTGGCGAGGTCGCCCTCCAGGCCGAGTGCATTCGCGACGGCGCGGCCATGATGCGGCATGAAGCCGGTCGCGGGATCGATATCGAGAGTCTGGATCTTTTCCGGCGTGTCGTGCGCGACGGTTTCGATGTCCATGCCGCCTTCGGTCGACACGACCATCGAGATGCGGCCCGAGGCGCGATTGACCAGCAGCGCGAGGTAGAATTCCTTGGCGATGTCGACGCCGTCGGTCACGTACAGGCGGTTGACCTGCTTGCCATGCTCGCCGGTCTGGATCGTCACCAGCGTGTTGCCGAGCATGTCGGTTGCTGCCGCGCGAACTTCGTCGGCAGTCCTGGCCAGCCGGACGCCGCCCTTGGCATCGGGGCCGAGTTCCTTGAACTTGCCCTTGCCGCGGCCGCCGGCATGGATTTGTGCCTTTACGACATAGAGCGGCCCGGGCAGCTTGGCGGCGGCAGCGACCGCCTCGTCCACGGTGAGGGCGGCAAAGCCGGCGGGAACGGGGACGCCGAACTTGGCGAGCAGTTCCTTGGCCTGATATTCGTGGATGTTCATGGGGCGGGCGCCTCTTCAGAAAATCGATGTCGCAGGGCCTTAAGCACAGCGCGTCAGGCGAATCCACCCCTTCGCTTGCTCGCTGCTTGCGCACCGCGCCAGACCATCTGATCCCCCGGGGCGCGGCTAGTCAGCCAGCCCGACGGCACAAAGCCCCGCCGAACTGGTGGTCACGCGGACGATCTCCGGATCGTTGAGCGACCGTATGCTGCGGAGGAACTGCTCGATATCGCGCGATTGCTTCGCTTTGCCCAATGCCGACAGGCGACGCAGCTGCAGCAGCGAAAGGCGATCGACCATCCGGCGCGCCATACATCCGGCGATCGGCTTGGGAATCCCGGCTTTGATCAGGCCGTCGCGGGTAAGCGTTTCCGGCGTCGAACAGGCCGAAAGGAGCAACGCTGGCAGCACCAGCGTGGAGAGCGGCAATAAACGGCGCATTCGGCGGCCTCGCAATCATTCAGCCCCGCCGCTATATCGCCCCCCATGCATTGGACAACCGGCCTGCCATTATTTTTCGCGACGATTCTCGCGATGGAACTGGTCGCCTATGTCGCGCACCGCTGGGTGATGCACGGGTTCGGCTGGTTCCTGCACGAAAGCCATCACCGCCCGCGTACCGGCAATTGGGAACTGAACGATCTTTACGCGGTGATCTTCGCGATCCCGTCATTCGTGCTGCTGCTCGGCGGCGTGCAGCTCGGCTGGTGGCCCGGCTTCACCTGGATCGGGGCGGGCATCGCCGGGTACGGCGCAATCTATTTCGGCTTTCACGATGTGATCGTCCATCGCCGCATCGCGACCCGCTATCTGCCCAGATCATCCTATATGAAGCGCATCATCCAGGCGCACCGGCTGCATCACGTCGTCGAGACCAAGGCAGGTACGGTCAGCTTCGGCTTTCTCTGGGCGCCCCGGCCGGAGGTGTTGAAGGCTGAACTCAAGCGCCGCCAGCATGCCGGGGTCCGCGCGCCCGTCGGGCGGCCGGACGCCCTGCCCGTCGATTGACCGAAGGCGCGCTGTTCTTCGCACTCGCCGTGCCGGCGGTGATCCTGCTTGGCCTGTCCAAGGGCGGGTTTGCCGGCATGGGCGCGCTGTCGCTGCCGATCATGGCGCTGGCGATCTCGCCGGTACGCGCGGCGGCGATCCTGTTGCCGATCCTGATCGTGCAGGATGTGGTGAGCCTGTGGGCGTTCCGCAAAAGCTGGGATGGTTATGTGCTGGCCTGGACTCTGCCGGGCGCGGCGATCGGCATCGGGCTTGGCTATCTGTTCGCGGCGCAGGTGTCGGCCGATGCGGTGCTCGGGCTGGTCGGTGCGATCTCGCTGCTGTTCGGCGGCTATCGCCTGTGGGTCGAACGCGGCGGCGTGCTCCGCGCCTCGTCGCGCTCGCCGGGCTGGATCGGGGCGCTGTGCGGCGTCGCCTCGGGCTTCACCAGCCAGATCGCTCATGCCGGCCAGCCGCCATTCCAGGTCTGGGTGCTGCCGCGCCGGCTCGACCGCGATGTGCTGATCGGCACGACGGCGATCTTCTTCGCCGCGGTCAACTGGGCGAAAGTGCCGGCTTACTGGGCGCTTGGCCAGTTCAGCCATGACAATCTCGTGGCGGCGGCGTTGCTGCTGCCGATGGCGATCGCCTCGACGCTGGCCGGCGTGTGGCTGGTGCGCCGGGTCGCGCCCGACCGCTTCTACAGCGCGATCTACGTGCTGATGATGCTGGTCGGGGTGAAGCTTATCTGGGATGCGCTGACCTGATTTCGCTCAATCGAACAGCGACGACACCGAGCTCTCATCCGCGATCCGCTTGATCGCTTCACCGAGCAGCGGCGCGATGGTCAGATGGCGGATACGCTTCGCGTCCTTGATCACCTCATGGCTGCCGATCGAATCGGTGATCACCAGTTCCTCCAGCGCCGATCCCTCGACTCGCGCCACCGCGCCGCCCGACAGCACGCCGTGCGTGACATAGGCGACGACACCCTCGGCGCCGGCTTCCTTCAGCGCGGCGGCGGCGTTGCACAGGGTGCCGGCCGAATCGACGATATCGTCGATCAGGATGCAGAAACGCCCTTCGACATCACCGATGATGTTCATCACTTCGGATTCACCGGCGCGTTCGCGGCGCTTGTCGACGATCGCCAGCGGTGCGTTGTTGAGTCGCTTGGCCAGCGCGCGGGCGCGCACCACGCCGCCAACGTCGGGCGAGACGACCATCAGGTTGCGGTCGCCGAAGCGAGTCAGGATATCGGCCGACATGACTGGCGCGCCATAGAGATTGTCGGTTGGGATATCGAAGAAGCCCTGGATCTGCCCGGCATGGAGATCGACCGAGAGCACGCGGTCGGCGCCCGCCACGGTGATCAGATTAGCGACCAGCTTGGCCGAGATCGGGGTGCGCGGGCCGGGTTTGCGGTCCTGCCGGGCATAGCCGAAATAGGGCACGACGGCCGTGATGCGCTTGGCCGAGGCGCGTTTCAGCGCGTCGATGCAGATCAGCAGCTCCATCAGATTGTCGTTCGCCGGATAGCCGGTCGATTGCAGCACGAACACGTCCTCGCCGCGGACATTTTCATGGATTTCGACGAACACTTCCTCATCGGCAAAGCGTCGCACGCTCGCCTGGGTCAGTGCGATCTCGAGATAGGCTGCGACATCGCGCGCCAGCGGCAGGTTGGAATTGCCGGTCAGTAACTTCATTTTGGGCCGCCCTTTTTGCTCGCCGATTGAGCGTCTCTTAGAGGCGGGCTAGAGAAATCGAAAGGCAGGAGTGCGACGATGCCCGGTGAGACCAGCTTTCGGCCCGATGTCGACGATTATATCGGGGCGGCGCGCGTCTGGTACATGCATGCCTTGCGCAAGCGCCGTTTCTCCGTCCGCCTGTCGATCATCACCGCGCTGGTGGCGTTCGGCGGCGTGCTGATCACCTGGGATGAACCGGATCTCGGTTACCGGCTGCTGTTCGTCCTGGGCATGATGGCCGGTTTCCTCGCCCTCATGACGGTGCTCATGCTGATAAGCTATGCGCTGCTGCCACGCCGCGCGACGCGGCTGTTTCGCCAGCAGCGCACGCTGGAGAACGACTTTACCGTCCGCTGGGATGGCACTGGCACCGATACCAGGTCCGATGTTGGGACAAGCAAGATTGCCTGGGTCGATTATCACGCCTGGGCCGAGGGGCCGGCGGCCTTCATCCTCTTTCTCAATGACCAGCTTTATCATTTCATTCCGAAACGGGTGCTCTCCCCCGAACAGTTGATCGACCTTCGGTCCTCGATACAGGCGGCGCGGGCGGGCCGGTAAGCAGGACCGATCGCCGGTTGCGGCTCATGACTATCGACCTTAAGCGACGCATATGACCGTCATCACCCGTTTCGCGCCCAGCCCGACCGGCATTCTGCACGTCGGCAATATCCGCACCGCGCTGCATAACTGGCTATGGGCGAAGAAGACCGGCGGGCAATTCTGGCTGCGTATCGACGATACCGATGCCGAGCGCAGCGAGGAGGCGTTCGTCACGGCGATCCGCGCCGATCTCGACTGGCTCGGACTGGCGCGCAATGGCGAGGAGCGGCAGTCGGCGCGCTTTGCCCTGTACGAGGCGCGTTTCGAGACATTGCGCGCCGCCGGGCATATCTATCCCGCCTATGAAACCGCGCAGGAACTCGACCTGAAGCGCAAGATCGCCGCCGGTCGTGGCCTGCCGCCGATCTACGACCGCGCCGCGCTGGCGCTGAGCGACGACGATCGTGCTGCGCTGGAGGCGGACGGGGTGCGCCCGCACTGGCGCTTCAAGCTCGATCATTCGGCGGCGATTGAATGGGATGACCTGATCCGCGGCCATCAGCGTTTCGACCCGGCGACAATGAGCGATCCGGTGATCCGCCGCGCCGACGGATCCTGGCTCTATATGCTTCCGTCCGCGATCGACGATGTCGATATGAGCGTCACTCATGTCGTACGCGGTGAGGATCATGTGTCGAACACCGCATTGCAGTTGCAGATGTTCACAGCGATGGGTGCGACGGCGCCGTCCTTCGCGCATGAGGCCTTGCTGGTTGGCAGCGAGGGCAAATTGTCGAAGCGGCTCGGCTCGCTCGGCGTTGCGGCGTTTCGCGACCAGGGCATCGAGCCGCAGGCGATCCGCGCGCTGCTCGCGCGGCTCGGCACCAGCGACCCGGTCGAGCCGATCGCCGAGGCCGAGCCGCTGGTCGCCAGTTTCGACTTCGCCCGTTTCGGCCGCGCGCCGGCGCGCTTCGATGACGCCGAACTGGCGGCGGTCAACACCCGCATCATCCATGGTCTGGATTTCGACCAGGTCGCCGGCCGGCTGCCGGGCGGCATGGGCCGTGCGGAATGGGAAGCGGTGCGGCCCAACCTGACGGTCATCGCCGAGGCGGCGGATTGGTGGGGCGTGATCGAGGGGCCGGTCGAGTCGGTGGTCGATGATGCCGATCAAGAGTTCCTGGCCGAGGCGGCCCGAGTTGCGGAAGATCTCGACTGGAGCGCCGACCCCTGGCACGCGTTGACCGCTGCGCTCAAGGCATCGAGCGGCCGGGGCGGCAAGGCGCTGTTCCTGCCGCTGCGCCGCGCGCTGACCGGGCGCGATCACGGTCCCGATATGGCTGCGTTGCTGCCATTGATCGGACGCCAGCGTGCGGTGGAACGGCTGACGGCATAGGCAGCATGGCGTGTCGCCCCGGCGGAGCGATTTTCTTGATGCTTATCATGTAATGGTATATCCTAACTCTACTTCGTCACGGCGAGCGAGCTTGGGGAGGCTATCAATGTACATGAATCGCAACGGCGGGTCCGGAATCAGGCTTGGCTCGCTTGGGCTGGCCATCAGCTCCTATGGCATGATCGTGGCCGCTCTGATCTCCTCGATACCCGGCGTGTTCGCCTTTGAGTGGGCTGAGTCGGCAACGATATTGCAGACGCGGAATATCCCACTCGTCGCGTATGTGCCGGCAGTGCCGTTGTGCAAGGCGGTTGGACCGAAGACCGGGGCCACGTTTGCAGGGACCGGGATACGCTCGCGGTCGTCGGTCGGCATCACCCGATCGGGCGTGGCGCATAAATCCGGGCGGGCACGGACAAAAAGGTTTGACTGGCCCACGCCGCGATCACCCGCTCTCCCATCGACTGTCGTGCAGAATGACCGGCCTCTTACCTGGTCCAAATGCTGAGACAGAGTTCTGTCATGCGATGGGGCGTGCCATTGTTGCGCTGTAACGTTATATCATTGACAGCCATTGAAGTAACGTTGTATCATTCCATCAACAACCCGGCGTCAGACCGGAAGGTCCACTCAAGGAGATGATGGAGACGGCCAATGTACGCGGATCGCTATGGCAAGACCGGGATCAAGCCCGGTTCGCTGACTGTCGCAATCGGATTGAACGGCGCGATTCTCGCTGCGCTGATTTTCTCGACGCCGGAAATCACAACGACGATCGACACGGTTCTCAGGACTAGGAATATTCCGATTGTTGTGCCGCCGCCTGTCGATCTGGTCAAACCCAAGATCAAACCCAAGACCGAAACCAAGGTGGTCGAGCAAGCACCGATTGAGCGGCTGGTGACTCCCGACCAGGTGGTTCCCACCACGGGTCTCAATTACGTCAATGGTACGACGGAGACCACCCCGCCCTTTGTACCGGGCACCGGCGGCCTGGGGACGATTATCGAGCCGATCCACATACCGACATTGACCGGCGCGGTCCGCGATCCCAAATATATCAATGTGTTCCAGCCGACCTATCCGGCGGGCGAACGGCGCGCGGGCAATGAAGGCCGCGTTACGGTGCGGGTCCTGATCGGTGCCGACGGCCGCGTGAAGCAGGTCATAAAGGTCAGCGCGGCGAGCGACGCCTTTTTCGAGGTGACCGAGCGCCAGGCACTGAGCAAGTGGCGCTTCAAGCCGGCCACGCGCGATGGGGTTCCGCAGGAATCGTGGCAGACTCTCAGCGTCAGCTTTGTGCTCAACGAGGATGGTTGAGCATGATCAGGTCGGGGCGATGCTGATTAACTTTCCTGGGGCATCATCCTGACCATGGGCGCGTGGGGCTGGCATCACCGTCCCCACGCGCCTATCTTCACGCCCATGAGCGTCCTTCGTCATTTCAACATGTTCCGCGCCGTCGACGACTTGCGCGGATTCCTGAGGCAGCGCCGGCCGCATGAGCTGGGTTTTCTGCTGCTGTCGGTTGCGCTGTTCGGTTCGATCCTCGTCGCCTTCACGATCGATAGCCATGAAGAGCGGGTCTATCGACCCAACATCATCTATGTCGAGCAATGGCCGGCATCGCGCACCGATGCCGAAATCCGCGCGCAGCAGAAGATCGACGGACCGATCGAGGCCAAGCGCCGTGCCGATGAAGAAGCGCAGCGCAAACAGACTCAGGAAGAGTTCAAACGGCTCGACAGCAAGCTCAAAAAGCTCGGCATCTGAGTATAGCGTCGCGAGCCGATGCGCGCTGGATGGCGGCCGCGCTCGCGCTCGCCGAGCGGGGGCGTGGTCGGACCGCGCCCAATCCCAATGTCGGCTGCCTCATCGTCAAGGACAGACGCGTCATCGGGCGCGGCTGGACCCAGCCGGGTGGCCGGCCCCATGCCGAAGCCATGGCACTGGCGGCAGCGGGAGACGCGGCGCGCGGCGCGTCCTGCTATGTGACGCTCGAACCCTGTGCTCATGCCTCGCCGCGCGGCCCCGCCTGTGCCGACTTGCTGACCGCGGCGGGCGTTGCGCGCGTGGTGATCGGCCTGCGCGATCCCGATTCGCGCACCGACGGGCTGGGCGCCGAGCAGCTACGCGGTGCCGGGGTCGAAGTCGCGATGGGTGTTGCCGAGGTCGCCGCCCGGCGTTCGATGGCCGGCTTCATCACCCGGCGGGCGCTGGGCCGTCCGTCCGTCACCTTGAAACTGGCGATGTCGCTCGACGGCGCGGTGGCGATGGCCAATGGGTCGAGCAAATGGATCACCGGCCCCGAGGCGCGCGCCCATGCGCATCTCGAGCGCGCCCGGCATGAAGCGATCCTGGTCGGGCGCGGGACGTGGCAGGCCGATGCGCCCGTACTCGATGTGCGCCTGGCTGGATTTGAGGAGCGTAGCCCGCGCCGTATCCTGCTGTCTCGATCGGCGAGACCTGACGGGTGGGAGACTGTGGCAACGCCTAGCGACATTGCGACTCTGGTCGATATCGACTATCTGCTGGTCGAAGGCGGCGTCCAAACTGCGGCCGCATTCCTGTCCGCCGACTTGGTCGATCGCCTGCTGCTTTACCGTGCACCGATTCTCGTCGGCGACGGCCTGACCTTGCCCGACATCGGCCTGGCCGATCTTGCTGCGGCGCATGGCCAGTGGCGCTTGCACGACAGCCGCATGCTTGGCAGCGACCAGCTCCAGGTCTACGAGCGCCACGGTCGCCAGCGCGATAGGGAGCTCGTCTGAATGTTCACCGGCATCATCACCGACATCGGCGCGATCGAGCGACTGGAAACACAGACCGACACCGGGGGCGACACACAGGTGCGCATCTCGACCGGCTATGACACCGCGACGGTCGATCTGGGCGCGTCGATCGCCTGTTCCGGCGTTTGCCTGACCGTCGTGGATAAATCTGGTCCCGGGGCCCCCGGCTGGTTCGCAGTCGACGTGTCGGGCGAAACGATCAGCCGCACCGCGCGCGATCAGTGGCGCGAAGGCCGGCGCCTCAACCTAGAACGCGCATTGAAGCTCGGTGACGAACTGGGCGGGCATATCGTCACCGGCCATGTCGACGGCATCGGCACGGTCGAAGCGATCGTGCCCGATGGCGGCTCGCACCGCGTGACGGTGATCGCACCGGCAGAGATCGCCCCCTATATCGCGGCCAAAGGATCGATCACGCTCGATGGGGTCTCGCTGACCGTCAACGCCGTGGCCGATCGGGCCGATGGCACCGCCGCGTTCGATCTCAATCTTATCCCGCATACCTGGGCGGTGACTGCGCTCGGTGACCTCGCCGTCGGCCACGCCGTCAATCTCGAGATCGATGTGCTGGCGCGTTATCTGGCGCGGATGCAGGAGCGGCTCGGCGCAGCTTGATATTGGTTCTTGATATCGCAATGTGATGACCATATTAAAGATCACATCCTGATGTGATTTAGGCGATGGGCCATGAGTACGCAATTGATCGAGAAACTCCGCAGCCTGGTCACCGATGGCGGCATGTCGCGCTCCGGCCTGGCCCGTGCCGCAGGCCTCCACGCCAACACGCTGCGGGATCTCGACCAGCTCGACTGGAATCCGACCGCCGACACGCTGCGCAAGCTCGAAACCTTCATTTTTTCCAATGACGATACGCCGGCTTTGGTCTCGATCGAGGAGATCATCGACGAGGCGCGCAATGGCCGCATGTTCATCCTGGTCGATGACGAGGACCGCGAGAATGAGGGCGATTTGATCATCCCGGCGCAAATGGCGACGCCCGATGCGATCAACTTCATGGCGACGCATGGCCGCGGCCTGATCTGCCTGTCGATGACCAAGACGCGAGTCGATGCGCTCGGCCTCGAACTGATGAGCCGCGCCAACGGGACGCGGCATGAAACCGCCTTTACCACCTCGATCGAGGCGCGCGACGGCGTGACCACCGGCATCTCCGCCGCCGACCGCGCGCGGACCATTTCGGTCGCGATCGACGCGGCCAAGGGCAAGGAGGATATCGTCACCCCGGGCCATGTCTTCCCGCTGGTCGCGCGCGACGGCGGGGTACTGGTCCGCGCCGGCCATACCGAGGCAGCGGTCGATGTCGCGCGGCTCGCCGGATTGAACCCGTCGGGCGTGATCTGCGAGATCATGAAGGATGACGGCACCATGGCGCGGATGGACGACCTGGTCGCCTTCGCCCGGCTACACAATCTGAAGATGGGTACGATCCGCGATCTGATCGCCTATCGCCGCAAGCATGACCATCTGGTCGAAAAGCGCGCGGAAATGGTGTTCGAGAGCCGCTGGGGCGGCGACTGGCGCGCGATGACTTTCTTCAACAAGGCCAGCGGCGATGAGACGATCGCACTGGTCAAGGGCCATATAGACCCCGATGCGCCGACGCTGGTGCGGATGCATACCGCGTCCTGGTTCGTGGATATGTTCGGGGAAACGTCGGAGCGGTCCGGCCTGTTGTCGCGCTCGATGGAAATGATCGCGGAAGCCGGGTCGGGCGTGATCGTGGTGATCAACCGCCCGATGAAGGACAGCGTGTCGCGCTTCATCAAGCTGCGCGGCGAAGGCAAGGGCGCCGGCGCGCCCGAGATCGAGGAACTGCGCGATTACGGCGTCGGCGCGCAGATTCTCGCTGAACTGGGCGTGCAGGACATGGTGCTTCTGACCAATACGCATCATACGCTGGTTGGGCTCGACGGCTATGGCCTGTCGATCGTCGGCGAGCGTGCAATTCCTGGGACCGGAGGCGAATAATGGCCAAGTTTCTGATCGTCGAGGCGCGCTTCTACGACCATCTCAACGACTTGCTGATCGAGGGTGCCCGTGCCGCGATCGAGGCGGCCGGACACAACCATGAGACCATCACCGTCCCTGGCGCGCTGGAGATTCCCGGCGCGGTCGCGCTGGCCGCCGACAGCGGCGCCTATGACGGCTTCGTTGCGCTTGGCGTGGTGATTCGCGGCGAGACCTATCATTTCGAAATCGTCGCGGGCGAAAGCGCGCGCGGGCTGATGGCATTGTCGATGGACGGCGTGGCGATCGGCAACGGCATCCTGACGGTCGAGAATGAGGCGCAGGCGCTGACCCGTGCGCGTCGCACCGAGAAGGACAAGGGCGGCGAGGCGGCCAAGGCGGCGATCGCCATGTTCGAACTGAAAGGCCGGTTCGGCTGATGAGCCTGCCGGTCCTGTTCACCGAACGCCTGATTCTGCGGCCGCTCGCTGCGGAGGATTTCGAGGACTGGGCGCGCTTTCATGCCGACGAGACCGTGATGCGCTTTCTCGGCGGTGTGGTACCGCGCAGCGTCGCCTGGCGCGGGTTGTGTGCGATGGCGGGCGCCTGGTCGATTCGCGGCTTTTCGATGTTCTCACAGGTCGAGCGCGACAGTGGGCGCTGGGTCGGCCGCGCCGGGCCGTGGCGACCGGAAGGCTGGCCCGGAACCGAGGTAGGCTGGGGTGTGCTCCCCGAATTCGCCGGCAAGGGTTTCGCGTTCGAGGCGGCGACAGCGGCGATCGATTACGCGATCGATGTGCTCCACTGGGAGGATGTGATGCATTCGATCGATCCCGGCAACGCACCCTCGATCGCGCTCGCGCGCCGGCTCGGCGCGGCCAATCGCGGCCCGACCAGGCTGCCGCCGCCGTTCGAATCCGACCCGGTCGACAATTGGGGCCAAAGCGCTTCAGCCTGGCGTGCGCGCCGTTCGGCCGGCAGGAACTGAGATGAGCGGGGTGCCGGCATCCCGCTACCGCGTGATCGAGAAGGATCGCCGGCTTTTCGTCATCGACACCTGGGCCGAGAGCGGCAGACCGGTACAAACTGCGCCGTCGCCGCTGCCCAAATCGCCCGGGGGAGCACCCGCCGGGTCGCTGAAACTGTCCTTGCCTAAACAGACCCGCTTCGACGGCAGCGCCGAGATCACCACCCACCCCTTCTACGACGATCGCGCGCCGCGCACCATCAAGCTCGATGCGGCCCGCATGCAGATGCTGGCGCGCCTGAAGCTCGGTGTCTACGCCGCATCGTTCGCTTTCGCGCTGGTGGTGATCTCCAACCCCTGGTTTCTCGTCGCGCCGCTCGTCCTGCTCAATCCGGGGCTGCGCAAGGGCGTGCGCAGCATACTCACGGCATGGCTCGACCGCGCCGAACGCGAGTCCGCCGAACACTGACTTTCAATTGTCCCGACTCTTACTTATACTGATGTAAGTAAGGAGATCCGGCATGGCTTACGCGCATAGCTTCGAGGCGAATCCCCACTGGCTGCCGCGTCCGGCACCGCGCGCCCTACGGGGTATCCCTGGCGAGGACGGCCTGCCCTTTATCGGCAGTACGCTCAGGATGCTGAAGGATCCGATCGCTTTTGCCCGTCGCATGGAAGCGGCCTATGGCCGGGTCTACCGCGTGAATGTCTTTGGCGGGCCCAGCCTCGCGCTGCTCGGTCCTGAAGCGAATGAGCTGGTGCTGTTCGACCGCGATAAGATATTCTCGTCGGAACAGGGCTGGGGCCCGCTGCTCAACCTGCTGTTCCCGCGCGGACTGATGCTGATGGACTTCGAGAAGCACCGCGCCGACCGCAAGACATTGTCGGTTGCGTTCAAGCCGGAACCGATGCGTCATTATGCCGAGAGCATGAATGATGGCATCGCTCGCCAAGTCGCCGGCTGGTCGGGCAAGCCGATCAAATTCTACGACGCGATCAAGGCGCTGACGCTCGATCTCGCGGCGGAGAGTTTTCTCGGCATGCCGCTCGGTGAAGAAGCCGAGCAGATCAATCGCGCTTTTGTGGATGAAGTGCAGGCGACGGTCGATCCGATCCGTCTCCCTCTGCCGGGTACGAAAATGCGTAAAGGCGTCAAAGCGCGCGCCTTTCTGATGGATATTTTCGCGCGCGAAATCCCGAAGCGGCGCGCGCTCGATGCGGCCGGGGAAGGCGGGCAGGATTTCTTTTCGCAATTCTGCCGCGCGGTCGACGAGGACGGGCAGCCATTGAGCGATGCCGCGATCATCGATCATATGAATTTCCTGATGATGGCGGCGCACGACACCATTACTTCGTCGGCGACCAGCTTGGTCATGCTGCTTGGCCGCAATGTCGAGTGGCAGGACCGGTTACGGGAGGAAGTGCTCTCGCTCGGCCTCAACGATGCCGGCGTGCCGCATACCCAGCTCGACCGGCTGGTGCTGACCGAATATGCCTTCAAGGAAGCGTTGCGGCTGATCCCGCCGGTGCCGTCGCTGCCCCGGCGCGCGCTGAGGGATTTCAGTTTCGGCGGCTACGACATCCCCGCCGGGACGTTTATCGGCATCAACATCCGCCACACGCATCAGATGCCGGATTTGTGGCCCGATCCGGACCGGTTCGATCCACTGCGCTTCACGCCCGAGGCGAGCAAGGGGCGGCACAAATATGCCTGGGTGCCGTTCGGCGGCGGCGCGCATATGTGCCTTGGGCTGCATTTCGCGACGATGCAGATCAAGCTGCTGATGGTGCAATTGCTCAGCCGCTATCAGATCGAGCTTGACCCGGGGGCAGGGCGTTCCTGGCAAAGCGTGCCCATCCCCCGGCCAAAGGATGGGCTGCCGCTCCGCTTCGTCCCGCTGAGCTGAGCTAGGTCTTCCGGTTATTCCGCCGTAACGCTCTCCAGTGCCGGATAGTCGGTATAGCCTTCGGCCTCCTGGCTGTACCAGGTTTTCCAGTTCGACTGGTTGAGCGGCGCGCCCATGCGCAGCCGTTCGGGCAGGTCGGGATTGGCGAGGAAGGTACGGCCGAACGCGATCGCATCCGCGGTGCCCGCATCGAGCACGGCTTGGGCCTGTTCGACGCTCGTATAGTCCGAATTGACGACCAGCGGCCCGCTGAACACTTCGCGAATCGCCGGCGACAATTTGGGCACGTCGGTACGGCCGAAAGTGCCGTCTGACCCGGGTTCGCGCAATTCGAGGAAGGCGATGCCGATCTCGTCGAGCGCCTTTGCCGCCGTCGTGAACAGCGCAGTCGGATTGCTGTCATCGACGCCTTGCGATTCGCCATTGGGCGACAGGCGGATCGAGGTGCGCTCGACCCCGGCGACCGAGGCGACGCGCTCGACCACCTGACGCATCAGGCGCACGCGATTATCGATGCTGCCGCCATAGATATCGTCGCGGAAATTGGCATTGTCGCGCAGGAACTGGTCAATCAGATAGCCGTTCGCGCCGTGGATCTGCACCCCGTCGAACCCGGCGGCCAGCGCGTTGCGTGTCGCCAGCTCATAATCATTCAGCAGGCGTGGAATCTCGTCGATGTCGAGCGGCCGCGCCGTCTCGTGATCCTGTTTGCCTTGATAGGTATGCACCTGGCCCGGGGTGGCGGTCGCCGATGACGATACGGCTTGCCCGCCGATCACCGACGAATGAACCTGACGGCCCATATGCCAGAGCTGGACGACGATATGGCCGCCTGCGGCATGGACCGCGCCGGTGACCGGCTTCCACGCCTCGACCTGCTCGTCGGTCCACAGCCCCGGCGCGAATGGCCAGCCCAACCCCTCTCGGCTGATCCCGGTACCCTCGGTGATGATCAGCCCCGCGTTCGCACGCTGTGCATAATAATTGACCATCAGGCCGGTCGGCACGCCCTGCGGGGTCGCGCGGCTCCGGGTCATCGGCGCCATCAGGATTCGGTTGGGTGCTTGGATCGCGCCAAGCTGGATCGGATCAAACAGGCTGGGCATTCGGTTTCCTTTTGCTACCTGACGCCGACCAGATAGGACGCTAAGGCGCAGCATGCACCTCCCCGGACTCAAGAAAAACTAGCATGGCTGAAACCACCGACACGCCCCGCGCGCTGCATCGCCTGGCCTTTGCCGCGCTGATCGCGTCCAACATGCTGCTCGCGTTCGGGCCATGGTTCGTGCGTCTTGCCGATACCGGGCCGGTCGCCGCCGGTTTCTGGCGCGTGACGCTCGCCGCGCCGTTGCTGCTCGGCGCAGCATTTGCCGGCGGCTGGCGGGGCAAGGGCCTGAACTGGGGACTATGGCTGATGATCGCCATTGCCGGGATCAGCTTCGCGGCCGATCTGGCCAGCTGGCATCTCGGTATCCTGCGCACCACGCTGGCCAATGCGACATTGTTCGGCAACGCCGCGACACTGATCTTTCCGATCTACGGCTTTCTCATCATGCGTGCCTGGCCGACTCGCGTGCAGGGCCTAGCGCTGATCCTCGCCGCGATCGGCGCGGCGCTGCTGATGGGCCAGTCCTACAGCCTCAACCCGCGCAACCTGGCCGGCGACCTGCTCTGCCTGCTCGCCGGCATTCTCTACACGCTCTATTTCATCTGTATGGCGCGCGCGCGCGACACCATGTCGCCGCTGCCCGCGCTGGCGCTGTCGACGATCGCCGGGATGCTGCCGCTGCTGGTGTTCGCCTGGGCGCTGGGCGAGCGGATCCTGCCTGACAACTGGACTCCGTTGATCGGCCTTGCACTGGCCAGCCAGGTGTTCGGCCAGGGACTGATGATCTATGCGCTTGGCCAGCTCTCACCGCTGATCGTCGGTCTCGGCTTGCTGACGCAGCCGATCGTCGGGGCGACGGTCGGCTGGCTGGTCTATAACGAACGGCTCGGTACCGCTGACTGGATTGGTGCAGTGCTGGTCGCGGTGGCGCTGGTGCTGGTACGGCGGACGCCCCGCCCGGCACCGCTTGCGCCCGGCGGCACTGAGCCTAGATTGGAGCCCGAGGAACTGGCTCCGGAGGAGACGCCGCGATGACCGATGCGCTGCCGCAGGATCCGACCCTGGACGAAGTGCGCGAGGCGCTCGCCCCGCTGATCGCCACCAATGCCGCGTTCGACGGCTGGGGCGACGCCGCGCGCGATGCCGCCGCGGATATGGCGAAGGTCGATCGCGACATCGCCCTGCTTGCTTTTTCCGATGGCCCGGTCGACATGATCGACGCCTGGTTTGCGAGCGTGGACCGCGCCATGCTCGCGGCGCTGCCGCCCGAAACGCTCGCGACGATGAAAGTGCGGGCGAAGATCACTGCATTGGTCGAGGCACGGCTCGCCGTCACCGCGCCCAACCGCGAGGCACTGCGCCGCGCGCTGGCGATCCTCAGCCTGCCGCAGAATATCGTGCGCGGCGCAAGGCTCGGCTGGCGTGCCGCCGATCTGATGTGGCGCGCCGCCGGCGACACCGCGACCGATTATAATCATTATACCAAACGTACGATGCTCGCCGGCGTCTATGCCGCGACGCTGACGGTGTTCCTTGACGATGAGAGCGCGGGGCACGCCGATACCAGCGCATTTCTGTCGCGCCGCATCGACGGCATCATGCGCTTCGAAAAGGCCAAGGCCGGTTTCCTCGCGCGCACCGCGCACCGGCCCAGCCTGTCGCGCTTTATCGGCCGGCTGCGCTACCCAGTGGTGTAATTCCGCTGGCGCGAATGGGGAGTTATTGATAATCAGTCGCATCATGGACGCCATGACCACCATCGCCATCAGCCTCGAGTCGTTGCCGCGCGGCCAGCGCGCGGTGGTGGCGGGTATCGACTGGCAGGGGCTGAGCATTCCCGAGGCGCGGCGTCTGCGCGAACTCGGCTTCGATGAAGGCGTCGGGGTCGAGGTGCTGCATCGCTCGCCGCTCGGCCGGGGGCCGATGGCCTGCCGCATCGGCCGCATGACTGTCGCGCTGCGTCGCACGGTTGCCGGAACGATCCGCGTGTCGCCACTGCACCGCTAGGATCGATGGACACATATCCTAGATGACGACGATTCCACTGGTGGCGCTGGTCGGCAATCCCAATGCCGGCAAGAGCGCATTGTTCAACGCGCTGACCGGCGCGCGGCAAAAGGTCGGCAATTATCCCGGGGTCACGGTCGAACGCCATTCGGGCAAGCTTGCGCTGGCCGATGGCCGCCCGATCGACCTGGTCGATCTGCCCGGCGCCTATAGCCTGGATCCGTCGAGCCCCGATGAGCGCGTGACGCGCGACGTGGTGACCGGGACACAGGCCGGCGAGCGGCTGCCCGATGCGATCGTCATCGTCGTCGATGCCGCCAATCTCGACAATCATCTGCGCTTCACGCTGCAATTGATTGCGCTCGGGCTGCCGGTGGTGGTTGCGCTCAACATGATCGACCTAGCCGAGCGCGACGGGCTGACGCTTGATGCGGCAAAGCTGTCGGCCGAACTCGGCGTGCCGGTGATCCCCACCGTGGCGGTGCGCCGGCGCGGCCTGGATGAGCTCAAGGCTGCGTTGACCGGTGCGATCGGATCGGGCGCCGCGGTGCGCCTGCGCTCGAGCGAAGGCCATGTCGGCGAGGACATCGTCACGCTGCAACGCCGCGCGCGCAGCATCGCCGCCGCCTCGACTGTGTCCGAAACCGCGGTGCGGCGCTGGACGCACATGCTCGATGCAATCGCGCTGCATCCGGTGGCAGGCCCGATCCTGTTGCTGACCATTCTGTTTGTCATGTTCCAGGCGGTGTTCGCCTGGTCGGAAACGCCGATCGGCTGGATCGAATCGCTGTTCGCCTGGATCGAAAGCGGCGTCCGTGCCGCAACAGTGCCGGACTTTATCCGGTTGGTGCTGGGTGACGGCGTCATCGACGCGGTTCGCTCCTTCCTGAGCGACGGCGTGATTGCCGGGGTCGGCGCGGTGATCGTGTTCCTGCCGCAGATCCTGATCCTGTTCACTTTCATCCTGGTGCTCGAGGCGACCGGTTATATGGTCCGCGCGGCGTTCATGATGGACCGGTTGATGGCCAGTGTCGGCCTGTCGGGGCGCGCTTTCATTCCCTTGCTCTCATCCTTCGCCTGCGCCGTGCCGGGTATCATGGCGACGCGCACCATCGATGATGAAAAAGACCGGCTGACCACCATCCTGATCGCGCCGCTAATGACCTGCTCGGCGCGGCTGCCGGTCTATACCCTGGTGATCGGCGCGCTGATCCCCAATACCCGAATCCTGCCGTTCGTCGGGCTGCAGGGGCTGGTCATGCTTGGCCTGTATGTGCTCGGGGTCGTCGGCGCGTTCTTCGCCGCGCTCGCGCTGCGCCGCACGGTGACCAAGGGGCCGTCATCGGGCTTCATGATGGAAATGCCCAAATATCAATGGCCCCGCCTCGGCGATGTCGCGCTCGGGCTGTGGAGCCGGGCGCTGATCTTTTTGAAGCGCGCTGGCACGACGATCGCGGCGACCGTGGCCCTGCTCTGGGTGCTGGCAAGCTACCCGGTCGCGCCGGCGGGACAGCGGCAAAGCGAATATTCGATTGCCGGTCGCATTGCGTCGGGGATCGAGGTGGTGGTCAGGCCGATCGGCTTCAACCATGATATCGCGCTCTCGCTGCTGCCTGCCATGGCCGCGCGCGAGGCGGCGGTCGGTGCGATGGCGACGGTCTATGCGATCGATAATCCCGAGGACGAGGCCGGCCAGGGCAAGCTGTCGGAAAATCTGCGTGGCCGCTGGAGTTTGCCCACCGCGCTCGCTTTCCTGATGTGGTTCGTATTCGCGCCGCAATGCATTTCGACCATCGCCGTCACCCGGCGCGAGACCAATGGATGGAAATGGCCTGCCTTCATGGTTGGCTATTTGTTCGCGCTCGCCTACATCGCTGCTGGGGCGACTTATTGGGCCGCCATTGGACTCGGATTGTAGGAAGTACGTTATGGCGGGCAGCGTCAATAAAGTGATTTTGGTCGGCAATCTCGGTCGCGACCCCGAAAGCAAGAGCTTCCAGAATGGCGGCAAGGTCGTCAATCTGCGCATCGCCACGTCCGACACCTGGAAGGACAAGAATACCGGCGAGCGCAAGGAAGCAACCGAATGGCATTCGGTGGCGATCTTCAACGAAGGGCTGGCGAATGTCGCCGAGCGCTATCTGCGCAAGGGCAGCAAGGTCTATATCGAAGGCGCGCTGAAGACCCGCAAATGGCAGGACGCGCAGGGCCAGGACAAATATTCGACCGAAATCGTGCTGCAGGGCTTCAACAGCGTCCTGACCATGCTCGACGGCGCGCCGGGTGCCGCTGGCGGATCGGGCGGCGGCGGATCGCGTGACGATTTCGGCGGCGGCAATGATTTCGCCGGTGGTTCGAGCGGCGGCTATGGCGGTGGCAGCCGCAGCGGCGGGTCGTCGGGCGGCGCGAGCCGGGGCAGCTTCTCAGACGATCTAGACGACGACGTGCCGTTCTGATGACGAGGCGCCTCGAAAGGGCCGTTTTGAACCCGAAACGGCCCGCGGGCGTTCTCCTCTCGCATGACTGACACCTCCTCCACCGATACGCCGGCCGCGAGCGGCTGGCGTATCGACGAATCGGCCCGTACGGCGGCGATCGCTCAGCACGATATCGAATCGCTGCGTGACAGTTCGGCGCTCAAATCGATCACCGATTTCGCAGCGGCGCTGTGCGATGCGCCGATCTCACTGGTCAGCCTGGTTGAGGAACGGCGCCAAACCTTCCTCGCCCGCACCGGGCTGGCGGCGACGGAAACACCGCGCGAAACCTCCTTCTGCGCGTTCGCCATGCTTGGCGATGATGTGATGGTCGTGCCCGATGCGACCCGCGACCCGCGCTTTGCCGACAATCCGCTCGTCACCGGCGAGCCCAATATCCGTTTCTATGCCGGCGCCCCGCTGATCGCCGCCGACGGGACGCCGCTCGGGTCATTGTGCGTGATCGATTCCGTGCCGCGTACCGGTCTCACCCCGCTGCAGCGCCAGGGGCTGGTGACGCTGGCGGGATCGGTGATGGAGCGGCTCAACGACAGCCGTGACGCCGCTGCCTGGCGCGATTCTGAAAATGCCAGCCACCGCGCGCTCGCCGAAAGCCATAATCGCTTCCGCGTGCTTGCCGATTCGATGCCGCAAATGGTGTGGTCGAGCCGGCCCGACGGCTATCACGATTATTACAATGCGCGCTGGTACGACTTTACCGGCGTGCCGGAAGGATCGACTGACGGAGAGGAATGGAATGGCATATTCCATCCCGAGGATCGCGATCGCGCCTGGACCATCTGGCACCAGTCGCTGGAAAGCGGCGACCCCTATCAACTCGAATACCGGCTGCGCCGTGCCGATGGCGCCTATCGCTGGACCCTGGGCCGGGCGCTGCCGATTCGCGACGATGCCGGCACGATCACGCGCTGGTTCGGCACCTGCACCGACATTCACGAACAGAAAGAGGCAAGCGAGGAGCGCGAGGTCATCGCGCAGGAACTGAGCCACCGCATCAAGAACATCTTCGCGGTGATTTCCGGCCTGATCAGCTTTGCGGCGCGGATGAATCCCGGTTTCTCGCCGATCGCCGAGGATTTACGCGCGCGGGTGACGGCGCTGGGCCGGGCGCATGATTTCGTCCGGCCGCACAGCGCCCAATCGGCCCCTGCGCTGGCCCAGACCAGCCTGCACGGCCTGCTCGATGAGCTTTTCCGGCCTTATCAGCCGATCGGCGGGCGACGGATCATGGTCAGTGGGAGCGATGTCGAGATCGATGACCGCTCTGCGACACCATTGGCGCTGCTGTTCCATGAACTCGCCACCAACGCGACCAAATATGGCGCGCTGTCGATCGATAGCGGCCATATCACGCTGGACTGCGCGATCGACCATGACGGCGTGGTGCTGAACTGGGTCGAGCATAATGGGCCGACCGTGACGACGCCGCCGGCCAGTCACGGCTTCGGGTCGCAACTGATCGAAATGAGCGTGGTGCGCCAGTTGGGCGGCGCGATCGACCGGTCATGGGATGCTGCGGGGTTGCACATGACGGTGCGCGTGCCGGTATCGGCCTTCAGCCGGCGCTAGGCTCGTCTAGCAGAACGAAGTCATCGTTTGCACCCGGCGCCAATTTGCTCTTGGCGCTGGCCAACGCCGCGGCGGCAAGGATGGCGGAATCGCTGAACGGCTTGCGGACATAGCCAAGCGCGCCGCTGGGGCACGCGATCTGACCCGGATTGGCGGTCACGAACACAACCTTCATGCCGTAATCGCGTGCCAGCGTCTTCGCCAGATCGGGCCCGGTCGGGCCATCGCGCAGATTGATGTCGACCAGGGCGAAGCTGCACTCGCCCGCCACTTCGTCCGCCGCCCGGATCGCGCCGGTCTTGTCCGCCGCGATCGCCTTCACCGTATAGCCCGCACCAGTGAGGATGCGTTCCAGGTCGAGGGCGACGAAGATCTCGTCTTCTACGATGATCGCGGTTGCGGACATTCTTTTAGGCGGTTCCAAGCGGTTGTTCCTGCCAAGAACCATGCGGACCGTCATTTGTTCCTGATCGAGATCAATTCTTCAGCAGGAACACCGCATGTTCGGCCAGGAAATTGGCCGCCGCCGAGGTCGTTTGCTTGTCGCCCGACAGAAACCACGCGCCTTCAACGGTGAGTCCGCGATCATTTACCAGCGCGCGAAAGTCATCGATCGTGACATGGTGAATATTGGGCGTGTCGAACCATTGTTCGGGCAAAAGCCGCGTCACCGGCATCCGCCCGCCCCACAGCAGCGACGCGCGCACCCGCCAATGCGCGAAGTTGGGAAAGGACACGAACGCGCGCTGGCCGATCCGGAGCAGTTGATCGAGCACGGCGTCCGGGCGCCTGGTCGTCTGCAGGGTCTGGCTGAGGATCGCATAGTCGAAACTGGCGTCGGGATAATCGGCCAGGTCGGTATCGGCATCGCCCTGGATCACCGACAGGCCGCGCGACACCGCCGCCGCGACATTGGCCGCTTCGATCTCCAGCCCCCGCGCATCGACGCCGCGCGTGTCGCGCAGCGCCGCCATCAGCGCGCCGTCGCCGCACCCGACATCGAGCACGCGCGATCCTTGCGCGACATTGTCGGCGATGATCGCCAGATCGGGGCGCAGCGTCACGCGCCGACCCGCAAAAAGCCGTCGATCACCCGGTTCATCTCCGGCGAGTCGAGCAGAAACGCGTCGTGCCCGAACGGGCTCGACAATTCGACGAAGCTGACCGGTGCGCCCGCCGCGTTGAGCGCATGGACGATCGCGCGCGATTCGGGCGTCGGATAGAGCCAGTCGGTGTCGAAGCTGATCAGGCAGAAGCGCGCCTTGCTTGCCTTGAATGCGTTTGCGAGATGCCCGCCATGCTCCTCGGCGAGATCGAAATAATCCATCGCGCGAGTGATATAGAGATAGGAATTGGCGTCGAAGCGATCGACGAACGCAATGCCCTGATGACGCAGATAGCTCTCGATCTGGAAATCGGCGTCGAACCCGAATGATTTCGCACCGTCCGGCCGGTCGGGCCGCGCCTGCAGCCGCCGGCCGAACTTCTCGGTCAGCCCGGCTTCGGACAGATAGGTGATGTGCGCTGCCATCCGCGCCACGGCCAGCCCGGCGGCGGGCGGATCGCCGCCATTCTGACCATTTACGCCCTGATCCCCGCCATAATAGTCGCCGCCGCGCCATTTCGGGTCGGCCATCACCGCCTGGCGACCGACTTCGTGAAAAGCGATGTTCTGTGCGGTATGGCGCGCGGTCGATGCGATCACGACCGCCGCCCTGACCCGTTCGGGGAAAGTGGCGGGCCAGCTCAGCGCCTGCATTCCGCCCATCGACCCGCCGACCACCGCATGCAGCACGCCGACGCCGAGATGATCGAGCAGCATCGCCTGCGCACGCACCATGTCGCGGATCGTGATGACCGGAAACGCCATGGCCCAGGGCGCGCCGGTCGCCGGATTGACGCTCGCCGGGCCCGACGACCCCATGCAGCTGCCCAGGACATTGGCGCAGACGACAAAGTGCCGGTCGGTGTCGATTGGCAATCCCGCGCCGACCATGCCGGCCCACCATCCCGGCTTGCCGGTCCGCGGATGGGCGCTCGCGACATGCTGATCCATGGTCAGCGCGTGGCAGATCAGGATCGCATTGCTGCCCTCGGCATTCAGCGTGCCATAGGTTTCATAGGCGATATCGACCGGCGAGAGCAGTCCGCCGCCATCGAGCCGAAGCGGGCCGGGCAAGGTGACAGTACGGGCAAGGCCGAAGCGCTGATCAGTGGTGGACACGCCGCAGGCGCTAGCGAGTTCGCTGGCGCTTGTGAACACCCTGCACTCGGTTTGGGCAGATCATGCCTCCCGGGCGAAGCGGCCGGGGGACAGAAACACCCGCCAATCCTTGTCAATTCGTGGCGGAACGTTATGCCCCGCGGCCATGACCGCACCGATACCCAAACCCTGGATCATGGCGATCGCGCCGTACATCCCCGGCCGCTCGACCACGGATGATGGCCGCAAGGTCGCCAAGCTCTCGTCGAACGAGAATCCGCTCGGCACTTCGCCCAAGGCGCGCGAAGCCTTTGCGGCGGCGAAGCAGTCGCTCGAACGCTATCCCGATGCGAGCGGCGCGATCGTGCGCGAGGCGCTGGCGGAAAAGCACGGGCTCGATCCGCAGCGCATCATCTATGGCAATGGCTCGGACGAGATTCTCCATCTCGCCGCCGGTGCGTTCGCCGGACCGGGCGATGAGGTGATCTTCGTCCATTACGGTTTCGCGGTCTATGAAATCGCCGCGCGGCGCGTCGGCGCGGTGCCGGTGATTGCGGCGGACAAGGATTATGCGACTGATGTCGATGCGATCCTTGGCCATGTCACCGACAAGACCCGCATCGTCTATATCGCCAATCCCAACAACCCGACCGGCACCTATTCGCCGGCGTCGGAAATTGCGCGGCTCCATGCCGGCCTGCCGGGCCATGTGCTGCTCGTGATTGACCAGGCCTATGCCGAATATCTCGATCCGCAGGACGATGACGGTGGGATGGCGCTGGCCATGACTGCGCCCAATGTGCTCGTCACGCGCACCTTTTCGAAGATCCACGGCCTCGCCGCCGAACGGATTGGCTGGGGCTATGCTTCGGCTGCGATCGTCGAGGCACTGCACCGCATCCGCCTGCCCTTCAACATCACCATTGCCGGGCAGCAAGCCGCGGTCGCGGCGGTCGGCGATGCCGAATTCGTCGAACATACCCGCTCGCACAACGCGACCTGGCGCGCCTGGTTCGCGGAACAGATCGCCGCGCTGGGCAATGCCGGCCTGCGCGCCGTGCCGTCCAAGGCCAATTTCCTCCTTGTCCTGTTCGAAGGCGCGCTGACCGCCGAGGTCGCGTATAAGGGGCTGATGGATGCGGGCTATATCGTCCGCTGGCTGCCCGGCCAGGGGCTGCCGCACGGCCTGCGCATCACCATCGGTACGGAGGAGGAGACGCGCGGCGTCGCCGCTGCGCTACGTCAACTGGTCGAAAAGACCGCCTGATGCTGCCCTTTGCACGTGTCACGATCATCGGGCTCGGGCTGATCGGCTCCTCGATCGCGCGCGCGGTGCGCCAGGCCATGCCGACGGTGCGGCTGACCGGCCATGATGCCGATCCGGAGGTCCGCGCGACCGCTGATGCGTTGCAGCTGTGCGACGATATCACCGACACGGCCGGGACAGCGGTGATCGATGCCGATCTGGTCATCCTGTGCGTGCCGGTCGGCGCAATGGCTGCCGCTGCCGCCGGGTTCGCCGCCGATCTGCCCGCCGATGCGGTCGTCAGCGATGTCGGGTCGTGCAAGGCGGAGGTCGCGCGCGCGCTCGCCGCGGCATTGCCCGGTGCAACGGTCATCCCGGCACATCCCGTCGCGGGAACCGAGCGCAGCGGGCCCGAAGCGGGCTTTGCCAGCCTGTTCCATAAACGCTGGTGCATTCTGACCCCGGCCGAGGGCGCCGATCCGGTCGCGGTCGAGCGCCTCGCCGAATTCTGGCGGCGGCTTGGCGCCGATATCGAACTGATGGCGCCCGACCATCACGACCGCGTGCTCGCGGTGACCAGCCATTTGCCGCATCTCATCGCCTATACCATCGTCGGTACAGCCTCGGACCTGGAGGAAGTGACTCAGTCCGAAGTGATCAAATATTCCGCCGGCGGCTTCCGCGATTTCACGCGCATCGCCGCGTCCGATCCGACCATGTGGCGCGATGTGTTCCTGTCCAATCGCGAGGCGGTGCTCGACATGCTGCAGCGCTTTTCGGAGGATCTGACCGCGCTGCAGCGTGCGATCCGGCTCGGCAAGGGCGACGAACTGTTCGACCATTTCGAACGCACCCGGGCAATCCGGCGCGGCATCATCGAACAGGGTCAGGACGATCCGGCACCCGATTTCGGGCGCAGCCATGATTGATCGGGGCGGGGTATGCGGATGATATCGGTCGGCGCGCTCAATCTGCATATCGAGGAAGTGGGGCCGACGGACGGCCCGCTCGTCATCCTGCTGCACGGCTTTCCCGAAACATCGCGTGCCTGGCGCAAGGTCATGCAGCCGCTTGCCGACAAGGGATTGCGGGTGGTTGCGCCCGATCTGCGCGGTTACGGCAAGAGCGATGTGCCGGTGGGACGCGACGCCTATGCGCTCGACACGCTGGCGGCCGATGTGGTCGGCCTGGCGGATGCGCTTGGCGCGCCGACTTTCGCGCTGGTCGGGCATGACTGGGGCGGGATCGTCGCCTGGGCGGTCGCGGCGCGCTATCCGGAGCGGCTGAGCCAGCTGATCATCCTGAACGCGCCGCACACCGATACCGTAAAGGCCGAGATGCGCGCGCACCCGGCGCAGATATTGCGCAGCCTTTATGTCGGCTTCTTCCAGATTCCGCGCCTCCCGGAGGCGCTGCTCGGCGCGTTCCGCTACCGCGCGCTGCGCCGCTCGCTCACCCGCACCTCGCGCCCGCTCGCGTTCGATGCCGGCGATCTCGACGCCTATGTGGAAAGCTGGTCGCGCCCCGGCGGGTTGACCGCGATGCTCAACTATTATCGTGCGCTGCGGGTGCCACGTGCCCCGCTCGGGCGCATCCGCGTTCCGACCCTGATCCTGTGGGGCATGAAGGACGGCTTTCTCGGCGCTCATCTCGCCGATGCCGCTGCGGCGATGTGCGACGATGCACGCATCTCGCGATTCAACGAAGCGACGCACTGGATTCAGCACGAAGAGCCGCGCCAGGTTGCAACGAAGATCGCGGCGTTCATTCAAGGCTAGGGTCCAGACCCTAGAAACGGCGGGCCGATTCAACGCCGGCATCGGACGCGGCAACATGTGCGGGTCGGGTTTCGGCACCGCTCTTTGACATGACGAACAGCTACCGCCGCACTCCCTGTTTCCGGCACGAACAGGGAGCGGCCGCTCCCTGTTATCTCCCTGTTATTGATAACAGGGAGATTGGAAGTAAGGTACCGGGAAACATTGGAAAATTTCGGTCAAAATGCGTCCGCCAGACCGAAAAAATTGTTTTCCCGAATAACAGGGAGAAACAGGGAGTTTAGTGCAGGAACAGGGAGCGTGCGGATCGGATCGAACGGCCATTGTCGCGCACGGCGTCAGGCGCAACGCATGGACGCTTTTGCCGATGCGCTCGTCACAATTGCCGTACTGGTCGGTGCCAGCGCTACCGCTCACGCGCCTTCTTCTTGTTGCGGACGATAGCCGCGATGATTCCACCGACGACGACAATGCCGACCGCGCCGGCCACCACGTCGCTGGTCTTTGTATCTTTCTGCCGCCTGCGCTCACGTTCGCGCTCGCCGCGACGCCATTTATCGTACCGTTCCACGCTGGAGATCCAGCGCCCCTGCTCGCCGTCGCAGCGCAGGCGATTACTACCATCCGGATCGCCGCTCGGATCGCCGCCCGGATCGCCGCAATGTGGCCGCGCGAAACGCTCTTCCCGTCGCTCGCCCGGCCGGTCCTGCGCATGGGTGGGGCCGATGACCGACATCGCGCCGATCAGCCACGCGCCGGCGCTTGTCGCCAACATCCATCTTCCCGGATTCGGCCCCATCATCTTATTCCTTGCACGCCGACCTCCTTGGGGCCGCGATGCAAGAAGGGGCGCCGGACATTGCCGCAGCATGGCGCGAGCCGGAGGCCCATTGCCTCGGTCAGCAGCCCAGGGCGGGCTTCGCGAAATCGTCGAAGCGCCAGCCATCCGCTGTGCGGTGGGCATAGAAGGTATAGAAGCAGCGCTGCTCGTGGGTGGTGCTCGGCGCGTACTCGGTGCGTATCTTCGGCCGGCCGCCATGCCGGCCGCCCTCGGCACGGGTGATGGCCTCCCCTTGCTGGGTGGTCGTCTCGACCTCCAGCCATTGATAGGCACGCCGGCCATCGGGCAGGTCGCGGACGTCGACCGGCGGTCCGTACTTCGCCATCACCGCTTCGGGCGAGCGGCCCATATATCCCCGCATGATATCCGCTGAGCAAGCGGCCAGGGACAGTGTCGCCACGGCCAGAACGGGCAGATTCAGGGAAAGACGCGATCTCATCACTGGCTCCATTGTCGTTGGAGAGCCGACGTGCGGCGAGAAGGTTGCGTCAGGGTTGCGGCGCGGCAACGAATTCCAGCCGCATGATCGTGCCGCCGCCGGGCGCATCGAGCGCCTCCACCCAGCCGCCATGTCGATCCATGACTTGCCGGACCAGATTCAGGCCAAGGCCAGCGCCGGTCTGTCGGGCGCGCAGGCGGTGGAACGGCTCGAACACCATATCGCGCTCTTCGATCGGGATTCCCGGACCGTCATCCTCGACATCGATGACAGGGCCGTCGACCCGAATGACGACCCGGCAGCCGCCATGTTCGATCGCGTTCTGGATCAGGTTGGTCAGCACGCGCTCGATCGCAGGCGGATCCCCTCGCACCAGCCCGGCACCGAGATCGACGACTTCCAGGTCACGGCCATGGGCAATCGCAAGGGGGGCTAGGTCGGCCGCCACCCGGCGGGCGATCGCACCGAGATTCACAACGTCGTCCGGCGGTGCGGTCCGGCCGATCCGCTGAAGATCGAGCAACTGCTCGGCGAGCGTGGCGAGGCGTGCGACGTCACGTCCGAATCGCTGCGCGATCATCCGGTCGCCCGATGCCTCGATCTTCGCCTGGAGGATTGCGATCGGCGTCCGCAATTCATGCGCCGCGTCGACGATGAACCGCTGATGGCGATCATACCCCTCGTCGAGCCGCTGCAGCGCGCCGTTGACCGCGCCGACCAGCGGCGCGACTTCCAGCGGGATGTCGGCCGCCGAAAGGCGGTGGCCGCGGCGGTCGATATCGATCCGTCCGGCCTCGTCGGCGATGACCGACAGACCCGCCAGGGCACGTCGCACGATCAGCGGCGTGGCGACGAGAGTCACCACCGCCAGCAGGCCGAGGATCGGAATCATCAGCAGGTTGGACAGGAACAGCACGACGAATGTCATGCTGAACAAATCTCCCTTGCCGAACACGGTAAACTCCCCGGCGGGTCCCGACGCACGGCGGATGATCGCCAGATTGGAGAAGGGCGCGGTCGTGTCGCGGATATCCGCAAAGGTCATCCGGTCCAGATGCTGGGCCATCGACCGGTACATTTCGGGTGTCTCGCCGGTCGTCACCACCTCGCCGCGATCATTGCGCGCAACGAACCAGAAATCGGGTACGTTGCGCCGCAGCGCGGCAAGCTCGTCGGTTTCCCACAAGCGGAGCCGTCCATCCGGGGCACGCGAGATCGCCTGCGCCGCGACTCTCGCGAATTCGGGACTGACCAGTACGCCGCCCTCGTCCGCCCGGACCAGATAGCCGACGAAGATCACCCCGAACAGAAGGAGGATGCCGGAATGGAAGAACAGCAACCTGGCGATCAGGCGTCGCTTGAGCGAGGTCGCCTTTATTGTCTTCACGCCGGCTGGCACAGCAGATAGCCGACGCCGCGAATGGCATGGATCTCGACGCCGGCGCCCGCTTCCGCCAATCGCCGGCGCAGCCGCGATATGTGCGAATCGAGCGTGTTGGACTGGATTTCGTCATCGAAGCCATAGACCGCGTCTTCCAGCGCCCCGCGTTGCACGGTGCGGCCGCGCCGCCGCATCAGCGCGGCAAGCACGAGCAGCTCGCGCCGCGGCAGGTCGAGCCGCTTGCCCGCGACGATCGCCTCGTTATTGACCAGATCATAGACGAGCCGGCCGAGCTGGACTTGCTGGGTGGGCAGGCTGGTCGGCCGCCGCCGCACCGCGCGGATGCGGGCAAGCATTTCCTCCATCGCGAACGGCTTGGCGAGATAGTCGTCGGCGCCGTGATCGAGGCCGGAGACGCGATCAATCACGTCGCCGCGCGCCGTGATGACGATGACCGGCATGCCCGGATTGCCGTGCCGCAACTCGGACAGCAACGAAAGCCCGTCGCCGTCGGGCAGCGTACGGTCGAGCAGGACAAGATCGCCGCAGCTCGACAACAACGCCTCGCGGGCATCGGCAAGACTGGCGACATGGTTCACCACATAGCCTTCCCGCTCCAGCACGGTGCGCAACGCGGTTGCCATCTCCATCTCGTCTTCGACCAGCAGGATTCGCAAGATCGTCTCCCGGTTTCCGCCCTGCCGGCATCGGCCAGGCGGCTCATATGCGCCGCCTGGCCGATGATATCGGGGCTGTTTTAGAAGCCCACCGACATTCCCAACAGAATCTTCGACGATTTGAAGCCGTCGCCATAGTTCACGCGATCATACTCCGCGCGCAAGAAATAGCCGGAGGATATCGCGGTTTCGATACCGCCGCCGTAGAGGATTCCGCCTTCGGTCGCGCTGCTTTCCTTGTCCTTCAGGGCAATGTCGCGAAAGTCGGTCTTTTCGCGTACCCGCAGCCAGCTATAGCCGGCCCGCCCATAGAGGAGCACCGACGGGGCGGGCAGGACGCCGACGCGTCCGGAGGCATCCCAGTTCCAGCGCGGCTTGATCGAATAATCGCCCGCCACGCTCTCCGTACGCAGCGTCTTTCCGCCGCGCCCGAACCCGGCCTCCCCGCCAATCACGAATGCGCTGCCAATCTGCGCGTCATAGCCAATATGTGCGCGATAGCCGATGCCGCCGCGCTTTTCGTCGATTCTGGTTGCGATGCGCGGCAGCGAATAGTCGCCATCGTGCCAGCGATAATCCAGCGATGCGCCGATCTTGACGCCGCTGAATGTGGCGTCTTCGGTCGATTGAGCGAGCGATGCTGTCGGCACAAGCGCCAGGGCGGCGGCAATCAGGTAACAACTCTTCATTGTACACGTCCTTGATTCTGAAACCGCCGGACGGGCGGCCGAACCATGGTCGATGACAAGAATTGCCTGAGCATTGCGGCACTCGCCGCCCGGGATTACCGCAGCGCGGCGTTAATCAGGCTGGCGTACATCCAGCGAATTGATTGCGGCATGGACCCGTGCCTCGGCTTCGGCGCGGGGCAGGCCGGGCGGGATGACCTCGCCGAAGCGGAACGTCACTGTCCCGGGCAGCTTCGGGCCATGTCTCGGCCAGACCTTCCCGGAATCGATTGCGATCGGCACCACCGGGATCTTCAACATCTGGTACAGGCCGGCAAAGCCGGCGCGCAGCGGCGGCTGCTCGCCCGGCGGAACGCGCGTGCCTTCGGGAAAGATCAGGATCGACCGTCCTTCCGCGAGCGCGACCTTCGCCTCGCGCAGCATTCGCCGCAGCGCGCCGGCCGATGCCTCGCGGTCGACGACGATGACGCCATAGCGTCGCGCCGCCCAGCCCCACACCGGAATGCTCGCCAGTTCCTGCTTCATCACGATCGCCGGCGTCCTGAGCATCCGGCCGAGCTCGAGCGTCTCGTACATCGCCTGGTGCTTGGCGGCGTAGATCACCGGGCCCGCACCGAACTGCGTGCCTTCGACCTGCTGGTTGATGCCCAGGATGGTGCGCGACGCCCAGTGGTGGAATTTGGTCCAGAGATGCGTGTTGGCGATGATCGCCTTGCGCCCGAACAGCGCTGTGATCGGCGTGGCCAGGACGATCGGTACCGATATTGTGTAGAAGACCAGCTGGAAGAGCAGCGTACGCAGCGCGTTCATCGGCCGATCCCGATCCAGAGGGCGACCCGGCGGAGCAGCAGCTTGTTATATTCGGCGACGAGCAGGGCGTAGCGCGGCTTGCTCGGCACGCCGTCGCCGACCACCGTCACATCATCGTCCAGCGCATTGACCAGCTCCATCTGCGCGCGCGCGACGTGCCAGTCCGACGTCACCAGCCGTACCGACTTGTAATGATGCTCGCGCACCCAGCGAGCGGTTTCTTCGGCATTGGATCTGGTATCGACCGCCTCATGGCCCAGGTCGACGCAACAGGCGAACAGCCTGGACGAGCTCTTATACTGTGCCGCAAGCTCAACCGGCCGTACCTCCGGCGCGACACCGGTGACCAGCATGCGCTGGGCCGCCTTCCGCTTCATCAGCGCCAGGCCGCGGTCGATCCGCCCCGCGCCGCCGGTCGGTACGACGATCGCGTCGGTATGGACGTCATCAAGCGGCTTGGGCAGTGCGAGCATGAACAGCGCGAAGCCAAGCAGCCACAGGATGATGGCGACGAGCAAGGTGCGCCAGATCACAGGATCTTCCTCAGCACGCCCAGCACCGCGATGCGCGCGGCGAAGGTCGCGAGCAGGGCAAAGGCGACGGGCAGAAGCGCGAGCAGCAGCCAGTCGCGCACGCCGAGCGTCAGGCCGCTGAGCAGGTCGGAGCCAAGCGTGCCGAGCTGCAACCCGATCAGGCCGATCAGGCCACATGCCAGCATCGTGCCGAGGATGCCGCCGAGCAGCGTATCGAGCGCGATGCGGCGCTGAAACAGCCGCGCGACCTGGACATCGGTCGATCCCAGCATGTGCAGCACCTGGATCGTGTCGCGATGCGTCTCCAGTCCGGCGCGCGCGGCGAGGATCACCACCGCTGCGGTCGCCGCCGCCATCAGCAGGACCAGCGCCGTGGCCAGAGCGGTGACCATGGTCATGAAGTTGCTCACCGGCGACATCCATGTCTCATGGCGATCAACCCGCGCGGCGGGGGCCACCGCCTGCACCGCCGCGGTAACGCGCGCAACCGCCGCATCGCTGCCGGCGCCGAGATCGACATCGATCATCGCTGGGATCGGCAAATCGGGATCGGCACCGTCCGCGCCCAGCCAGGGACGCAGCAATGACGCCAGTTCGGCCCGGTCGACCAGGGTCGCCTTTGACACGTCGGGCAGGCCGCGCAGCACCGCGACCGTGGCGGCCGCCTGCGTATCGCGCGTGCGTTCGACCGGCTCGACGATCTGCACCGTCAGCCGCCCGGCCAGCTGGCGGTCGAGCAGGTTGGCGGCCGACCGCGTGCCCAGCCCCAATGCGCCGGCCAGCACAGTCAGGAACAGCATGATTGCCATGATCCAGCCCATCGCGCGGGTGCGGCGGCTCTCGTCGAGCAGGCGGCGATCGGCGGCGGAGGGAATGAGGTTGATACTCATGTCTCGTCGTCTGGCGGCGGGAAGCGCAGCGAGCCGGTCGGGTCGAGCAGTCGTCCATTGTCGAGCCGCATCATATGCGCGCCGGGGATACGCCCGAGCAGATGGAAGTCATGCGTCGCCACCACCACGGTGGTGCCGAGCCGGTTGAGCGAATCGAACAGATGGAGCAGCCGTTCGGCCATGTCGGGATCGACATTGCCGGTCGGTTCGTCGGCGACGAGGATCTCGGGCCGGCCGATCACGGCGCGGGCGATGGCGACGCGCTGCTGCTCGCCGCCAGACAAAGTGCGCGGCTTGGCCGCGATCCGGTCCGACAAGCCGACCCAGGCGAGCATCTCGCGGACCGGCGCCTCGACATCGCTTTCCGACACACCCGAGACGCGCAAGGGGAGCGCGATATTGTCATAGGCCGACAAATGCGAGAGCAGCCGGAAATCCTGGAACACCACGCCGATACGGCGTCGGAAGCCAGGCAGCCGCTTGCGCGGCAGCGTCACCGCATCCTCCCCGAACAGCCGGATCATGCCGCGGGTCGGGCGCTGTGCGAGATAGAGCAGCTTGAGCAATGACGTCTTGCCTGCACCCGATGCGCCGGTCAGAAAATAGAATGAACCGCTCGCCAGCGTGAAACTGACGTCGGACAGCGTCTCCTGGCCCGTGCCGTAGCGCAGCCCCACATTTTCGAACTGCACGATATTGGCCATTACCGGCGCACGCCCACTCGCTCTTAGATCAGCCCCGCCCTGCCATCGCACGTTCGCACCCGCGGCATCAAGCACGCCGGGGCAATTGGGCGCGGGACTTGCCACACGCGGCCATCGGGTGTTTAGTTTTGGGTCACCACCCGGCGGCCGTAAAGCGTCCAATCATGATCCTCGAATGCACCCAGTGCCGTACCCGATACCTCGTCCCCGACTCGGCAATCGGAGCGGATGGGCGCACCGTGCGCTGTGCGAGCTGCAAGCATAGCTGGTTCCAGCCCGGGGTCGTGCTCGATCTGGTGGAACGGGCCGAAGCGCCTGCGGCTCCGCGCTCCGCCGCTCCACCTGCCGCCGCACCGCCCGTTGCGGAGCCCGTGTCGCCGCCCTCCCCACCCCCGCCCCCGCCCCCGCCCCCGCCCCCGCCGTCGCCGTCGCCGTCGCCGTCGCGGGTCGAACCGGCCTATGCGTCCGATGACGACGATGATTATGACGCCTTTGCGCACCGCGCGCCGTTTCGCCCGCGGCGCAATCCGGCGCGGCAATGGACGATGGTGGCGATCGCCGCCGGGGTCGCCATGCTGGCCGGGGTTGGTGTCCTGCTCTATTCCGACGCACCGGGCATTGCCTCGCGGCTCGGCTTTGCGCTGACCCCGGTGGAAACGCCGCTCACTCTGGTCGCCAACAAGCTCGACCGCCGCGATCTGCTCAGCGGCAGCCAGTTGTTCGCGGTCAGCGGCAAGGTGGTCAATCCGACCGACGCGCGCCAATCAGTCCCCGATATCCGTGCGGAACTGCGCGATGCACAGGGGCGACTGGTCTATAGCTGGACGATCCGGCCCGAGGCGACGACACTGCCGCCGCGCGGCACGGTCGAGTTCAACAGCGCAAAGCTCGATGTGCCGGTCAATTCGAAGAAGCTGGCGCTGAGCTTCGCCGACGAAGCGCCGCGCTGATCATCCAGAAGCGCGCGCCGTGGAGCAGGGTCGCAGCGACCATGCCCAGTCCCGAGGCATAGACCAGCCCCATCGGTCCGACGCCGTGATGGAGCATCCACCAGCCCGCACCGCCGGTCACCAGGAAGAAGGCGATGATGCTGTTGGCCCCGGCGACCACCTGATCGCCGAGTGAACGCAGCGCATAGACGAACACCACCTGCACGCCGTCGAACAGGATGAACGGCGCCCACACCGGCAGCATCGCCAAGGCGAGCGTATGAACGCCGGCCACCGCCGGAAATGCCGCCACCAGCGGCGCGCGCGCCACCACCAGGATCACCGCGAGCAGCGCGGTCGCCAGCGCCGCGACGGTCGCGGCAATCAGGGTGCGCGGAATCGCCTGCGCCGCATCGCCCTCACCCACCGCATTGCCCGCCCGAACCCCGGCCGCCGATCCCAGCCCGAGCGCGACACCGAACGTGACGTTGTGGATCGAGAAGACGATCTGGAATGCGTGGGTGGTGACGTCGCCAAGCTGAGTCGACAGCGCGATCAGGATCGAAAAGCCGGCCAGCTCAAGCCCCGACGCGATCGCCGGCACCACCCCGAACAGTGCGAGCCGCGCAGCACCCGCCGGTACATCGCGCCACGCCGCCCGTGAAAAGTCGTGCACGCCCCGGGCGACGGCGCGCGGCAACGTCCAGACCGCACCGATCATCCCGACCGCGCCAAAGGCCGACGCGATCGCCGTCGCGGTCGCGGCGCCCACCGCGCCCATCACCGGAAATCCGAGATGTCCGCCCGACATCGCCCAGGCGAGCACAGCATTGAACGGCAGCATCAGCAGGTTGATGGTCATCACCCGGCGCGGGCGGCTGACCCCTTCGAGGAAGAAACTCGCCGCGACGATCACCATCTGGAACGGATAGGACAGCGCCATGATCTGCACGACGCGCGCGGCGGGGCCGACCAGCGCGTCGGCAACGCCCATGCCGGCGAGCATCGGTGCGGCGAACAGGCTGAGCAGCAGCGCGCTGACCGATCCGAGCAGCAGCGCGAGCGCCAGGCCTTCGCGCAGCACGCCCCCGGTGCGTTTCAGGTCGCCCGCCCCGTCGGCGCGCGACACGAACACCAGTACACCGGACAGCCAGGCCAGGCCGGTGACGATCGTCACAAAGGTCAGCGACCGGCTCGCGCCCAGCGCCGCGACCTGATCGGTGCTGACCAGGCCGACCACGATCACATCGGTCAGATGCAGGATCGTCCAGTTCAGGCTGGTCAGCGCGACCGGCCAGGCGAGCGCGAGGATGCGCCGCGTTTCGGCCGAAATGGAGAAGGGCGCGGCCGTCGACATGGCGGCCCTGCTATAGCGTGCGGGATGCCGGGGGAAGGGCGTAAGCTCCGGATGCGCCGCTGGTGATGCGTTCCCCGGTTGCTATCTGTCGAACTGCTTGCTAGGGGCGCTCCCCTACCAGCTGCCGGGCGTGTCCGGTGGTGTTTCACGTGCGGCCGTGGCGGAACTGGTAGACGCGCAACGTTGAGGTCGTTGTGGGCGAAAGCCCGTGGAAGTTCGAGTCTTCTCGGCCGCACCACACTCTCTTTAGAACCATGACAAATGGGGAAGTTTCGGAATAGGCCGAACTTCTCCCCGCCCCGGTGCGTCGGTGCCGGTCGCTTTCGTCGCGGTGGGGCGATATCTCCCGATCATTGCTCGCTCGGGAGTCGCGCCATGATCAATCGCGTCCGTTTCGGCCTGTCGCTGCTCCTTGCCGGAATCCTTGGCGTCGCCGCGCTGGCTCAAACGCCGCTTGCCCAAACCATCTCTGCTCAGGCCCCGTCTGCTCAGGCCCCGTCTGCTCAGGCCCCGTCTGCTCAGGCAGCGTCGCGGGCGGGACCAACGCCGGGCCGGGACGATGTCTATGCCGACCGCAAGCGATTGCTCGTCATTGCCGACATTTCGACCGGTAATCAGACCGCGCATGGCGCACTGTCGCATGCCGCCTCGACGATCGAACAGATCGGCCGCGTGTCGGGCGCCTATGTGACGTTCATCCGCACCGACACCGATCTGGTCACCAAAGGCGAAGTGTGGGGCAAGGGCGATTATGCCAAAGGCGGCAGCAAGGCGTCGCGTGGCAATAATCTCGATTATTATGACGCCGTCCTGTTCTACACCAATGGTGAAACCAACCTCACCAGCGACCAGAAACGCGACCTGCTCGATTTCGTCGCGAAGGACGGCAAGGGCTTCATCGGCGTGCATACCGCGACCGCAACGGCCTATGGCTGGCCCGATTATGGCGAGATGATCGGCGGGTATTTCGACAATCATCCCTGGGGCGTGACCGATGCGAAGATCATCGTCGAGCGCCCGGACTTTCCGGCGATGAAGGCGTTCCGCACCGGCATGACGGTGCGCGACGAACATTATCAGATGCGCGCGACGCCCTATTCGCGTGCCAAGGTCGACGTCCTGGCGCGGCTTGACCCGAACAGCCTCGATCTGACCAACCCGAAGGTTCATCGCACTGACCGGGACTTCCCGCTCGCCTGGATCAAATCCTATGGCAAGGGCCGCGTCTTCTATTCCGATCTCGGGCATACCGATGCGAGCTGGGACGATCCGCGCGTGCGCACCTTGTATCTCGAGGGTATCAAATGGGCGCTCGGACTGGGCAAGGCCGAACCTCGGCCACATCCGATCCGGGCCCGCTAGAGATTGCCGCCATTGAACGCGGGGCGTACAGTAGCGTTATGCAACTCATGCACGGCGTCCGGCCGCGCTGCTGAAAGCCGCCCCCGCCCTTGTCCTTACCTGTTCCCGTCTATCTCAATGCGATCGGAACCGCTGTTCCGGAGCATGATATCCATCACGCTTTCATCGCCTGGGCGCGCGAGCGGCTGACCGATCCGCGCGTCGCGAAGCTGTTCGACCGGATGGCGGCGCGCTCGGCGATCAGCCATCGCTGGTCGATCCTGCCGCCGACCGGCAGCGGCGGCTCGCCGGTCGATCCGCAGGGCTTTTACGCCGATGCCATCCTCCCCGGCACCACGGCCCGTATGGGGATCTATGCCGAGGCGGCGCCCGCGCTGGGCATCGCGGCGATTGAGGCATTGGGTGACCGGATCGTCCCTGGCGACATCACCCATTTCGTCGTCGCCAGCTGCACCGGGTTCGTCGCGCCGGGCATCGATCAGATCGTCGCGAGGCAGATCGGCTTGTCGCCTTCGGTCGAGCGGCTGCTGATCGGCTTTATGGGCTGCTATGCCGCCGTCGCTGCGCTGCGCACCGCGCGGCACATCGTCCGCTCCGACCCCGCCGCGCGCGTGCTGGTGCTGTGCGTCGAGCTCTCGACGCTGCATTTGCAGGATGTCGCCGAGATCGAACCCTTGCTGGCGATGCTCCAGTTCGGCGACGGAGCCGCGGCCGCTTTGGTCACCGCCGAACCCGGCGGGTTCGTGCTGGGCGAGCCGTTCGCCACGACCTTGCCCGATTCGGAAGGCCTGATTCGCTGGGACATTACCGATCGCGGCTTCGCGATGCATTTGTCGGGCGAAGTCCCGGCGCGAATTGCCGCCGCGCTCGCCGATCCCGTTTTTGCCCAGGCGACGACCGGCGGGCGCGACCCGGTCGGGATTGATGGCTGGGCGGTTCACGCCGGGGGGCGGTCGATCCTCGATGCGGTGGAAGGGGCATTGCATCTGCCGGCCGAATCGTTGGCGGCCTCGCGCGGCGTGCTGGCCGACAATGGCAACATGTCCTCGGCGACATTGATGTTCGTGCTCGCGCGGCTGCTGGACGGACCAAGAGTCGCGGACGGCGTTGCGCTGGCCTTCGGCCCCGGCCTTGCCGCCGAGGGCTTCGGGTTCAGGAGTGCTGTATGAGCCTCGCGGTCCGTGCCCAGGCGGAGGAGCTGATGGACGCCGAGGATCTCGACGCCGCTACCTATGCCGATGTCGTCGGCGATCTCGCCCGGGTCAATGTCGTGACGATGGCGGCGCGGCCGACGCTCGATTTCCTGGCGCGCGGCACAAGGGGTATGACGCGGTTCCGCCTGCTCGATGTCGGTTTCGGCGATGGCGACATGCTTCGCCGCATTGCGCGTTGGGCGAAGCGGCGCGGGCTGGAGGCTGAGCTGGTCGGCGTCGATCTCAACCCGCGCAGCGAGCTGGCCGCGACCGCGCATACGCCGGCCGATCTGGGCATCACCTATATCACCGGTGATTATGCCGATCATGACGGCGCCGACCGCGGCGGCTGGGACTTCGTGATCAGCAGCCTGGTCGCGCATCATATGACGCATGACCAGCTGGTCGCGTTCCTGCGCTTCATGGAAGCAAAGGCCGTGCGGGGCTGGCAGGTCAACGACCTGCATCGCCACGGCTTTGCGCATTGGGGGTTCCCGATCCTTGCCACTCTCGCGCGCTGGCACCCGATCGTGCGGCATGACGGGCAATTGTCGATCGCGCGGTCGTATCGGCCGGACGAATGGTCGCCGATCCTGGCCGAGGCCGGCATCGTCGATGCGCGGGTCGCACGCGTCTTTCCTTTCCGGCTATGCGTCGAACGCCTGCGCTGATCGTCGGCGGCGGGCCCGCCGGGGCAAGCGCCGCGATCATCCTCGCGCGTGCCGGGCTGCCGCATCTGCTGATCGAGCGGAACCGCGAGACGGGCGATGTGCTGTGTGGCGGGTTTCTCAGCTGGCGGACGCTTGAGTCGCTGGCCAGTCTCGGCGTGGATCCGCAGGCGCTTGGGCCCGCGCGGGTCACGCGGGTGCGCCTCCTCGCGGGCGACAAAATGGTCGAAGCGTCGTTACCGCGACCCGCGCACGCCGTGTCGCGGCATCGTCTCGACACGCTGCTCCTCGCCCGGGCCGAGGCGGCCGGGGCGGCAATCGAGCGCGGTGTGACGGTAAAGGCGATCGAAAGTCGCGCGGCGCGACTTGGCGACGGCGCCGAAATCGCCGCTGAGGCGCTGTTCCTGGCCAGTGGCAAGCATGATGTCCGCGGCCTCGCCCGACCCGACTCCGCGCGCGGCGTCGATCCCACGCTCGGTCTGCGGGTCCGGCTGGGCCCCGCGCCGGCAGTCGAGCGGATGATCGGCGATGCGATCGAGCTGCACCTGTTCGACCGCGGCTATGCCGGGGTCGTGCTGCAGGAAGACGGTACCGCCAATCTGTGCATGGCGGTCCACCGCTCGCGCCTGGCCGAGGCCGGCGATCCCGAACGGCTGCTCGAGGCGCTGGGACGAGAACTGCCCGCGCTGGGCGAGCGGCTTGCCTGGCGCGCGACGGGGGCGGTCGATGCGGTCGCCAATGTGCCTTATGGCTGGCGCGCCCGGCAGGGTGAGACGGGGTTGTTCCGGCTCGGCGACCAGGCTGGCGTCATACCGTCACTCGCCGGCGAGGGCATAGGTATCGCCATCGCCAGCGGCATTCGCGCCGCCACGGCTTATGCAGCGGGCGGCAGCGATGCCGCGACGGCGTTCCAGACCCGGCTCGCGCGCGATCTCGCCCGGCCGATCGGGCTGGCCGGATTGATCCGGGATGGAGCCGAATCGCCACGCATCGCGCGAGCGGTCTTGCCGATCGCCCGCATCGCACCAATTATGATCGATGTCGTCGCCCGACTCACCCGGATCGGCCATGCTCGCGCCGACACGCGTTTCACTGCAGCCAAAGGTTGACCCGATGGATCATCTGACCCTGTCCGAAGGCGAGTGGCGCAAGAAATTGTCGGCCGAACACTATCATGTCCTGCGCGAAGCCGGGACCGAGCCGGCCTTTTCGGGCCGCTATAATCACAACAAGGCGGACGGCGTATATCGCTGCGCCGGCTGCGCCACGCCGCTGTTCGACAGTGCGGACAAATATGATTCGGGGTCGGGCTGGCCGAGTTTCACCCGGCCGATCGCCGCGGAGCATGTCACCGAACATGGCGATGACAGTCATGGCATGACGCGGATCGAGGCGCGCTGTGCCAAATGCGACGGCCATCTCGGCCATGTCTTTCCCGACGGTCCGCCGCCAACTGGCTTACGCTATTGCATCAACTCGCTGAGCCTGGATTTTCGCGCGCGCAGCGACGGCTGACGGTACAATAGCGCCGCTGCCGGTCTTGCCGACCTAACGCCCATCCCGGCCGAAATTGAGCCGCCGCGTCACGTTATAATCGAGCACCGCCATCACGAAATAGGCAGCGGCCTGCTTGATCCGCAGCCAGGGCGTGGTGCGGGCCTTGTACAGTTCGGCCGTGATCGCTTCGGATTCGGCGATCTCGCCATCGACATAAGCGCGGGCGTGCGCGGCGAAGGCGGCATCGTCGATCCGCAGCATGATTTCCAGGTTCAGGAACATGCTGCGAATGTCGAAATTGGCCGATCCGACATAAGTGACGTCATCGATCACGAACAGCTTGGTGTGGAGCTTGGTGGTCAGATACTCGTAGATCTGCACACGCTTGCGCAACAACCCGGCATAAGTGAAGCGCGACGCCCAGATCGATGCGCCATGATCATTCTTGGACGGCAGCACGATACGCACCCGCCCGCGCTTGCCGACCCGGTCGAGCCGGGTGAGCATGGCCGGGTTGGGAGCGAAATAGCCCGCGATCAGGTCGAACCGCGATGCGCTACGCATATCGTCCCGCACGGTCCGCGCCCAGGGCGACAAGCGCCGCGTCGGTCCGCCCAGCAACCAGCGCGCCGTGCCGTGCGGTTCGCTCCATACCGTAAGCATACGGCGCAACCGGCGCATCGACGCCTTGGGCTGCTTCGCCCAGGCCGACAGCGCGTCGAAATAGCCGGCCAGGCGCGTCGCCGCAGGCCCCTCGACCAGCAGCCCCAGGTCGCGCCAGGCCTGTTCGGCCGGGGTGCCGAAATAACTGTCCTGGATGTTGAACCCGCCGATGATGACGCGCGCCTGCGGGGTCGCGGCATCGGCGAGCGCGAGCTTCTGATGGTTGCGCAGCAGGTAGCGCCGCCCCCAGCGCGGCACGAAGCGGCATACCGTGACGCCGGCGGCATCGAGCGGCTCGAAGAAATGGCGTTGCGCGGCATGTTCGCTGCCCAGCCCGTCGACGATCAGCGACACCGCCACGCCACGCGCCGCCGCCGCGATCAACGCGCCGCGCACCCGCGCACCCGCGGCGTCATCGACATAGATATAATAGAGCACCCGCAAACTATGCTGTGCGCCGTCGATCAGGGCGATCAGCGCCTCGATCCGCCGCGGCCCGGTATCGAGCATTGTCAGCCGGTTGCCCTCGACGGTGAAGCACGGCTGTTCGGGCGGGTCGATCATCGCCTCAAGTGATGGCGACCGATTGCGCCAGGGGCAAGCCGGATTCCCCAACTCCGGGACGACTCCCGGATTCCTTGACTCTGGACCGATGGCACCTTAGATCGCGGCGCTTCACCTTATCGTCGTAAAGCGAAGGAAAGCCGTTCATGGCGCGCGTCACTGTCGAAGATTGCGTCGACAAGATTTCCAACCGGTTCGACCTGGTCCTGTTCGCCGCACAGCGTGCGCGTCAGATTTCGGGTGGTGCCGACCTCACGATCGATCGCGATCGCGACAAGAACCCGGTCGTCGCGCTGCGCGAGATCGCCGAGGAAACCGTCAAGCCGCCGCATCTCGAAGAAGCGGTGATTGCGGGCCTGCAGCGCGTCCAGGTCGATGACGAGGACGAGGCCGATGCCGTCGGCAGCATCGCCGCATCGGCCGAGGCGCTGCGCCTCACCGCTGCTGCGCCGCCGCGCAACCAGAATCTGGGCGCTGATTACGAGGGCTGAGCCTCCGCAGTCCGTTGTCCAATAAGCAAAGGGCCCGGGATGCGAATCCCGGGCCTTTTTGCGTTTGGCTCCCTTTTTTCCGTTGGGGATGCTCCGGCGCAAAGCCGATGACGCCCCTCGGCGCAAAGCCGATGACGGACGCGCGCGAAGCCGTTACAGGAGGCGGGATGAACCGTCCTGCCCTGTCCGTCGTCATCCCCTGCTACAATGAAGAGGCCTGCCTCGACCTGCTCCATGCGCGCGTTTCGGCTGCGGCACAGGCAGCGGTGGGCGAGGATTACGAGCTTGTCTTCATCAATGACGGCTCGCGTGACGCCAGCTGGCCGGCGATGCAGCGCCTCGCCGCTGCCGATCCGCATGTCGTTGCGATCAACCTGTCGCGCAATCATGGGCATCAGCTCGCACTGACCGCCGGACTCGATCTGTGCGCCGGCGCGCAGATCCTGATCATCGATGCCGATCTGCAGGATCCGCCCGAGTTGCTGGTCGACATGCGCGCGACGATGATCGCCGAGGATGCCGATGTGGTCTATGCCGTGCGTCGCAAGCGCGAAGGCGAGACGATCTTCAAAAAGCTCACCGCGGCTTTGTTCTACCGCATGCTCGACCGGCTGACCGATACGCCGATCCCGCTCGACACCGGCGATTTCCGCCTGATGAGCCGGCGCGCGCTCGATGCGTTCCTCAGCCTGCCGGAACAGGCGCGCTTCATCCGCGGCATGGTCGCCTGGATCGGCTTCCGTCAGGTGCCGTTCCTCTACGACCGCGCCGAACGCCATGCCGGGGAGACCAATTATCCGTTCGGCAAGATGGTGCGGCTCGCTTTCGATGCGGTGACCGGCTTCTCGACCGCGCCGCTGCGCTTTGCCAGCCATGTCGGCCTGGCGCTGACCGGCCTGTCGCTCTTGTTGTTCGTCTATATCGCGGTCGGCTTCATTTCGGGCAGCGCCGTGCAGGGCTGGACCTCGACCATGCTGGTGGTGGTGCTGCTCGGCGCAGTGCAGATGTTCGTGCTCGGCATGATCGGCGAATATCTCGGCCGGCTCTATGTCGAATCGAAACGCCGCCCACTCTATCTCGTGTCGGATATTGCCGGACCGGTGCAGGGCACAGCGACGCTTGGCTATCGTGCCGAAGCGCGTGTCGTGACGCTGCCGCCGGGGCCGGTCGAGGCGCTGATATCGCCCAATGTGGCGGGTGGTGCTCCGGCCAAGCCCCGCACGCGGAAACCCCGGGCCAAGGTTTGATCCGGCTGCGCTGACGCGTGGTACCAGCCTCGCTACGTTGACGGATTTCGAGTGGTCGGTGATCGAGCCGATCGGCGAGCAGCACGCCGCCGCCGAGCGTCTCTCGTCAAACTCGCTTCAGCCAAAATCTGGATGCGTCTTATGAGTCGGTGACCTAAGCCCTTGGTGCCGCCAGCGTGATGATCGATACGCCGGGCGTCATCGGCACGCGCCCGACCAGATGTCGTTCCAGCCGGAAGATCGCCTCGAACAGTGAATTGACCGGCTTGGGCGGCGGCGAATCGTCGCTGTCGTCGCGTCCGGTCACCCTCCCGAGCAGCCGCGCGGCGGCCGCGAGCGGGAAAAGCAGCGAGTTGAAATAGCCGAGCTTGCGCGGTTCGAGCCCGGCCTTGCGGATCGCCGCGATCAGCGTGCCCTTGGAATAGCGGCGGTGGTGATGGTTCACCACGTCATGCGCGCTCCACAGCCATTGATGCGCCGGGACCGTGATCAGGATCTTGCCGCCCGGCTTCAGGCAGGTCGCCATCGCCTGCAGCGCCGCGACATCGTCCTCGATATGCTCGACGACATCGAGCACCGCGATCAGGTCGTATGCGCCGCGTTCGACCCCGGGCAGGATCGGCAGCGGCGCGGCGCTGACCTCGCGCCCGAGCCGGAGGCTCGCGATATCGCGCGCGGCGGGATCGATCTCGATCGCATCGACGCTGCCGAAGCTCGCCAGCATCGGCAGATTATGTCCGGTGCCGCAACCAATCTCCAGGATGCGCGCCCCGGCGGGCAGATTGCCCTCGCGGGTCAGATAGTCCGCCAGGATATCGCGCCGCGCGCGGTACCACCAATGCGTCGAATCATGCGCCGCCATGCGGTCGTAGACGATTCTATCCATGCTTCTTGACCATCTCAGCCGAATCGCCCCCGAACACCCATTGCCGGTTGAGCGCAAAGGTCGCGAGCGGGGTGATCAGCACGACCGGGATCAGCGGCACCCAGGCGACCTGATGCAGCGGGCCGGTCAGCACCCAGGTGAACAGGGCGTTGAGCGCGAGACCGAAGCCCTGCACCACGAGGAACTTCAGGTGCTGGCGCCCGCTCGTGTCGCGCGTGCCGTGCCCCTTGAAGCTCCACGCACTATGCAGGAAGAATCCCGCCGTTACCGCCACGGCAAAGGCGAACGGCACGGCATACACCGCGTCGCCGCGCGGGAAGACCCAGGTCGCGAGCGGCAGATAGACCGCCGAATAGATCACGGTCGAAATCCCCCCGGCAATGCCGAAGCGGATCAGCTGACCGAGCATGCCACTCGAACGCCACATCTCGAAACGTCTGATAATCGCCGTCACGCCACCTTGCCCTTTACGCGCGCCGCAGTAGAGCGCGAGTCAAGGCGAGGGAAGCATTTTGAGCGACATATCCAAATCCAGCATCGAACTGCGCGACGAAATCGACCGCAACTGGATGCGGCTGACCCTGATCGCCTGGATCGTGATCCTCGCCTATTTCGTGTTCGACCGCTGGAATTCGATCCAGTGGCTGTCGCTCGGCGACACTGACGACAATATGCGGCTGATGCAGGTGCGCGCGCTGCTCGACGGGCAGGGCTGGTATGATCTGCGCCAGTACCGGCTCAATCCGCCGGGCGGTTTCGATATCCATTGGAGTCGGATCGTCGACTTGCCGATCGCCGGGCTGATCCTGATCCTGCGCCCGTTCGTCGGCGTGCCGGAGGCGGAACGGCTGGCGTGCGGCATTGCGCCGTTGCTGCCGCTCAGCCTGGCGATGATCGGGCTGGCCGCGACCGCGCGGCGGCTGGTCAGCCCGGTGGCCTGGCCGCTGGCGATCGTCTTCCTGCTTGGCTGCACCGCCACGATGCTGATGTTCATGCCCGATCGCATCGACCATCATGGCTGGCAGCTCGCCATGCTCAGCCTCACCGTCGCTGGCCTGGCCGACCCCAAAAAGGCGCGCGGCGGCGCGATTGTCGGGGTGACGAGCGCGGTGTCGCTCAATATCGGGCTCGAACTCCTGCCCTACGCCGCGATGGCCGGCGCGATCATTGCGCTGCGTTGGGTGTGGGACCGGAGCGAGGCGGCGCGGCTCAGCGTCTATGGCCTGACGCTCGCCGGCGGGTGCGGGATCGGATTCGTGCTGTTCGCGTCGAACGCCAACCAGGTGATGCGCTGCGATGCGCTGACCCCGGTCTGGCTGAGCGTGATGGTGGTCGGCGGCGGCCTGTTGTTCCTGCTCGCGCGCCTGAACCCGGAACAGCGCTGGGCCCGGCTTTCGCTGGCCGTGGTGGCGGGCGCGGTGATCGCGACCGGCTTCGCGCTGCTGTTCCCGCAATGCCTGGGGCGCCCCGAGCAAGTGTCGCCCGAACTCGCCCGCACCTGGCTCGACAATGTCCGTGAGGCGCGGCCGATCTACAAGCACCCATTCCGCATGGCCTTTCCGATCGTCACCCTGCCGGTGATCGGCATTCTCGGCGCGGCGTTCGCGACCTGGCGCGCGCGGAACGACATCAGCATCAATGGCTGGGTGCCGGTGCTGATGTTCTCGACCTTTGCCGGCCTCATGCTGTTGTGGCAGGCGCGTGCCGGCCCTGCCGCGCAGCTCCTGGCGGTGCCCGGCGCGGTTGCTTTGGCCTGGATCATCCTTGGCTGGACCCTGGGTCATGACCGGATGCTGGTGCGCGTGTTCGGCACGGTGATCGGCTTCATGGCGGTGTCGGGCATGTTCGCCGGCTTCGCGATCAAATATCTGCCGATCGACCGGCCCAGTCCGCGCACTAATGTGGTCAACCGCTCGACCGGCCTGTGCATGACGGTTCCGGCGATGAAGGGGCTCGACCGCTATCCGGCGCAGACCATCTTCACCTTTGTCGATCTCGGGCCGCGGCTGATCGCGACAACGCATCACAATGCGGTGGCCGGGCCCTATCATCGCAATGGCGATGCGATCCTCGACGTGCAGCACGCCTTTTCGCGCTCGCCGGAGAATTTCCGCGCGATCGCGAAACGGCATGGCGCGACCTTGCTGCTGGTCTGTCCGAACATGGCGGAATCGACGGTGTACCGCGCACGCAACCCGGGCGGGTTCTACGACCAGCTGGCCAATCGCAAGGTGCCGGCATGGCTCGAACCGCTGCCGCTCCAGGCCAAATCGCCCTTCCGGCTGTACCGGATCAAATAAGCGGCGGGCATGGGGATTCCTCTGAGCCGGTCGAAAGGCCGGCTTTCTTTCTCGATGATCGGTAACGCTCGGCCTCTATTAAGCAGCTGATATATAAAGATTTATATAGGATTATCGCTGAACCCGAGGCAGAAAGGGCATGACACAAATCGGTGTCCCATATCTCCCCGCCGCTCGCGGCCATAACGCTCGATGCTTTACGTCAGGCTGATGCGGATGCCGTCGATCACGAACTGAACCGCAAGCGCGGCGAGCAGCACGCCAAGCAGGCGCGTGATCACCGCCTCGATCTTCGCGCCGAGCACGCGCATGATCGGACCTGCGGCGAGCAGGGCGACGAGTGTCAGCAACAGGATCGTTGCCAGCGCGCCGAGCACGACCAGCGTGCGTTCCACGCCCTCATTCTTGCTCATCAGCAGCATGACCGAGGCGATCGATCCCGGCCCGGCGATCATCGGCATCGCCATCGGGAAGATCGACACGTCCTCGACTTCGGGCGTCGCGGCGACCTTGGCGGCGCGGTCCTCGCGCCGTTCGGTGCGCTTCTCGAACACCATTTCCAATGCGATCAGGAACAGCATGATGCCGCCCGCAATGCGGAAACTGGCCAGGCTGATGCCCAGGCCGCGCAGCAGATCCTCCCCGAACAATGCGAAGACCAGCAATATGCCCGAGGCGACCAGCACCGCACGGATCGCCATGGCGCGGCGGTGCGCCGGGTCGGCGCCCGCCGACAGCCCGGCATAGATCGGTGCGCAGCCCGGCGGATCGATCACCACGAAAAAGGTGATCAGCGAGGATACGAAGAGCTCGATCACTTCGGCGGTGCCGCTATGTCATTGTCGATCACGGCCACATAATCATGACCGTTCCAGATCTTTGCGGAAAATTGGCGCGACAGGTCAGGTTCTACCGCCCAATACCAGTTCAGCGTCGAATCCTTGGACTGGCCGGAGCCGCTTGGCGGCGCGCCAATTGTCACTAGTGGAATCGCTTTCGTGGCGCAGTCGGGCTTGACGAGCTTCGGCTCGGCCGGCCGTTCGCGCGGCGCGGTCAGCTCGTCACCGCCATCGACGATCCATTTCCAGCCGCCATCGGCCTGGCGCTGCCACACGGTGGTGAAATAACCGACCGCACCATCCGGCCGCTTCCAGCCGCCGGTGTTGATCGCCAGTGTCTCGTCGCACGAGACATAGCTTTCGGTCGGCCACCACTCGATCGCCTTGGGTGGGTCCTCGCGGTCCTTGAGGAACTCCTGCGCTTTGACCACTTGTGGCACGAACATCACCGCATTCTCGGTCGCATAGCGGCGAAACGCCGTCCATTGACCGTCCGTCTGCGCCGCGGCGGCAAAGGCGCGCTCGGCATCGATAGCGGTCATGGCAGGTGCAGCGGCGGCTATGAGCAGCGCGAGCAGCATCACAGCGCCCCCTTGTCATAAGCGACGCCGCATCGGCGATGCGCGGAGACCAGAGTATTGCGCAACAGCACGGCAATGGTCATCGGCCCGACTCCGCCCGGTACCGGCGTGATCGCACCGGCGACGCTTGCCGCGCCGGCGAAATCGACATCGCCGACCAGGCCATCCTCGGTGCGGTTGATGCCGACATCGATCACCGTCGCGCCGGGCTTGATCCACTCGCCCTTGATCATGCGTGGCCGGCCGACCGCGGCGACGACGATATCGGCGCGGCGCACCACGCTCGACAGGTCGCGCGTCTTCGAATGCGCGATCGTCACGGTGCAGCTGTCGCCGAGCAGCAATTGCGCCATCGGCTTGCCGACAAGGTTGGAGCGCCCGATTACGACTGCGTCGAGCCCGGCAAGATCGCCAAGCCGGTCCCTGAGCAGCATCAGGCAGCCAAGCGGGGTGCACGGCACAAAGCCCTCGAGCCCGGTCGCCAGCCGCCCGGCATTGACCGGATGCAAGCCGTCGACATCCTTGTCCGGGTCGATCCGGGTGATCACCACGCGGTCATCGATATGGCCGGGCAATGGCAGCTGGACCAGGATGCCGTCGACTGCCGGATCGGCATTGAGCGTCTCGACCAGGGCCAGCAATTCGTCCTGCGACGCGGTCGCGGGCAGGCGGTGCTCGAAGCTTTCCATGCCCGTAGCGCGCGTCGCCTTGCCCTTCGACCGGACATAGACCGCGGACGCCGGGTCGTCGCCGACCAGCACGACCGCCAGCCCCGGCGCGCGTCCGGCAGCGGCGGCGAAAGCGGCAACCTGGACGGCGAGCCGTCCGCGAAAGGCTTCGGCAAATGCCTTGCCGTCGATGATCTCTGCGCTCATGTCCCGGCCTCATAGAATGCGGCGGCAATTCCCGCCAGCGTGGTGACGTCGCCACTGATGTGCAGCCGCTTCAATCGCGCGGTATCGCCTGCGATCAGGCTGACCGCGCGTTTCGGCACGTCGAAAGCCCTTGCCACCAACGGCACCAGCGCCGCGTTCGCCGCCCCTTCCACCGGCGCGGCGGTCAGCCGCGCGATGAAATGGTCCGGCGTGCCGGCGGCGAAACTCTCGCGCGATGATCGCGGCGTGACTCGAACGGCGATGGCGATGCCGTCGCTGCGTTCAATCCAGGCGCTCACATTGCGGGCGGTGCGCTCATCTGGATCGCGATCGCCGGAATCAGGATCGTCTGGATGATATAGATGACCAGCAGCACGACGAGCGGCGACAGGTCGAGCGCGCCGAAATCGGGCATGATGCGGCGGATTGGCCGGTATAGCGGCTCGGTCATGCGCTTCAGCGCCTCCCACACCGTGCGCACCGTGTCGTTATGGGTGCTGATGACGTTGAAGGCGAGCAGCCAGGATAGGATCGCCTGAACGATGATGATCCACCAGACGACGGTGAGCAGAACCTGGACGATTCTGAGAATGACGAACAATTGCGCTCTCCGCTTGGCGTGGGCGCACACCGATAGCGGAAAGCGGGTGCCCTGAACAAGGGCACCCGTGACCGTTCGTTACGCGATCGTAAGAATGCGGCGGGTTTCCCCGGACTTTTGCGGTGTGCGGACGGCTTCCGCCACCTGCACGACGGCCAGATGCGTACGCCGTGTCGCGCCTGCCGGGCCGCAGGGCAGTGGTTCGGCACGACGCAGCTTGGCGACGGCGCGGCGGTCGAGGCTGTCGTCGCCCGATCCCTGGATCACGCGGATGTCGGCGATCGCGCCGCTCGCGTCGACGCTGAAGGCCAGAGTTGCGGTACCGCTGCGATAGGCGATGCCGGGGGTGACGGGATCGGCCGCGGTCGCGCGGTCGATCGCCGTGCCGAGAGCCGCGATCCAGCGGGCCTCGTCGAAGCTGTCGGTGTGAATCATCGCCGTCTCCTTCGCTCTTCCGGAAGGAATTTGTAGCGCGGCGATGTTAAGCGGGCGCGACACTGGCGTGACGACGGTGACACGAAAACGTCACAGGAGTGACACGAAGCGTTGCAATTCGCTGAGGTGCGGCACCGGCCGGTGGCGTCTTCCTGGATCAAGCTCTAGCGGTGGACGAGCGTACCCGCGCCCTGGCGGGTGAAGATTTCGAGCAGCATCGCATGCGGCACGCGTCCGTCGAGGATGACCGCCGCATCGACGCCGCCCTCGACCGCGGCGACACAGGTTTCGAGCTTGGGGATCATCCCGCCGCTGATCGTGCCGTCGGCGCGCAGTTCGGCGATCCGCGCCGGATCGAGATCGGTGAGGAGTTCGCCCTGCTTGTCGAGGACGCCGGCGACATCGGTCAGCAGGAACAGCCGTGACGCCCCCATCGCGGCGGCGACCGCGCCGGCCATGGTGTCGGCGTTGATATTATAGGTATGACCGTCATCGCCGATCGCGATCGGTGCGACCACCGGGATCACCCCGGCCTGACTCAGCGTATCGATGATCGACCGATCGACCGACACGGGTTCGCCGACAAAGCCGAGATCGACCACGCGTTCGATATTGCTGTCGGGATCCCGCTTGGTCCGCTCGACCTTCCGCGCACGCACGAAACTCGCATCCTTGCCCGAAATGCCGACTGCGCGACCGCCGGCCTGGCCGATCCAGGCGACCAGCTCCTTGTTGATTGCACCCGACAAAACCATTTCCGCGACCTGCGCGGTCTGCGCGTCGGTCACCCGCAACCCGTCGATGAAGCTCGATTCGACGCCAAGCTTTTTCAGCATCGCGCCGATCTGCGGCCCGCCGCCATGCACCACGACGGGGTTGATCCCGACCGCTTTCATCAACACGACATCTTCGGCGAAATCGCGCGCCAGCTCCGGATCGCCCATCGCATGACCGCCATATTTCACCACGAAGGTCGCGCCGGCATAGCGCTGCATATAGGGCAGCGCTTCGGTGAGCGTTTCGGCCTTGGCGAGCAAAGCGGGGTCGGGCGAATGATCGGTCATGGTCCCGCCCACTAGCGCCCGGAGCCCATCACCACAATGATCGGGTTTCACGATGGGGATCGGGTCTCACGAGGGCTGACCTTCGATACCCTATGTCCCCGGATCATGATCGTCCCTATCATGCGCTGCAGAGGAGAGAAGGATGCACAGCCACATCAAGATCGCCATCGTCACGGGCCTGGCGCTCGCCGTCTCTGCCTGCAGTGGCCGGCATCGCGGCCCCGCCGACCTCGATAAGAATGAGACGCTGCTCCAGGTGAGCGCGACCGGCCAGTCCGAAAGCAAGCCCGACGAGGCTAATTTCGCGATCGGTGTCTCCTCGATCGCCGTGACGTCGGAAGCTGCCACCGCCGCGAACAATGCCAAGATCAACGCCGTCGTCGCCGCCCTCAAGGCGCTCGATGTGCGTGACGCGGACATGCAGACCCGCCAGGTCGGTGCCTCGCGGATCGAATGGGGCGCGAACCGCAATAAGTTCGAAGCGAACAACAGCATCTCGATCCGGATGCGCGACGTCTCGAAGGCCGGCGCCGCGATCCAGGCCGCGACGCGCGCCGGCGCCAATATCCTGTCGGGCCCCGATCTGCGTGTCTCGGACCCCGAGGCGGCCAGCCGCGGCGCCTATGCATCGGCCTATAAGGCCGCCCGCGCCCGCGCCGATGTCTATGCCGAGGCGACCGGGATGAAGGTGGTCCGCATTCTTGCGATCCGCGATGGCGGCGGTGTGCCGGTCCCGCAGGGGGGCGCCATGTACGACACCGCAAAGCTGCAAGAGGCCGATGCCGCCCCGCCGCCGGTATTGGCCGGCGCCGACCGCTCGCAGGCCGGCGTCAGCGTCGATTTCGTGCTCGGGCCGAAATAGCGTTCAGTTTAAGGGTCAGCGCTGTGCGGCCGTGCCGTCCAGCCACCGCCCGATCGCGACGACCAGATAGATCAGCGGCGGGACCAGCACAGCGGACAGCGTGACCTTGGCGAGCATCTGGCCGATCAGCAGTTGGCCGATCGGGAAGACGCCGAGAAACGCGATCGAGATGAACAGCAACGTGTCGACGATCTGCGACAGCACGCCTGCAATCGCGCCGCGCAGCCACAGCAGCTTGCCGCCTTCGCGTCTGAGCCAGCTGAACAAGGTCACGTTCAATGTCTGCGAGGCGCCATAAGCGACGATTCCAGCGATCCAGATGCGGATCGTGCCGCCCAACACGAGCTGGAAGCCGTCGCGGAGTGCCGGGTTCATGCCGGGAGAGGCGGGCAGATGGAGGACGATCTCGAGCAAGGCGATCGACCCGAGCAGCGGCACGAAGCCGAACCGGACCAGCGTGTTGGCGACCGTCGGCCCGTGCAGCTCGGCAACCGCGCTCGACACGACCACCAGCAGCAGAAAGGCAAAAATCCCCGCCTCGACCGCCAGCGGACCCTGCCCGAACAGCGGCCCGATTGCGGAAAGCGGGCCGAGCGAAACCTGTTTCGACCCGAGCACGCCGGCGATGCAGACCATGCCGCCATAGAAAATCGAGAAGGCGAAGAGCGAACGCGGGATCGCGGGACTGGGTTGGTTCATCGCCATGACGCTAATGGCTTGGTGCCGCGCGTCAATCCGGCAGGTGAGGGTCGGCCCGGGCGCGCCAGCGCAATTTTCTTGCACAACTTCCGCTTATGCTGCGAAGCTGGGGCAAATTGGGGGCGTGCCAGAACGCCGGCGGGGTTAATCGATGAACAAGTTTCTGATCGGTCTGGCGGGGATCGCCGTCATTCTCGGCATTGCCGTGCTGCTGTCGAACAATCGCCGCGCGATCCGTCTGCGTGTGGTCGGCGCAGCCTTTGCGCTGCAGGCCGGAATCGCCGTGCTGGTGCTCTATGTGCCCGCCGGCAGACATATCCTGCAGTTCCTCTCGGGCGGCGTCGCCAATCTGCTGGGCTATGCCAAGGCCGGCACCGATTTCCTGTTCGGTTCGCTCGCGAGCAACCCGCTGGGGCAGAATTTCGCGATCCAGGCGCTGCCGGTGATCATCTTCTTCGCCAGCCTTGTCTCGATCCTCTATTATCTCGGCATCATGCAGTTCGTCGTGCGCTGGATCGGCGGCGCGATCGAATGGGTGATCGGCGTATCGAAGGTCGAATCGCTGTGTGCCGCGGCCAATATCTTTGTCGGGCAGAGCGAATCGCCGCTCGTCATCCGGCCCTATCTTGCCGGCCTGACCCCGCCACAGCTGTTCACGGTGATGACGAGCGGCATGGCCGGCGTCGCCGGCACGATTCTCGCCGCCTATGCCTCGATGGGCATCTCGATCGAATATCTCCTCGCCGCGAGCTTCATGGCCGCGCCCGGCGGCATCCTGATGGCGAAGATCATCATGCCCGACGTGCCTGCGACCGTTCAGGGCGAATTGCCGCTCGGCGATCATCCCGAGGACCATATCAAGCTGTCCGAGGCTCGCGTCAGCGGACAAGGCCCCGCAGCACTCCTGCCCGAAGGCACGCCCGGTGAACCGATGCCCGAGGCGAGCCATGACGAGGAAAAGCCCGCCAACATCATCATGGCGGCGGCGCAGGGTGCGCAGACCGGTGTCAGACTGGCGGTCGCGGTCGGCGCGATGGTGCTCGCCTTCGTCGCCCTTGTCGCGCTTGCCAACGGCATTCTCGGCGGCATCGGCAACTGGTTCGGGTTCAAGGATCTCAGCTTCCAGGCATTGCTCGGCTATGTCTTCGCGCCGGTCATGTTCCTGCTCAACGTGCCATGGCACGAGGCGGGCGCCGCGGGCGGCCTGTTCGGGCAGAAGATCGTGCTCAACGAGTTCGTCGCCTATATCGATCTCGGCAAGCAGGCGGCGGCACTGTCCCCGCGCACCGTCGCGGTGGTCACCTTCGCGCTGTGCGGCTTCGCGAACTTTTCCTCGATCGCGATCCAGATGGCGGTTACCGGCAGCCTTGCCCCCAATCAGCGCCCGATGATCGCCAAGCTCGGCCTGCGTGCGCTGTGCGCGGGCAGCCTGGCGAACCTGATGTCGGCGGCGCTGGCGGGGCTGCTGATTCCTTGAGCGCAGATTCGCCGCTGTCGGTGCATCGATCGTTCTTTTTTTGGTTTAGTATTTGATATATAAAGATATTATGTAAAGCCTTCGGCTGGACGACGGCCTGAGATATGGCACATGACTGGTGTCCCATATCTCCCGAGACCGGTCCTTTCGTCCGTCGCGTGCGTCCCGCTCGAAACGGTCGAATTGCTCAGGGGTGAGGTGTCTGCCCCGCTTCAAAGGTCGAGCTGCGGCGTCGCGTCCTCTTCCGCATCGAAGGTCGACAGCGTCACACCGATCAGCCGGATGCCGGCGCGCAGCGGGAACAGAGTCCTGACCAGCGACAGGGAGGCGTCGTACAGGGCCTCCTTGTCCGCGACCGGCGATGCCCTTGTCCGGCTGCGTGTGACCTGACGGAAATCGGCATAGCGCGCCTTGACCGTCACGGTGCGGCCACGACCGCCGGATTTCTCGCACCAGGCCCACACATCGTCGGCCATTGCGCACACGCCCGCTTCGACCTCTTCCGGTGTGATCAGGTCGACCTCATAGGTCGTCTCCGACCCTGAGGATTTGCGCGGCCGGTCGGGCGTCACCTGCCGGTCGTCCTCGCCGCGCGAAATGGCGTGGTACCAGACCCCGGCCTTGCCGAAATGGCCCTGCAGGAAATGCAGCTCGTGCTCGCGCAGATCGGCGCCGGTCATGATGCCGAGCCGGTTCATCTTCTCCGCGGTCTTCGGCCCGATGCCGTGAAAGCGCCCGACCGGCAGCGCGGCGACGAACTCCAACCCCGCGCCGGGCGGAATGACGCACTGGCCATTGGGCTTGTTCTGGTCGGAGGCGAGCTTGGCGAGGAATTTGTTGTAGGAAATGCCCGCCGACGCGGTGAGCCCGGTCGTCTCCAGAATACGCGCCCTGATCTCTTTCGCCGTATCGGTCGTCGAAGGCAGGCCGCGCAGATTTTCGGTCACATCGAGATAGGCTTCATCGAGCGAGAGCGGTTCGACCAATGGGGTATAGTCATGGAAGATCGCGCGAATCTGTGCCGATACCGCGCGATAGACCTCGAAACGCGGCGGTACGAACACCAGATCGGGACAGCGCCTTAGCGCGGTGACTGAGGGCATCGCCGAGCGCACGCCGAACGACCGGGCCTCGTAGCTGGCGGCCGCAACCACGCCCCGCCCGCTCGACCCGCCGACCGCCAGCGGCCGGCCGCGCAGCGCCGGATTGTCGCGCTGCTCCACAGACGCGTAGAATGCGTCCATATCGACATGGATGATCTTGCGGGTCACAGCCGCAATTATGTGCCACCGGCCAATGCGGAAAGCATCGCTATTCTGCGTGCACCACCGCGCCGACCGCCACCTCCTCCAGCCCGAGCCAGCCGGCCATGCGGCGCAGTTCGATGGCCAGCCGTTCGATCGTCTCGGCTGGCGCGCCGGGTTCCACCGTCACGCGGTGCGCCAGCAGCTTTCCCGCCTGCCGGTCCGCCTTCACATCGACTCGCGCGACGATCCGGTCGTCGAGCAGGAAGGGCAGCACATAATAGCCGTGGCGACGCTTTTCGGCCGGGACATAGATCTCGATCCGGTAATGGAAGTCGAACAGCCGCTCGGTCCGTGCACGTTCCCAGATCAGCGGGTCGAACGGGGCAAGCAGAGCGGCTCCCGTGATACGGCGTGGCCGTCGTGCGTCGCGGTGAAGATAAGCCGATTTACCCCAGCCGGGCACCTCGACCGGGATCAGTACGCCCTCTTCGACCAAAGTCGCGACACTGGCGCGCGCCGCGTCGGGTTTCAGCCGGAAATAGTCGCGCAAGTCGATTTCGGTCGCCACACCCAGCGTTCGCGCGGCACGCTCGGTCAGCGCGCGAAAGGCATCGGCATCGCTCGGCGTGGGCAAGTCGAGGATCGCTGCGGGGATGACGCGCTCGGCGACGTCATAGACGCGTTCGAAACTGCCGCGCCGGGTTGCGGTGGTGACATGCCCGGCGCGGAATAGCCATTCCAGCGCCTGTTTGGAATCGCCCCATTCCCACCAGCCGCTGCGGCTCCTGCCGTCCTCGAAATCCGATGCGGCCATTGGCCCGTCGCTGCGGATTCGCGCCAGCATCGCCTCGGCGGTGCCGCGCTGTTCGGTGGCAAAACGCCTCAGACTGGTCCAGCCGCCTTCGCCGCGATCGGCCTGTGCCATGCGCCAGCGCAGCAGCGGGTGCAGTGCCAAGGGCAGCAGCGACGCCTCATGCGCCCAATATTCGAACAGCCACCGCTCGCGCTTCGGCCCCCAGGCGGCACGGTCAATCAGTGTGCGATCATAGCTGCCGAGCCGCGAAAAGGCCGGCAGGTAATGTGCCCGCACCGCAACATTGACGCTGTCGATCTGGTGCAGCGACAGCGTGTCGACCGTGCGGCGCAGATGGTGATTGCCGACGGTATCCGGCAACGCCGCCCCGAAGCCCTGCGCAGCCAGTGCGATGCGCCGTGCCTGCGCGATGCTCAGCGTCTCGGTCAGGAGTCGCGCCCCAGTTGATCGGCGGCGCGGGCATAGTTTTCCGCTGCTTGTCGTTCCCGGGCATCCTTGAATGCGGTTGCCGGATCGGGTGCAGCACCCAGACTGTGCAGCAACACCCAGAGTGCAAAACGCCGGCTCGATTCGCGCTCAGTGCCGAAATCGATCCGCAGTCGCTCAAGGCCGGAGTCGATCGCCGCCTCGTCCAGGGTCTCGAGCGCTTCGGTCCCGAAATAATGATAGAGCAGCGCGTCGAGATCCAAGGCGGTTTCCTATCACGGCACCTCATGTGGCGCAGCGTCTGCCCTGCATTTGGCGCTTGGCTAGAGTGAGAGCAACCCCGCGCCAGTTGCGATCACGGCCAATGCCAGCAATCCCGCCCTTCCGCCGTGGCGTACACTGGCCGGACCATAACGCTCATACAGCATGATCAGAGCGACTGCTGCCATCACCAGAAGGTGCGGCGCCCCTTCGAAGCAGAAGGGCAGCGCCATCAGCGCCCAGCATGATCCGACGCACGCGCCGGCGACCATGACGCCATGACGTGCGGCGGCCAGTTCGTGCGCGAAACCCGACCGGGGCATCGGTGCCGTGCCGCAGTGATGCAGGAAATGCCGCTTGAGCGGTGTCGCCTGCCACGCAGCCGCCATGCCGAGTGCGATCAAAGGTCCGGCCAGCATGCTTGATGCCGTCGCCAGCCGTAGTAATGACGTCAGTGCAACGAGCAGGACGATCGCCGTCATCCAGATCGCGACATAGGCGATCAGAAAGGCCAGGATGGCGCTGGTGCGGTGGCGCACGGGTCCAGCGGCGCGGACCTGCAGCAGCGGCGCGTGGAGCAGTGGCAGCATCATCGCACACAGCATCACCAGCCAGGACAGCAACAAGGGCTGAAGCGGGTTGATACGCAGTGCGAGCGCGAAGCTCGCCGGCATCGTGGTCCAGAAATGCCCGCCCGGGCCGCACAAATCGGGCAGGATCGGGATGATGCTCCATGACGTCAGCAATGCCCAGGCGATCAGGCTTGGCGCGGCCAATGGCCAGTACCGGGCGCCCCGCGCGATCATGACGACGCTTGCGTTCCGGCCGGTGGCCAGGGCGGCATCGGGCAGGTCTTGGCCGGGGTGAGCTTGCTGCGCACCGGCGGGTCGGGATAATATTGCGTCGTGCGCTGAACCTCGCGCGCGACCTTCCCGCCCTTGAGCAATTTGATCAGCATCAGCGCTTCGTCGAGCCCGGAGGAGATGCCGCCGCCAGTCAGCCGGTCGCGGTCGAGATGGAAGCGCGGATGCCCGCGGACGACCTTGATATGCTTGTACGCCTTCAGGCACGGGATGAACGCCCAGTGCGTGGTCGCCTTATAGCCATCGAGCAGGCCGGCCGCCGCAAGCAGCAAGGCGCCCTCGCATACCGATGCGACCATCGGGGTGATCGCGGCCTGCTTCACCAGAAAATCGAGATAGACGCGCTTCGGGTCATGGATCAGCTGCGACAGCGCATTGGGATCACCGCCAGGCACCCATAGGGCGTCATATTGACGTGCCTGGGCAAAGCTTCGCTCGACCTTGAACGGAAAGGCGTCGCGAAACTGAACCATGCGGCGTTTCACGGCGAGCAGGTCGACGTCGATCCCGGCCCAGCGGAACATCTCGTATGGGCCGGTGACGTCAAGCATATCGACATCGTCATAGACCGGTATGCCGATGATCATGGCGTGCCTCCCATCCGCTTCGCGGTGTCGTCCAATGCCCTGCTTTGCCAGAATGGCGCGTCCGGCCAGCGTGCGGCCTCGGCATAATGCGCGGCGAGCGTTTGCGTATAACCGTGAAAGCCGTGCGCGCTGATCATCGCATAGCGTCGCCTGATCTCGCTCTCTCTGATCGTGCCGGTATCGCTGTCGAGCAGATCGGCAGCGGCATAGGCCGCGATGATGCCCGATCGCAGTGCATGGATGATGCCGCGCGACGAGAGCGGATCGGCGGCGAACAGCGTGTCGCCCGCGGCGATCCAGCGTCGTCCGGCGGCGGGATCGATCGTCGCGGTACCGGCCGAGCGCACCAGCGTCTCGCCTTCCCGCGCATCGGCGGGCAATAGCGCGCGCATATGCCGGGTGGCGTCAAGCACCTGACGCCATCCGTCATGCGTGCGCAGGCCGAGCGTCTCGGCGATCTGCGGCTCGGTCATGCAGGCGATGATGCGGCGATCGCCGGGCAGATCGGCGCTGTACCACCAGCCTTCGGGCCGCGCCTCGATCACCGTCCGGCAATCCCCCGCCACGCCATCGAAGAAGCGCGTATGGGCGACGAGACCATCATGCACGCGCAACCTTGCGCCGAAGGGGCGTGCGAGCCGCCAGCTGCGTCCCGTGGCCCACACCACCGCGCGTGCATCGATTTCGCTGCCATCGGCGAGCGTCAGCCGCCAGCCCTCACCCTGCGGTGCCGCCGACCGTACCGCGCATCCGACCCTGACTGTCACGCCGGCGGCCTCGGCCGCATCGGCGAGCAACCGGTCGAAGCGCGTGCGATCGAGATGCCAGCCGGGCCCTTGCGCAGAAAAGATGCTGTGCCGCTCATCCAGCTCGTCATTGGCCCAGGCCGAGGCGACCGCGCGTCCGACGACGAAGCCCTGACGCTCGAATGCCGCCATGACGCCAAGCTGTTCAAGCAGGCTGCGTGCCACGGCTGGCAGCACTTCGCCGGGACGAGGGGTGCTGTAATCGCTTGCCTCGACCAGGCGGACGTTCAGGCCCGGCGTGTGGCGACGCAGCGTCAGCGCGGCGGCAGCCCCGGCGGGGCCGCCACCGATAACCGCGATATCAGCCTTGGCGCGTGGCATAGAAGGACGCGACCACGCCGGCCGGCGATGTGCCGCCGCCACCGCTCGAATGCGGGATGGTGCGCGTCACCGATCCGACAAAGGCGGCGGTCTGGAGTTCAGTCGTGCTGTTGGGCCAGACCGGCACCAACCAGCCGATATAATCGTAGATCCACTGCTCGCCGCCGACCACGCCCTTGCCCTGGAAGCGTATCTGCATCGGCGATCCGAAGCCGAAACCGCCGTGCAGGTCGAGCGACCAGCCCGGCCCGCCGATCGTGCCGCCCAGCTCGGCCGGACCAGTCTCGGTAATGACCAGCGTGCCGCGGCCGAATTCCAGGTCGTTGAACGCGGTGTCGACATCGGGATCGTTGAGCAGGCTGCGATAGGTCCAGCTGCCGATAAAGGGATTGGCGATGAACGGATTGGTCATGGTCAATCTCCCGAATCTTCGATGCAAATATATTTGGAATCCGGGGACGGGCCGGGCGCGACCTTGGGGTTGCGCACCACGAAGCCGAGCTTCGACCATTCGGTGACCATTTTCAGGTCGCCCGCCAGCGTCTGGGGAATGCCGCGCGCCCAGTTGCGGAATTGCAGCGTCGCCTTGCCGTCGACCATGGTGGGATAGAAGACCTGCATCGGCCGGTGCGCGGGCCACCACAGGGTTTCCCAGACCTGCTGTTCCTGCGTCATCAGGCTGTCGCCGATGCTGTCAGGGCTCAGTTTGTTCCACGCCTCATAAGTGACGTCGATCATCTGGGTGGTGCACTCGTTGAAATCGGCCTGCCACGGCAGCCCGGACAATTTGGTCATGTCGCCGGGCTGCAGCCCGGTATCGAAATCGCTGCTCTGCGACAGCGGATTGCTTATGTACGCGACATAGCCTTCCTCGCTGACTCCAGCACCCCAGCGATTGGCGTTCTGCTGCGCGGCGGTCAGCTGGAACTGATACCATTCGGGATCGGCCTTGATGCGATAGGGCGCGCGCCAGATCGCCGAGTTGCGGATGATCCAGGTCACCTCGCCGCCGGGGCAGAAGGCGCCGCCCAGCGCATTGGACAGCACGCCGCGATCGAGCTCGCGCCCGGTCTTCGCGGTCCAGCCTTTGTAGGGCTGCCACGGATCGATCGTATCGGGCACGAAACCGGCCGCGACCTCGTCGATGAACAGCCCCTTGGCCCATTGCCGCAGCAGGAAGAGCTGCGTGTCGGTCAGGCGCAGGAATTTGCTCACCGTCTTGTTGGTGATCGGATTATCGCCGGCGAGCAGCGGCATCAGCGGCAGATGATAGGTGCGCGTCGCCGGGTTGCTGCCGAGGCGGAAGCTGTTCTCCTCGCCCGGCTTGCGCAGCAGGTCGAACAGATATTGCCGCGCCGCGCGGCCCGGATCGGTGGTCGCGTCGATCCGCGCCCGGTCGAGCGCACGCGTCAGCAGGATGCCGGCGCGATATTCGAAGGCAAGCCGGCGCAGCACCGACTCGATCGGCTCGTCGGGATTCTGCGTGCGGTCGGGCTCGCCCGGCTCCTGCCGGGTCGATGTGCGCGCGAGTTTGAGCAGCGGCTTGTCGACCGGCGCGACCGCTGATGCGACCGCAGCGATCGCCGCATCGACCGCCACGCCCCAGGCGGCATGCGCTTGGGCATAGGTGGCCGAGGGCGCGGCTTCATTCTCGGCCTGGATCAGCCGCCAGCGTGCGGCATAGGCTTCGGGCGTCTCGCCCTTGACCGGCGGGCAGACCGTAGCGGCGAAGGCAGCGGCCGCCGCCTTCAGCGGACCTGAAGCGAGATCGGTCGCCGAGGCTGCACCCGGTGCCTGGGTCGCGTCGAGCAGCATCAGGCTCGGCTCGAGCGCTGCCTCGAGCAATTTGCCCGAGCGATGATCGTCCGTCGCGGCGACCAGCTTCTTGGCCAAAGTGCGTGGTGCGATCCTGGGCGGGATGCACAGCCGGTACGGGTCGAACGTGCCGCGGCTCGACTGATTGTGCGGGAAATTCGACAACTGCAGGATCGCTGCGAAATAGGAGAATTCATCGGCGCGGAAGATGATCGGCCAGATGTCGCGCCAGAACCATGGGCGGTAATCCGGATTCCACTGCACCGGCCCGGCCTTCCAGTGCAGCAAGGCGGGCGCGTCGAGCGGATCGACCGGCTGCGGATCGGCAAAGGTGCCGGCGGTGCCGTACATGTCGGGGCGATAGGCGAACTCGCGGATCGACAGATCCTCGACCACATCCTCAAGCGTGATCATGTCGAGCACTTCAGGCGCGTAGCGCGGATAGCCGGCCAGCACCCAGGCGGGATATTCGACGTCGATATAACGCAGTTGCCCGATATTTTCGGCCTGCATCACCAGCCGCGCCATCACTGGCCCATCGGAGATATCGTCGAACCAGCTGTCGCTATTGGCATAGGTGTCGATGCGCGGATAACCGAAGCCGGTGGCGAACGAGCCGCTATGCCCATGCCCGGCGAGTACCAGCAGCCGGCCGTCATCATCGGTGATCAGGTCGCCGAGCGTGTCGATATCGCGCGGCTGCATCCCGGTCGGCGGGAAATTGACCGCATAGGCCGGGTTGGCGTCGCGAGCGAAGCTCGCCTTGCGCCGCGTCTTGTGATCGACGGTCTGCGGGCCGGGATCGATGATCAGCTGCTGGCGTGCCTGGGGATCGGTGATGGTCGGGTTGCGCAGCGGCGCATCGTTGGGATAGCCCACTTCGCCGCGCAGACCGTCGAATGTGTACCAGGCGGCCTTTTTATTGGCGAGCTGCACGCGCCACTGGATATCGACCAGCGTGCCTTGATTGCCGCCGCCTTCGATCCCGTCCTTCAGCTTGAGCGGTCGTCCGTCCGGGCTCTTCTCGTCATAGACATAGATCTGGAAGCGTGCGGCCTGGCGCTTGATGCGGCCCTTGCTGTCCTTGAATTTCTTGACCGGCGCATTGCCCTTGGCCGGATTGCCCATCGAATCGCACTCGATCGGCAATTGTGCCGGGCCCTCGGGCGTGATGCAGAAACCGTCCGGGCTGTCGCCGAGCCGGGCGATGCCGATCGCGGGATGGATGCGATATACCGGTGGCGACGCCATAGAATTCCCCTTTGGCCGGCGCCCGATCGGCGCCCCCTCCTGCTTCAATCGAGAAAGTTGAGCGACACCCCATCGAGCCGCAGCAATTCGCGATCCTCCTCGTACGAGGCGCCGATCACGACCAGGCTGACGGTCAGCGTCTTCGCCCCCGCGGCAAGCAGCTTCTTCACGCAGCGCGTCACATCGATACGGTGGTTGCGCGGCGTGTTCATGCTGCGCTCGCGCCGGTCGAACTTGCGGTTCTTCGCCGGCGGCAGCTCGCAATGACCGGGCCCGCCATAGCATTCGCCATGCCCGAACACCGCCGCATAGCCAGCATAGCCATCGCTGGTCAGCGGGGTCGACGCATCGGCATCGGGCGTGTTGATGAACACGCGGATGAAGCAGGATCGCGGCAATTGCGGCACACGGTGCAGCCGCACCTCGGCCGAGCGGAAGCCTTTGTGGAGTGCGTCCGACACCGGCAGCGGCGCCGAGACGAAGCGGCCGACCGGATTGGTCAGCCCGACCGGGATCATGCTGCCGCCACGAACATATTCATAGCCGAAGCGGTGCATGTCGAGCGTATCGCGCGTGGCATAGCTCCACGGCGTCAGCGGTGAATCGAGATCGGCGGGCAAGCCGTCGGGATGCTCCTGCTGCCAATTATGCCACAGCCGGTCGATATTGGCGTGTACCGGCCAGAAGATCGGATCGTATGACGCGGTCAGGTTGCTGAACATGTCGCCGTACTGCGGCTCGCTGTACAGATCCTCGCGCTGGTGGAATTTGCGCCCCGCGACCTGCACCGCGCGGTTGCGGTCGAGCGGCGCCTTGGTCTCGAACGCCGGATTGATGCCGCCGGTCCAGATATGCATCGTGTTGTGCGGATTCTGGTCGATAAAGCCGAAGCTGTCGACATACAGGCTGCCCCCGCCGAAATCGCGGAAGGTGCGCAGCGACATGATCTCGTCAATGTCTTCCTGGCGCGGGTAATGGTAATGGATCACGCTGTTGATCGTGCCGCTGCCGAACTCTCCCGAATAGCGCAGCGGGTACCACAGCGAATTCGCCTCGAGCAGCGCATCGATCAGGCGTTCGCGGTACGCGCCCTTGGTATATTTGTCGCCGATCGCCGCACTGACCGCGGCGAGGACCTTGCTCAGCGTCGCATAATGCACCCCGACCAGCGGCTGTAGCTTCTTCACCGGAAAGCCCTGGCCGGCGAGCGTGCGCAGCGAGGCTTCGGTCAGGAATGCCTTGAACGCCTCGGGCAGGATCGCGCCCTTGGACGGATCTTCGGGAGTGTAGCGTGGTGCTGGAAAGTCCCACCACGGCATCGTCACATCGGGGCAATGATCCTGCAGCGCCTGTTCAAATTCATAGAGATAGACGCGGTGCCAGGGCAGGAAGCGTTCCCAGCCATGCTGGCAGTGATTCTGGTGGATCAGCGCGAGATTATTATAGCTGCGCTTGTCGCCGACCCATTTGTTGAGCGTGTAGAGTTCGCGAAAGGCGCAGCGCAGCCGCTCCTTCTGCGGTCCGCTCATCGCATCGACGTCCATGCGCTGGCGTAGCTCGCCCTTGGCATAGGCATAGGCGCCGGGGTCGCTGGTCGGCGCGAACACCGGCCCGTTCAGCCCGCTCACCTCGACCCGGGTCTCGCCGGGCACGCTGACTTCGCCGGCAATGGCGAGCGTATCGAGCAGCGCACCGGGACAGCCTTCGTCGATCCACGCCTCGATTCGGTCGATATCGGCTGCCGCAACCGCCGTCCCGCCCCAGGGCAGGCGCGGGAATTGCGTGCCGTCGAACGGCGATTGCCCGCGCAAACCACGGATCAGCCCCGACTGCGCGCCGCGATCCGATGCACTGCTGCTCTTGCCGCAACAGCTGCCACTGGTCTCGGGCCCGATCAGGGTCACGCCCATCACGCTCAGGCCGAGGAACTGCGGCAAGGGCAGGTCCCAGAATGCGCCCAGCGGCCCGGTCCCCGTCCCGCCTGCACCCCGCAGGATCGCTTGTACATCGCGATAGCCGAACACCGATGATACCGGGGGCTTGGCCGGCTTCGGTGCCTTGGGCGCCTTAATGGTTGCCATGGGGATTGACCTGCAGCTGCTGTGGCGTACCGGCCGGGGCGCCGACATTGCCGTCGGGCAGGACCACCGCGACATTCTGCATCATGCCCTGATCCTCATGATCGAGGATGTGGCAATGGAGCACGAACTCGCCGATATAGCGCTCGTAGCGGGTGCGCACCTTGACCGTGTAGATGCCGGAAAAGCCCTCGGGCATGCTGTTGCCGTTGATCAGGCTCTTGATCCACAGCGTATCCTTCCACACGCCTTTCAGCCCGGCATATTGCGGATCGACATCGCCACCGGCATCGTCGACCGACCCGATCGCGCTGACATCCTTGCCGTTGGGATCGATGATCGAGACGATCTGGAACGGATTGACATGGATGTGGAACGGATGGCTGACGAAATGCGATTGCAGCGTCCATTCGTCGACCCCGCCAAGCTTCAGCGCGCGGTCGAGCCGGTTGGGATCATAGGATTTCGCATCCGCCGTCACCAGCGTGTTGCCGACCTCGAACTTGGTGTCGGGGGTCGCGGTATCGATGAAGAAAGTCAGCTCCTGCGTGCCGGTCACTTCGCTCGCTTCGATCGTCGGATGCGGCACGAAGCGGGTCAGTTTCATGCCCGCCTTGAGATCCGCGATCACTGAGGGCTGGACGTCGGCCGGGATCACCTTGGTTGCGTTGGCGACCAGCGCGTCGGTGACATAAGTGCCGACAGTGCCGGTCACCTTGGTGCCCGGCGCGACATTGACGAAGCCGAGCAATTGCCGGCTCACCGCCAGCGCGTTGACCGTGCCGGCCTTGGGCGCCGCTGAATCGATGACGCAATAGCCGGCGGTATCGGGGAACACGACCAGCGCGTCGTAGCGATAGCCGGGCTGGAAAGTGGTGAGTTTGGTCTGCTGCCCCGCCGCCATGGTCAGCCCGTCGGCTGCCACCACCGAATAAGGCAGCGCCTCGGTCCCGCACGTTTCGCGGATGACCTTTTCCTCGTCCTCGGCCGATTTGATCAGGCGCAGTTTCTTGATCAGCTTGCCCGGTTTGGCCTTGAAGAATTGCAGGCTGATCGTGTCGCGCACGCCGGCATGGATCATGCGCCAGCGCTCGACCTGTCCCTGCACTGCGTTGAACGAGGGCAGGACTTCGCCATTGAGCGAGGTGTAGCGGCCCGATGCCGGCCAGCTGCCGGGGCCGAATTGATCATAATCCTCGATCACCCCGACATCGCCCGGCTCGCACAGATAGCGGCCCTTGATGGTCTGCTTGATCGTGCCGTGCGGATGGCCCGGCGAGGGCGCGGTGCGGCAGGCGTACTGGATCTGCTGCATGACCAGGATGCGCTCGGGCATGCCCGCGACGATCGTGTCGAGATCGCCATTGCTCTTCAGCGTCGGCAAACGGTCGCCGCGAATGATCAGCGCCCCGGCCATGCCGCTCGACACCTGCAGCGCGGTCGATCCATGGCGGTGGGTATGGTACCAGAAGGTGCCCGACGGATGTTCGCCCGGGACATTATATTCATACTGGAACTTCACGCCCGGATTGATCGACAACAGGACATTGTCGCCATTGCCGGCCGGGTTCACCCACAGGCCATGGGTGTGGAGATTGGTGCCGTTGAAGCAATGCGGCTTGTCCGGCATGTGGTCGGACATGGCGCAGCCGGGATCGGCGGGCAGCTGATTGTCGAGATTGACCCGGATTGTCTCGCCCGGCCGGATCTCGATCGTCGGCGAGACATAGGGCTTGGTCGGGTCGACGTCAGTGCCATTATAGCTGCGCAACCGCACCTTGTCGTTCAGCCCGGTGGCGGGATTGTAGAGCTGCCCGTCGGTCATCACGACGTTCAGATTGAGCACACGCTCGCGCACCGTCGGCGCAGGCGCCGGGCGGGTCGCGTCCGGCACGGCGGCCAGCAGCAGCTTCGACGCCGGCTGGCTCGAATCTCCCAGGGTGCGCGGATTTTCCACCGTCCGCTCGGCATCCTGAGCGGCGGCCTGGCCGGCGGATCCGATCGCCAGGGCGATCGCCAGGGTGGCAAGGCTGGTACGGGCAAACTTTACGTCGAGATGCAGCATGATCCCCCCTCAGGTCTTCACGCGTTTCGGTGTGACGCTGAACTTGTCCACCCAACACCCGATGATGTCGAGTAGCTGATCAGGAAAATTGGGACCATTTTGGCTATTGCGGCGCCATCCTCTCCATATTGGCGGAAGATATCGGCGTTAATGCAGATTTGACCTTGGCGTGAAGCAATCACGCGCAAGATGGCGCCGTTTCGGTGTTATAGCGGATTCAGGGTTTTTTGTAAGAAACGGCGCAACAACTTGGTTGATTGTTGCTGCGGGCAATATTGTCACGGCCGCAAGTCCGGTTGATCGGCATTGCGGCCGGCGCCGGGATCATCCGCCGAGACGTGTCAGGGCCGTCGCGAGCGCGTCCATATCCGCCATGCTGTTGAACAGGGCGGGCGTCACCCGGATACAGGCACCCTTGGCCGGCCCGGTGCGGTGCACGGTGAAGATGCGATGCCGGTCGAGCAAGGTTGCGGCTAGTGCGATATTATCGGCAACGCTCGTCTTGCCCGCGATCCGGAAAGCGGTGATTCCGCCATGCAGCGCGGGATCGTCGGGCGTCAGTATCTCAATGCCGGGGACCTGCCGCGCGCGCGACACCCAGCGGTTGCGCAAGGCGCTCAGCCGGTCGGCGCGGCGTTTGGTGCCGATCGCCTGCTGAAAGGCAATCGCATCGGGCACGGTCAGCTGCGCGGCGAAATCCACCGTGCCGGTATGGACGCGCGCCTGCACCGTGTCGCGGTCGCCTGCATCATTGGCCGGATCGCGATCGATCGCCGCCAGCGCGCTCTTGCGGATATGGACCGCGCCGACGCCGAGCGGCGCGCCGAGCCATTTGTGGCAGTTCAACCCGATAAAATCGCAATCGAGATCGGCGAGCGCGAAATCGAGCTGGCCCCAGCTGTGTGCCGCGTCGACGATCGTATCGATCCCGCGCGCCCGTGCCAGCGCCGCGATCTCGCGCACCGGCACGACCAGCCCGGTACGATGGCTGAGATGCGTGAGAAGGATCAGCCTGAGCCGCGGATTGGCCGTCATCGCCGCGGCATAGGTGTCGATGATCGACTGGCGCGTCGCCGGCTCGGGCAGCGCGATCCGCACCACATCGGCGCCCTGCCGCCGGGCCAGGCTCTCCATGCACGCCTGCATGCTGTCATAATCGAGATCGGCATAGAGCACCGCCTCGCCCGGCTTGAGCCGGTTATAACCCAGGATCAGCGTGCGCAGCGCCTCGGTCGCGTTGCGGGTGAAGGCGACCTCGTCGGCGGGGACGCCAAGCGCCGCCGCCAGCCCGTCGCGCGCGGCGATCACGTCGCGCACCATGCCGCGCCGGGCATAGAAGCTGGTGTCGCGATTGACCCGCTCGACCGCCTGTTCATAGGCGTGCAGCACCGGGCGCGGCATCATGCCCCAATTGCCGTTCTCAAGCTGGATGACTTCGCGCGTCACGTCATATTGCGCCGCGATGCCGCGCCAGAAGGCGTCATCATCGCCTGCCGGCCCGGGCAACGCTGCCGCGGCGCGCGCCGTGACGGGCAGTGCCATTGCACCCGCCAGCAACGCGCGCCGGTCGATCGGAAACCCATCCGCCATCAAAAAGTCACCCCCAGCCGGACATAATATTGCCCGCCATCGGTATCGTAAGGCGCGTTGCGCGAATAGATCAGGCCGCGCACCGCCTGGTTGGTCGCTTCGTCGGGATAGGTGTTGAACAGATTCTCCGCCCCGACCCGCACCGAGACATGTTCGGTCACGGCATAGCGCGCCGACAGGTCGAACAACGCGATCGATCCGAAGCGCTGGAACAACTGGGTCGTGCCATTGGCGGATATATCGGTCCATGCTCCGTAATAGCGCGCGCGCGCCAGCAGTGAGACCGGGCCGATATCATAGCCAATGGTGGCCGTGCCGTTATGCTGGGGCAGGCGTTCCTCGAAAACGCGGCGCTGCGTATCATCGGGAATCGCCGCGGAAATGCCGCTCCTGACCTTGGTCTGGTTATAGTTGTACGCCAGGTTCAGGCTCGCGCGCCCCGGCCCGATCCGATGCGCATAGGACAGCACGGCGTCGATCCCGCGCGTCCGCGTGTCGAAATCATTGGTGAAGAAGCTGATGGCGGTGAAATGCTGCGGATTGGGGACGCCGGATGGCGGCGCGGCAGGTGTCGACTGGCTGAAGCGATCATCGACGTCGATCTGGTACAGGTCGATACTCCCGCTGAGACCGAAGCCGCTCTGGAAAGTCAGGCCCGCCGTCGCGGTGCGCGACTTTTCCGGCGTCAGCGGCTTGGCCTTGAGCGCGACGGCCAGCGGATCGCTCGGCGACAACCGACCCTGGGTGAAGATTTCCAGCGTGTTCGTGTTGAGGCCCTGGGTGGTCTGCGAGGTGTTGAGCTGCGCCGGCGTCGGGGCGCGGAAGCCGGTCGAATAGGTTGCGCGCGCCGCGATTCCCTTGATCGGCTCGACCCGCGCGGACAGCTTGTAGTTGAAGGTGTTGCCGAATGCGGAGAAATCCTCGTAACGGCCCGCCGCGCCGAGCGTCAGCATCTCGACCGGTTTCCATTCGAGATCGAGATAGCCGGCATAGCTGGTCTGGTCGAACGTGCCGGCGACGGCCGAACTGAAGCCGGGAAAACCGTTCGAATTGGGCGCAAGCCCGGTCGCCGCACCCGGTCCGACGGCATAGGAGGCAGGGTCGCCGGCGGACACCTGATAGGTCTCGACCCGACGCTCGGCGCCAAACGCGATATTGACTGGCTCGGCGGTGCCGACCGGCAGGCGATAGACGAAATCGGCGTTCAGGTTGAATTCGCGCTGTTCGAGCCGGCCGAGATAAAAGCTGGTCGGGCTGAGTGGTCCGAGTGAGGCATTGAGGGTCTCGCCCAGCGTATAGGCGATCCGGCTGCGGCCCGCTGCCGCGCTGAGATCATAAGTGAAGCGATCGCCGATCGCCCCGCGTACGCCGCCATTGGCCTGATAGTCGCTGAACGTCGTACCCAGACGCGGCGTGAAGCCGGTCGGATAGAGGGTGAGGAAGGAAAAGCCCGGAAATGCCGCGCTGGGCTTGAACACGCTGGTGGTATCGACCGGGTGGCGCCAGTTGAAATCGGTCACGCCTTCACCCTGTTGCACGGTGCCGAAGGCATAGAGGGTTGCGGCGTCCGACAGATCGTAATGCGCGTCGACCGCGCCGCGGATGCGCTCCTCGTCAGGCTGGCCCCAGCGCTGCACCGGGTTGGGCACGACCAGGCCCGGGTTCTGGTCCTGGAACTTGATCGCATCGGGCCGCTGCCGCGTGCGCGATGTCGCCTCGCCATGATCATATTCGCCGGTCACGACCAGCATGCCGCGGTCGCCCAGCGCGATGCCGCCGCGTGCGCCGGCCTGATATTCCTTCCCGTCGCCGCGATAATATTGCGAGAACTGGCCGAATGCATCCATCCCGACGCTGTCGTCGAGGATGATGTTGACCACGCCGGCGATCGCGTCGGAGCCATATTGCGCCGAGGCGCCGTCGCGCAGCACTTCGATCCGCCTGATCGCCAGCGACGGGATGCCGGCCAGGTCGGGCGCCTGCGCGCCGCGCGTGCCGAGCAGGGCGGAGCGATGATAGCGTTTACCGTTGATCAGCACGAGCGTCTGGTCGGCCGAAAGACCGCGCAGCGACGCGGGGCGCACGAACGCCTGGCCATCGGCGGCGGGCAGGCGCTGAACGTTGAAGGATGGCAGCAACTGCGCCAGCGTGTCGGACAGATCGCCCGAGACGCTCGACTGCACCGCCGCGGCCGACAGCACATCGACCGGCGCCATCGTATCGAACTGAGTCCGCGACCGGTCGCGCGTGCCCGTCACGACGATATCCCCGCCCGGCTCCGGCGCATCGACCGCCGTTTCCGACAGGGACACTGGCCCGGATTGAGCTTGCGTCTGGGCAAAAGCAGGCGCGCAGGCGTATTGCAGCGCGATGATCGCGCTACCGGTCGTGAACTTCATGAAACCCTCCCGCCTGGCCGGACGGATGGCCAGGTCGAGGCGGCTGTTAGGCACTCTATTGTTCAGTGCCGTGACGTTTGGGGTTCAGATTTGTTACATCATACGAACATTTGAGAGCGGCCGGACCGTATCGCCCTCCACACCATGAAGAAGTTCGGGTCAGCGGCGATGGGCTTTGCGGTCAGAGCGCCGGCAGCGCCTTGCGCAGGGTCTGCAACGCCTGCGTGTCCTGACCATGCTGGCGGCCGAGGCGGATATAGGTTTCCAGCATCAGTCGTGTCTGCGCGCCGACCTTTGAGAAGTGATAGTGCAGGTACGGCTCCAGTGGCAGCGGGAGCAGACGCTCGGCCAGCGGCAGGAGCAGCCGCCAGATCCAGGGCCGGAGCAGCGGACGGAACCGGCCGGTTCGCGCGCCGGTCGCCTGTTGCGCGACCGCCAGCGCTTCGCGCACGGCGGCCAGGCCCATGCGCAGGGCTTCGCTGGCGGGCAGCGAGGCTAGGCGCCATTGGTTGACCTCCAGCGCGGCGATCAGCGGCTGCATCAGCGCGGTCGCCCCGGCTGCCACGGTCGCGACGTTCGCCACGGCGCTGGCGGACATACCGCCTGCCTTCAGCGCCTCGACCACATCGCGCACGCGCTGCGGCGATCCGGAAAACGGCGTCCGGGCGAACGGCGGCAGATAATAGGCGATGCCGTCCGGGCCCTCCGTGCCCGGGAGCGGCGACTGATAGCTGATGAGAGTGATAAGGCCCCGGACCACCTGTTCCGGTGCGCCGACGCGTCCGCGCACATAGTCGGCGTCCTCCAGGTCCGGCTGGAGGCACACCAATGTGGCCGTCCCGACCGCCGCGAGCAACTGTGCGGCGAGCTCGCCGCGGAGGGCATCGGAAGACATGGTGAGCCACACCTGATCCCAGCGCGCGCGTGCCACCTCGGCGGTGTCAGTGACGACCTGCAGCCCGCTCCACTCCTGGCGCTGCGTGGCGCGGCGGCCGAGCTGGTGCAATTTGAAGCCGGCTGAGACCGCGTCAGCGTATTGTGCCTTGACGAAGAAATGCACCTCATGCCCCGCACGGTGCAGGTGCCAACCGTAAACCGCCCCGACCGCGCCCGCTCCGACCACGAGTATCTTCATGTTCATCTCCTTCAGGAGCGGGTATTCGGCAGACGCTGTATCCGAGATCGGGCGCCTGGTGGCAGATGTGACGCAAGTTGGTCGTACCGGAAGCGATGCGCCATCCAGGGATTACGGAGTGAACCAGTTCTACGCGGGATATCAAGATGACTCTGCGCGGCCCATGCCGGGCTACCGTGAATCGATCGCCCGAAGGCAAAATCACTCTAAGTCATTTGAGAAATGGTGCTGCCGGTGAGGATTGAACTCACGACCTCAGCCTTACCAAGGATGCGCTCTACCACTGAGCTACGGCAGCAATCCGCTCTTGCGAGCGGAGCGCGCCTAAGAGACGAGGGCGGCAGGATTGTCAAGGCGAAGGCGTCGATATGAGCGATAAGGACGAAAAGGCCGCCCGATTGGCGGCGGCGCTGCGCGAAAATCTGAAGCGGCGCAAGGCGCAGGCGCGGGGTACGGAGGTCCCGGCGCCGCGTGAGGAGAAGAGCGAGCCCGACGCCTGACCGGGCTTGACGCCTGATTCAACCCGCGCGCGACGCGTGGCAGGGTGGCGCCGGACAGAATGCCATCCGGTTTCGCGTCCGCGCTCTTTCTCATGTTGAATAAGTTTTGGCGTTCCGACCCCTGTTCCGGGCGAAGCCACCCCTGTTCCGGGCGAAGCCACCCCTGTTCCGCGCTGTTCCCACCCCTGTTCTTCATAACAGCGGTGGCGGGGGACAAGTCGTTGAACAAGCGTCGAAAATAGCTGGTGAAAATCCAACTTAACAGGGGTCGTTTCTTTTTTCTTCGAATAACAGCGGAAAATAGCCGTGCGACTCGGGCCGAACAGGTCGCGACCGGCCTAACCGATCGGTGCGCATTTCTCCTCGAGCCACTCCAGTTCGTCGCCGTTCATCTGAGGCCCTAGGATCTCGAGCACCCTTGCGTGATAGCTGTTGAGCCAGCCGCGCTCGGCTGAGGTCAGCATCTCGGGTACGATCAGCGAGCGTTCGATCGGGCAGAAGGTCAATGTCTCGAACCCGAGCATCGGCGCATCGCCGCCGGCGATCTCGCGCTCCTCGACCAGGATGAGATTCTCGATCCGGATGCCGTACTCGCCGGCCTTGTAGAAACCCGGCTCGTTCGAGATGATCATGCCGGCGCGCAAAGGCTCGCTCGGGCCGCCGCCGGGATAATTGGGCTGGGCGATCCGCTGCGGGCCTTCATGCACCGACAGATAGGCGCCCACGCCATGGCCAGTGCCATGCGCATAATCGAGCCCCGCCTCCCAGAGTGGCCGCCGCGCGAAACCATCGAGTTGGCCGCCATTGGTGCCGGGCGGGAAGATCGCGGTGGCAAGGCCGATATGGCCCTTGAGCACACGAGTGAAGCGGTCGCGCATTTCCTCGCCCAATTCCGGGCTCAACTGGCCGATCGGCAGCACGCGCGTCACATCGGTGGTGCCGTCGGCATATTGCCCGCCCGAATCGACCAGATAGAGCTGGCCGGGCTCAAGCGGGACGTTCGAGTCGGGGGTCGAATGATAATGCGGGCTCGCGCCATGCGCGCCGGTCGCGGAAATGGTGTCGAACGACGTGTCCTTGAGCACGCCGGTCGCTTCGCGGAATTCCTGCAGCCTGGCGACGCAGCTCAGCTCGGTCAGGCCGCCCTTGGGCGCCTCCGCCTCGACCCAGCGCAGGAAGCGCGCCAGCGCCGCGCCGTCGCGCGCCGAGGCCGCACGGTGGCCGGCAATCTCGACCGGATTCTTCATCGCCTTGGCCAGCACCACCGGGTCGCGCAGCGCCAGCACTTTCGCCCCGCCCTGTTCGAGCCGGTCGAAGATCGCCGCGACCGCGCGTTCCGGATCGGCGGCGATACGCTTGCCGGCATAGCTGCCAAGCGCCGCCGGGAAGGCCGATCGCTCCTTCACGCGAATCGCGTTGCCGAGATGCTGGCGCACCGTCTCGTCGATCTTGTCCGACGCAACGAACAGGTCGGCGGTGCCGTCGGCATCGACGATCGCATAAGCGAGCGCGACCGGGGTATGCGCGACGTCCTGGCCGCGCACATTGAGCGTCCAGGCGATCGAATCGAGTGCGGTCAGTACCACCGCGTCGGCCTTACGCTCGGCCAGCCAGTCGGCGATCTCCGCGCGCTTGGTGGCGGATGACGCGCCGGCCTGTGCCTCATTCTGCACCGCCAGCCGCGCGTCCGACGGCGCGGGGCGGTCGGGCCACACGGCGTCGATCGGATTGGTATCGACCGCGACCAGCTCCGCACCGCGCGCGGCGAGCGCCTTCTTCGCCTCGGCGACCCAGGCGCTGGTGTGCAGCCAGGGATCATAGCCGATCCGCCCGCCCTTGGCGGCATGTTCGCCGAGCCAGCCGGCGACGCTGGTCGCGGGCACCGATACGAACTGCCAATGATCGCCATCGACTTGCTGGCGGACCTGCAGCGTGTAGCGTCCGTCCGTGAAGATCGCCGCCTGTTCGGGCAGGACGACGGCGCTGCCCGCCGACCCCTGGAACCCGGTCAGCCAGGCGAGCCGCTGCGCATAGGCGCCGACATATTCGGACATGTGCTCGTCGGTCAGCGGCACGACGAAGCCGTCGAGGCGGTCGCGCTTCAATTGTTCGCGAAGGGCGGAAAGGCGGTCGGCGTAGCTGGACATGGGGGAGATCCGGGACGAAGCGTTGGTGATCGACCATCCTTAAACCGCTCGACGCGGCTTGGCGACTGCTGCTGCCGTACCGGGCTTTCGGCTCAGCCGCCGCCACACCCGCCGCATCCGCCGCCGCCACAGCCGCCCCCGCTGCTGCTGCCATCACCGCCGCCGCCTGACCCGCTATCGCTGCCCGACTGGCTGCGCATGGTGTGGAAGTCCGACCAGCTCGACCCGATCAGCACGGTCGTCCCAAACAGAGCGACCGCGAGGTCGGTTTCCTGCGGCATGGGTGCGCGGCGCAGGCGATCGGCCTGGTTGCGCATGCGGCTCAGGACCGCACGACCGCCCTGCGTCAGCCGGTCGATGCTGACCCAGCGGATCACCGCAAGGACCAGGGTGATCACCAGCAGGATCGACAGATAGCCGACCGGCTTGTCACGCATTGTGCCCACTTCCCATTTGGTGGCGCCAAAGGCGAGCAGCATCAGATAGGGTAGGGTCTGCCAGAAGCGCATCTGCAGCATGGTCGCCGGGTCCATCAGCAACCCGCCGTCGATCAGCTTGCGCTCGACCGGTGCGGCATGTCTGTCGATGGTTATGGCAATCGTCGGCCAGCGGAGGGGGGTGGGAAGCGCGAGCACCGCGCGTTCGAGCGCATTCGGTCCGCTTGGGAAGCCGCCGATCGCAAAGCCATGCTTGTCCGGCACGCTGAGCAGCCCCTTGTGCAGCAACCGGGTGACGACCGTGTCCGCCAGGCGCAGCTTGCCGCCGGCGAGCAGGGCGAGCTGATCCGGATCGTTGATCATGCCGTCGCGCCCTTCGGGCTTCAGCCAGCGCGGGATGATCCGCCCGGCGGCGACCACCAGGAAAAGCAGGATGATATAGAGGAGCAGGAATTCGCGTCCGGGCAGGTCGAAAGGTCCGAGCGACATCACGTCTTCTCCTTCACGTCAGGGACAGCCACAAGATCGAAAGCGCCAGCAGGGCGAGCGCGCCGACGGCGAAGAGCGTCGGCCGGCGCGGCAGGATGAAGGCCTCGGCCGGATCGACGCGGCGCATTTGCGGGTCGCGAAAGAAGCGGCGGCGCGCATCGGGCCAGATGTCGGCCGGCGGCGCCTGGCCGAACCAGCGTTCATAGGCGGCGAGCGTCGCGGCATATTGGTCGAAGAAGCGGTGCTGCTCATCCGCGCCGCCGGCGGTCGGGCCATGATGGAGTGGCCGCCCGATGACGGTCGGGCAGAAGCGCTCCCAATAATCGCGCGTGTAGGTGAGGTGCAGGTGCCATGCCTGGTCGACCGCATCGGATGGGGTCACATCATGGTCCGCGACCGTCGCAAGAAAGACGAAGCGGCGATACTCTTCGATCACCCGCTTGGTGAAATCGGCGCGCCAGCCATTTTCGCGCGCCAGGCGCTGCTCGAAGGAGAGCGAAGCGGTTTCGGAGCCAATGATGTAATGGGAGAGCTTCGACCAGACGGGGTGGTCAAGAACCGCAACGGGCAGACACGGGGTCTCGCTCATCTATTATTCCTACTAACCCGATATGAGTTTTTTGTCAAGGAAAGGCCGCGATCCGGCCCGCGGAAAAAGGGCCCCATCTCGCGTGATCGACCGCGTCGGGCCAGTTCCGCCCTGGGCCTTGGGTGCGGCTCAGTACCAGCGTGATGTGCATGTCAGGCGCGAGGCGGCGGATTCGCGTCGAAGATCGCGATCCCGTCCGGAAGGGTGAGCCACGGGTGGCTTTCCTTCATCCAGACCGCTTGCTCCGGCAGTGGAAAGCCCGGATCGGCAAACGCGCCGGCGGCGACCCCAATCAGATGCGGCATCCGCGCCGGTTCCCAGAACAGATTCGAGCCGCACTGAGGACAGAAATGGAATGCGACCGTAGAGCCACTGGCGGACTGGCGTTCGAAGCTGTGCGTCGTCCCATGCTCGATCGTGATCTGGTCGCGCGCGTAGAAGACGGCGACGCTGAACAGGCTGCCGGTCCGGCGTTGGCACTGCACACAGTGGCACATTGAAATCTTTCGCGGCTCACCCGCGCAGGTCAGGTCGAGCTGACCGCAATGGCAGCTGGCAGTGCGGGAGATCATGCGTCCGATCCACTCATCGTGAAGCTCACGATCAACTTCTATGCCTTTGGTCGCGGGGGGCAACTCGGGCGGGCGCGATTCAACCGCGACAGGCTATGGCGCAATCCGCATCGCAGGCTTCGACAAGCCCGGCCACCACGCTAAAGGGCTGGAATGACAATCCCCACGCCCCCCGTCGCTCAGACCCGCTCCTACAGCTTCACCACCCACGGCGTCACCATCGACGACCCTTATGCCTGGCTCAAGGATCCGGGCTATCCCGAGGTCACCGACAAGGATGTGCTCGCCTATCTCGAGGCGGAGAACGCCTATTTCGAAAGCATGATGGCGCCGCACAAGGCGCTGACCGACCGGCTCTATGAAGAGATGAAGGGACGCATCAAGGAAGACGATGCATCGGTCCCGCAAAAGGATGGCGACTGGCTCTACTGGACGGCGTTCGAAACCGGCGGCCAGTATCGCAAATGGTGGCGCAAGCCGGTGACGGGTGGTGAGGATGTGCTGATCCTCGACGAGCCGGCACTGGCCGAGGGCAAGGAATATTTCCGGCTCGGCGCTTTCTCGGTCAGCGAGGACGGGCATTATCTCGCTTATGCGATCGACGATAATGGCTCGGAGCGGTTCGAGGTTCGGGTCAAGGACCTGACCACCGGCGATCATCTGCCCGACGTCATTCCCGGCATGTTGTCGGAAATCGTCTGGACGACCGATTCGACCGGCTTTCTCTACGGCCTCGCCAATGAACAATGGCGCACTGACAATGTCCGCTATCACCGGCTCGGCACGCCGATCGCTGACGATGTGGAGCTGTTCAAGGAAGCCGATGAGGGCTTTCGTGTCGGCGTGTCGGAGACCAGCTCGCGCAAATGGATCGTCCTCGCCAGCGGCGATCATGTGACGAGCGAAATCTGGCTGCTGCCTGCCAACGAACCGCTCGCCACGCCCTTGCTGGTGTCGGCGCGCAAAGTCGGCCGTGAATATGATGTCGATGAGCATGACGGCACGCTCTTCATCCACACCAACGACACCGACCCGAATTTCCGCCTGTGCACCGCCAGCATCGACGCGCCGGGCGACTGGAGCGAGCTGATCGGCCCGTCGCGGCATTTCTACATGACCGGTGTGGAGTGTTTCCGCGACTTCTTCATTGTCGACGGGCGCGAAGATGGCCTCGATCAGATCGAGATCCATCGCTATGACGGCGGCCTGCCGAAGCGGATCGCCTTTCCGGAGGCGAGCTATGACGCGGGCCTCGGCAACAATCCCGAATATGACATGCAGGTGCTGCGCGTCGGCTATGAATCGATGGTCACCCCGGGGACCGAGTACGACTATGACGTCGCAACCGGGACGCTGACCACGCTCAAGGTGCAGGAAATCCCGAGCGGCTATGACGCGGGCAAATACGCTACCGAGCGGCTCAAGATCGTCGCGCGCGACGGCACCGAAGTGCCGGTGTCGATCGTTTATCCCAAGGACTTTCCGCGCGACGGCTCGGCGCCGCTCTTCCTCTATGCTTACGGCGCATACGGCTATGCCATCCCGCCGGGCTTCTCGACCGGGCGGCTGTCGCTGCTCGATCGTGGCTTCGCCTATGCCATCGCGCATATCCGCGGCGGCGACGATCTCGGCCAGCAATGGTATCTTGACGGCAAGCTGGACAAGCGCGCCAACACCTTCAACGATTTTGTCGATGTCGCACAGGGGTTGATCGCGGATGGCTGGACCAGCGCCGGCAAGATCGCCATCGCCGGCCGCTCGGCCGGTGGCGAGCTGATGGGCGCAGTGGTCAATAGCGATCCCGGACTATGGGGCGCAGTGATTGCCGATGTGCCGTTCGTCGATGTGCTCAACACCATGCTCGACGCCGATCTGCCGCTGACCCCGGGCGAATGGCCCGAATGGGGCAACCCGATCGAGGACAAGGCGGCGTTCGACCTGATCCGCGGCTATTCACCCTATGACCAGGTCACGGCCCAGGATTATCCGCCGATGTTCATCTCGGGCGGCCTCAATGACCCGCGCGTGACTTATTGGGAACCGGCGAAATGGGCCGCGAAGCTGCGCGAGATGAAGACCGACGACAATGTCCTGCTGCTCAAGACCAATATGGGCGCCGGCCATGGCGGCAAGTCCGGCCGGTTCGACAGCCTGCGCGAAGCCGCCGAGGAGCATGCCTTTGTGCTGTGGCAGCTGGGGGTTGAAGCCTGATCCATGGCCTTCACGCTCACCATTACCGCCACGCCCGACGACATCGATGAGCTCGGTCACGTCAACAATGCGGTATGGGTGAAGTGGATTCAGGACATTGCCGTCGCGCACTGGACGACGATCGCCTCGGCCGAGCAGCAGGCGGCCTATATCTGGGTCGTGACCCGGCACGAGATCGATTACCGCGGCAATGTCGGCGCCGGGGAGACGGTGGCCGGCGAAACTTGGGTGCCGGAGCCGCCACGCGGTGCGCGCTTCGACCGGCATGTCCGCTTCACCGGGCCTGACGGCAAGGTGAAGGTCGAGGCGGTGTCGACCTGGGCGCTGCTCGACCGCGCGACCGGTCGGCTGCAGCGCGTCCGGCCGGAACTGGCCGCGCCGTTCCTTTCTTGATCCTCCCCGGCACGGGGAGGGGGACCGCGCGCTTCTTCAGCGCGTGGTGGAGGGGGTGTGTCAAACAGCGTTACGTTGCCGGCCCACCCCCTCCACCAGCTGCGCTGGTCCCCCTCCCCGTGCCGGGGAGGAGCTAAGTCAGCCGCTATTGCGCAACGCCGTCGCGATCGCGTTGATCGACAGCAATATGCCCTCGCCGATCCGCTCATCGGTCTCGCCCGCGCGGCGACGCTTGATCAGCTCGATCTGCAGCAGGTTGAGCGGCTCGATATAGGGCAGACGCAGGCGGATCGACTGGTCGAGCGCAGGATGCTTGGCGAGCAGCCGCGACTGGCCGGTGATCTCCAGCAGCCCGTCACGCGCCTTGTCCCAGCCCGACCGGATCGCACCGAACACGCCGTCGCGCAGCGTTTCGTCCTCGACCAGCGCGGCATAGCGTTCGGCAATGCGCATGTCGGACTTGGCCAGCACCATCTCCATATTGGCCAGGCTCGCGGCGAAGAATGGCCAGCCTTCGGCCATGTCCGCCAGCAGCGCCTTGTCGGGAAAGGCGGTGATGGCATGGCCGACGCCGTACCAACCGGGCAGCATGACTCGCGCCTGCGCCCAGCTGAACACCCACGGGATCGCGCGCAGATCCTCGATCGCGTCGGACTGTTTGCGGCTCGCCGGGCGGCTGCCGATCTTCAGGCCGGAAATCTCGACGATTGGCGTCATCTGGCGGAAAAAGGTGCGGAAGCCATCGGTGCCATAGACCAGGTCGCGATACGCCTTGAACGCCGTGCCCGAGATGGTGTCCATCGCCGCCCCGAACCGTGCCGTATCGGCGGGCGAGAGCTGTTCGGGCTCAAGGCTGGCGAGCAGCGTGGCCGAGGCCATCGCCTCGAGATTGGTCGCCGCGCTCTCGCGCGTGCCGTATTTGCCGGCGATCACTTCGCCTTGCTCGGTGATGCGGATGCGGCCCTGCACCGTACCGGGCGGCTGAGCGCGGATCGCGGCGAAGGACGACCCGCCGCCGCGCCCGACCGCGCCGCCGCGGCCGTGGAACAGCTGCATCGCCACGCCCGCCTGCTCGAACACCGGATTGAGCGCGGTCGACGCCTTGCTCAGGCTCCAGGTCGAGGTGAGATAGCCGCCGTCCTTGTTCGAATCCGAATAGCCGATCATCACTTCCTGATGACCACGCGCGCGCGCGATGGCGGCAATCTCGGGCAGGCCGAGCCAGTCGGTCATGATCCCCGGCGCCGCCTCCAGATCGCCGATCGTCTCGAACAGTGGCACTGCCATGATCGCGGCGGTCGGCGACGAGCCCGGGCGATAGAGGCCGAATTCCTTGAGCATCAAGTTGATCTCGAGCAGGTCGGACACCGACTGCGCCATCGAGACGATATAGTTGGTGATGCATCCCGGGCCGTATCTGCCATGCGCCTCGGCCGCGGCGCGGACGATGGCCAGCTCGCCGGTCGTTTCCTCCGAATAATCGGCAAAGCTGCTGGTCAGCGGACGCGCGTTGGACAATTCGGCGCGCAACAGCTTGACCCGTGCCGCTTCGTCGAGCGCGAGATAATCCGCCTCGACGCCGGCAACCTTGAGCAGCTCAGCGACGACGCGTTCGTGCACCGCACTGTTCTGGCGCAGGTCGAGCGTGGCGAGATGGAAGCCGAAGGTCTCGATCGCGCGGATCAGCCGGCCAAGCGCCCCGCCTGACGACAATGCGCCACCGCCGTCCGCCGCCAGCGCATGGGCGATCGCGACGAGATCCGCGCGGAACGCCCTGGGGTCGGGGTAGGCCTCGCCTTTGAGCAGCGATGGGCGCGGCGCTGGCTTGCCAGTCAGCGCCAGATGCGTCGCGGTCAGGCGCGCGTAAATACCCGACAGCGCACGGCGATATGGTTCGTCGGCGCGGCTCTGCGCACTATCGCCGCTTGCATCGGCCAGGCGCAGCACTTCGGCATCGGTGTCGGCGATATCGGTCGAGATCGACAATTCCGCGCCGAGTGCATTCACCGCGTCGAGATAATGGCCAAGCACCGCTTCGCTTGCCTTGGCCAAGGCGGCGCGCAGGCTGTCGGCGGTGACGAAGGGATTGCCGTCACGGTCGCCGCCGATCCAGCTGCCGGGACGCAGGAAGCTCGGCGTGCGTTCGCCCAGCGCCCGGTCCCATTTCTGGTAGAGCGCGGGCAGGGTCGGCAGGAAGACATCGCGCAGATAGCTGAGCGCGGTCTCGACCTCATCAGTGACGTAAAGCCGCTCGCGGCGCAGCACCCGGGTCTGCCACAGCAAGGCGATCTGGCGCAGGATCGCCTCATCGACCTGGTCGCCCTCGATCGTCGCGTCGATCCCGCGATCCTTCAGCGCCATCAGCTCGGCGATGCGGTTGCGATGGTCGATCATGCTCTTGCGCCGTACCTCGGTCGGGTGTGCGGTGAGCACAGGGACGACCAGTGCGCGGTCGAGCAGCGCCATCACTGCCTTATGGTCGATGCCTTCATCGGCAAGCCGCTTGAGCGCGGATTCCAGGTCCGCTCCCGCTTCCGCCGCAACACCCTGGCGATCCTCGGCGAGGTTGGCGAGCATCGAAAAGAGCATGAAGCCGCGCACGAAATCGAGCGTCTCGTCGAGGCTCAGCCGGTCAAGCCCGAGATCGGTTTCACCCGCCCCCTCGACCCCGCGATGCCGATCGACCGAGGCGGCGCGGATATACTCCGTGCGCAGGAACAGCTTTTCGCCGCCATAGGCGCGAATCACGTCGCCAAGCAGCTTGCCGAGGAAGCGGATATCGGGATTGTTGGTGATTGGAGGGAGTTCGGTCATGAGTTTTGTGCTGCGCTGCGGCAAGCCTCAGGTCAACCGTTTCGGCACCAAAATAACGCGAATTTCAGCGTTCGAGTAATTTTGCTGCGTCGCGCTCGGGTGTGGTCAGCGTTCCGTCGTGATTGACATCGGCCCGGTCGAAGCGGGCCAGTTGCGCGGTCTTGTATTCGTCGCGCGTGATCGTGCCGTCCTTGTTGGTATCGAGAGGTCTGGTCCGGGCAAGCCGTTCCGACGGGACCTCGCTCAGTTCGATCGTGCCATTCTTATCGCGATCGAGCCTGTCGAAACGTCGGTCCGCACCGGTGACAAGGTCGGTGCGCAGGACATTGACGGGCGGTTTGAACCCGGCGGCGTTCCTGTCCTCGTCCTCCTGCCTGGAACAGGCGGTCAGCAGCATCGGCGCCAGGGCGGACAGGACGATCATGTTGCGCATATGGGACAAGCTCCTGAGGCCCGCGAAACGGCGGAGCCGGTCAATCAGTTCCGGCTGCCATCGAAGCGCAGCATATTGCCAAACGGGTCAGTCAAGGTCGCCTCGTCGCTATCCACACCGGGCCGCGCAAAGCGCGCCTGTTTGGCACGCAACTCCTCGAACAGCGCGCGGGAGTTCTCGACCTTGATCCACGCCGCCGTTCCCGGCGTGCCGTCGCCATAATGCTCCGACAGATGCAGCACCATGCCGCCGCGCGAGACCTGCATATAGAGCGGCAGGTCGGCAGCGAAGCGATGCTCCCAATCGACCGTGCAGCCGAGAAAGTCGCGATAGAATTCGAGCGCCTTGTCCTTGTCATAGATACGCAGGATCGGGATCGCCCCCTGCAGGATTGGCGCGTCGCTCATGCCTCCAGCTCGACGTCCCAATAGAGCCAGTCATGCCAGGTATCGTGAAGATAATTGGGCGGAAAACGCCGGCCATGTTCCTGCATCTGCCAGCTGGTCGGACGGATCGCGGCGATGTGCAGCGGCATATTGGCCTGTTTTGGCGTGCGCCCGCCCTTTTTCAGGTTGCACGGCGCGCAGGCGGTCGCAACATTCTCCCAAGTTGTCCGCCCGCCCTGCGCACGCGGAATGATATGGTCGAACGTCAGGTCATGGCCGCTGCCGCAATATTGGCAGGCGAATTTGTCGCGCAGGAAGACGTTGAACCGTGTGAAGGCGGGAAAGGCGCTTGGCCGGACATAGGATTTGAGCGCGATGACCGAGGGCAGCTTGAGCCGCGCGGTCGGGCTGCGGACCTCGCGCTCATATTGCGCGACGATGTCGACCCGGTCGAGGAACACCGCCTTGATCGCGGTCTGCCATGGCCAGACCGAGAGCGGATAATAGCTGAGCGGCGTGTAATCGGCGTTCAGCACCAGCGCCGGGCAACTGTCGGGGTGCCGGATCAGATCGGGATGATACATACGCAACCCCCCTTGCTTCCTGAGGGCGCAATCGCCGATCAGGATGACGCCATGATGACAGTACGCAATGCAGCACGGGGCGCGACTCGTGGTCAAGGGCCGGTTTGATGCCAGGCGCGGTGATTACGCGTTTCGCGCCGAGCCCGACCGGAGCGTTGCATCTGGGCCACGCTTTTTCCGCGATCCAGGCGCATGACCGTGCGCGGAAGGAAGGCGGCACCTTCCTGCTCAGGATCGAGGATATCGACGGAACGCGCTCACGGCCGGAGCATGTGCAGGGTATTTTCGACGACCTCGCCATTCTCGGCCTGGCCTGGGATGGCCCGGTATTGTTTCAGTCGGCGCGGCTTGCGGCGTACGAACAGGCATTGTCGCGGTTGCGCGAGAGGGATCTGCTCTATCCCTGTTTCTGCACGCGCGCCGATATCGCGGCCAGTGGCGCCGCGCCGCACGGGGCCGCCGGCGCAATCTATCCCGGTACATGCCGCTCGCTCGACCCGGCGATCCGGCAGACGCGGCTGGCGACCGAGCCGCATGCCTGGCGGATCGACATGGCCCGGGCGGTCGCCGCGATCGGCGGTGCCGAAGAACTGGTATGGCATGACGAGATTGCCGGGGTCGTGTCGGCCGATCCGCTGGCGCATGGCGATGTGGTGCTGGCGCGCAAGGATGCGCCGGCAAGCTATCACCTCGCGGTGACGGTCGACGATGCCGCGCAGGGCGTGACGCATGTCGTGCGCGGCGTGGATCTGTTCGAGGCGACACATGTGCACCGCGTGCTGCAGGCGCTGCTCGACCTGCCGGTGCCGCTCTATCGCCATCATAGGCTGCTGACCGACGTGGCGGGCAACCGGCTCGCCAAGCGCACCGGCGCCCCCACCCTGGCGAGCCTGTACGCGGCCGGGCAGGACGGCCCGGCACTCGCCGACATGCTGCGCCGTGGGCAGGCGCCGCCGGGCTTTGCGCTGCCCCGGGATTAAGCCGCGTCGATCGCCGGCGGCATATATTTCTGCCAGACCTTGCTGAACTTCCGCACGCATGCCGGGTTGGGCGCGGGATGTGTGACATCGCGGGCAAAAACAAAGGATCGAAACCGATGCGTCATTGCCGACCTGTCTGCGTGACCTTGTTGCCGGTCTTCCTCGCATTTGCCGCGCCGGCGACAGCGGCACCCTGGTGGTATGTCGGGCGCGGTATCGATCGTGTGGTGTTCATCGATGCCCGCTCGATCGAGCGGGACGGGAATAATGTCACCTATTGGGCGAAGACCCTCATCCGCCAACCGGGCGACCCGGTGGCGATGACGCTCAATTTCATGCAGGCCGATTGCACCGCGCGGAAGCTCGGTTGGGCCGGCCTGCAGAGCTATGGCCGTGACGAGGCAGTGATCGACGCCTCAACGCGCAAGGCAAAGCTGGAGGATGTGCGGGCGGACACGCTGGAAAATGTCGAGCTGGGCTTTGTTTGCATGGGCGCAAAAGACCGTGAGGCGAGCGGCTTTTTCCCCCTCGCCATCGATGATGCGAGCTTTACCGACGCGCTGCTGGCCCAGGCCGACCTGAGCCTGTCGCCACGAGAGCTGCACGACCGGATGGCGGCTGATCCCGGCGTGGTGATGATCCGCTCCACCGCACCGGATTCGTCGACCTTCGGCCAGATCCAGACCGTAAAGCTCGGCCAGCCACTGGTGCCGCCGCGCGATTATTCCAAGGGTGCAGTGATTCCCGACCCGGCCGATTATCCATCGATTGAGGTCGGCAGAATCTACGATATCGTCTATGGCGGTATCAAGAACGGCGAAATCCGGTTCGAGGTACGCGGCTATTCGATTGACGACCTGATCCATCCAGGGTCGGGTCAGGTCGAAACTGCCGATCTCAGGCAGAAAAAGGCCCATGTTCGGGACCTTGTCATCACCATCAAGCAAGTGCTGCCCGATCGGATCACCTATAGCGTGGCGATCGAAAAAGCGGTGCCGGTGACACCCGATTGCCCGGTTGGCGATTGCAGCGAAACAGAAGTGACGACCGAACCCGTCACGGCCGACGCCGCCGATACGCCGCGGTGACGCGTGCCATTGGCTTTGCGCCGTCAAAGGCCTAAATAGGGCATATGAGCACTTTCCTCGCAATCCTCCTCATCGCCGCGATGATCGCGGTTGTGGTCGTCTTCATCCGCGGCCTGGTCATCTTCATGATGAATGCCAGCGCAGAGGCGAAGGGCGGCACGAGCGGGCCGAGCGCGGCGGCGCTGAAGTCGAACAAGATGATGCAGTACCGTATCTTCTTTCAGGCGGTGGCGATCATCATCGTCGTCCTGATCCTGATGCTGGCCGGACGCAGCTGAACCGCCGGACCCGCACCGGTGGTCAAGCTCAATAAGATCTACACGCGCACCGGCGATGACGGCACGACCGGCCTGGTCGATGGGTCGCGCGTTGCCAAGACCGATCCGCGCATGGCCGCGATCGGCGATGTCGATGAGGCAAACAGTGCGATCGGCGTGGCGATCGCGGCGCTCGAGCAGGACGATACCGCCGCCGCGCTGACGCGGATCCAGAACGACCTATTCGATCTCGGCGCCGACCTCGCCACACCGGGCGAGGATTTCGCGCCGTCCGAGATGACCCTGCGCATCATCGCAGGCCAGGTCGCACGACTCGAGCGCGAAATCGATGCGATGAACAGCGGCATGCCCCCACTGACCAGCTTCATCCTGCCGGGTGGAACCGCCGCCGCCGCTGCGATCCATGTCGCGCGCGCCACCGTGCGCCGGGCCGAGCGGACGGCGGTAGCCGCAGCGCACGCCGTGCCGCTCAATCCCTTAACGCTCTCATATCTCAACCGTTTGTCCGATTATCTGTTCGTCGCCGCGCGCTTTGTGAACCAAAATGCCGGTGGCGACGTTCTGTGGGTTCCAGGCGCTTCTCGATAACCCTGCTCCAGATCAATTGATTCACCCGTGCATTCTGGATATGGAGAACAGAATGCGAACGAAAACGCTCCTTGCTCCTTCGCTGCCGGCCCTGGCCGGACGGTTTGCGCGAGTCCGTGCGCTAACCGAGGCGCTGGTCAAACCGCTCTCCGATGCCGATGCGACGGTCCAATCGATGTCCGACGCGTCGCCCGCCAAATGGCATCTGGCGCATACCAGCTGGTTCCTCGAAACCTTCATCCTGCGTGATTTCGTTGCCGGCTATGCGCTGCACGACGAACGCTTCCCGTTCCTGTTCAACAGCTATTACGAGGCCGAGGGGCGGCGTCATGCGCGCTCGCGTCGTGGCATGGTGACGCGGCCGACGCTCGACGAAGTGCTGGCCTATCGCCATCATGTCGATGCTGCGCTGCTGGCGGCGCTCCCTGGCCTGCCGGCGGCGGCGATCGAATTGGTGATCCTCGGCTGCCATCATGAGGAGCAGCATCAGGAACTGCTCATCACCGATATGCTGCACCTGATGTCGGAAAACCCGCTCGAGCCGGCGATCTGGCCGGCCGCGCGCAAGGTGCCGGTGGCAATGCCCGCCCCGATCGGCTGGATCGAGGGCAAGGCTGGTATCGTCGAGATCGGCCATGAGGGAGAGGGCTTCGCGTTCGATTGCGAAGTGCCGCGTCACCAGGCGCTGCTCGTGCCGCATGCGATTGCCGATCGTACTGTCACCAATGGTGAATGGGCCGCGTTCATCGCTGATGGCGGCTATGCCGATCCGCGTCACTGGCTGTCCGATGGCTGGGCCTGGGTGAAGGCCGAGGCGATCGCCGCGCCGCTCTATTGGGAACAGGGCGACAATGGCTGGACGCGCTTCGGACTTGACGGTCGCCGAGCGATCGATCCCGCAGCGCCCGTCACCCATATCAGCTTCTATGAGGCCGATGCCTATGCCAGCTGGGCCGGCGCGCGCTTGCCGACCGAGGTTGAATGGGAAGCGGCGGCGAGCGGACATGATTCAGCCGGCGGCAACCAACTGGACGGTCCCGGCCCGGTTGAACCGCGGCCGTCGGCCGGCGGACCGGCCTTTTTCGGCGACGTCTGGCAATGGACTGGCAGCGCCTATCGCCCCTATCCCGGCTTTGCCGCCGCGGAAGGTGCGGTCGGCGAGTATAATGGCAAGTTCATGTCGGGGCAGTGTGTGCTGCGCGGCGGATCCTGCGCCACGCCGCGGGGCCATGCGCGGGCGAGCTACCGCAATTTCTTCTACCCGCACCAGCGTTGGCAATTCACCGGCGTCCGCCTGGCCAAGGATATCTGACATGCTCAAGCGCGAGATCGAGGATGGCGACGTCACCCTGGCCGACCCGGCGTTCCGTGCCGATGTGCTGCGTGGCTTTGCGATGCAGCCGCGCGCGATTCCGGCGCGCTGGTTCTACGACCGGCGCGGCTCGGAATTGTTCGAGGCGATCACCGACCTGCCCGAATATTATCCGACCCGGACCGAGACCGCGATCCTGCGCGACATAACGCCGCAGGTCGCAGCGCTCGCGGGCGAGGGCCGCGCGGTGGTCGAATTCGGCTCCGGCTCCTCGACCAAGACGCCGATCCTGCTCAGCGCGGTGGCGCCCGCCGCCTATGTGCCGATCGATATTTCGGGCGATTTCCTGCGCGACTCTTCCGCGGGGCTTGCATCTGCCTTTCCCGGCCTGCCCGTGTTGCCGGTCGAGGCGGATTTCCTCCACCCGATCGCACTGCCGGCGCAGGTCGCCGGTCTGCCCAAGCTCGGTTTCTTTCCCGGCTCGACCATCGGCAACATGATCCCGCACGCTTCGGTCGACCTGCTGCGGGCAATGAAACAGTCGCTCGGCGAGGGGGCGATGCTGTTGATCGGCATGGACCGGGTGAAGGATGCGGACACGCTGGTCGCGGCCTATGACGACGCGGCCGGCGTGACGGCGGGGTTCAACCTGAACCTGCTCGAACGCATCAACCGCGAGCTTGGCGCGACCATCCCGGTCGACCGTTTCCGCCACCGCGCGCTGTGGAACGACGATCGCGCGCGGATCGAAATGCATCTTGAGGCGCAGGACGATCTCGACTTCACGATCGAGGGGCGGCCTTTCTCGATTGGTGCGGGCGAAACGATCCACACCGAGAACAGCCACAAATACGGTCCGCGCGATGCCCGCATCCTGTTGCGCAGTGGTGGCTGGACGCCAATCGCCGAATGGACCGATCCCGCCGGGCTGTTCGCGGTGATCCTGGCCGAAGCGCAGCCGCCGCGCCTCGCGCCGTGACGAAAATCAGGCCAATAGGAATTAGGCCAATAGGAATTAAGCCAATGGGAATTAGGGGCGCGTCACGCGCGCCCGCCAGGTGGTGATGAAATTGGGATTGCCGCGGCAGTCGTCCATTTCAGATTGTGCGCTGAGGCGGAATTTCGTGCCGTCCCACACAAAGCTTTGCGCGGTCCCGCAATCGGCCAGGCCGCGCGCCTTGGCGTAACTGGTCAGCGTCCCCGCCTTGTATTTGGCATTGAGCACCAACGGCACGATCGATGCTTCGCCCGAACCGGGTGGCGCATCGAAGCGTGCGGGGCGGGGCTTGCCATTGTCGATGACGAACACCGCCGAGGAGACATTATAGACTGCCGCGACGCACTGGACCAGAACCAGCGCCATGCCCGCGCCGAGGGCAAAGGCGTCCGCCTTGCCTGGAATTGTGGGATCGACATTGCATTTCGCCGAGCGGGCGAGCGCGGCGATCTGCGGTGCCGTCGGGCGCGCCGCCTGGCCGGCCGGCCGCATCGCGACGATGATCGGCAGGATTGGCGCGGCAGGCACTGCGCTTGCCGGCTTCGCGCCCCTGGCGACCAGCGCAGTGACGCCGCCGTCCCGGCCCTGCGCGGTGTCGATATGGCGCAGTGCGGCGGCAAGGCCGTTCGGCGACAGTGTCGCGATGCGATTGCCCCCGGCATCGGTCACGACCAGCGTCTTGCTGTTGCCGAGCAGCGCGGCGACTGCCATCGCTCCCGCCCCGTCGAGCGTCGCACCGCGAGCCATGGGCCGGAATGCGCTGCCGACCGATTTGCCGTCGACCGACAGGCCCGCCGGGACCGCAGCGTCACCGATCGCGGAGAGAATGATGCGCAGCCCGCCTTCCGGTCCGGCATCGCGGATCAGGTTCAGCGTCGCATCGGGCGTCGCGCCGCCGATCGGCGCGAGCGACGCGATGCTGCAGCTATTGCCGTTGTCGCAGGCAGTCGCCCAATCCTTGAAACTCTTGAGCTCACCCGGGCGTGGCGTGAGAGGGGCTGGAAGCGGGGTGGCGGCCAGCGCGAGCACGGCGAACGTCAGCATCGAACCTCTCCCATCATCCGGCGGCTATGGGATAGGTGAGTGAAATTGAACAATGCCAAAACGAACGGCCGCGGCAAAAAGACGATATGACGGGTGTTCCGCGCGACGGGGTATTCAGGGCCTCACCGGTGTCGCCCGCCACACCGCGAGCCAGTTGACCGACCCCTGGCATTCATCCATCCGCCGTGCCTCGATGAGGCGGAACATCTCGCCGTCCCAGGCATAGTCCTCGCTTGTCCCGCAATCGCCGATGCCGCGCTGCTTGCCATAGCTTTGCAGCCGGGCGGTCTTTGCATCCCATGCGGCGTTGATCAGGGTCGATGTGCCCATCGCTTCGATCCCGCCGGGTTGAAAGTCGAACCGGGCAAGCGCCGGCTTGCCGCCCGACACGATCACCGCGACGGTGGAAAAATTATACGCGCCGCTGCCGCATGGCATCAGCACCAGCGTCTTGCCGCCGGCCAGCGCGTCGCCCTTGATCGGGTCACTGACCTGAGTGTCCTCCGCGTCGCAGCCCGACAGGTCGACCATCTGCTTGAGCAAGGCCGGCGTGATCGCCGCCGCTTTTCCCGATGCCGGGAGCGAGCGGATACGCGGTAGCGGCAGGGCGGCGGGTACTGCGTTGGCCGGCTTGCTGCCTTTGGCCACGGTCGCGGTGACGCCGCCGGCGCGGCCCTGATCGGCGTCGATGAAGCGCAAGGCAGCGGACGATCCGGCGAGCGATGCATGCGCGAACTCAGTGCCGGCGGCATTGGTCAGGCTGAGCCTTTTGCCGTTGGCCAGCGCTGCGACGATCGCGGCCACCTTGGCACCGGTCAGCGTCAGAGAATCCTTGGCGATCGTGCCGCCAGCGATGGCCCTGCCGTCGATGCGGATCGTCGCTGCGCCGTCATGATTGCCGTTGGTCGAGATATCGAACACGAAACCGCCATCCGGCCCCGCCGCGCGCGCGATCGAGAAATAGCCGCCGCTATCAGTGCCATCGACCATTTCCTGGGTCGGGATGAGCGAGGTCATCTCGCATGCATGGACATTGTCGCACGCGACCGCCCAGTCGCCAAAGGTCTTGATCGAACCGGGCCGGGGTGCGGCGGGCTCGGCCCCCGCGGCAAACAAAAGCAGCGAAAGGATCATGCTGGCGTCCTAGCTCAACGCCGTCCAAGTCGATAGGAGCGATGCGACATGAAGCTGGACGGAGCGAAGCGATGCAATCGATAGGCGTGATCGGGGCAGGGCAGATGGGTGCGGGGATCGCGCAGGTATCGGCGCAGGCAGGCTATCACGTGCTGCTCACCGATGTGTCGAAGGACCGTGCGGACGCGGGGAAGCTCGGCATCGCCAAGGCGCTCGACCGGCTGGTGTCGAAGGAGAAGATCGACGGTGCCGCGCGCGACCAGGCGCTGGCGCGGATCGAGACCGTAGAGGGCGTGCAGGGCATGTCGTCCTGCGGCCTGGTGATCGAGGCGGCGACCGAGCGCGAGGAGATCAAGCGCAGCATCTTCGCCGAGATCGGCAAAGTGCTCGGGCATCAGGCGGTGCTCGCGTCGAACACCTCATCGATCCCGATCACGCGCCTCGCGCAATCTTCGCCCGACCCGAAGCGCTTCATCGGCGTGCATTTCTTCAATCCCGTCCCGGTGATGGGCCTGATCGAGGTCATTCGCGGGCTCGCCACAGCGGACAGCACCGTCGCGCTGATCGAGACCTATGCCAAGGCGCTGGGCAAGCAGGTGGTGCGCGCCAATGATGCGCCGGGCTTCATCGTCAACCGCGTGCTGATGCCGATGCTCAACGAAGCGTGCTTTGCGCTCGGTGAGGGCGTCGCGACGATCCGCGACATCGACCTCGCCTGCCAGCTTGGCCTCAATCATCCGATGGGCCCGCTGACATTGGCTGACTTCATTGGCCTCGACACCTGCCTGGAAATCACCCGCGTGCTGTTCGAGGGCACCGGCGATCCCAAGTTTCGCCCGGCACCGGTGCTGGTCAAATATGTCGAGGCCGGCTGGTACGGCCGCAAGACCGGGCGTGGCTTCTACGATTATTCCGGCGATGAGCCCGTGCCGACGCGCTGAGATTTCACCTGGTCGGAAAGGAATAGCCGGTGGCCCATCCCCTGCTTTTCGCGCTTGCGCTGCTTGGCGCGGGGGCGCCGTCCGAGGCACTGATTGACGCGAGCGACCCCAGCGTCTTCGAGCAGCAATTGCGCGACATGGGCTATGCGCCCACCAAATTCGACGTCACAGGCGAAACCGCGATGACCAGGATTCAGCTTGGCCAAGGCCACACGCTCAGCATCATCCTCGGCGGATGCGCCAACGGAAAGGGATGCTTGTACGTCACGCTAGTGGGGGCATTCTACAATGTGACGAAGCCTCCGGCCGACTGGGTTGCCCGGATGAATGTCGATTACGACCTGATCAAGGTCTGGGTCAACGATATGGGCCAGCTGACCTATTCGGCGGGAGGCGTCATGACTGGTGCTTCCCGCTCCACGCTGCGCAACTGGATCGACCTGGTCCATCAGTCGAGCCGCCATCTTGGCGGGCGGGCGCTGGACGACAAACTCTCCACGCCAGAGAAACCGCCGCTCAAGCGCTAAGCGCTTCGAGCCATTTCTGGTGCCAATGCTCCATCCGGCGCGGGAAGAGCAGGCGGCCGGCGCGGGCGACAAGGCCGTGCTGGGTTTCCTCGGTCAGGATGGTGCAGCCGCCGTCGTCACGCGCGGTGATCAGCCAGGCGTGATAGGCGCGTACGCCGGGGGATTCGGCGAGCCAGGCGATGCGTGTTTCGGGTTCGAACTCGGTCACTCGCGTCTTCAGCGCGACGCCGAACGTGTTCCAGGTGAAACGCGCATCCGCGAAGAGGTCGGCGCCGCCGCCCTCGATCTTCACTTTGCTGGCATTGACGTAGAAGGTCGGCCAGTCGGCGGCGCGGATCAGGCGCCGCCAGACGATTGCCGGATCGGTCGCGGCCTCGATGCGGTTGACGACATGGACCGGGCTGTCCGTCGGCGCGAAACCGTCCGGCCAGCGGATCGTCACCTGGCGGCGACTTTGCCGGGTTGCTGGAAGGAGACCAGCGCGGCGACCAGCGCCTCGTCGTCGCCCGGCGCGATCGGCGCTTTGTAAACCGTGCGCATCTTCTCGACTGTCGCCTGCCATTTCTCCGGCGCCAGATGCGGTTGGGTGGTGATCATCTCGACCGAATGGCACGCGGTGCAGTTGCGCGTGACCAGCTCGCCCGCCGGCCCCTCGGGCAAGCTGGCGGTCGCATCGGGCAAGGCAATCGATGCCGAGGTGAGCGTGATGCCGCCGGCCGAGACCGAGGGACCCTTGGCAACTGCCGCCGGCGTAGCGACCGGATCGACCCGGGCAATCAGGAAATTCCATGCCGCCGTCAGGATCGCAAAGGCGAGCAATGAAGCCATGGCGACCTTGAAACCGATCGATTGCATCACGCGACCCTGACCGCGATCGATTCGATCGCGCTGCGCATGAAGCCGCTCGGATTCCAGATCGGGTCGGCGACCTGAGTCTCGCCATTGCTGTTGGTGCAGCGTACCGCGAGGCGATAGCCGCCAGGCTTCAGCGCGGGAATCGTCGCGTTCCACAACCGGAAGCTGTATTTGCCTTCATCGGCGCCGAGCGGGGCGGCATGCCAGCTCGCCCCGCCATCCATCGACAAGTCGACCCGCGCCACACCTGACGCACCGCCCATCGCGAGGCCGCGCACGAAGAAAGGCGAATGCGCGATCACGCTCGCCCCGTCCGCCATGTTGGTGATGAACGCCCGCGGTACCATGTGGTTGATCGGTACCGTCGCGAAATCCTTCGCACCCGGCGCGACACTGGCGCGGGGCGCGGTCGGGATGCGGTACGCCTTGTCCATCCAGTATCCGGTATCGGGCGCGGTCAGCACCTCGATCCGGTCGAGCGCCTTGATCCAATAGGTCGAATACCAGCCGGGCACAACCAGCCGGATTGGAAAGCCGTTGAGCATCGGCAATTGGTCGCCGTTCATCTGGAACGCGATCATCACCTCGCCGTCGCGCGCATGGTCGAGCGCGAGCGACTTCTCGAATGCAGGCGCGCCGGGCGGCGGCTTGTCGAGCCCGCCGAGCCGAACCGCGACTGCGCCCGGTGCGACACCGGCGCGGTCGAGCACGTCCTTCAATCGCACGCCGGACCATTTCGCATTGCCGATCGCGCCATTGCTCCACTGCGCGCCGGGCACGCGGGGGGAGAAATGGCCACGCGAATTGCCTGAGCATTGATTGATCGCGGCGATCTCGACCCGCGGCATGGCAAGCAGGTCGGCAAGCGACAAGGCGAGGGGCTGGCGTACCGCCCCGCCGACCTTGAGGCGAAAGCGCGTGACATCGACCGAGGTCGGAATGTCGTCATAATGCCAGCGCACGAAGAACCGGTCATTGGGCGTGAAGACATTGCCGTCGAACGCCTCCAGCGGCGTTTCGAGCAAGGGCGCGCGGCCGCGCTGCAGAATCATGCTGCCCTTGCCGGGAAAGGCAGTGGTCAGCGGACGGCTGCCATTGCCGCCGGGCAGGCCGAGATCGGCCAGGGGCCCCGTCAGAATCTTCTGGGCCCAGACCGGCGCGGTCGCCAGGCCGGCACCGCTGAGCCCGATCAGGCCAAGCGCGCGGCGGCGATTCAGCTCAGCCATTGGTGCGCAGCGACATCTGCTTCGCCAGGGGCGCAAAGCGCGCGACCTGCCGGCCGACCATGCAGAGTTGCTCGACCACGGCGGGCTCGCTCGCGCCGCCTTCCTCATCGAACTTGGTCAGCTGGCTGTTGATCGCGGCGGCAAAGGGCGTCGGCCAGCCGCGCAGCGCATGCACGATCGAGCGCAAGGCGGCGATCGTGCTGCCCGTCGCCTGCCAGCCATAGGCAGTGGCGATCAGGCCGACCGGCATGTCGGCGAGATAGGGGCGTTCCACATCGCGCGCGGTTTCCTCGAGCAAGTCGAGCGCATTCTTGACCACGCCCGAAATGCTGCCGTGATAACCCGGGCTGGCGATGATCAGTGCCGACGCCTGGCGGATCGTTTCGACAAACTCGATCTCGTCTGGCGTGCGGGTCGTGGCGCGCGGGTCATACAGCGGCAGCCGCGCCATGTCGGCGCCGCCGAACATGCGGGTACGGAACCCTCCCTCGCGTCCGGCCGCGTCGAGCGCGATGCGCAGCGCACGCTCGGTCGAGGAGATGCCGCCGATCGTCCCGCCGATTCCGACGACGAGAGGAGCATCGGCACGGGCATCGGCATCAGCCATTCGGGAAACCTTTTAGAGCGGTGCGTGATCGATCCGCGGCAAGACGTGGCGCGCAAACAAATCCGCTTCGGCCGCATGGGGATAGCCCGACAGGATGAATGCCTCAATGCCCATGTCGCGATAGGCGTTGAGCTTGGCCAGCACCTGGTCGGGATCGCCAACGATCGCGGCGCCGCAGCCGGACCGCGCGCGGCCGACGCCAGTCCACAAATTGGGTTCGGCATAGCCGTCGTCCGCGGCATTCTCACGTAAAGCCGCCTGGGCGGCGACGCCGGTCGACGTGGAATCGAGCGATTTGGCGCGGATCGCCGCCCCTTCCGCAGCATCGAGCTTCGACAGCAGCCGTTCGGCAGCGATGCGCGCCTCGGCCTCGGTTTCGCGCACGATGACATGCGCGCGGTAGCCGAACCGCAAGGCGCGGCCATATTGTGCCGCGCGGTCCTTCATATCGGCGATGATCGCGGCGACGGTTTCCTGCTTGTCGGGCCACATCAGGAACACGTCGCAGCCCCGGGCGGCGGCGTCGCGCGCATCCTCGGACAAGCCGCCAAAATAGAGCAAAGGCGCCTTGCCCGACACGGTGCCGATGCTTGGCGGGGCGAGCTTCAACTTCCAGAACTCGCCGTCATGGTCGAGCGGCTCGCCATTGAGCAGCGTCTTCAGGATCTGCATCGCCTCGACCGTGCGGGCATAGCGCGGCGCCGAGGCCATCGTCTCGCCGGGCATGTCGGAGGAGATGATGTTGACCTTCAGCCTGCCGCCCGACATCCGGTCGATCGTCGCGATCTGGCGCGCGAGTTGCGGCGGCCAGGTTTCGCCGATGCGCACCGCCATCAGCAGGTTGATCCGGCTCGTCGCAGTGGCGATCGCCGCAGCGAAGGCGGTGGTGTCGATGCCCAGCGCATAGCCCGACGGCAGCAGGATATTGTCGAACCCGCCGGTTTCCGCCTGCACCACGATATCGCGGCAATGCTCCCAGCTCGACCGGAGCTTGGCATCGGGCACGCCGAGAAATTCATAATCATCGTCGCACAGGGCCGAGAACCAGCTGATCTCGCACGCGCCCCTGCGCGTCGCATCGGTCGTCATGGCAGTCTTTCTCCCCGTGACGCGATCAGCACGTCGTACCAAGCCTTGCGCGTCCAGCGCGGCTTGAAGGCATCGCCGATCATGGCGATGCGATCGGCATTCTGCGTGCCGACGATCGGAATCGCGCGCGCCGGGTGCGCCATCACCCAACTATAGGCGGCGGCGGCGCGATCGACCCCGGCCTCGGCCGCGACCGTATCGAGCGCGGCAGCGACAGCGCGGCTGCGCTTGTCTTGCGGATCGCCGATTCGGCCGCCGCCAAGCGGCGACCAGGCGAGGATGGCGATGTCGCGCTCCATCGCCAGGTCGAGCAGGCCGCCGGTGATCGGCTCAAGCTCAAGCGGCGAAAATTCCGGCTGATGGCTGGCCAGCGGTATGGTCAGCAAGCTGGCCAGCGCCACGGTCTGCGCAACGGTATAATTGGACACGCCGATCGCCCGGACTTTGCCCGATGCGACCATATCCTCCAGCGCGCGCGCTACTTCCTGCGGATGCGCCAGAATGTCGGGGCGATGGATCTGGTAGAGATCGACCTGCTCGACCCGCAGCCGCTTGAGCGACGCGTCGAGCGCCTCCGAAAGATAAGCGGCGCTGGAATTATACGGCACCGGCGGGGTGATGCCGCCCTTGGTCGCCAGCACCATGCGTTCGCGCAGGCCCGGCGAGGCGGCGAAGATCTGTCCGAGCAACGCCTCGGCATCGCCGAACCCGTTTGTGCCGTTGAAGCCATAGATATCGGCGGTGTCGAACAAGGTGACCCCGGCCGAAAACGCCGCGTCGATCAGCCCGCGTCCCTCCTTTGCGGTGGAGTGGCCGAAGCGCCACATCCCCCAGGCAATCGGGCTGACCATCAATCCGCTCTTGCCGAGCGGGCGGGAATCGGGTGTAAGCATGATTTCAGACATCGTTGTCATATAGGATCGATCCTCGTGGTAGAGCAAGTGCGTTATGGTCTGGTGGGCGCCGGTATGATGGGCGTCGAGCACATCAACAACCTCGCGATCACGCCTGGCGCGGTGGTGACGGCGCTGGCCGATCCGACCCGGCAATCGCTCGACTGGGCGAAGAACGCGCTGCAAGATCGCGCTGACGGCGTGGCGCTGTTCGACGATGCCGCGGCGCTGGCGGCGAGCGGGATGTGCGACGCGGTGATCGTCGCCAGCCCCAATCACACCCATCGCGAGGTGCTGGTGCCGCTGTTCGATGCCGGCCTGCACCTCCTGTGCGAAAAGCCGGTCGCCACTCGAATCGAGGATGCGCGCTGGATCGTCGATCGCGCGGCGCAGAGCGGCAAGGTGTTCTGGACCGCGATGGAATATCGCTTCATGCCGCCGGCCGCCGAGTTCATCGCCGAGGTGAAGGGCGGGCGGATCGGCCGGTTGCAGATGCTCTCGATCCGTGAACATCGCTTTCCCTTCTTGCCCAAGGTCGGCGACTGGAATCGCTTCAGCCGCAACACCGGCGGAACGATGGTCGAAAAATGCTGCCATTTCTTCGATCTGATGCGGCTGATCACCGGCGCGGAGGCAGTGCGGGTCTATTGTTCGGGCGCGATGGACGTGAACCATCTCGATGAGGATTATGCCGGCGAGCGGCCCGACATCATCGACAACAGTTATACGACGGTCGATTTCGACAATGGCGTGCGTGCCATGCTCGATCTGTCGATGTTCGCCGATGGCGCGGAGAATCAGGAGGAGATCGCGGCGGTCGGCGACCAGGCGCGGCTCGAGGTGCTGATCCCCGACGGGGCGATCATCTATTCACCGCGCGTCGGCTTCATGAATCCGAAGCGGGCCGAACGCCGCCTGGTCGCGGTCGACGAAGCCGCGCTCAACGCCGGCAGCCATCACGGCTCGACCTTTTACCAGCATCAGAAATTCAATGCCGCGGTGCGCGGTGCGGCCCCGGTCGAGGTCAGCGCGCATGATGGGATGATGGCGGTCGCGATCGGCGCGGCGGCCGAAATAAGCGCCCGCGAGCACCGCGTGGTGGAGATGAGCGAACTGGGTTTCTGACCCAAGCCGAACTTTACGACCGCCTAGTCTGATTACGCTGTCAGAACGGGCCAATAACGATAATACCCACCAATCGAATGGGAATTGAGGGAGGAATTATGAAGCGAGCTTTCCATCTGTCTGGCGCGGCGCTTCTCGCGTTGATCGCCGCGACGCCCGCGTTCGCGCAGGATACCGCCGCCGCAGAAGAGACCGCCACGGCCGACACCGTGGATGCGGGCGACATCATCGTCACCGCGCAGAAGCGTTCGGAGAATCTGCAAAAGGTCCCGGCCGCGATCAGCGTGGTGAGTGGCGAGCAGTTCGAGGCGCGCGGCGGCGTCAACGTCCAGTCGCTGCAGCAGCTTGTTCCCAGCCTCAATTTCAAGGAAAGCGCGACGACGATCGATTCGTCGCTGTTCCTGCGCGGCGTCGGTACGATCAACTTTTCGATCGCCGCCGAACCGAGCGTCGGCTTCGTCGTCGACGGCGTGACCTATGCGCGCTCCGGCGAGGCATTCGGCGACCTCTACGATGTCGAGCGGATCGAGGTATTGCGCGGGCCGCAGGGCACCCTGTTCGGCAAGAATTCCTCGGCAGGCGTGGTCAATATCGTCACCAAAAGACCGGGCGACCGTTTCGGCGGCTATGTCGAGGCGCAGGCGACCACCGACGACGAATATAAGCTCAAGGCAGCGATCGACATCCCGCTCGGCAAAGGGATCAGCAGCCGGTTCACCGGCACCTATGCCAATTTCGACGGCACGGTGCGTAACGTCACGCTCAACCGCACGGTCAATGGCTATGAGCGCTACGGCATACGCGGCATGATCGTCGCCGAGGCGACCGACGCGCTGACCTTCACCCTGATCGGCGACTGGCGCCGCACCAATGCCGATTGCTGCGCCGAGGTGATCGGTACGGTTCCCGGCAACGGGCTGGCCGGATCGCTCAGCGGCATCAAGTTGGACAAGGAAAAGACCCGTGAGATCCGTCAGAACACGTTGACCGAGACGCGCGAGACGAGCTGGGGTGCCTCGCTTCAGGCCGATCTCGATGTCGGGTCGGCCGGTACGCTGACCTCGATCACCGCCTATCGCGACTACAAGAATTACGGCATCCGCGACGGCGATTTCATCGACAAGGTCTATAATATCCCTGGCGGCAACCAGCTTGACGATTTCGGGCCGCAGCCCTCGACCACCTTCACTCAGGAAGTCCGCCTCGCTTCGCCTGGTAACCAGACGGTCGAGTATGTCCTGGGTGGATTCTACTACAAGGCGAAGCAGGAGCGAACCTTCGAGCGCGACGACATCGTCTGCTCGGCGACCACTTTGCCGCCGGTTTCAGGGCTCTTTCCTTGTGCGCCCGGCTCCTCGACGCTGGCCTTCCCCAGCGCGGTGGGGAATTTCGGATCGACGATCGAGAATGTGGCGGCGTACGGCAACGTCACCGTGCGCGCGACCGATTGGTTGCGGCTGATCGTGGGTGGACGCTTCACCCATGACAATATCAGCGCCTTCAATGTTCGTTCAGCCGCAACCGGCATCGGACCGGGCCTGGTCGGGGCGGCAGCAAATTATCGGCTGAAGACCAGCCAGAGCGATTTCTCCGGCAAGCTCGGCGTCCAGGCGGACATCACCAATAGGCTGATGGCCTATGCGACCTTCAGCCAGGGCTATAAGGGCCCGGCGTTCAATGTCTTCTTCAACCAGAACGACAATCAGCTCGCGCCAATCGCGGCGGAGACGTCGAACGCCTATGAACTCGGCACCAAGTTCAAGACCGCCGATGGCAGCTTCACGCTCAACACCGCGGTTTTCTACGCCAAGTACGACCATTTCCAGGCTAATAATTTCGTCTTTCTGAATGGGTCGGTCGTCACCCAGTTGACCGACGCTGGCTCTGTGTCGACCAAGGGCGTGGAAATCGAATCCGTGATCCGGCCGGTGCGTAATTTCACCATCAGCGCCGGCATCGCCTATACCGATGCGCAAATCGACAGGTTCAATATCCCACCCAACGCGTCGCCCACGCAGACCGACCGCCGCGGTGAACAATTGCCGCTTGCGCCGACCTGGAAGGGCAATATCGGCGCGACCTGGAAGATTGAGACGGGCGGCTTCGCCAATGTCGAGATCGGCAGCAACATCTCGCTGACCAGTGACCAGGTCTCGTCGCTCCAGGCCGGTGTGACCCCGGCCGATCTCGCCGTGCGCCGTGCGATTACCATCGACGGTTATGCGCTGGTCGACGCCAATATCGCGCTGGTTGATCCCAAGGGGGTGTGGCGAGTCAATTTCATCGGCCGCAACCTGACTGACAAGAGCTATGCCTCGCTGATCACTACCGGCGGTCCTGGTGGCAGCTATCGCTATCTGCTGCCGCGTGACGTCGATCGCTATTTCGGCGTCGCGGTGCGGTTCAACTATTAAGGGAGGGCTGGGCGATGAACTATCAGGATCAGGCGCGCCAGTTCGCCGAACAGGGCTATGCCGTGTTCAAGGGCGCACTGGCCGGTGAGGCGCTCGCTCTGCTGCGCGGCGAATGCGATGCGTTCGTCGCGCGGGAGGATGCGCGGATGGATGCGGCGGGTGTCGATACGATCGGCATCAGCCACCGTGGCAAGCGCTATTTCGCCAATGAATGCCAACGCGTCTCTCCCGCGATCCGGCGGATGCTGTTCAGCGACACAATGGCCGATGTGTGCCGGGCGACGATCGGCGACACCGCCTATTTCTTCTTCGACCAGTTCGTCGTGAAGGGGCCGGAGGGCGGCCTGCCATTCTCATGGCATCAGGATTCGGGCTATGTCGTCGGCAATGGCGGCCCGGCGGATCACGCACCCTATGTCACCTGCTGGTGCCCGCTCGACGACGCCACGATCGAGAATGGCACGGTGCGACTGATGCCGGGCAGCCACCGGAACGGCATCGTACCGCATGAGCGCCAGGCGGGGAGCAACGACCTGGTCGGCGCACCAGCCGAAACCGAGGGGCTGATCGTCGAGGCCAAGGCTGGCGATATCGTCGCTTTCTCCAGCTTGTTGCTCCACGCGACCGGCGCCAACCGTACCGATCGCGCGCGGCGCGTGTTCCTGGCGCAATATACGCCCGAGGCGATGCTCAATCCCGGCACGAAGCAACTGCGCCGCAACGCCATCGCGTTGTTGCAGAATGGCGAGCAGGTGACTTTTGCGTAGCATGACGGCGCCAGCCCGATGATCCTGTCGCCGGCGCGCCGCAACGTGATCTTCGCGCTGGCGATTACCGCGACCTTGCTCAATCTGGTCGATCGCCAGATCATCGCCGTGCTCAAGCCGGACATTGCCCGCGACATGGGCTGGAGCGACAATGATTATGGCACGCTCGCTGCCTGGTTTCAGGGATCGGCGGCGGTGGCGTTCCTGTTCACTGGCTTTGCGGTCGACAAGCTCGGGGTGAAATGGGCCAACCCGATCGGCGTTGCGCTGTGGAGTCTCGCGGCGATGGCGCATGCTTTTGCGCGGGGCTTTACCAGCTTCATCTTCTGCCGCATCGCGCTTGGCGCGACCGAAGCGATGGGCACGCCGGCCGCGATCAAGACCATCGCGGTGATCTTCCCGCCGACGATGCGTTCGTTCGGCTATGGCCTGGTCAATACCGTGGGCAGTCTCGGCGCGATCGCCACGCCGCTGTTGATCCCGACGGTCGCCTTGTTGTGGGGCTGGCGCGCGGCGTTCCTCATCGGCGGCGGCCTTGGCCTGGTCTGGGCCGGTGTGTGGCTGCTTGCGGTAAAGGGTGTGCAGTTCGACGGTGACGGCGCGCCGACCCGCAGCAACGCCACCGCGACCGGCACGATCGCGCGGAGCATCTTTGTCGAGCGGCGCACCTGGGCGATCGCCATCGCCAAATTCCTGTCCGATGCGACCTGGTGGCTGATGTTGTTCTGGATGCCCGATTTCTTCCATCGCAGCTTCGGGTTGACCGGCATTGCGCTCGGCACGCCGCTGGCGATCGCCTATACGTGCAGCGCGATCGGCTCGCTGATTGCCGGCACGGTCGCGTCGCGGCTGATCCGCCAGGGCTATAGTGTGGAGAAGGTACGCAAAGGCTCGTTGCTGGTCGCGGCGCTATTCGCTTTGCCTTTGCCCTTTGCCGACACGGTGAACAGCTATGCGCTCGCGGTGGCGCTGATCGGCTTGGTGATGGCCGCGCACCAGGCTTTCTCGGTCAATCTGTTTGCGCTGATCGCCGATGTCTCGCGCCCGGAAAAGATCGGGCGGGTAACCAGCTTCGGAGCGTTCAGCGGCAATATCGGCGGCATGGTGATCGCCAAGGTCGCGGGGCTGACGCTCGCCGCCGGGCTCGGCTATCTGCCGCTGTTTGTGTTCGCTGCGGGCTCGTATCTGCTGGCGGTGATCGCGATCCAGATTCTGCTGCCGCGGCTGCCGCTCGACGGGATGGGAATAGCGGCACGGGTCGCACCGCATTGACAGTGTATTTCGGGGCGGCACTGGCCTAGCCTCATCGGAAGCGAATAAGGGCGAGCATGGCGACGAGACAAGCAAGACCCCTGCCGATGGCGGCGGATCTCTATGGCGATATCGAGCCGTCGCCCAAATCGAACTGGCGGGGCTATTTTCCCGGCCTCGCGATCGTGGCGGCGGGGACGCTCGCGGCCGCCTTTCTGTCGGATCATTATGGCGCGCCGCTGACCCTGATGGCGCTGCTCATCGGGCTCGCGCTCAATTTCCTCAGCGCGGATACGCGCCTCACCCCGGGGCTCGCCTTTGCCTCGCGCTCGCTGCTGCGCTGGGGCATTGTGCTGGTCGGGGTGCGCATCACCTTCGGGCAGATCGTCGCGCTTGGGCCGGTCGCTTTGCTGTGCGTGCTGGCGATCGTCGCGCTGACCATCGGCGCCGGCATCCTCGCCGCGCGGCGCTTCGGCTTCGATACCGCCTTCGGCACGCTCGCCGGGGGTGCGGTGGCGATCTGCGGGGCGTCGGCGGCGATGGCGCTGGCCACGACGCTGGGCGAAAAGCGCACCAGCCAGGCGCAGCTGACCATGGTGCTGGTCGGTATCTCCGCGCTGAGCGCACTGGCGATGGTGCTCTACCCGATCGCAGCGCACGCGCTGGCGATGAGCGACCTCAAGGCCGGCTTCATGCTCGGCGCGGCGATCCATGACGTCGCCCAGGCGCTGGGTGCGGGCTATTCCTATTCCAAGGATGCCGGCGACATCGCCGCGATCGTCAAGCTGACTCGCGTCGCCATGCTCGCGCCAGTGCTGGCGATCGTCGCTTTGTTCCTGCGCGGCGATACGTCGCGCGCGAAGGGGCCGGGCATTCCGTGGTTCGTGGTCGGTTTCTTCGTGCTTGCCGGGATCAATTCGTTTGGCGTGATCCCGGCGGTGGCGGCGAAAGGCGCGGAACAGATCGCCGCCGGCCTGCTCGCCGCCGCCGTGACCGCGACCGCGATCCGTTCGCCCTTGTCGCAATTGCTTGAGGCTGGGCCAAAGCCGCTGTTCGTGATTCTGGCGGCCACGTTGGTCGCGTTCCTGCTCGCGCTCGGGGCGGCGCTGGTTCTGGTGGGATAGCCTATTCGCGATTGCGGGTATCGAAGCGCGCCTCGCCGATATCGCCTTCGTACCGCGAAGCGAAATGAACAACGAGCCCTGCGACGGCGATCGTCAGCGCCACGACGATGGCGGGCGCGATGAAATCAACCCAGGCATGGGCGTTGGCGCCCAAATAGAGCGCAGCGGCAATGCCGGTCGCAACCACGACATTGCTGCCGCTACGGGCGGGCGAAGGCGGTAAAACGGGTGGAGCCGTTTTGCGTGCCCGCCACTGCAGACCCAGTGACACGGCGCCCAACAAGGCCAGGACGGCGAACGCGTAGAGTCGAAGATTACGAATCTCCGATGCATCGGGCAGGCCGATCCGGTCCAGATACAGCAGAATAAGAAAGGCGCCGGCGACAAGTGTCGAAAGCCAGCTGATGAATTTCGCCATGGCAGAGCTCATCGATATTTTCCATTCCGTATGCTCAGCTTTTCGTCCCAGCCATAAACGGCCCGGTCGAATCCCGCACCACCAGCTCGAACCCGATCTCGCGGCGCTCCACCGGCACATCCTCGCCCGCAAGCAACAGATCCGCCGCCTGATAGGCCATTTGCCGGGTCGGCTGGCGGATCGTGGTCAAAGGCGGCCAGACGAAGCCGGCCAGCGCAGTATCGTCGAAACCCGCGACCGACAATTGCCGCGGCACGCTGATCCCCCGCCGGTGCGCGACGGTCAGGGCACCGGCCGCCATATCGTCGCTCGACGCGAAGATCGCGCTCGGCGGCATGTCCAACGACAGCAATATGTCGGCGGCGGCGGCGCCCGAGGCGAAGTCGTAGCTGCCCTCGACCGTCAGTGCCGGGTCGAATGCGATGCCCGCCGCCTGCAGCGCCTTGAGATAGCCGTGCCGCCGTTGCGTGCTGGTGGCATAGCTCGGATGGCCTGCGATAAAGCCGATGCGGCGATGGCCAAGCCCGATCAGATGCGCGGTCATCTCCTGCGCTGCGCGCTCATTGTCGATGAAGGTCGATGAGGTCAGGTCGACATCGCCGCCCGGCGAAATGCGCACGAAGCGCACGCCGCGCTGCGCGAGCAGGTCGAGCACCGCCGGATAATCGGTCACCGGCGGGGTCAGGATTAATCCATCCACATTGGTTGCATCGACCAGGCTCTCGACATCATCGAGCAGGGTGGCGGAGTTGCGGTCATAGGGCTGCGCGATCATCCGCACTCCGTCGATCACGCAGCGATCACGAATTCCGGACTGCATTTCATAGACATAATAAGGGCTTGGATTGTCGCAGATCAGCGCGATCTGGAAACTGCGGCGCCCGGCGAGCGAGCGGGCGGCGGTGCTGGGGCGGAAATTGAGCAGCGCGACCGCCTCTTGCACCCGTGCGCGTGTCTCCACACCGACATAACGCTCATTATTGAGGACGCGCGATACCGTCTTGATCGAGACCCCCGCTTCGCGGGATACGTCCTTGATGGTCGCACGCACTTTGTCGCTCCGCAGTTTCGCTTCGCCATCGGGTGTGCCCGACCGGGCTGCTCACGTCCATCCCCGGCCAATCGCTTGCAGTCACTGTTCTATCGATGTAATACAGTCCTCCGCCAAGCTGGCGGGCTGACTCGGAAACGATCGAACCAGATGCGCCCCTATCCCTTCGATCCGGCCACTGCGCCGTCCGGCAATCGTCCCGCCGGCACGCCCGCTCGCGGGGACCGGTCGCCGCTCGAACTGTCCGACGGCCTGCCGCCGCCGGACGGCTATGGCGGCCAGGATCCCAATAGCGAGGGCTATAGTTCGAACCTGCCGGTGCCGTACCGGCGCTCGCGCTGGCGCTGGCCGCTGCGCATCCTGGGCGGCGGGATCATCCTGTTCGTACTGGCGGTGATCTGGCTCGCGATCACGGCGCCCTTGTCCAAGTCGCTCGAGCCGCTGACCCCGCCAAGCATCACCCTGCTGGCCGAGGACGGCACGCCGATCGCACGGCGCGGGGCGATCATCGGTACCCCGGTCGATGCGTCGAAACTGCCCGCCAACGTCACCAACGCATTCCTCGCGATCGAGGACCGGCGCTTCAAATCACATTGGGGCGTCGATCCGCGCGGCATCGCGCGCGCCTTCTGGCACAATATGACCAGCAGCGGGCGCAGCCAGGGCGGCAGCACGATCACGCAGCAGCTCGCCAAGAACGCGTTCCTCGATTCGGACCGCACCGCGGCGCGCAAGATCCGCGAAGTGATGATCGCCTTCTGGCTCGAGGCATGGCTGTCGAAGAACGAGATCCTCTCGCGCTATCTCTCGAACGTCTATTTCGGCGACAATGTCTATGGCCTGCGCTCTGCCGCGAAACATTATTTCAGCCGCGATCCGGAGGACCTGTCGATCGCCCAGGCGGCAATGCTCGCCGGGCTGGTCAAGGCGCCGTCGCGCCTCGCCCCGACGGTCAATCTGAAGGGCGCGCGCGACCGGCAAAAGCTGGTGGTGGGGGCGATGGTCGATGGCGGTTTCCTCGACAAGGCAGTGGCCGCCGACGTGTCGCCGGCACGGCTGGCGATGAGCACCACCAAGCAATTGCCCGACGGTACCTATTTCGCCGACTGGGTCCTGCCCGAGGCGCGCGACCGCGCCGGCGAGATCGCGACCGAGACCACGGTCAAGACGACGCTCGACCGGCGGCTGCAAAAGGCCGCGGAACGCGCGGTGCGCAGCGCCGGCCTGAAACAGGCGCAGGTCGCTTTGGTCGCGATGCGCCCCGATGGCCGGGTCGTCGCGATGGTCGGCGGCAAATCCTATGCCGACAGCCCGTTCAACCGCGCGGTGCAGGCGCGGCGCCAGCCCGGTTCGGCGTTCAAATTGTTCGTCTACCTCGCCGCGATGCGCAGCGGCCTGACGCCGGATTCTAAGATCGAGGATGAGCCGATCACCATCGCCGACTGGTCGCCGAAGAACAGCGATGGCCGGTACGAGGGCGAGATCACGCTGCGCCGCGCCTTTGCCAAGTCGAGCAATGTCGCCGCCGCACGGCTGATCCAGCAGGTCGGGGTGAAGACTGTCATCCGCGCCGCGCGCGATCTGGGCATTTCGACCCCGATCGCCAATGAAGCGACGATCGCGCTCGGCACCTCGACCGTGTCGTTGCTCGAACTGACCTCGGCCTATGCCGCGGTCGCGGCGCAAAGCTATCCGGTCCGCGCCTCCGGGCTTGAGCCGAGCGGCGAGCGCAGCTGGCTGCAGAGCCTGACTCAGGGCGGGCGTCCGCTCACCGGCGCGGTGCACGACCATATGCTCGACCTGCTCTCCGCTTCGGCCGAGACCGGCACCGGGCGCCAGGCGGCGCTGTCGGTCAAGACCTATGGCAAGACCGGCACGACGCAGGATAATCGCGATGCGCTGTTCATCGGCTTTGCCGGTGACCTGGTGGTCGGGGTGTGGGTCGGCAATGACGACAACAAGCCTAATGCCGGCCTGTCGGGCGGCGGCATCCCGGCGCGGGTCTGGCGCGACTTCATGATGCGCGCGCTGAACGTCGGCCCGGCCGTGGCGCCGGTCACCGAAACCGCGGATAACGAGATGGAGGTCGATCTCGGCAACCAGCTCGGGCTGGACGGGATCGAAGCCCCGATCGAGGAGGCGATCGACGGGCTTGGCCTCAACCTGCGCGTTGGCCCCGATGGCAGCATCGAGCTCAACCGCTCGAACCGCGATCGCAGCGACCGCCCGCGCCGCGAGGACCGCGCGCCGCGGGGTGACGAGCCGCCACCCGACGAACCGCCGCTCGATCCGCGCTAGGATAATAGTCGGATCGACTGGAATCGCCCAACCACCGTTCGGGCTGAGCCTGTCGAAGCCCAATCGCTACCCATGCTCCCCTTCGACTGCCCGCAAGGCAGGCGCTCAGGACAGGCTTTGACAGGCTCAGGGCGAACGGCGGGGTGGGTCAACCTAATTCGGAACGGCCCTATCGGCACGGTTGACGGGACCCGGGCGGCGCAGCAAGGCTCCGTCCATGCGCTTCTTCTCCGACAATGCCGCCCCGGTTCACCCCGCTGTCTTTGCGGCGCTCGAACAGGCCAATACGCTTGATACCGCCTATGACGGCGATGGCTGGAGCCGCCAGCTCGACCAACGCTTCTCCGACCTGTTCGAGGCGAAGGTGCGCGCATTGTGGGTGCCGACCGGCACCTCGGCCAATTGTCTCGCGCTCGCCGCACTCTGCCCGCCGCACGGCGCGGTGGTGTGTCATCATGATGCGCATATCCAGAATGACGAAGGCGGCGCGCCGGGCTTCTACACGCATGGCGCAAAGCTGCTGCTCGGCAAGGGCGACGGCGCGAAACTGACTCCGGCCAGCATCGCCGCGGTGCTCGATCCGATCCGCAACGACGTCCATCAGGTCCAGGCGCATGCGATCTCGATCACCAATGCGACCGAATATGGTTGCGTCTATACCCCCAACGAAGTGGCGGCGATCGGCCATCTCGCGCGCGAACGCCGGCTCGGGCTGCACATGGACGGCGCGCGCTTCGCCAATGCGGTGGCGCATCTCGGCTGCACCCCGGCCGACCTGACCTGGCGCGCCGGAGTCGATGCGCTGAGCTTCGGCTTCGTCAAGAATGGTGGGATGAGCGCCGAGGCACTGATCTTCTTCAGGCCTGACCTGGCCCCCGAACTGTTCGACGCGACGCTCTATCGCCGCAAGCGCGCCGGGCTGCTGCTGTCAAAGGGCCGCTATCTCGCGGCGCAGATTCATGCGTTGCTCGACCATGACCTGTGGCTCGACAATGCGCGGGCGTCGAATGCCGGGGCAAGGATGCTGGCCGAGGCGGCGGGCGACCGGCTGGTCTATCCGGTCGAGGCGAACGAGGTGTTCCTGCGCGTCACCGCCGCGGAGGCCGAGAAATTGCGCGCCAAGGGCTTTGATTTCTACGACTGGGGCGTTGGCGAGGCACGGCTGGTGACCTCCTGGGATCACCAGCCCGACGCGATCCGCCCGCTCGCCGAGGCGATTGCCGCGCTTTAACACGATCGATCAATGGCCCGCATGATCGCCAGCGAAGAAGAGGTTCACGCCGAGCCGCCGAGCCGCAGAGATGGCCGCCAGCGGTAACCCAGCGGTAACAATGCGTCGAAAACAATATCCGCAAGATCTCCGCGGCTCGGCGTAAACCATCTTACGTGATCGTCACAGTGGCTCAGGACGAACGGCTGGCGTTCGCCCTGAGCACTATTCCTTACAGACTGAAGCGCAACGTCGCGCGGATATCGCGCCCGGCAAGCGGGGCGAAGTCCTTCAGGAAGCTCGCATGGCGGCGCGCATCGACATCGAAGATGTTGTTGGCGCTGATGTCGAGCGTGGTCTTGTTGTCGGCGCCGAACGGCTTGAACGAAATCGCCGCATTGACCATCGTATAGCCCTTGGTCGGGGTCTCGAATGCGGTCACGCGGTTCTGGTCGAACACATGCTCGGCCTCGAGCCGGCCAGTGATGCGGTCCGATTGCGCCTCGATCCCGCCGAGCACGCGCGGTGCCGGGATGCGCGGGATCGGGCCCTGGTCGACGATATTGGCATGGACATAATCGCCCAGCGCATCGACGTTGATCTTATAGTCGCCGATCCGCGTCAGCAGCACTGAGCCCTGCGCCTCGAAGCCATAATAGCGCGCATCGGCCTGGCTGAACTGGAAGCAGGGGAATTCGACCTCGCGGCCGCTCGGCGCGGCGGCGGCTTCGCACACCGCCTGATCGACCTGGTTCTCCGAGATATAGTTGGAGAATTTATTGTAATAGGCCGACGCGTCGAAGCTGTAGCCCTCGCCATGCGCGTGCAGCGTGGCTTCAAGCCCCCAGCTCTTTTCGATCCGGAAATCGGCGCTGCCCAGCTCATAGGCCTGGGTCCCGGCATGGCCGCCATTGGCGAATAATTCCTCCGCCGACGGCGCGCGCTCGGTATGCGACAGGTTGAGCCCGACGCGAATCCCGTCGCTCAGGCCATAGGACGCGCCGATCGAGCCCGACAGCGCCTCGAAATGGCGGCTGCCGCGGAAGAAGCGCAAATCGTCGACCGGCGTGCGCGACGCGACATCGGTCAATTCGTAGCGCAGCCCGCCCTCGGCCTTGAATGCGCCGAGATCGAGCTGCTGCAGCGTGAAGAAGCCGGTCTGGTTGGTCTCGTTCTTGGGCAGAAACGCCTCGTCGCCCTTCACGTCGAAGATGCGGTTGAAGAACTGCACGCCCGATGCGCCCTTCCAGCCGCCATGATCGGCCTGAATCACCTCAAGCCGGCCTTCCAGGCCCTTGTTGTAGAAGGCTGTGCCGACCGAGCCGTCTTCTTCCAGCTCGAAATGGCGATAGCTTGCCTGGCCGGCGCGAATCTTGATCTTGTCGAGGAAGCCGCCGCCGGTCTCGACTTCGCCGCGCAGGTCGACGCGGTTCTGCACCACCGACAAACGCGGCGCTTCCTGCCCTTCGCCCGGCAAGGTCGCATAGCGGATCGGTACGCCGTAAAGGCTGTCATAATGGCTGTAGGAAATGCCGAGATTGCCGGTGTCGGTGATGATCGTCGCGCCGGCGCCGGCGGTCCAGGTCTCGCTCGACGAATTGGGCAGCTTGCCCTTGATCGCGGCATTGGCGGCATAATCGATCGGCTCGGGATCGGCCGGGTCGACCGGCAACAGGCTGGTCGCGAGCGCTTCGCGGCGGCGCTCGGGCGTCAGGGCATAGCCGCCGATGCGCAGGTCGCCGCTCTTCGAATAGGAGCCGTCGGCATGGAGCACGAGATGCTGGCCGACCGCGACATCGCCCGCGCCGCCGATCGTGCGCTCATCGGCTGCCGAACCATAAGTGGCGGTGCCGCTGAACCGATAGCCTTTTTCCGGCACGCTGCGCGGAATGCGCGTGTCGATGACGTTGACCACGCCGCCGACCGCAGAGGAGCCGAACAGCAGCGCCGATGGGCCGCGCAGCACTTCGATGCGCTCGGCGAGCAGCGGATCGATGATCACGGCATGGTCGACCGAGGTGTTGGACACGTCGATCGATCCGATCCCGTCGGTCAGCACGCGGATGCGCTCACCCTGGAAACCGCGCAGGATCGGGCGCGAGGCGCTCGGGCCGAAGGACGTCGCCGAAACACCGGGCAGCTTGGCCAGCGTTTCGCCGATCGTCGGCTTCAGGCTGCGCGTCAGCTCGTCGCCGGACAGGACCGATGTGCCCGACAGGACATCCGCTTCGCTCTGCTCGAACGGCGCAGTGATGATGATGTCGCGGCTGTCGTCGTTCTTCGCTTGTGCGGGCGCATCGGTGGCGGTGTCGGCAGTGTCCTGGGCAAGCGCCGGTTGAGCGAAGGCAAAAACGAGCGCGGGGACGGAAGCGGTGCTGGCGAGCAGGAGGCGGCGAATCATGAGGACCCTTTCTTATTTGTGCGGCGCCTTAAATGTAATGGTATAAAGTCACAAGATGCTTCGTCGTTGCCTTGGCACGCTCTGGCTAGGATAGGGGGCAGATCGTCGTTCAAGGAGAAACCGATGCCCCGCCTGCGCTCGTTGCTGTTCGTTCCCGGCGACCGTCCCGACCGGATGGAGAAGGCATTGGGACTCGGCGCCGATGTGCTGATCCTCGATCTGGAGGATTCGGTCAGCCCCGCGGCCAAGCCGGCGGCGCGAGAGGCGGTGGCCGAATTTCTGTGCCGGCCGCGCACCGCGACGCTCTATGTCCGGGTCAATCCGCTCGACTCGGGGCTGATCGACGATGACCTGGCTGCGGTGCTGCCTGCCGGTCCTGATGGCTTGCTTTTACCCAAGGCCGAGGGCGCGGCGTCGCTCGCGGCGCTCGATGCGCGGCTATCCGAGTTTGCCGCGCCCGATGCGCAGCGGGCGGGCGAGGTCGCGATCCTGCCGATCGCCACCGAGACACCGGCGGCGATCTTTTCGCTGGGCAGCTATGGCGGCGTCACCTCACGGCTCGCCGGGCTGACCTGGGGGGCGGAGGATCTGCCCGCCGCGATTGGTGCTGCGACCTCGCGAGAGGCCGATGGCAGCTATACCGCGCCCTATCAGCTCGCCCGCTCGCTCACCTTGTTCGGCGCGCATGCGGCGGGCGTGCCGGCGATCGAGACGGTCTATCCCGATTTCCGCGATCTCGACGGTCTGGCCGCCTATGCCGCGCGCGCGCGGCGCGACGGCTTTACCGGCATGATGGCGATCCATCCGTCACAGGTGCCGGTGATCAACGCCGCCTTCACGCCGAGCGAGGCGGAAATCGACCATGCCCGTCAGGTCGTTGCCCTATTCGAGGCAAACCCGGGCGCCGGCGCCTTGGCGCTCGACGGCAAGATGGTCGATGCGCCGCATCTGAAGTCGGCGAAGCGGCTACTGGCCGGGGTGTAATACCGAAACTCCGGCGCGCCTGAGCCGCGCCCAGGCGCCGATCGCCCACCAGCCGATCGCCCACAGCGTCCCGAACGCCCAGCCGCCGAGCACGTCGCTTGGCCAGTGCACGCCGAGATAGACCCGGCTCATGCCGATCGCGGTGACCAGCAACGCCGCGACGATCAGGATATAGCGGCGCGATCCGCCGCCCGGCGCGATCTGCATGATCAATGTCGCGATGGTCAGATAGGTGATCGCGCTGTTGGCGGCATGGCCGCTCGGGAAGCTCGCCGAGGAGACCTGGACGAGATGGTCGGTCAGGTCGGGCCGTGGCCGACCGACCAGCGACTTGACGATGCCGACCGCGATCGACCCGCTGATCGTGCCGCCCAGCACCAGCGCCAAGGTCAGCCATAGCCGCCTGACCGCAAGGAACCCGGCGGTGATCAGCACCACCAGCACCAGCACGGTCTCGCCGCCCAGCGCGGTCACATCGATCGCTGCCTGCTTCATCCAGAACGGGCCGACCGGCACGCCATGCGCCCCACCATGTCGCGCGGCGAGCAGGATCGCCGAATCGAAGGCGAAACGATGGCCGCGATCGATAAACAGGCCAATCAGCGTGACGATCAGCGCCGCCAGCGCGACCGCACCGCCCGCGGCGAGCAGCCAGGGCGGATGCCGTACGCCACCGGGAATCTCACCCGCGGCATCCGCGCCTTCGGCATGGAGTGGGTCTTCAGCGATCATGGAGGGGATCATGGCTGGTCTTGCGGCGATGGTCGAGGGAGGCCCGGCGACCATGATGCGGCATCGCCCGAACAATTTGGGATCGTGCGGGTCTGAGTGGAATAATTCTTCTCAAATCGATTTGGTTCAAATGCAACAGGCCAAATTCCACTGGCCGATTCAGGAAATGAAAACGCGATAACGCTGCTCATCGGAATATTTTTCCGGCGCTTCCAGAAGAGCTTTTCCTTGCGTCGGGACATGAATACGCTTCCCACCTACGCCGCGACAGGTTTCGCCCGTGCTGCTCGCTATGCATCCAAACTCCCTCTTGTCGAGGGCAACATAATGGCCTGATCCGGACGCCTCCTCACACCGCAGATGGCTGTCATCGATATGATTATCCAAGATGCAGGAGCGTGCGCGATTCGCCCTGGCAAAGAGTGTGACAGGCTCCTCTCCCAGGTTAACTCTGCGGCCACCTGGCTGAAGGCAGATGAAGCCGTATTTCAGCGATAAATCCAGTGAACATCCATAGGAAACAGGATCAGTCCGCCGATAGGCTCCCGTTCCTCTCGACTTTTCGCACAAAAACTCGAGGGCGTCGCTTAGCGAGCGGGAAATGCACCGTGTGCTCACCTCAGTAAAATAGCTCGCGTCGGACACTGCAGAGGCAAGTGCCGGCGCCGATCCTTCCGTTGTGGTCGGCGTCGCTGTCTTTGGTTCAGGAGAATTCTCGCCATCGTTGCCGGGAATCTTCTGCTGAGTCGGCATGTCAGCGGAATTCGGCATCTTGTTCGACCCTGTCGACAAAGCCGGCACCACACTCTGACGAGCGATAACCAGTTGCTCGTAGGTGAACCATGTTGCGGCAATCGCCACGATCAGGGCCAGAATAGTCCAAAACCGCGTTTCTTGCGTCAACGGGCAGCCTCCGGGAACGGATACCCGCAAAAACATATACGGCGTGATCGCGGGTTGCCAGGTCTTCGAGGTTGGAGAAGCAAAGACGCTGGTGACGATGCGCCGATACATTCCGGCCGAGGTCTGCCTGATCGTGCGGATGGCGGCCGCCTCTTGGCCCATGAGGATGGATACGATTCAGCGAATGCTAAGCGGCGATGGTGGGCCCGTCGGGATTCGAACCCGAGACCTACAGATTAAAAGTCCGTTGCTCTACCAACTGAGCTACGGGCCCCCACACATGCCGGGCAAGTGACGCGCGTTAGGGGCGCGACGCGCGCTGGTCAACCGCGCGCAGGCGGTAAGCGAGCTGCCGCACGCTCAGCCCGGTGACTGGATCGCGCCAGTCGGCGGCGACGCGGGCAAGCGGATCGAGCACGAAGCCGCGCGCGCGAAAGCCGATATGCGGGACGGTCAGGCCCGCTCCGCCCCAGCTGCCGCCCGACCACAGGATGATATCGAGATCGATCACCCGCGCGCCCCAGCGCCGCCCGCGCCGTCGCCCGAAATCGCGCTCGATCGCCTTCAGCCGCGCGAGCAGTGCGGGCGGATCATCCTTCGTCTCGACCAGGATGACGGTGTTGGCGAAGCGCCGGATCGACGGGCCGATCGGTGCGCTTGCGATGATCGGCGCAACCGCCACCACGCCAGTCAGGGCGCCGATCGCGGCGATCACCTCGGCTTCGGGACGGCCGTGGCGGCCCGGGCGGTTCGACCCGATGGAAATGGCATAAGTTGAGATCGGCACGGCAACCTGCGTATCGCGTTTCGATGAACTTCGCACCCAGCCCGATTCCGCAGACCGAAGCGCCGCATGATTGCCCGCGCTGCCCGCGCCTCGTCGCCTTTCGCGACGAGCTGCGCGTCGAGCATCCCGACTGGTGGAATGCGCCGGTCAATGCGTTCGGCGATCCCCAGGCCTGGCTGGCGATCGTCGGGCTCGCGCCCGGCAAGCACGGCGCCAACCGCACCGGACGGCCCTTTACCGGCGATCAGTCCGGGCCATTGCTGTACGATACGCTGGCCAAGTTCGGGCTGGCCAGCGGTACCTATGAGGCCAGGCCCGACGATTCGCTCCGGCTCGACGGCGCGATCATCATCAACGCGGTCAAATGCCTGCCGCCGCAGAACAAGCCGACGCCTGAGGAGACCCGAAACTGCCGCCCGTTCCTGGCCGGCCAGGCCGCGGCATTGCCCAAAGCGCGCGTCTACATCGCGCTCGGCCAGATCGCGCATCAGTCGGCGGTGAAGATCCTGGGCGGCAAGCTGCCCAAATGCCGCTTCGCGCATCTCGCCGAGCACCGCGTCCCCGACGGGCGCATCCTGATCGATAGCTATCATTGCTCGCGCTACAACCAGAATACCGGCCGGCTGACGGCGGAGATGTTCGAGGCAGTGTTCACGCGGGCGCTTGAGCTGCGGCCGGCATGAAGAAAATCCTTTTCGTGTGCAGCCAGAACCGGCTGCGCAGCCCGACCGCGGAACAGGTTTTCGCGTCGCGCCCCGATATGGAGGTCGACTCGGCCGGTACCAATCACGACGCCGACACCCCGCTCACCGCCGAACTGGTCGAATGGGCGGATATGATCTTCGTCATGGAGAGGACGCACCGCAACAAGCTGCAGAAACGCTTTCGTCCGGCTCTGAAACAGGCCGCATCATCTGCCTCGATATTCCCGACGATTATGACTTCATGCAGCCGGAGCTTGTGCGGCTGCTGAAGGTGAAGATGGCGCGCTATTTCCCGGATGTGCCGGCGCCGGATTGATGTCCCGCCTCGATTCAACCGGGCGGCGGCTTATGGCAGCGTTGAACCAGGCAATGCGTTCCGCGCGCCACCTGGCTCTTTCTCATGGTTGGTAAATTAGGCTGGCTGTTACGGCAGGTAACAGCGTGTGTCGCTGGCTGTTCGCTGGCTGTTCGCTGGCTGTTATGCTGGCTGATACCTGGCTGTTATTCGATAACAGCCAGCATGTCGCAAGTCTTTGGAAACAGGTGAAAATCGGAACGGAAAATCCAACTTAACAGCCAGCAAAAAATATTGTCGGCAATAACAGCCAGGAACAGCCAGCGAACCGGTCCGCCTAGATGTCCTGCACCAGCCGCCCGTAAAGCTCGGGCCGCCGGTCGCGGAAGAAGCCGAACGCGGCGCGGTGGCGCTTGACCCGGTCGAGATCGATCGTCGCGGTGATCACGCCGGTTTCCTCCCGGCCCAGCTCGGCGAGAATGTCGCCGCGTTCATCGGCGATGAAGCTCGTGCCGTAGAATGTCTGGCCATGCTCCACGCCGATGCGGTTGGCGGCAACGATCGGCACGACGTTCGACACGGCATGGCCGACCATCGCGCGGCGCCACAGTCGTGCGGTGTCGAGCGATGTGTCGTGCGGCTCGCTGCCGATCGCGGTCGGATAGAACAGGATCTCCGCGCCCATCAGCATCATCGCGCGCGCGGTTTCGGGATACCATTGGTCCCAGCAGATCCCGACGCCCAAGGTCGCGGAGGGGCCCGGCCAGACCTTGAAGCCGGTATTGCCGGGGCGGAAATAGAATTTCTCCTCGTAACCGGGACCGTCGGGGATATGGCTCTTGCGATAGACGCCCATCACCTGGCCGTCGGGGCCGATCATCGCCAGGCTGTTATAATGGTGCGGACCGTCCGCCTCGAAGAAGCTGGTCGGGATATGGACCTTGAGCTCGGCCGCGAGCTTTTGCATCGCCAGCACTGCCTTATGCTCGGCGGTGGGCTTGGCATTGGCGAACAGGCCCTCATCCTCGACGCGGCAGAAATATTCGCCCTCGAACAATTCGGGCGGCAGGATCACTTGCGCACCCTTCGCCGCGGCCTCGCGCACGAGGTCGGAGACATGGGCGATGTTCGCGTCCATATCATCGGTAAAGGCGAGCTGAAGTGCGGCGACGGTGATTTCGGTCATGGGAGCGTACTTAGCGGTTCGGCGTTGGGTTTCAAATCGAGGGACAGAATATGGATCGGTTTTTCGAAGCGGTGGCGCAGAAAGTGGCAAGCTGGGCGGGCCGCCCGCCCGCGTTCATGCTGGCGTTCCTGGTGGTTGCTGTGTGGGGCATTACCGGGCCGGTGTTCCATTATTCCGACACCTGGCAGCTGGTGATCAACACCGGCACCACGATCGTCACCTTCCTGATGGTGTTCCTGATCCAGAATGCGCAGAATCGCGATGCCAGCGCGATTCAGGCCAAGCTCGATGAACTGATTCGCGCCAATGCCGAGGCGCGCACCGACTTTATCGGCATCGAGCATCTGACCGAAAAGGAACTGGAGAAGATCAAGGCCATGCTTGAGCGCGAATGCGGTGACGATGCGACGCATCATGAATCGATCGAACGCATGCTGGCGCGGCTATGACCGAGGGGAGCTGTCATTGCGGGACGGTGCGCTTCACCGTGCCGGCGCCGCCGGTCGAGGTGACCGAGTGCCATTGCTCAATCTGTACCAAGCTCGGCTCGCTCTGCTGCTATTATCCGCCTGATCAGTTCGCCATCACTCAGGGCGAAGCGGAATTGTCGATCTATCAATGGGGCGACCGGCTGCTCGATTTCCGCTTCTGCTCACGGTGCAGCGCGATGATCGGCTGGCGCATCCATCCGGGGCTGGAGGAGGAATGCTATCCCGGTGGCGCCGGCGCCAAGGTCGGGGTCAATGCGCGACTGATCGACGGGATCGACGCACGGGCCCTGCCGCGCCGGGTCATCGCCGGCCCCAGTTGACTGATCAGGCTGGGATCTGCTGGCTGATACAGTGGAAACTGCCGCCGCCGGTCAGGATATGGTCGGCGCGCAGGCCGACCGTCTCGCGGTCCGGGAACAGCGCACCGATCGCCACCACCGCCGCCGCGTCGTTGGGCGCGCCATATTGCGGCACCACCACCGTCGCATTGCCGATATAGAAATTCATATAGCTGGCCGGCACGATCTCGTCGTCGCGCAGCACCCGGCCGGGCGAGGGGATCGGCACGATCTCCACCTCATGCCGTGCCGCGGCGCGCGCGGCGTGCTGATAGACCAGCCAGTTGGGGTCATTGTCGGCCGCGACCGGGATGGCGAGCTTGCCCGGTGCCACGAAGCGCGCGAGATTGTCGATATGCCCGTCGGTATGGTCGTGCATCAGCCCTTCGCCGAGCCAGATCACCTGCGAAAAGCCGAGATCCTCGAGCAATCGCGCCTCGATCTCGCTCCGCGACAGGCCGGGATTGCGGTTATGGTTGAGCAGGCATTGCTCGGTCGTCACGACCAGGCCGGTGCCATCGCTGTCGATCGCGCCGCCCTCCAGGATCCAGTCGCAGCGCTCGGCACGGATGTTGCGCCGCGCGGCCAGCCGCGCGCCGATATCGTCATCGCCGGGCAGGTCGTACTTGCCGCCCCAGCCGTTGAAGCCGAAATCGCGCGCGCTGTGATCGCTGAGGAGGATCGCCGCGGTGTCACGCAGCCAGATATCGCCGAACGGTTCGACCACGACCTCGGCGATGTCCCCGGCCATGGCCTGGGCGGTTTCCCCCGCCTCGGCATCGGCGGCGACCAGGATAACGCGCTCGCCCCGCCCCTCGGCATGGACGGCGCGGGCAAAGGCGGTGACCTCCGCGCGCGCCGGTTCCAGGTCGTCGAGCCACAGTTCAGGATGGCTCGGAAAGCCGATCCACACGGCCTTGTGACGGGCCCATTCGGCGGGCTGGGTAATGCGTTTCGGCATCGGCTATCCCTTACTTCGCGCCGGCCCGGCTCTGGTCGCGAATGCTGCGGAATTCGGCGCTTGGGTACCAGTTGGGCCAGCGATCGCTGTCGGCCAGGCTATGGCCGAGCGCGTAATAGATGCGCAGGTCGGACAGGGCGCCGTTCCAGTCCCATTTGGCGTCATATTCGTCCTGCGGCTTGTGATAGCGGTTGATGATATAATCCTCGGTCGCCGCCTTGCCCGCTGCGGTGCCGCCGACCACCAGATCCTCGCCGCTCTCGCCATAAAGCATCGGTACGCCGAGCTTGGCGAAGCTGAAATGGTCGGAACGGTAATAGGAGCCGCGTTCCGGATTGGCTTCGAGCGTGATGACCCGGCCTTCGGCGGCGACCATTGGCTTGACCAGATCCTCAAGCTCCGACTTGCCCGCGCCGACCAGCACGAAGTTCTTTGCCTTACCGATCACGTTGAGCCCGTCCATATTGACCCCACCGACCGTCTGGGCGAGCGGGAAGATCGGGTTCTCGGCATAGAATTTCGACCCGAGCAGCCCTGATTCCTCGCCAGTCACGGCCAGGAACACCTGGCTGCGCTTGGCCGGCCCTGCCTTCACCGCCGCCTCGGCCAGCGCGACCAGGCCGGCGGTGCCGGAGGCATTGTCGACCGCGCCGTTGCAGATATCGTCGCCCTTGATCGCATCGCAGCGGCCGAGGTGATCCCAATGCGCCGAATAGAGCACCACTTCGTCCGGCTTGGTCGTGCCCGGCAGGATGCCGACGACATTCTTCGACGCCTGGCGGCGGATCGTATTGGTGAAGCTAACCGATGCCTTCACGCCGAGCGGTACGGCCTTGAACCCCTTGATCGCCGCTGCCTTCGACAGGGTGGCGAGATCCTGGCCGGCACTGGCGAACAACGCTTCGGCGACGGGTTTCTGGATCCAGCCGATCGCCTCGCTCTGGTCGAGATGGTCGCCCGGCGTATCCTGTTCGAGCTGCGGCCCGGTCCAGCTCGACTGCACCACGCCCCAGCCATAGGCGGCGGGTTCGGTATCATGGACGATGATCGCCGCGGCGGCGCCCTTTCGCGCGGCTTCCTCGAATTTGTAGGTCCAGCGGCCATAATAGGTCATCGCCCGGCCGCCGAAATCGCCGTCGAGCGTCATCGTGCGCCAGTCGGGGTCATTGACCAGGATGACCACGGTCTTCCCCTTCACGTCCACGCCGGCATAGTCGTTCCAGCCGCGCTCGGGCGCGTTGATGCCGTATCCGACAAAGACCATGTCGCTGTCCTTGATCGCGACCTTAGGCGTGACGCGGTAAGTGCCGATCACCAGGTCGGTGCGATAGGCGGCCGATATCGGGGTCTTGCCACCGGTGATGGTCAGCGGGCTCACGTCACTCGCGGTGATCTCGACCAGCGGTACGTCCTGGTACCAGCTGCCCTTGTTGGCGGGCTTGAGCCCCGCCTTCTTGAAGCGCTCGACGATATAGCCGGTGGTCTTGTCCTCGGCCGGGGTCGCCGGTGCGCGGCCCTCAAAGGCGTCGGAAGCCAGGGTCTGCGTCACGTCCTTCAGCGTCTCGACCGATATGGCCGGCGCCGGTGCGTCTTTGGCGAGCGCGGGGGCGGCGATCAGCATGCCTGACAGGGCCAGCGACGAAACCAGCAGGGGTGACAGGCAGGCGGAAACGCGCATGGTCATGCTCTCCGGAATATGATGAGGTTGGTCCGGGCGCGTTCTGACAGTCCGGGCGGTGCCGCGCAAGACGATCGGGTTCGGCCGCGATGGTTATTGCTCGCCCGATGCCCGCTGCTAAGCTGAATGAGTTACGTGGGGAAACGGGGGCTTTTACGACATGGTTCGCTATTTACTGGCTACGGTTGCGGCCGTTGCCCTGACACCTTCGGCCTATGCGGCGAATGAGGTTGCGGCGAAATTCGGTGTCCGTGAGGGCGTGCAGCAGATGAGCCTTTCGCCAGACGGCACGAAGGTGGCGATCATCTCGCCGGTCAAGGGCCGGGGCGCGGCTTTGTTGATCGGGGATCTCGTCAAGGGTGGGCAGCCCAAGCCGATCCTGCATTCGACCGGCGATCCGGATCGGCTGACGGATTGCCACTGGGCGAGCGACACAAGGCTGATCTGCCGGGTGCATATGGTCATTCCCGGGACCCAGACCGTGAAGGCCCTGAATTTCACCCGCGTGGTCGCGATCAACAGCGATGGCAGCGGCATACGCCAATTGACCGTGGACACTAATGGCCGGTCGCTTGGTATCGTCCAGGACGGCGGCGTCGTGATTGACTGGCTGGCGGACGGCACCAGCGGCAAGGTGCTCATGACCCGAGTGTTCGTGCCGGAGGAATCGACCGGAACGCGGCTTAGCCAGACCAAGGAGGGGCTGGGCGTCGAACAGGTCGATCCGGTGAAGAACGAACACCGGATCATCGTCCAGCCAAACCGGGCGGCGGCCGAATATATCACCGATGGGCACGGTACGGTGCGCGTGATGGGCATGCAGTCGAGCAATAGTTCGGGATATGACAAGGACCATATCGATTATCGCTACCGCCTGGCGGGGAGCGATGGTTGGAAGCCGCTCGGAACGCTTAAGTTGAACGCCGGATCGGATAGCGGTTTCAATCCCTATGCCGTCGACCGTGACCTCAACGTGGTTTACGGCTTTGACGGCAAGGACGGCCGTCGCGCGCTGTTCAGCATCAGCCTGGACGGCACATTGAAGCGTGACCTGGTACTCGCGCGGCCGGATGTCGATGTCGATGGCTTGATCCGGGTCGGTCGCCAGAACCGGGTGGTCGGAGCGACATTCGTCACGGATCGCCGCGAAAGCGAATTCTTCGATCCGGAGTTGCGCAAGCTGCGCGTGTCGCTCGGCAAGGCGCTGCCGGGAAAGCCGCTGGTGACCTTCATTGATGCCAGCGCCGACGAACGCACGCTGCTGCTCGTTGCGGGCGGCGACACCAATGCCGGCCATTATTATGTCTATCACAAGGATAAACGGGCGCTTGAAGATGTGATGCCGGCACGGCCGGAGCTGGAGAAGGTGACGCTGGCAGCAGTCAAGCCAATCACGTTTCCCGCCGCCGACGGCACGTCGATCCCAGGTTATCTCACCTTGCCGCCGGGGAGCGATGGGAAGAATATCCCGGCGATCGTCATGCCGCATGGCGGTCCGGGCGCGCGTGATGAATGGGGCTTTGACTGGCTGGCGCAATATTTCGCCGCGCGGGGGTTTGCGGTGCTGCAGCCCAATTTCCGGGGATCGACCGGCTATGGCGATGCCTGGTTCCAGAAAAACGGCTTCCAATCCTGGCGCACGGCGATCGGGGACGTGAATGACGCCGGACGCTGGCTGAGCGCGCAGGGGATAGCGGCGCCGGGCAAGCTGGCGATCGTCGGATGGTCCTATGGTGGCTATGCCGCACTGCAGTCGGCAGTACTCGACTCCAGCCTGTTCAAGGCGATTGTTGCGATCGCGCCGGTCACAGATCTCGAAGCGCTACGCCTCGAAGCGCATGATTTTACCAACTTCGCCCTGGTCGATGCCTTTATCGGCAAAGGTCCGCATGTGTCGCAAGGGTCGCCGGCACGGAACGCCGGGCGCATCAAGGCGCCGGTCCTGCTGTTTCACGGTGACCTCGACACCAATGTCGGCATCCGTCAGTCGAGACTGATGGTCGAAAAGCTCAAGGATGCCGGTGGCAAGGTCGAATTGGTCGAGTTTCACGGCCTGGATCATCAGCTCGACGACGATATCGCGCGCACCGCGATGCTCGACAAAGCCGATCTCTTCCTGCGCCAGTCGCTCGGGCTGTAAACGAAAAAGGGCGGCCCTGACAGGACCGCCCTTTTCGACCTCGTCGGAACCAGATCTTAGCGCGAGTAGAACTCGACGACCAGGTTCGGCTCCATCTTCACCGGATAGGGCACTTCGTCGAGCGTCGGCACGCGGGTGAAGGTCACCTTCGCATTGCCGTCGGGCGCGACGTAGTCGGGAATGTCGCGCTCAGCGAGACCCTGTGCTTCCATCACCAGCGCCATTTCCTGCGCCTTGGAACCAAGCGTGATTTCCATGCCCGGAAAGCAGCGGCGCGATGCGATGTTGCACTTCACGCCGTTGACGCGGATGTGGCCATGCGAGACGAGCTGACGTGCAGCGAACACGGTCGGTGCGAACTTGGCGCGATACACGATCATGTCGAGACGCTGCTCGAGCAGGCCGATCAGGTTCTGGCCGGTATCGCCCTTCATCCGGGCGGCTTCATGATAGCAGGCGCGGAACTGCTTCTCGGTCACGTCGCCATAATAGCCCTTGAGCTTTTGCTTGGCGCGCAGCTGAATGCCGAAATCCGAAACCTTGCCCTTGCGGCGCTGACCGTGCTGGCCGGGGCCATATTCGCGCTTGTTGACAGGCGACTTGGGACGGCCCCAGATATTCTCGCCCATCCGGCGATCGAGCTTGTACTTTGCGCTTGAACGCTTCGACATGTGTAATTCCTTGCAAGTGCCAACAACAAGACCGGCGTCGCTGTGAGGCTAAGCTGATCGATACCCGGTCATCGCTCTGGCCGATCATGGATCGGGTCAGGGCCACCGCTTCACCGGGGTGCGGGGCCTTTTGCGAAGGCGGGCGGTTAGCGGGCGTGCGCGCGAGAGTCAAGTTGAGGAGTCACGCTGGACAGGCGTGCGTCGGCTCGCCAAGAGCGTGCGCATGAACGATACCATCCTTGCCGGCGCTGATTGCACGACGATGATCGAGGTGCGCCGCGGCGTCGATCAGGTCGATCGCGAACTGATCGCCCTGCTCGTTCGGCGGTTCGCCTATATGGACGCAGCCGCGCGGATCAAGCCGGAGCGCAGTGCAGTACGCGACGAAGCTCGCAAGGCACAGGTCATCGCCAATGCTCAAGCACAGGCCGAGGCGGCCGGGTTGCCCGGAGCGGCAATCGCCGCATTATGGGACAGGCTGGTCGAGACGTCGATCGCGTATGAGATGGACGCGTTCGATCGACGCTGACCCGGACAACCGTCCGGCTGATCCTATTGGCGCGGCGGCTTTGCCCGCTTCGCGCCCGCCAAGGCGCTCAACACACCGCGAAAGGTCCTGACTTCCTGGCTCGACCAGCCGGGCTTGGTCAGCAGGGTGCGCAGCGTACGCTTCGTCACCGGGGTGCGGTCGGGGGGGTAGAAGAAATGCGCCGCCTCGAGCATCGCATCGAGCTGCTGGATCATGCCCTCCAGCTCTTCATGCGGTGCGGGCTCGGGCAGCTCGGTTTCCGGGGGTGACGCAAGCACTGTCCCCTTCGACCATTCATAGGCGACCAGGATCACGGCCTGGGCGAGGTTGAGCGAGCCGAATTCGGCATTGATCGGCACGGTGATGATGGTGCGGGCGAGCGCGACATCGTCGGTTTCCAGGCCCGACCGTTCCGGCCCGAACAGGATCGCCGAGCGGCCCGGCGCGGCGTGGATATCGGTCGCGGCGCGCTCCGGCGTGACCACGGGCTTGGTCACGCCGCGCTTGCGCACCGTGGTGGCATAGACCTGGGCGCAATCCGCCACCGCGTCGGCGACGCTGTCGAACACCCGGGCCTGTTCGAGCACGATATCGGCGCCGCTGGCCGCGGGGCCGGCCGACGGGTTGGGCCAGCCGTCGCGCGGGGTGACGAGACGCATCTCGGTCAGCCCGAAATTGAGCATCGCGCGCGCTGCCTTGCCGATATTCTCGCCCAGTTGAGGGCGGACCAGAACGATGACGGGGGGCGGGGCCAGGTTGGCGTTCACCCCTTGCCCACCTCGCTCACATTGCCGGCGAATTCCTCGAAATCGCGCGCTTCGCGGAAATCCTTATAGACGCTGGCAAAGCGGATATAGGCGACCGAATCCAGGCCCTTCAGCCCCTCCATCACCATCTCGCCGATGCGCTGCGAATGGACTTCATTCTCGCCCTGGGTTTCCAGCTGCCGCTGGATACCCGAGACGAGCTTTTCGATCCGCAGCGCGTCGATCGGCCGCTTGCGCGCCGCGATCGAGACCGAGCGCAGCAGCTTTTCGCGGTCGAACGGTTCGCGCTTGTCCTCGCTTTTCAGCACATAAAGTTCGCGCAGCTGAATGCGTTCGAAGGTGGTGAAGCGCGCCGCGCATCCTTCGCACTGGCGCCGGCGGCGGATCGCCGCGCCGTCTTCGGTCGGACGGCTGTCCTTTACCTGGCTGTCTTCATGTCCGCAAAAAGGGCAACGCAAAAAATCAGTCCTTCGTCAGTTTCTGGAACGCCGCAACGCCGGCACCGACCATAGCGCCCGCCAGCGGGCCGATCAGTGGTACCGGCAGAGCGACGACCGCGCCGATCGCCGCGCCCTTGGCCATGCTGGCACCGAGCGTGCCGGGCTGGGCATGGCGTGCCCGCGCGTCGGCGGCGAAGGCGCGCGCGGCACGAATATCGTCATCGATCGCGCCGTCCGACACATGTGCCGGGTCCGGCCTGACCGATGGCGCAGTCTCCGCGACGGTCATGCCGCATTGCGCGCAGAAGCGCGCGGTCTTGGCGATGGTCGTGTTGCACGCCCGGCACTTCATATGGTCACATGCCCTCTGGATAGATCGGGAAGCGCGCGCACAATGCCTGCACGCGCTCGCGGACATTGGCTTCTACCTGTGCGTCGCCGGCTTCGCCATTCTTGCGCAAGCCGTCGAGCACGTCGGCGACCATATGGCCGATCTCGCGGAACTCGGCCGGGCCGAAGCCGCGCGTGGTGCCGGCGGGCGATCCGACGCGGATGCCGCTGGTCTTGGTTGGCGGCAGCGGATCGTTGGGAATGCCGTTCTTGTTGCAGGTGATGCCGGCACGCTCCAGCGCTTCGTCGGCGTCCTTGCCGGTCACGCCCAGTGGTGACAGGTCGATCAGCGCGAGATGCGTGTCGGTGCCGCCCGACACGACCTCTGCGCCGCGCTCCTTCAGCGTCGCGGCAAGGATCTTGGCATTCTCGATGATCGC
>NZ_JBOHHW010000001.1:0-301594 GCF_050725575.1 Sphingomonas sp. | reverse complement strand
GGCGCTTAAACCCGCCCAGCGTCCCTTCAAGGTTTTTGATTCCGACGGGCTCTTTCTGCTGGTCCAGCCATCCGGGGCCCTGTTCTGGCGTTTCCGCTACAGAAAGTTCGGCGTGGAGCGCAACCTATCGCTCGGCAGCTTTCCCGACGTCACTTTGCAGCAGGCTCGCAAGGGGTGCGACAAGGCCCAGGCCCAGCTGATTGATGATATCGATCCCGCGGAAGAAAAGCGCCAACGCCGATTGAAAGCAGAACTCGCGGCGCAGACCACCTTCAAGCTGGTGGCTGAGGAATTCATCCAGAAGATGGAGCGCGAGGGAAAGTCTCCCGCGACGATCAAGAAGGCACGGTGGTTCCTTGAGCCGGCATCGAGCCGCGCGCGATCGCACACGAGCCGGCACCGGGATCGCGAAGCATCATCCGAACGTCGAGATCGCGAAGGTTCGAACTTGCTGGACGACGGTGCGCGCCGCTATGCTGGCGTACAGAGCACGACGCAGTCCCGTGCGGTCAGTGGGTGCGTGTATAATTTGACGCGTAATATTCTGACAATTTGTCCCATCTTTTTTGCCAACCGATCGAGCCTGGGGAGAAATGCGGTGTCCGAAGCAAAGCGGTTTCGCGGCGAGCTGATCTCTGAATGCATCGCCGTCTTCATCATCATCGTGCTTGGCAATTCGTCGGCGGCGATGCTGATCCTTTACGATCCGAGTCCCTACGCCACGAGCTATTTCGGGCTGTGCATCGCCTGGGGTCTGGCGGTGACGATCGCGATCTATGTGACCGGCGCGGTATCGGGCACCCACGCCAACCCTGCGGTCACGCTCGCGCTGGTGCTGTTCCGCGGCTTTTCCAAGCGCAAGGCGCTGCCGTACGTCGCGGCGCAGGTCGTCGGCGCGTTCCTGGGCGCGGCGGTGGTCTATTCGATGTTCCACTCGGTGATCGACGCGTATAACGCGACCCACGGGCTGACCCGCGCGGCGGGCGGCGCGGCGGGCGTGTTCTACACCGCGCCCGGGCCCGGGATCAGCCTGCTGCAGGCGTTCTGGAACGAGATCGTGCTGACCGCGATCCTGGTGCTCGGCATCTTCGCGATCACCGAGGAATTCAACACCCAGGCGCCGATGGCCAATTCAGGCGCACTGATGATCGGCTTGCTGGTCGCCGCGATCGGCGCGTCGGCGGGCAACCTCGAAGGCTGGCCGATCAATCCGGCGCGCGATTTCGGCCCCCGCCTGTTCGGCTGGATGTTCGGCTGGGGCGAGGCGGCACTGCCCGCGGCGGGCAGTTACTGGTGGGTGCCGATTGTCGGGCCGCTGATCGGCGGCGTGGTTGGCGGCGGCGCCTATTGCCTGCTGATCCGACCCTATCTGCCGCGTGGGAGTACGCGCGTCACCGATCCGGAGCCGCTGCCATGAGCGCCCGTTACGTCCTGGCGATCGACCAGGGAACCACGTCGAGCCGCGCGATCCTGTTTGGCGAAGACGCCCGCGCGGTGGCGGTCGACCAGCGCGAGTTCGCGCAGCATTATCCGCAAGCGGGCTGGGTCGAGCACGACGCCGAGGAAATCTGGCGCGACACGCTCGCCGTCACGCGCGGCGCGATCGCCCGGTCGAAGGTCGATGTCGCCGATATCGCCGCGATCGGCATCACCAACCAGCGCGAGACAATCGTCGTGTGGGATCGCGCGACCGGCGCGCCGATCCACCGCGCGATCGTCTGGCAGGACCGGCGCACCGCCGATGTCTGCGACCAGTTGCGCAGCGAAGGGGTCGAGCCGATGGTACAGGCCAAGACCGGGCTGCTGCTCGACCCCTATTTCTCGGGCACCAAGCTCGCCTGGATCCTCGACAATGTCGCCGGCGCGCGCGACCGCGCCGAGCGCGGCGAGCTCGCCGCCGGCACGATCGACAGCTTCGTGCTGTGGCGGCTGACCGCCGGCGGCGTCCACGCCACCGACCCGACCAACGCCGGGCGGACGATGCTGTTCGACATCCACCGCGGCGACTGGGACGACGAATTGCTCCGCCTGCTCCGCGTGCCGCGCCAGCTGCTGCCCGAAGTGCGCGACAACAGCGGCGTGTTCGGCACGACCACGGCGGGGCTGTTCGGCCGGCCGCTGCCGATCGCGGGCATGGCGGGCGACCAGCAGGCGGCGTTGTTCGGCCAGGCCTGCTTCGCACCGGGGATGGTCAAGTCGACCTATGGCACCGGCTGCTTCATGCTGATGAACACCGGCGAGGCGGTGGCGTCGACCAACCGGCTACTGACGACGCCGGCATACCGCCTGAACGGCAAGACCACCTATGCGCTCGAAGGGTCGATCTTCGTCGCCGGCGCCGCAGTCAAATGGCTGCGCGACAAGCTCGGCGTGATCGCCCACGCATCCGAGACGCTCAGCATGGCGACCCAGGTCGACGACAATGGCGGAGTCTATCTGGTGCCCGGCTTTGTCGGATTGGGCGCGCCGCACTGGCGGCCAGAGGTACGCGGTCTGCTGACCGGTATGACGCTCGACACCAGCGCCGCGCACCTCGCGCGCGCCGCGCTCGAGGCGGTGGCGTATCAGACCCGCGACCTCGTCACCGCGATGGTCGCCGACGGCGCCGCGCGCCCTGCAGCGCTGCGCGTCGATGGCGGGATGGCGGCAAACGACTGGCTCTGCCATTTCCTCGCCGACATGGCCGAGTGCCCGGTCGAGCGGCCCGCGGAGGTCGAGACGACCGCGCTTGGCGCGGCGTTCCTGGCGGGGCTGGCGACCGGTGTGTGGAGCGATCTCGACGCGTTGGCCGAGACCTGGACGCTCGGGCGCCGGTTCACGCCGACAATGGCCGAAGACCACCGCGCGACATTGGTCGCCGGCTGGGAGGACGCGTTGCGCCGCGCGATCGGCTAGGGTCTGGACCCAATAAGCGGCAATGGCCGGGATTGCCCTGTCGCGTTCGTGCGCTGTGACGCAGCCGGCGGGCGCGTGCACTCAACCGCTTCGCGGCGGGCGGATTTCCTGGACCACCGGCGCTTCAAAGAGTTGCTACCAGATATCCGGATGGCCTGCGTGCGCGGTGTCACTTTCGATTTATTGTGGGGTGCGGAGTCGCTTTATGAAGAAGAGACCCGAAACAGTGCGTCAGCGGTCGAGATTGCGAAGATGATTCGGGAGGATCGCGAGGTTGCTAGGCGTTTTCGCGTTCATATGCGCAGCACTCGGTCTCACGCGAAGCTCTTGCTAGTGGACACGGAAGACGGAGACTGGATCGCTGCTGTCGGATCATGCCCCTATGAAGATCGGCGAAGAATGAGCCCGAAACTGTCGCCGTGCTCCATCCAGTTTCAGAAAATCTCGGAAACGGTGTGGGGAAAAATGTGGGGTAACGGCAGTTGCCTAAGAATAATAGGTTTTCTTATCAGCTAGATAGTGGAGAATATGGGCTTCCTCACGCGATGTCGAACGCGCCAGCTGTGTCTTTCGCGGTCCCCAAGCAAGGGAGAGCAGGAATGGCAGCTCTGCGCCCTCGATTCCGCAGTTGCGATGAATGGTCGCCGTTCCCGAAAGTTACTGTTCTATCGGTCCGTGGCCAGCCCAATCATTCCGGGTCGGGTCGCGCGAGTTCGCCCTGGATATCACGAATAATCCTGCCGAGTTCACCCGATGCGAGAAGCCCCGGACCGAGAGGACCTGACCGGTCCTCGCCGACAGGGGGGAGCTTTCGCAAGGCGGCCCTGACCTCCGCCGTCATGTGGGTGAGTTGCCAATGGAGTTCATCCAAAGCTGCCTGTGGCTGGTCAGGGGTGGCTAGGCTAACCGCTCTGACGGCATAAGCGGCGGCGCCCAGGGCGTGCGCACCCATGTGACAGACGGCTGCGGCTTGACCGGCGGCCCTGGCGGCAGCGGCGGTTGTGAGAGATTTCGTCTCACGGGCAGCCCCGCTGTCGACAAATCGTCGACGTATTTCAACGGCCGTGTTCAACTCTCCGCGAGCGAACGCCCGAGTTCGAGCAACCGCAGCGTGCGGGCGGCCGTCAGCCGGTCTTTCAGCCTCAAACAACCAAAGTACCCGTTCGGCGCAATCTGCGGCCCATGCGGCGACGAGCCGCCGGTCCGATTCGCTCAGCGCCTGCAGTGACTTCACCTCCCGATCCTCCTTCACTCGACATTTGATCATTGGCCAAAGGAAATCCACCTATCGTCCGCTTCTGCAGATTGTTCGCCGGGAGTTGCCGGGCAGCCACCGGCCACTATCGGACATCTTTGGCCACGGTTTAACGCTCGTTTTCGACATCCGGGCGTGGGTTCGTGTCCTGAATTTGCCAGGGGCCACGCTGGGATCACACCAAAATCGTTAATCAAAAACTGATTATATAACAGATAGTTAGATAAGAGATGTGAATCCTGTAATCTGCGTCATGATCAGAGTCGCGTTAGTTACCGAAGTCAATTGCTTCCTTTACGAATATGATCCCGAACGTAATGAAAATACGGATCATCCTTCTGCATTCCAGCTCGATCAACATTACTGAGTTGTGGAACAGCGTTGCGCCACTCCTGCGTCTCTTGGCCGGAATACCAGTCTTCAATTGTCTGCGCTTGCTGTTCTAAGTTGAAATCTCTCCATGGCGTGCTAGGTGGACCGGGCATGTACACATGGTCGCTGATTAATGTGTTATTGACCTGATTCTCAATTCCAGCGCAAATGATACCTGGCAAGAAGCTGCCATGCTCTATCTGCCATGCGTGCGTCATCTCATGCACCAGCAATGCCTTTTGCTTGTCTGATGCTACGGCATAATCGTCCGTATAATGGGCCGTTCCATTGCGAAACTGTCCTCCCAGGTTGAGGTAGGTTTTTCCATCTACCCCAGGCATGGTGAAAGGCCTCCCCCCCAAGCCTGCTACGTTCGTGATTCTAACGTCGTTGAAGTCAACCTTAGATTGGAAAACCGCATCCAGCAGGGTGCGCTCTCCAACCGTTAGTTCCCGATCCTTTACCAACGCGCGGATGATTTCCGATGAAGTGAATGCACCGACCCCCGCGACTGTCGCCAGTAACAGCGTTCCACCCGGAGCGATCATGACAATGGCCCCTGCAATAACGCCGAGAACCCCACTGAATCCTAGTCCCCCAACAAGATCGCCAATTGAATGTGCGAGACCCAGCACGACGCCAACGGCGGTGCCAGCCACCTTTGAGAGCACGCCAATAATTGCTTCCAGAATATCGGTGATAGCGCCAAATACGCCAGTGAATTCGGTGTTGATATCAACCCATCCATGTTCTTTGCCTGGCCAGTTGGAGAAATTGTTGTTGTCTCTCCAATATTGTCTGATCAAATCTTGCTTGCGATCGACAGTCAGGTCCGCGTTGCGCGGATCTGCATCCACGAATCCGCTAAAGGCTTCAGTTATAGCAATGCCGCACGGCAGTACGACCGTAGCACGGACCATGAATTTAACGCCCACCGCGCCACTGTTGTGGACATGAAATTTGAATGTGTACGTGCCGTTGGCACGAATCCAAACCTCGACGCGTCCGCCGATCGGATTCAACGATCCAGTTTCGATCGGCTTCGTCCAGTAGACTTCTTCACTAGCGAGGCGAACCCAGCCCCCGCGACCTGACCAATCCTGCCCAGCTGACCACCAACTTGTATATACGTGCCCATCCAGGCCCGGCACGAAGAGGTCGATGTTATTCGGGCTTCGCGCAACCACGGCGACCTTTCTGCCGGGAGGGAATTTGCCTCCGAGCGATTGCCAGCCACCGCGGCCGGACCAGTCGCCGCCAGCCCACCACCACGATGTCATCACGTTGCCGTCTGCATCAATGGCGAACAGGTCGAGATTGTTCGGTGTTCGAGCAATCGCGGAAACGCGTGACGTTTGCCCAATATCCAGTCCGAGCACGTCCTGTTTTGCTGGGAAACGCCCGCCGAGCGACAGCCAATTGGACCAGCCATTCTGGGGATTCCAAAAAGCAGTAACCACATCGCCGCTTTTGCCGACGGCAAAGAGATCGAGATTATTAGGTGTGCGAGCGACAGCTGCAATCGCAGTGTCGGTCGCGAAGCTACCTCCAAGGGGTAACCATCCGCGACCACGGCCGAGGCTGGACCAATTCTGACCAGCGGCCCACCATGCGGTATAGACGACGCCATCCTTGCCGACGCAGAACAGATCGATGATTCCTGGCTGTCGCGTCACAGCCGTCACGACAGCGTTCTTCTCCGGAAAGGAACCGCCAAGCGACAGCCATGACCTGCCTTCCAAGCCTGACCAGCTGCCACCGGCCCACCATGACGTATAAACCTTGCCGTCCGGGCCAACGGCGAAAACATCCAGATTGTCTGGCGTACGAGCTATCGCACTAATCTCTCCGACGCCGGCAAAAATACCACCCAGGCCACCCGGGCCGGCCGAGCCGATGGCGAACCAGTCCCTCGTATCTCCGATCGCCCACCTGTCGTCGCCTTTGGTATTGGTACCATAGTGCGAGAGCGCCAACCCGTTGAACGCGTCAACAAGCTGCGGTCGCCTTGAGGTTAACGCGATGGCCGGATTGCGGTAACCATCTCCGATCGGCTGCCATATATTGCCTTGGTTGTTTAGGATCGAAGCGGGGTCAATGTCGTGCGCCCAAGACTGACCCTCTCCCCAGGAAGCTGAGAATGCACCATTCTCTCCAACAGCGACGACATCAATCGAATCCGGATGCCGGCTGATCGCGGACACGTTCAGCACATTGCGAGGCGAGCCGACTTGCTTGTCGGCCCTGCGGTCACGCTTCGTCCATTCTACATAGACATAATTGTCGACGAGTGCTCCATTGGGGGTCTGCCAGAATATCTCCATTGCGTCGGGACGACGACTGACGGCGGCGATCGCGGTGTTGGCCGCGGCGGTTCCACCCGGCATGAGTGCAAACCGTTGCCAAGACCCTCCTTCATACCAGTAGGCATCCTGTATTGAGCCATCCGCGCCGACCCACCAGATTTCCATCGTGTTCGGCATGCGGCTGCTGGCTGTAATACTCCCAGCGAGGCTGGCAGATCCTGGCGGAGCCAGCTCGTAGCGCTTCCATCCCCCTTCTTGACCCTCATACCAATAAGCAGCCTGCACCGAGCCATTAGTCCCTATCCACCATACTTCCATGGCGCCGGGCAGCCTGGAGACAGCTGTAACCGCGCCCGCCGCTGAACCCGCCGGAGCAAGTTCATACTGTATCCAGCCCGATTGGCCTTCATACCAATAGGCTCCGAGCACCGAGCCGTTTGCGCCGACCCACCAGATTTCCATCGTGTTCGACTGGCGTGAAACCGCTGCGATCTTGGTGCCGGGATCAACCGAGCCCGCTGGTGCGAGAGTGAAATGGTTCCATTGAGTCCCTTCGTACCAATAGGCGTCGCGGATCGATGCGTCGGGACCGACGTAAAACAGCTCCATGCTGTTCGGTATTCTTGAAAGGGCGGCGATGCCGTTTGCTGGCATCACTGATCCCGGAGCCGCGAGTTGATAGCTTTCCCAAATGCCTCCTTCATACCAGTACCTCCCTTGGAGGGAGCCATCGGAACCGGCGAACCAAACTTCCATTGAGTTTGGAATGCGGGACAATGCGGCAACGCCCGCTTGTGATGATGCTGACCCTGCTGGTGAAAGCTCGTATGTCGCCCAATTCGCTTGGCCCTCGTACCAGTACGAGCCCAAAATCCTGCCGTCTCGACCCACGGACCAAATTTCCATCGAGTTCGGAATTCTTGCGACTGCCGCGACAGATGATCCCGGCTCGAGAGTACCTTGCGCAATCAGTTCAAAATTATTCCACGTAGCCATCTTATATCTCCGTGATTTAAAGTGGGTTGCGAACGATCAGCGTCGACGTGTCCGTGATTTTCGGACTAAGGGTGCCGAAGCACTTGGCTGTTTGAACTAGGCTATCCGAGCCAGCTGCCGACATTGCTCTTCGCTGAGCGGAGAAGCTTTGGGCGCGGAAGCGTTTCAACTCGCGGACCACGAAAACCTGACTGTACAAGACGATCGACTCCTTGCATTGCCTTCAACAAGGATGACGAGACGCTGGGGCGAAAGCGGACAGCACAATGGCCGAGTTGGAAATTTCAGGATCGGACGCGCTGCTCGGCACGCTCTATGATGACTTGCGCAAGGCTGCCCACCGCGAGATGCGGCGCGGTGGATCGCCACAGACCTGGCAGACGACTGCGATCATCAACGAGGCCTGGCTGAAGTTGCACACCAGAAACGACTGGGACAGCCGCGAACATTTCATTCGCACTGCCTCAACCGCGATGCGGCACATCATGATCGACGCGGCGCGCGCACGGTTGGCCGCTTGTCGGGGCGGCGGCGTTGCCAATTTGTCGCTTGAAGCGGCCGCGGATGTCGCGGCTGAGAGCGTCGACGACCTGATCACGGTCCGATTAGGTGAAGCGCTGGTGGAACTGGCCGTGATCGATCCTGAACTGGCTCGCCTGGTCGATTGTCGCTATTTTGCCGGCCTGACCGAGGCGGAGGCAGCGCAGGTGCTTGGTGTCAGCGACCGTACCATAAGGCGCTGGTGGATTCGGGCGCGGGCATGGCTGCACCGAGAGATACGGACGGGATGAATGCGATCAGGGATATTTGCGGCGTGCTTGTCTCAGTTGCTGGCGAATTTTGATCGTTCTCGCCTTATAAGCTTCGCCGGCACTAGCTTTGGCTGTAAAAATGACGTCGGCCGCATCGAGATCAGCCCGACATTCATCGAATCGGCGTTCCGCTAGACGTATAATGCCCCGGGTCCGAAGATAGACCCCGTAATCCAAGCTCTGTAGCCCGGCGCGTCGAAGATCCGGTTCTATTTGCGTGAGCGCTGAACTGGCATCCCCAACACGACCGAGCGACGCGAGCGCCTCTATACGCGCCAAAATGACCTGCACGCTTGGCCTGCTCCAGGCACCAAAATGTTCGATCGCCATCGGTGCCGCCTCATCGAGCGCTGCTAAGGCTTCCGCGGGGCGGCCCATCTGGTTGAGTAGCCGGCCATGGTAGAGGAGGTCCACCGCGAGCTCCAACGAGCGGCCATACATTACACGCCGGTCAGAGACCGTTCGGTGCATCATGCGTTCGGCGGCAATATTGTCTCCCCGCCGGGCGGCTATGTCTGCCTCGGCGCGAAGCAGGGAGATTGCGGCGGATGAATGACCTTGATTACGACGTGTGAGTGTCGCGAGTCCTTGGCGGATAATCGAATCTGCCTCCGCAAATCGGCCTTCTTCAATCAAGTATCTGGAAACCTGAGTGTAGCGCGTTTGCAAATCGCGGCTATACGCGAAATAGGCCCGTTCGGCGTTGGCCATGTCGTTGACCAGCAACGCAATTGCTTCTTTGCGTCTGCCCTGCTGCCGCAGCATATGCGCATCAGCACCGACCGTCTCAACCAATTCCCGGCGAAATCGCACTGGGTCGGAACGCCACATCGCACGCGCCTCATCCAACAAACGTTGCCCTTGAACAAGGCGACCTTCCCCAATCAGGATGGTCCCCAGCTTCAGCTTCAGCCGTGCTGAACCCACCGGATCTGAACGCGCAACGCCACGGGCCAGTGCTCTTTCCAGCAGAACCTTCGCGTCGGCATTATTTTCGGTGATCAGATAAAGATCGGCGAGCGCACCAACCATTGCTGCGATGTCCGGTGATTGGGCTGGCAGCGAGCCCATCAAGCGCTTTGTTGTGCCATCGATCATTTCGCGCACGGTGATTGATTTGAACTGCGACGGATCGCTTGTATCGCGAAACATGAGCAGGAAGGCCTGATTGACGGCCTCCAGGCGACCAGCTTCGGCCTGCGCGACATCGCGCTCAACCGCAGTCCTGCGTGCTTGCCAGGCGATCCCGCCTGCACCTACCGTCAATACCAACGCGGCCATGGCAGTGGCCACGGCGGTCCAACGGTTGCGTCGCAGGAAGCGGCCAAGGCGATAGACCGTGGTCCCGGCCCGCGCCTGAACAGGCTTAAATGCGAGATAGCGCCGCACATCGCCGGCGAATGCGGCTACCCCGGGATAGCGATCTCCCGGATTGCGGCGCATCGCCTTCATCACGATCGCATCGAGATCCCCTTGCAAGCGCGTTGAGGATATCGCGCCCTTCTGTGTGGCCCGACTCGGATAGGGTGGGTCGTCATGCAGCAGCCGCCGCAGCACGATCGGCAAAGGCGCATTATCAAACTGCCAGGGTCCTCGACCGGCGAGCAATTCGAACAACACAGCCCCCAACGCATAGACGTCCGTTGCCACCGTTGCCCGGAGACCCTCGAATTGTTCCGGAGCGGCATAACCGGGCGTGAGCAAGGCTTGCGTCATCGTGCGATCGAGCACGGCGGCGTCCACGATCTTCGCGACACCGAAATCAAGCAACCGAACCCGGCCGTCGCAATCGATCATAATGTTAGAAGGCTTGATATCGAGATGCAGGACAAGGTGCCCATGGGCATACTCTACTGCTCCGCACAACTCGAGGAACAGCCTCAAGCGCGTCGGCAGATCAGCCTGATGCTCCGAGCACCAGTCGGTAATTTCCCGACCTTCAACATACTCAAGCGCCATATATGGCCTACCGTCAGACGCCAGTCCGCCATCGATCAGCCTCGCGATGCCAGGATGTTCGAGCCCGGCGAGAAGCCGTCGTTCGGCGTCGAACATCTGCACCCGGCCGATCGCCTCGGGACGCAGCATCTTAAGCGCGACACGTTGTTCGAAATCCGCGGCTGCACGATGTGCCAAATACACTTCGCCCATTCCGCCGCGGCCAATCAGCCGGTCGATCCAGAAAGGTCCGACGATGGTATCCGCAGCGAGCGACGAATAGATCTTCGGTTCCGCCGCACCGATTGGACGCTGCTCGGTGATATCCAGCACTCCGGGTGCCGCTTCGGATGCCAGGAGCGAGCGTAATTGTTCGATCACAAAGGGATCGGCCTGAAGCTTGACCAACCGCGCTTCGCGCACGTCGCCGGGCAAGTCGATCAGCATATCAAAATATTTGCTGATTTCAGCCCATTCTGACGAGGTCGGCTTACGGGTTACGGCCGTTCTCCTGCAATGACTCTCATCTGTATCCTCCAGCTCACCAGTAAAGCGGCATTGGTGTTGAGTGAAGATCGCCCGGGTGAAGCCTTATGGAGACCTGGTATAGAGGGACATTTGGCGCAGAGAGCCCGATCGGCGACAGGTAACGCTCGATGCGCTAAAATCTGCACGTCGCGCGCAAGGGCTTTTTATCATTAAGCACCTGATATATAGTGTTTTATGTAAGATTCTCGGTGAAGTTGTCGCCTGAGATACGCGACATATCAGTGTCCCATATCTCAACCTTCCCGCCGAGACGGCCACCTGAAATATGCGACATTCCGGTGTCCCATATCTCTCGCCGCCTGCCCCAGTCCTGTCCTCACAGCCTGGCCGTCAGCCGCGATTCAACCATCACACGGGATCAGGCATGTCATCTCTTGCTGGCCTTATACCGACCTGCCCTTCCTATTGTTGAAACCGGAATTTGCGCATGACCAGAGCTGCCGCCCATGCGCCCGATCTCACACCCGAGGCTCTAGCCGCCGATTACCCCGGTGGCGTTGAGCTCCTCGAACGTCTTCGGGCTTCAACCATTTCGAACAACACCGGACATCCTTGCCGAACCTGCCGGGGATCCGCAGGCTCAACCCATCAGAATAACACCGGCAGGCAGGTGGCGAAGATGGAGACCAAGCAATTGCTGGATTTGGGCAACGGCATTTTCGATCTGCTTGATATGGAACACGCCGCTGACTTGTCTTTGGCCAAGACCGCTGCTCGTGAGGACGATGCGGCCGGGGCGGTAGCGGTTGATCTGCGCGACGACCTCCGCGAGGGGGGTCTCCTCGAAAATCAGCAAGCCGCGACGCCAGGCGGTGGCGATGGCTGGATTGACGCGGGTCCGGGCAACTACGCCCTGCGCATCGACCGAAAGCTGGTCCCCCGCAGTGAGGTTGATGCGACGGCCATTCAGCCGGCAGGCAATCGCGCCGTGGAGGCAGGCGGTGTGAACAATGCCGTCGATCGCCGAAACGTTAAACAGGGCGCGCATCGCCTCTACTTGCACATCGCCCGCCGCCACGCGGAACACCGCATCGGTCGCCACCGATATGAAGGTCTCGCCATCGATCAGGCCGATTCCCCGATTGCCGCCGGCGAGCGACAGGCTGGTGCGGGAATTCATCTCGACCCTGACGCCCGCGATCGGGGCAAAGGCATAGCGTTCGCCCGGACCGGTACGGTGGTCCGCCATCAACTCCGAGAGCGACGGCCAGAGTGCCAGCGGCGGCTTGGCCAGGCCGATCGCTGCGAAGACCGCGGCCATGCTCCCGCCGAGGACGATCCCACGGCGGCTGACGCCGGCGGCTGGCGCATCGCCTAGGGCGCGCGCCATCGTCCGGAGACCGGCGACCTGGCGAAAGGCGGCGTCATGATCGGGGCTTTGCGCGCGCCAGTCGGCCAGCGCCTGCGCATCGGCGTCGGTCGCCTCGCCCGACGTCAACCGGACGAGCCAATCGGCGGCATCGACGATCACGGGATCGAACGCATCGTCGTTCCCGGTCATGATGGCTGTCCGCCGAAATAGCGCCGATCGCTCAAGTGGAGTGCCCTTTGCATCTATTGTCTAGACACGCGCAGCGCGCCACGCGCGAAAAGGTTTTTGCGCCCTGTGCGTCTGGCGCAGTGCAGGATCGCGTCGCGCAGTTCGATCTGTACCGTGCGGACGGTGACGCCGTAGCGCGCGGCGAGTTCGGCATGTGTGGCGTCGCCGCCGAAACTTTCGGTGAAGATGTCGCGCTGGCGCGGCGTCAGGCCGCTCAGCGCGCGGCGCAGCGCGGCAAATTCGCTGCGCGCGAATACGATCCGGTCGGGGCCGGGCGCGGGATCGGCAATGTTGAGGATGTCGTCGATCTCGACCGTGCCGAGCACTCGGCGTCGCGACGCATCCATGTTGGACGCGGTGTTGAGCGCGGCGCGGTAGAGATAGGCATCGGGATCCGCCACCGGCGCCAGATCGGGACCGTTGCCGAGCCGGATCCACATCTCGTTCAATGCCTCGCCGGCCAGATCCTGCGACCCAAGGCGCAGCGCGAGGCGATCGCGCAACTGGGCATAGCGCGTGACGAGCGACTCGCGCAGCATGGTGCGCGTCGATTTCGATGTCATGGCAACCACGCCGGCAAGACTCGTCAATCGCGCTGCGCCAGGCGCGCGGAGGTCACCTGAAAGCGCAGTGGTTCATGCAGCCCCTCGGGCGGAGGCTGAGACAAATGCCTGCCGTTGAGCAGGCGAGCGATGCGGTCGTCACAGGCCAGATCGCCGGTGCCGCGCAGCAACGCGACTGCCCCCATCTGTCCCGTTCCGTCGATCTCCAGCCTGATCTCGACGGCGAATTGCCGCTGCGCGATCACCGGGTCGCCTTGCAGCGCGGTCCGAATTTCTGTTTGCGCACGTCGCCCATAGGCGTCGAACACGGCGCGGTTGGCGGTGCCGATGATCAGCGATGCCCGCACCTTCGCCTTGTCGAGGCGCAGTGCAGGCGCACCCGTGACGCCGAATGCGACCGACGGCGGCGGCTGGTCCGGGCGGTAGACGATCGCCGCTTTGCGGCCGGTATAGCGCGCGGTCAGGCCAGTCCCTGCCAGCAGCACGCGCAGTGCCGCTGGCGCGGTGAAGCTGCCGTCGATCGCGGTCGATCTCAGCCCGGCCATCAATTTGCCTTCATAGATCACGTCTACGCCGCTTTCCCGGGCGAATTCGGCGAGCGCCTCGGTCAGCGGCTGCGCCGGGACGGTAAAATGCTGGCGGTCATCAAGGCCGCTCGCCACAGCCGGCGCGACCGCCGCCGCCGACCCTGCGGCAATCGCCCACAGCCAGAGTGTGAGGCGCGCGCTCCGCATCAGCCGATTTCGAACTGGATCGGCAGGCTGATGTCCATCCGGTCCGGCCACCCGCTGGGCAATGCGGGCAGGGGCTGGGCGCGCATCACGGAGGCCAGTGCCTCGCGATCGATATCGCCGATCCCCGAGCTTGCCTCGACCCATGCGTCGATCACGCGGCCATCATGATCCATCAGGAAGCGCAGATGAACGACACCTTCCTGCCCGGCGCTGCGGGCACCGGCGGGATAGGTCCGGAACCGGGCGAGATGCGCCTCGAGCCGGGCGCGATAGGCGAGCAGTTCGGCATTGGGCAAATCGGCCGATGCGCTTCCCCGGGTGGCCGCTGCGGCGACCGTCATCGGCGCGCCGATCTCGGGGCCGCCCGCAAGATCGTGGGTCACAGGCCCTCCTTGCGGCGGATTCTGCAGCAGCGGCTGTGGCTGGGCGTGATGATCCCGTCGCGTACCCGCCGCGTCGCCGGCCATCGCCTTCAACTGGCCATGGGCATCAAGCGGGATGAGTTCGACGACCAGCGCGTCATGGCCCGATCGGTCGGCTTCACCGCGAACCGGCACGCCCATAGCGAGTCGCGAGATCAATGCCCATCCGATGACGAGATGCATCGTCGTCGCCAGCGAAAGGCTGAATGCGCGGGCGGGAAAATTCTGGATCATCACGTGGATGTCATTTCGCTGTCATCGAATCATGCCGCGATAGGACAGCTTTATCGCGTTCTGATGACAGTCGCTGAATGCACCATTGGCCGAAATCCATCGGCGGCAAAGAAAGTGCTTCGCATTCCGCGTCGCCGACTGTCTGTCATAGCAAGGGGAATTTGAATGCATGGTGCATCTGTTCAGCGTGAAAGTGCCTCCTACGCCGAGGTGACGGGGGGTGACCCTCGGCCGGCCGCCTATCGATATGCCGGCATCGGCGGGGCTGATGCGCCGCGTCTTGTGGAGGCGGTCTGCGCCAATCGGGATCTTCCCGGGTCGTTGCCCGGATCGTTGCCCGGATCGTTGCAACGTGCCGTCGATCATATCCTGGCCGACCCGCCGGGCGATTGTTCCGATGCGATCCTGACCCGGGTCGCCGGCATTACCCTCGCGTCGTTGCGCCGCAATTTTCGCGAGCGGCTGGACACGCCGATTGCCCGCTTCGTCCAGAATGCGCGGCTCGACTGGGCGCGGGAGCGATTGGGCAACGCCAGTGAAATGCGATCGATCAACCAGCTGAGCGTCGACCTTGGCTTCGCGGCGCCGGGCGGACTGACGCGTGCCTATAAACAGCGATTCGGCGAAACGCCGACGGAAACGCGCACCAACGCCTTTCGCGGGGTGTGCGAGTAAAATCCACCGATTAACCGGTGGGTGTAATGATCTTCGTATGCTTTGACATATAGTCAAAGTAATAAACCTTTGCGTCCAAATGATATGAGCGGATATCACAATTATATATGGAATTACGCATTCCAAGAATTTTTACAATGCCGATTATGGGTTGTAACTTAACTTACACGATATCGGGCTTCTGGTAGACAAAAGCAAAAATTAAGACACCGTTATCGACAAACAGCTTGAGGCATATAAGCCTCAAGGGCAATGGGCGACCCGGTCAGGGATCGAACCGTTTCGGTTTGATCCATCAATCCGCATGCGGCCCCGGGGGATCGATGTTCGAGTTAAGTCGATGGCGAGCGACCGTTCTCGGCACAGCCTTGATCGTGTCCTTTGCCGCGCCCGTGGCGGCGCAGGATGCGTCGGCGCCGCGGTTCGATGTTCGTGCGATTCAGGTGGTTGGCAACAAGGTGCTGCCCCCCGAGCGAGTCGAGGAAGTCGTCTATCCGTTCATGGGACCCGGCAAGACTCCCGGCGATATCGAATCCGCCCGCGCCGCCCTGCAAAAGGCATTCGAGGACAAGGGCTATGCGACGGTCTCGGTGTTCATTCCCGAACAATCGGTGGAGACCGGGATCATCCGGCTGGAGGTGCAGGCGCAGGCGATCGGCATGGTCCAGGTCGCCGGCGGCAAGCGCACATCGGACGCCTGGGTGCTGTCGCGTGCGCCGTCGCTGCGGCCAGGGACGACGCCCAATTTTACTGACGTTCAGCGCGATATCGTTGCGCTGAACCAGTCCGCGGACCGGAAGGTAACGCCTGAGGTCAAGGCGGGGGTGGCGCCGGGCACTGTCGATGTCGTGCTGAACGTCGAGGACAAGTCGCCTTTTCATGGCTCGGTCGAGCTCAATAATTTCAGCTCGGGCGCAACCACCGATCTTCGCGCTTCGGCGACGCTGCGGTACGACGATCTGTGGGGGCGCGGCGACAGCATCAGCATCTCGAGCCAGACCGCGCCGCGCCGCACCGACGACGGCACGGTCCTGTCGGCCAATTATCTGACCCGGCTGGGTGGCGTGCAGTTGTTGGCCTATTACGTTCATTCGGACAGCAACATTGCCGTGGTCGGCGGCACCAGCGTGGTCGGTAAGGGCGATCTGGGCGGGGTGCGGCTGATTGTGCCGCTCAGCCAGAGCGAAGGCTTCTACCAGTCGCTCACCGCGGGCGTGGATTATAAGAGTTTCGCGGAGGATGTGCGGCTGGGGGCGGACCGCGATTCCGCGCCGATCAAATATTTCCCGTTCACGCTCGGCTGGCGTGGCGACTGGACCGGGACCAGGCGCAAGACCAACGCCTCGCTGACCACGGTGTTCGGTGTGCGCGGGCTGGGCGATGGTCTTGAGCGGTTCGACTATAAGCGCTTCGGCGCCAAGCCCAATTTCTTCACGCTGAAGGGTGAGGCGGCGGTCACCGCCGACATGTGGCGCGATTTCCAGATTTATGTGAGCGCGACCGGGCAATGGTCGCCCGACCCGCTCATTTCCAACGAAGGCTTCAGCCTGGGCGGCAGCGAGACCGTGCGCGGCTATTTCGAGAGCGAGGCGCTGGGCGACTGGGGTATCGCCTATCAGACCGAGCTGCGCTCGCCGCCGCTTGCGCCGCTGATCGGCGGCGGGATCCTCGATGAATTCCGGCTCCATAGCTTCATCGATTGGGGCATTGCCGGCATCCATCGCCCGCTGATCGGCCAGAATGACGAGTTCCGTCTGGTCAGTGTCGGCGGCGGCGCCCGCATCAGGCTCTTCAAACTTTACAACGGCGCGCTCGATGTCGGCGTGCCGCTGATCAACGGGCCGGACTCCAGGACCGGCAATATTTTTGCACGCTTTCGAGTTTGGGGGGAGTTTTGATGTTTCACTCTGCACGCCTGAAGAAGCGCGTCATCGGCGGTATCGCCGCCGTCGCGGCGTTCGTCCTGTTCGCGTCTCCCGCCGCCGCGTGGTGGGAGCCGGGTTATGCGTATCGCACGAAGATCAACCTGAACGCGGGCGCGGCGGGGCTCACGGGCGAGGTGGCGCGCGCGCCGGTGCTGGTGCGGCTGCACACCGGAAATTTCAGCTTCAAGGATGTGAAGGCGGACGGGTCGGACCTGCGCTTTGTGGCGGGTGACGATCGTACGCCTTTGAAATTCCAGATCGAGAAGTGGAGCCCAGGCGAAGAGCAGGCGCTGATCTGGGTCGATGTGTCGGGGATCAAGCCCGGTGCCGCCCAGGCGATCTACGCCTATTACGGCAACAAGGATGCAAAGCCCGGCCAGGATGTCGCGGGCATGTTCGGCGGCTACAAGGCAGTCTATCATTTCGACGCGGCCGGTGCGCCGCGCGATGCGACCGCCAATGGCGCGAACGCCAGCGGCGGTGAGGGACGCAATGCCGGCGGGCTGATCGGCCAGAGCCTGAAGCTCGACGGCACGGCGGTCAGCCTGCCGGCGGCGCTGTTCGGTGCAGGGCCGCTCAGCACCAGCTTCTGGGTCAAGCCAGGGATGGCGGACGGCCAGCTCCTGATCGTGCCCGGCAGCACTTCGCTGGTGCTCGCTGGCGGGAGCTTGTTTATCGATGTCGCCGGAAAGCGGAGCGCAGGCGCGCCACTGGCGGCCGGGACCTGGGCGCATCTCGCGCTCAGCTCGGATGGTACGAAGACGAGCCTATTCATCAACGGCCAGCCGGCTGGCGAAGTGACCGGTGCGCCGGCAGCCGCGACTGGCCCGGTGTTGCTGGGTCAGGGCGTGACCGGCGAGGTGGACGAACTGCGCGTCGCAGGCACGGCATTGCCGCAGGCGGCGTTCCAGCTCGCGGCGGCGAGCGAAGGGCAGGGCGCAAAGCTGCTGACCTTCAACACCGCGGAACAGACCGAGGCAGCCGGGCATAATTATTTCGGCATCCTGTTTGCAGCACTGACGCTCGATGCATGGATCGTGATTGGCATCTTGGCAGTAATGCTTGCGATCGCGATCTGGGTGATGATCGCCAAGGGGCTGCTGCTGGCCCGCGTCTCGGCCGCCAATGACGATTTCCTCGATGCCTATGAACAGGCCGCCAGCACCAGTACCGGCCATGACGGGCTTGGCGATGTGAAGGCCGGCGGTGGGACCGGCATCTCGAGCCTTGCCCGGCTCTACCAGATCGGCCGTCGCGAACTCGACCGTCGTCTGAAGGAGGGGCGCGCGAGTGGCAGCCGCTACGCGATCCGCGCGCAGTCGATCGCGGCGATCCGCTCGGCACTCGATGCAGGGCAGGTGCGCGAGAGCCAGCGGCTCAACCGCCAGATGGTGCTGCTGACCATCGCCATCTCAGGGGGACCGTTCATTGGCCTGCTTGGCACCGTACTCGGGGTGATGATCACCTTTGCCAGCGTGGCGGCGGCCGGTGAGGTCAACATCAACGCGATCGCGCCGGGGATCGCCGCGGCGCTGCTCGCGACGGTCGCCGGCCTTGCGGTCGCGATCCCGGCGCTGTTCGGTTACAATTACCTTCTCAGCCGGGTCGAGGAGATTTCGGCAGACAACCAGATCTTCGTCGATGAGCTTGAGAAGCGCATCGCGGAAACCTGGCAGGATACCGACGGTCCCACCCCCGCTGCCATTGCCGCCGAATAAGGGGGCCGGGCGATGCAGATCCAGGGCAAGAAGCCGTATAACGAGATCAACATCACGCCGCTGGTCGACCTGACCTTCGTGCTGCTGATCATCTTCATCCTGCTGACCACAGCGGCGGTGCAAGGCATCAAGGTCGATCTTCCCTCCGCCTCGGCGGCGAAGACGCTCGACCAGCCAAAGTCGCGGGTGATCGCGGTCGCCAATGACGGCACGGTCTCGATCGACGCAGTGCCGGTGTCGATGGCCGAGCTTGAGCAGCAGCTGCGCTCGAGCATGGCCACCACGCCTGATCTCGCGATCATCCTGCGCGGCGACCGGGCAGTGCAATATGACCAGATCATGCAGGTGCTCGACCTGTGTTCGAAGGTCGGCGTGCCGAGCCTCGGCATGGCCGCGACGCGTCCGCCCGGCGGCGCCTGAGCCATGGTCGCCGCTACCCTTGACGGGATGGACTTTGGCCATCGCCGCCGCACGCGTGGCCGTCGCGGCGCGCGCTGGCTGGTGGTCGCCGGCCTTGCGCTGGCCGGGCTGATCGTCGCGGTCACCTTCCTGCGCGGCATCACGGTCACTGAGCGACCCAATGAGATGAAGACCACGCGGGTCATCCTTCCCCCGCCGCCACCCCCACCCCCGCCACCCGAGGTCAAGCCCGAGGAAAAACCGCCCGAGCCAAAACCGGCACCGATCGAGCAACCGGTGACCGAAACACCGCCGCCGCCAACTCCGGATGCCGCGCCCGATCAGGGCAATAACGCGCTCACCGCACGTGAAGGCGCCGGGCCATCCAATTACGGCCTCGCGGTCGGTAATGGCGGTGGCACCCGGATCGGCGGCAAGACCGGCGGTAACGACGGCTTTGCGGCCTATGCCAGTATCGCGCTCGCCGATATCCGCCGCGCCGCACAGGGCGATGCTGCATTGTCGCGCGGCCGCTACACCGTGCGGCTGGTCGTCGGTGTGTCGAGCGATGGTCGTATCCAGCAGGTCAATATCGTCGATGGGTCGGGCGATACGCGGCGCGATGCCGCCATCGAACGTCGCCTGATGGGGCTCCAGCTCTCGCGGCGCCCGCCCGCCGGCCTTCCGGTCATGCGCATCGAATTCAATACGAGGAACGGCGCGTGATGCCGGTCACTGCCATTTTTTCGCACGGCCGCCGTGCCGCCGTCTCGACACCCAAGGGGACCATGATGACCTGCCCGAAGATTCTCCGCCGCTTCAGATCGATGCTGCTCGCCGGCACGGTCGCGCTGACATTGGCGTCGCCGGCCTTTGCTCAGAATGCGCAGGTCGATCCCAACAAGCTGCTTGAGATCATGGTCACCAAGGGCCTCGTCACGCGTGCCGAAGCCGATGCGATGATCGCGGAGGCCAGGGTTGCACCGACACCGCAAGTCCAGGCGGCAATCCCGCCGGGCGGCGTGGTCGGCGACACGCAAACCATTCCGTATATTCCGACGACCGTGCGCAACCAGATCAAGGCAGAGCTGCGCGCCGAATTGGCCAGTCAGGCATCGACCGAAGGCTGGGCCAAGCCCGGCGAAGTCGCCGAATGGACCAAGCGTCTTACATTGTTCGGCGATATTCGCGTGCGCGGCGAAGGCGACCTGATGGGCAAGGGCAATTTCAATCAGTCGTTCGTCAATTTCCAGGCGATCAACGCCGGTGCCGGATATAATATCAATGACCTGAGCAGTCAGGTCAGCGCGCCCTATCTCAACACCACGAAAAACCGCACGCGCGCGAACATTCGGGCACGCCTGGGCCTGCGCGCGCGCATCGACAGCTGGATCACCGGCGAAATCCGCGTCGCCACCGGCGGGGACAATTCGCCGATCTCCACCAACCAGACCCTGGGCGGCAATGGCCAGTTTGGCAAATATGCCATCTGGCTCGACCGCGCCAATATCCGGCTCCAGCCCGTCAAGGGCGCGACGCTCGATCTCGGGCGCTTCGCCAACCCGTTCTGGACGAGCGAATTGCTATTCGACGAAGACCTGAATTTCGACGGCGTCGCGCTCAGTGGTCGCGCAGCGCTCAACGGCCAGCTGACGGTGTTCGGTACGCTCGGCGCCTTCCCGATCTTCAATACCGATTTCAACTTCGGCTCGAACGATGTCGGGGCCTTTTCATCGAAGGACAAATATCTTGCCGCGGCGCAGGCGGGGGTCGAGTTCGCCGCCAGCGACCATGTCAAGCTGGCCGTTGCCGCCAGCTATTACGAGTTCAAGAATGTCCAGGGCGAGGTCTCCAGCCCATGTCCGTTCGATCAGGACGCCTGCGACACCGATGCGAGCCGCCCGCAATTCGTCCGGACCGGCAATTCGCTCTTCCCAATCCGCAATATCGATTTCGCCGGCGCGCCCAATCCCGCTACAGCTCCCGAGGTGCAATATTTCGGGCTCGCCTCGAAATATCGCATACTCAACGCGCACGCAGCACTCGATCTTGGCTTCTTCGCGCCGGTCGGCATTCGTCTTGAGGCCGATTTCGTCAAGAATCTCGGCTTCGATCGTAAGCTTGTCGCGGCGCGCGCCGTCAATAATCTCGGGCCGGGCAATCCGGGGGTCTGGGCGGGCGGCGACACGGGCTGGTTCGGCAATCTCATTATTGGCAAGTCGCAGCTCACTGAATCCGGCGACTGGCATGCCTCGATCGGCTATCGTCGCATCGAATCCGACGCCGTGCTGGACGCGTTCACTGACAGCGATTTCCATCTCGGCGGCACCAACGCCAAGGGCTTCATCCTGGGCGGCAGCTATGCGATCGCCAAGGATACCGCGCTGTCGGCGCGCTGGCTGTCGTCGGATGCGATCACTGGCATCCCCTATTCCAACGATGTCATCCAGCTCGACCTGACAACCAGATTCTGATCATGGCGGACGGACGCTTCCCTCTCCAGTCCGGTCATGACCCCGCGGCGGTACCCCTTTCTGCCGCCGCGGGTATCACTTGTTTCGCGATCGGGTTGTTGGCGCTGATGGGGTGCGGCACGGTCACCGCTGCGCAGACCAACCCTGCCCCCAGCCAGGGCCGGATCGAGCTGCCGCCGGCAAAGGTCGAAGCCCGGGCGCCAATACGCGTCGGTGGCGCACCCGCGTCCGGCCCCTGCGTGAAGATCGATATCGCCGGTAACAAGGCCGGAGATGTCGATTGCGCCGCGGCAGCGCTCGACGCTGCCGCGAAGGCGGCACAGGCCCGTGCCGCAAACGCGCCCGATCCTGGCGTTCCATCTGCCACGTCGGCGGACATCGTCACCGGCGTGGCCAGCCGCACCGCGACACGCCAACGCATGGGCAATCGCTTCGGCAAGGGTGTCCGCCCGCAACGGCCGTCGCAGCCGGCCCCGCCCGGTGGCGGCAAGCCATGATTGGCATGAGCCGCCGGAGCGCGAAAATCCTTTCGCACCATTGTCATCGCCGCACGCTACCCCCCGTTACGCTGGAGTTCCTCCGATGATCCGTCCCTCGGCCCGCAATCGCCTGTTCCTTGGTGTATCCGCCACCGCGCTGATGCTTGCGGGGACGTCGGCGGTGGCGCAGGACATGTTCCGCAAGGCGCCGCGCACCGGCGCGCAACAAGCGTCCCAGGCTGCCGCACAGGCAGCAACCCGGAACCGGGCGATCACCACCGCGACCCAGCGCACAATCCAGGCCTTTGCCAGGGCTTCGGCCGTGCGCCAGCGTATGGACGCGGCACAGGCGGCCGCCCGCGCTGCCGCGATGGCCGCACAATCGACCGTGCCAAACGGGCTTGGTGCAGGCGGTTTGCAGGTCGCTAATGGGGTTTCAACCGACCCGTCGCTGTGGATTGGCGCCGGCGGCCCGACCCAGAGCCAGGGCAGCGACGGTCGCACCAAAGTCCAGATTGGCCAGACCCAGGCCAAAGCGATCCTGACCTGGGATAGCTTCAACATCGGTCGCGAAACCGACCTGACCTTCAACCAGCAGGGCAATACGAACTGGGTCGCGCTGAACCGCGTCACCGACGTCCATGCCGATCCCTCGAAAATCCTCGGCAGCATTCGCGCCGACGGCACTGTATTGATCCTCAACCGGAACGGCGTGATCTTTGGCGGCTCATCGCAGGTCAACACTCGCAATCTGGTCGCCGCCGCAGCCAATATCAGCAATGATCAGTTCCTGACGCGCGGCATCTATTCTGCGTCGGAATTCGGCCGGCTCATGCCCAGCTTCACCGCCGCACGCGGCGATGTCCGGGTTGAGGCGGGTGCGCAGATCACCACGCGCGACCCGGCCAGCGTTACCCAGGGCGGCGGATATGTGCTGCTGCTCGGCGCCAATGTCGAAAATGCCGGCAGCATCACCACCAATCGCGGCCAGACATTGCTCGCTGCCGGTGACGATTTTCTGGTGCGGCCCGGCCTGTCGACCGATGCCAACCAATATTCCTCCACCCGCGGTAACGAGGTCAATACGCTGCGCGGTACGGGCAGCTTGTCGGGCGCCGTCACCAATAGCGGCCTGATCAGCGCGGCGCGGGGGGATATCACCCTGACCGGCCATGCCGTCACTCAGGCGGGCGTGGCGCTGTCGACCACATCGGTCAACCAGCGCGGGACGATCCACCTGCTCAACTCGGCGAGCGACGCGACCGGATCGGTCACCCTCGCCGCCGGCAGCCTGACCACCATCCTGCCCGAACTGGCGAGTACGGAAACCGCGGTGAATACGCAGCGTGACGCGCTGATCGCGGATTCGGCGAAGCAGGATCTGGCGCGGACCAATGCCGTGATCACTGGCCGCGACAATCTGGCCCAGTTCGACAATCTCAGCCGCCTGTCCGACCGCCGCGATCAATCGCGCGTCGAGATCGTCACCGGCGGCAATGCAGTATTCGCAGGCGATTCGATCACCCTGGCGCAAGGCGGGCAGGTGTCGGTTTCCGCCGTATCCCGCGTGCAGGTGCAGAGCGGTGCGGAGATCAACGTATCGGGCGTGCGCGACGTGATGCTCGATCCGAGCAGCAATGCGATACGCGTCAATATCCAGGGCAATGAACTGCGCGATTCGCCGGCCAATCGCGAAGGCGCGCTGCTCAACAACCAGAATGTCTGGGTCGATGTCCGCGACCTGATCTACGTCCCGGACGGCGTCGGCGGCTATCGCGGTGAGCGCTATTATACGCCGGGCGGATTGCTTGAAGTCGGCGGGTCGCTCGGCCTGCAGCAGCATGGCATCGGCGAATGGGCGGCAATCGGCGGCACGATCACGCTGCAGGCGCGCGAGGTCGTTGCCGAGCGCGGCGCGACATTCGATATTTCCGGCGGGTCGCTGAATTATGCGGCGGGAAGCGTGCCGTTCAGCCGGTTGCTTGATGCCGATGGCCGGCTGCGTGACATTGGTGACGCCTCGGCCTTCACTCAGTTTCTGGCGGTCGGCAATGCCCAGGTCGTCAAACATGCGCGGTGGGGCGCGCACTATACCGAAATATACTCCAACCCCTTGTTCAGCCGGGGCAATTCGGCGCGCTGGGAGGATGGCTATACGGTCGGTCGCGACGCCGGCAAGCTGATCATCGCTGCCCCGACCGTGGTGCTGGAGGCGGATATCCTCGCCGATGTAGTTCGCGGCAATCGCCAGACACTGGCCCGGCCGGCGGGGGTGACCGACGGCTATAAGCTGAGCCAGGATGTGGTCGCGCGGGCCGGAACCCTGGCGATCGGCCGGATCGGCGGGCTTGGCGCCGATGACGCGTTCGACAGCGAGGTCGTGATCGGAGCGGTGGCCGATATCACTGGCGCGCCCGCGACCGGCGCGCTGCCGGCGGAGCGGATCAACACCGTGCTGCTGGATGCCGACCGACTCAGCCGTTCCAGGCTCGGCGGCCTGAGCATCACCACCGGGGACAGCGTCACCATCGACCGCGCCCTGACGCTTGCCGATGGCGGTGCACTGACCGTGACGGCGGCGGTCACAACGATCAATGCCGATGTGACTGCGCGCGGCGGCAGCATCACGGTCGGCAATCTCGCACCGGCCAGTGCGATTGGCGGCGTAAGCCGGATACTCACGCGCGACGGTACGTCCAGCTTTACCCTGAATCAGGGCGCGACGCTCGATCTGCGCGGGGTGTGGACCAACAGCCTCGACAATGCGGACCGGCCGTCGACCGCGCTGGTTAATGGCGGCGATCTGTCGGTGCGGATGGCGCGCGGTTCGATCACCCTTGCCCGGGGCAGCATGGTCGACGTCTCGTCCGGCGCGACATTGTTCGCCGACGCCAGCCTGACCGGCGGGCGCGGCGGCAATGTCAGCCTGATCGCCGGCGCCAGCCTCGATACCGCGCCGGAGCAGAATCCGGGCGGCGTACGCCTGACACTGGACGGCGATATTCGCGCGCAAGGTGTCGTTGGTGGCGGCAAGCTGATGCTGCAATCGCCGACAACGGTGGTGTTCGGCGAGGATTCCTTCCTCGCCGGCGGTGTGCTGCCGGTCGGCACGGCCGCGCCGACCGCCCTGATCCTGGCGCGGGGGGTGACCATTCCGGTCGGCGGGGTCGTACCGATCGGCCGGACCGATCAACTGGACGTTACCTTCCAGGATTTTCCTCTGCCGACCTATGTCTTCCCGACCAATCGGACGCCGATCGTGACCGGGGCGGACTGGACGCTGCCGGTGGGTGTGTCGCTGACGACGACCGACGGGCGATTTTTCTCCCCCGGCTCTCGCTTGCCCGGGGGGAGCACGATCGCCAGTTTCAGCGGCAACATCCCGCAGGGCACGGTATTGCCGTCGACGGTATTCTCCCATGGCATATCGGTTCAAAACTATAATCTCAGCCTCGCGGCCGGCGCGATTACCCCGATAACGCTGCGGTACGACGCGGGACAGCTGGTCACGCGCGGAGTCCGTTTCGCCGAAGATGTGGCGTTCGAGCCGGCACTCAACATCGCGCCATCGATCCTGCGCAGCGGCTTTTCCGATTATCGCGTGACCAGCCTGGGCGGGTTGCAGATCACCGAAGGCGTCGCGCTGCGACCAGAGGTTCCGGTCCTGCGGCTGGCGGCGGCGGCGCGCACCGTCGCGACTGGCGGCGATCCCCTGGCGGCGCTCGAAAGCTGGACACCGCCGGTCTATCTCGAAGATCCGGCGCATGGGCGGCTGACCAGGCGTGCCGGTGCCAATCTGTCGTTGCGCGCGGTCGATCTGGGCATGGCGGCGGGATCGGGCATCACGGTCGATCCCGGGTCCGAGGTGCGTCTGGCCGCCGCCGGGCAGATCACCATCAACGGCTCGATCACCGCGCCCGGTGGGACGATCGCTATTCTGAGCGAATCGGTCGGCGTTGCCGATGCCGCGATCGAGGGCATAAAGCCGGGTACCTCGATCTGGATCGGCGAGCACGCCGCGCTCGACGCGACCGGTCGCGCCGTCACTGCGCTTGATCGCAATGGTCGCCGCTACGGCATCGCGCCGGACGGCGGATCGATCCGCATCGGGGTCAATGACATGACGCCGGTCGACCGTGACTTTCTCGGCGCGACGCGCGCGCATGTCGTGATTCGCAACGGTGCGACGCTGAATGGGTCGGGCGCGGTGGCGGATATCGACGTTGCGGCGGGTGGTGTCCCCGGGGCCGTGCGCGCCACACGGATCGCCGGCAATGGCGGGATGATCCGCATCGGCTCCGCGCACGGAATCATCAATGACGGCGCCATGCGCGCTGCGTCCGGCGGTGGCAGTGCCGCGGGCGGCACGCTCAATCTCGTGCTGGAGAATCTACCAGGGGCGTACGGCGTGAGTGTGCTGACGATCGGTCAGCACCGGACCGGGGGCGGTTTGTCCGATGGCCTGGCGCCGGGCGTCGCCGATCCGTTGCTCGCTTTCGGCACGGCGCGGCTCAGCGTGGAGGAAATCGCCGCCGGCGGGTTCGGAACGCTCGACCTGTGGAGCCGCGACGCGTTCAGCTTTGCCGGCAATGTCGATCTGACGATGAGCGAAAGCCTGATCCTGCGTCGCGGCGTCCTGTCGGTTTCGGACCTGACCCCGACGGCGCGGGTATCGCTTGCCGCACCTTATGTGCTGCTGCACGGCAAAGTGGGGGTAGATCCGGAACCGGAGGAAATTCTGCCGGGGCTGATCGTCGGCGGCCGTTACGGCGATAACCTCGAATATGATCCGTCGCTGCGCAATGCGGGCTTGCTGACCGTTCGGGCGGATTTGATCGACGTGCGCGGCCGGAATCTCTTCGGCGCATCCGGGGCGTTTCAGCGCGGCCTGCCGAATTTCCAGGTCGAGGGCACGCTGGTCGATTTCGCCGGTTTTGCATCGGTCGATCTCGCCAGCAGCAGCGATATCCGCTTCACCGATGGCGGGCTGGCCAGCGCGGGCGATATGACCCTGACCGCCGCGCAGCTTTATCCGACCACCGGCGCATGGGGGTCGATCGGTGTGGGGCGGCGATACGATCCTGTAAGGAATGATTATTATTACGATCCGGACAGCGTCCTGACGATCCGGGGCCAGGGCGGACCAGCGCCCGCCGCGCCGCTGTCGGTGTTCGGCAAGATGACGCTGATAGCCACCACGATCGATCAGGGCGGCATCATTCGCGCCCCGCTTGGCAGGATGCTGTTCGGCGTCGAGCCGGGCATCTTCAACCCGATCCGCAACACAGCGTTCGATGTCATATTGCGCGCCGGCAGCGTCACATCGGTCAGCGCCGATGGGTTGACCCTGCCCTATGGCGGCACCGCTGATGGATTGACCTATCTTTACAATGGTCAGCAGGTCAGCTTCCTCGATCTGGCGCGACTGGCCGAGGGCGACTATTATATCGGCGCGCTCAGGAGCGGCATGCTGTTCGGGCGGGCGCACTTGACGGCGGAGACCGGATCGCTGCTCGATCTGTCGGGCGGAGGTAAGCTGACCGGGGCGGGATTCTTCACCGGGCGTGGCGGCTCGGTCGATGTACTGCGCACCACGCTGGCCAATGCCAATCCTGCCTTTTTTGGCAACCGCGGCGGTCAGGTCTATGCCATCGTTCCCGGCTATGCGGGCGATTATGCGCCGGTGCAGCCCGATAGCGGCTTCGGCGCGCCGGGGATCGGTCGGCAAATCACGTTCGATCATCCGGTCGGCGGCCTGCCGGCGGGAACCTATACCCTGATGCCATCAACCTTCGCGCTGTTGCCGGGCGCATTCCGCGTCGAACTGGGCGATGGTGGCCTGGCGGAAGGGCCGACGGTCGCGCTACCCGACGGGTCGTTCCGCTCGGGAGGGTATCTCGGCGTCGCCAACACCTCGGCCCGCGATATTCTGCCGACGGGGATCACCGTGACCCCGGCGAATAAGGTGCGAACCTTCTCGCAATATAATGAGACGAGCTATGCCGATTTCGCGATCGCCAATGCCGCGACCTTCGGCGCGCTGCGTCCCAGGCTGGAACGCGACGCATCGGTGCTGCAGATCGATTTCGGTCGCTCTCTTGGCGAGGTTCTCGATTTCAACGGCACCGCGAACCTCGGCGCCGCGCAGGGGGGTACATCGGGGACGCTCTTCGTTACCGGCGACAATGCGATCGAGGTGAAGGCCAGCGGCGATACCTCGACCGCCGGCTTCACCTCGATCGACGCCAGCGACCTGAGCAAGTTCAACGCCGGCACGCTGGTCGTCGGCGGAACACTCGCGCTGATCGACGCGGTTAATGCGCCCGACTTTGGCGGCAACCCGCTGGGGCCCAGGATCACGTTCGAATCGGGACTTCAGACGGTCGCCGTACGGGATGGCGCGACGCTGTCGGCCGGGCAGATCTTTCTGACCGGGCGCGACGTGCTGGTCGAATCCGGTGCAGTGCTCGACACGACGCACGGGCCGACCAACGGTATCAGCTCGACATTGGGTTATGTCTTTTCGGATACCTACAACAATCGCGACGCCATTGGCGGTGCGATCCTGACCGTCGCCAACGGGTTTATCGATTTCACCGCTCCGCTGGTGAGCTCGACGCACGGTGTGACGTCGATCACCGTCGAGGACGGGGCTGCCTTGCGCACGCTCGGGACGATCGGCTTTTCGACTAACGGCCCGGTCACGCTGGGCGAGGCGGAATTCAACGCGCGCTATCTTGCGCTGGCGGTGCCGACGCTGAACATCGGCACGGCCAAATCCTTCGCCGATGCGGAAGCGGCAGGAGTGCTCGGCGCTGGCGTCCGGCTGAGTCAGGGCCTGCTTGAGCGCCTGCTGCGCCCGACAGTGCCGGGGCAGATGGCGGTCGAGCGGATCAGCCTGACCGCCGGCGGATCGATCAACCTGTTCGGCAATGTGGCGATCGACCTGCGTGCCACCAGCGGCGGGACCGGCGCGGCGCTCGTCCTCAACACGCCGGCGCTTTATGGCTGGGGCAATGCGGGTAATGTCGCGCGAATCAGCACCGACACGCTGATCTGGAACGGAATCGCGACTGGTTCCGGTGTTCCCGCCAGTCCCTTTGCGAGCAGCCCTCCGGGCGCGGTCACACCCGGAGGTGCCGGGACGGGAAGCGGCGCGCTGACCATCGACGCGCGCCGGATCGAGTTCGGCTATGATCCGCTCGCCCGCGCGCAGGATCAGGCCGCGCTCGACCGGCTCGCGCTCGGCTTTTCGACCGTCAACCTCAATGCGAGCGAGCGGGTAACCGCCAACAATCGCGGCACGCTGGCGGTGTATGCGACCGGTACGGATGCCGCCAGCTATGCCGGCGGCACGCTGAACATCACCGCGCCAGTGCTGACCGGCGAGGCCGGATCGTTCATGGCCTATCGCAGCGGTGGCGCACTGACTGTTACAGCGCCGGCCGGGGCGGCTTTCGATACCGCGACGATCGGCGCGCTGGGTGCCGAAGTGCGGCTCGCCGGCGGATCAGTGACGGTCGACAGCGCCGTTGCCTTGCCGAGCGGGCGGCTGGTGATCGACGCGGCTGGCGCCATTACCCTGACCGATCGCGCCGATATCGATCTGTCGGGCCGCGCGGTCCGTTTCTTCGATGCGACCAAATATAGCTGGGGCGGCGATCTGGTGATGGAATCCGTCTATGGTGGCGTCACTCAGGCGGCCGGCTCGACGATCGATATCTCGGCAATCAACAATGTCGCCGGTGCGATCAAGGTCACCGCCACCGGTACCGGGGGGCTGGTCGATCTGGCCGGCAATATCACCGGCACGGGCACCGCTGGCTTCGATTCCGGCGCGATCGACATTCGCGCGCGGGCATTGTCCGACTTTGCCGGACTCAACCACCGGCTCAACACCGGCGGCCTGTTCGAGGCGCGCGGCTTTGTCGTCAAGACCGGCGATCTGATTGTCGGTGACGAGGTGCGGGCACAGCGCGTCACGATCTCTGCCGATGGCGGGTCGTTGACGGTCAATGGCCGGATCGACGCCGGCGGCCGCGATGTCGGCACGATCCGCCTCGCCGCGCGCGACGACCTGACGCTCGCCGCCGGCGCAGTGCTCGACACCCACGGAACAGTGCTGGCGACCGATTCCTATGGCGCCGCGATCGAGGCGTCGAACCGTGGCGAGGTCGAACTAACCAGTATGGCGGGCAGCATCAATCTCGCGCGCGGTGCGACGATCGACCTGCGTTCGGCCGATGGCGTTGCGCGCGGCCGGCTGGAGATCAACGCGCCGCGCCTGGGTGGCAATGATGTCGCGGTCAACGCCGTATCGGGCCTGGTGGTGAACGGTGCCGACAGCATCGCGGTCAATGCATTTGCGAGTTACACGCCCGCCAACGGCGTTATCGATCAGGCCTATCTCGATACGCTCCATGTCGACAGCACCGCCTTTATCGATGCGGCGAACGCCAATGGAGCGGTCACGGCCCGGCTTGCCGGCCTGAAGTCATACGGCACCGCCTTCCATCTGCGCCCCGGGGTCGAGATCCGTAGCGCTGGCGATCTGACGGTCAGCCGCGAGCTCGATTTCTCGGGCTATCGCTATGGCCCGGGCGCCGATCCGGCATTGCGCGGGTCGGGGGAGCCGGGCGTGGTGACGATCCGCGCCGGCGGCACACTGACGATCAACGGCAGCATTTCCGATGGCTTCGCGCCGCCGCCGGAAACACCCGACGACAATGGCTGGCTGAACCGCGAGCCGGGGCCGGACGGGCGGCAGGGGCAAATGGTCGCCATGGCCGATATGCTGGCACCGGGGATGCTGTCCTGGTCGATGCGGCTGGTCGGCGGTGGCGACCTCTCCTCCGCCGACAGCCGTACGCTGGCTGCGAAATCGACGCTGGGTGAGGGGGGCGACGTGCTGCTCGACGATGCCCATACCGCCGGGCCGGGGGGCTATGCCGCGATCTCGGTCGTCCGCACCGGCACGGGCTATCTCGATGTGCTGGCGGGCGGCGACTATCGCCAGAACTCGCTGTTCGGCGTCTATACGGCCGGGACTCAGATTGCCGGCAGCGATGCCTGGAATCTTGCGCGCGGCACCACCTATGACGGATCGGTGTTGGGGCTCGACTTTGCCGCTTACGAAGCGACGCTGAACCCGCAGCGCATGTTCTTCACAGAAGGCGGCGGCGATCTGATGCTCGCCGCACAGGGCGATGTGCGAGGCTTTATCCAGGTCAACACCAATAGTGGCCTGATGAGTGATGATATCGGCAAATGGCTGTGGCGTCAGGGTGGGGCAAGCCTCAACCAGCAGACGGCATGGGGCATTAATTTCGGTCAATATTGGTCCAATGTCCTGGGCGGCATCGAGCAAGCCGGCTTTAGTGGGATCGGAACGCTGGGCGGCGGTGATGTCTCGGTGATTGCCGGCGGCGATGCCGGCTTACCACGAAACGCCGATCCGGACGCAACATATTTCACGACCTCGGGACTCAATATCATGGTCGGTGGCAGCGGGCGTATGGATCCGCGCGGCGTGCTCAGCCAGACGGGCGGGGGTACGCTGAAACTGGATATCGGCGGGCGGTATAACACTGGCCGCACCCTCCTCCTCGATCCTCAGACCGGAGCGGGGCAAGTCGTCAATATTCGGGGCGATACGGCGATCAGCGCCGGATCGATCGGTCAGACTCTCGAGGCAGGCTATGGTCTGAAGGCGTCGGGCGACCCACGTGCGGTGGATACCCGAACACCGCTTGACCGGATCGGCTACGGCGCCCCTGTCCTGGTCATCGGCGATGGGGTCGCGCGCGTGAACGCGCGCGGCGATCTGGTGATGCAGACAGGCCGGGACGCCGGACGTGTGCCGCTGCGTGGCGGGAACACGGCCGGAGACGACGGTTCCGTCACTGGCCTGGGTGCCACGTCCTTTACGCTCTGGACCGACCGAAGCGCCATCGCCATGTTCGCCGGCGGCGGCGATATCATCCAGAGCGTCCCGGCTAAGATCACCGGTGGTGAAATCTTCTATGATCCTGCCGGCTTCTCCGCGGTAGCGGCGAACGGTTCTATCAGCACCGATCTGAGGCTCGCCCCGTCGCGAACGGGCGCACTGGAGCTGCTTGCACATGACGGCCTTTTCGGTGCCGCAAGCATGTCGAGCGCAGCACCGGACAATCTTGCGACGCCGCAAAATCCGCTCTGGGGGCTGGGGGACGGCTTCAGCATCTATGCCAGCAACGCGTATAGCCCGGAGGCGAACACCTATGATCCGATGTTTGATGGCGCGTCATTGTTCACCTTCGGTCCCGATACCGCAACCAACCTGCATGCCGGCGCGACCGATCCAATCAGGCTCTATGCCGTCAACGGCGACATCATGTTCAATTTCGGCACCATTACCGACCCCGACGTTCGCGAGCCGCGCACATTCTATGTCGCTGCCAAGCCGGTCCGGATGCGCGCCGGGCGCGACATCCTCGCAAAGGGTCTGATCCTCAACAACGATCCGGACGATATCTCGATCGTCCGCGCCGGCCGCGATATCTTGAATACCACGCTGAAGATCGCCGGACCCGGCACGCTGGAAGTGACGGCGGGCCGCAACATCTATCAGGCGCTGTCGACTGGCAGCACGATCGACAGCATCGGGCCGATCGTGAGCGGCGACGCGCGAGACGGCGCGAGCATCGCCCTGATCGCCGGTGTCGGCGCGGGCGGCCCGGACTATGCCGGATTCGCGGCACGCTATCTGAATGCCGCGAACCTGGCTGATGCCGGACGGCCGCTTGCGGACCAGCCGGGCAAGGTGGTCAAAACCTATGACCGCGAATTGCTCGCCTGGCTGAAGGATCGGTTCGGCTATGCCGGCGATGCGGCCGGTGCACTCGGCTATTTCCAGGCGCTGCCCGAAGAACAGCAGGGCGTGTTCGTCCGCCATGTCTATTTCGAGGAATTGCGCCAGGGCGGGCGCGAATATAACGACCCGGACAGTCGGCGCTTCGCCAGCTATCTGCGCGGCAGCAACGCGATCGCCGCACTCCTGCCGGAAAAGGACGCAACCGGACAGGACATCGCTTATCAGGGGTCGATCACCTATCTGGGGGCGGCCGGCACGCACACCGATTTCGGCGGCGACATCCAGATCCTCGTGCCGGGCGGCGGGCTGACGCTTGGCGCCACCGGCGTGGCGCCGCCTGCGACCACCGGCTTGCTGACGCAGGGATCGGGCGATATCGAGGTTTTTGCCCGCGACAGCGTCCTGCTCGGCCTGAGCCGCGTGTTCACCACGTTCGGCGGCGACATCACGATGTGGTCGGCGCGGGGTGACATCAACGCAGGCCGCGGCGCCAAAGGGACTGTGGTCTTCGCGCCCGCCAAACGGCTCTATGACATTATCGGCAATGTCGATCTGTCGCCGACCGTGCCGACCAGCGGCGCCGGCATCGGCACGCTCAATCCGATTGCCGAGGTCGCACCGGGCAATATCGACCTGATCGCGCCGCTGGGCACGATCGATGCGGGTGAAGCGGGCATCCGCGTTTCGGGTGATATCAACCTGGCGGCACTTCAGGTCATCAACGCGGCCAATATCGACGTGCAAGGTGAAGCGACCGGCATTCCGGCCGCGGCGGCGGTCAATACCGGCGCGCTGACCGCGGCGTCGGCCGCGACGACGGCGGTGGTGAACGAGGCCGCCCGGCTCGCCGAACGCGCACGGCCGGCCGTGCGCAGCGAAATGCCCACCATTCTCAACGTTCGCTTCCTCGGCTTCGGCCCGGGCTGAAGGCGACCACACAACCTGCATTCAAACGGAGCCAGTCATGCCGAACATCACCATCGGGGCGGTCATCGCCATCGCCGCTACGGTGCTTGGCGTGGCTGGTCCGGCTTCTCCGGCCGCCGCCGGGCCTGTGCAACGTACGGTGGCGGCAAATGCCGCGCCCGCAGCCTGGCTGGCCTATGCCGAACAGGTCAATGTGCTGGTCACCGGCTGGTTGAGCGGCAGCGATCCGGCGGCGCTGCATTTGCGCGCGGATCTCGACGCGACCCGCGCTGCCGCTGATCAGTCGAGTGCACCGCTCACGCTTCGATTGTGGATCGATGCCAGGGGCTCCATCACGCGCGTGCAGATGGACCCGATCGCCCCGGATCGGCCGATCGCGGACATTGACGGGCTGCTCGTCGGTCGCACGATCGGTACGGCGCCACCGAAGGATATGCTGTTGCCCTTGCGGCTTGCCGTCCAGCTCGATCCGGCGCCGGCTGCAGAAAGTCAGCCTTTGGGCGCGCCCGACGATGCTGGAAATATGAAATCCTGAAGGACTGGCCGGCTATCGGCCTGCTAAACGTCTATTTCGGAATCTCGTGGGCAGGCGGCGATCGACATAGCGCGAGGTGTTGTTGCTCTTCATGCCCGAGAGCGGCACGCGCGCCCGAGCATTATACTGGTCATCCTTATAACTGATCGGCGCGGCCTCGCTCGGCGCTTTTCACGGGCGCATTGGCATCGGCCGAGATCGCCGTGTTGGTTGACGCCGCGCATTGCGGGACAGCGATTCCGAGCGGAGCCAATGCGAAAATATCGAGCGCTTGGGCACCAATAACGCGGCGGCGCGTGGTCGTGCGACGGCGGGCCGAAATTGCCGCGTTGCAGCAGGCACGGTATGCTGCAACGCAACAAGGAGGCCAGTCATCATGATCAAGCCATTGCGCAAAGCCGTTTTCCCGGTCGGTGGCCTCGGCACCCGCTTCCTCCCCGCGACCAAGGCCATGCCCAAGGAAATGCTGCCGGTGGTCGATCGGCCGCTGATCCAATACGCCGTCGACGAGGCGCTGGAGGCGGGCATCGAACAGATGATCTTCGTCACCGGGCGCGGCAAATCGGCGATCGAGGACCATTTCGACATTGCCTATGAGCTCGAGGCGACGATGCGCGAGCGCGGCAAATCGATGGAGCTGCTCCATCAGACCCGCCTGAAGCCGGGCGCAGTCACCTATGTCCGGCAACAGGAGCCAATGGGCCTTGGCCATGCCATCTGGTGCGCCCGCGATATCGTCGGGGACGAACCGTTCGCGATTTTCCTCGCCGATGAATTGATGGCGGGAACGCCCGGCTGCATGAAACAGATGGTCGACGCCTATCAGCAGATTGGTGGCAATATCGTCTGCGGCTATGAGGTGCCGGATGACGAAACCGATCGCTACGGCATCGTCGAACCCGGGATCGAGAATGGCGCACTGGTCGAAGTGCGGGGACTGGTCGAGAAGCCACGCCGCGGCACTGCCCCGTCCAACCTGATGATCCCGGGGCGTTATATCCTGCAGCCCGAGGTGATGCAGGTCTTGGAGACTCAGGAAAAGGGCGCGGGCGGCGAAATCCAGCTCACCGACGCCATGGCGCAACTGATCGGCCGCCAGCCATTCCATGCGTGGCGGTTCGACGGCGAACGCCATGATTGCGGCGACAAGGCCGGATATATTCAGGCCAATCTCGCCTTCGCGCTCCAGCGCGAGGATATCGGCCCGCAAGTCGGGGCGTTCGCGCGGAAACTGTTCGGCAATCACCCCGCGCCCCGGGAAGCGGTTCAACTGGTCGATGAAGTGATCACCGTCCAGCTGCGCGCCTGAGACCTACACGCACCATATTCAGCAAGAAGGAATCATCATCATGCGGATCGTCATGATCGGATCGGGCTATGTCGGGCTGGTGTCGGGCGCATGCTTCGCGGATTTCGGACACCAGGTGGTGTGCGTTGACAAGGATGAAGCGAAAATCGACCGGCTCATGCAGGGCGGTATCCCGATTTACGAGCCGGGGCTGGAGGATCTTGTTGCGCGCAATGTCGCGACGGGCCGGCTCGACTTCACCGTCGATCTCACCGGCCCGGTCGCGCGGGCCGATGTCGTGTTCATCGCGGTCGGCACGCCGGCCCGGCGCGGCGACGGTCACGCCGATCTTTCCTATGTCTATGCCGCGGCGCGTGAAATCGCGGGCGCCCTTAACGGCTTTACCGTTATCGTCACTAAATCGACTGTGCCCGTTGGCACCGGTGATGAGGTCGAGCGCATCATCCGCGAGGTCAATCCTGACGCCGAGTTCGCCGTTGCCTCCAATCCCGAATTCCTGCGCGAGGGGGCCGCGATCGAGGACTTCAAGCGCCCCGATCGCATCGTCATCGGCCTGGAGGACGAACGCGCCCGCCCGGTGATGGAGGAAGTCTATCGGCCGCTCTACCTCAATCAGGCGCCGATCCAGTTCACCGGCCGCCGCACGAGCGAGCTGATCAAATATGCCGCGAACGCCTTTCTCGCGATGAAGATCACTTACATCAATGAAGTCGCTGAACTGTGCGAGCAGGTCGGCGCCGATGTGCAGCAGGTCGCGCGCGGCATTGGCCTCGACAATCGCATCGGCGGCAAGTTCCTTCATGCCGGGCCGGGCTATGGCGGCTCGTGCTTTCCGAAGGACACGCTGGCGCTGGTCAAGACCGCGGAAGATGCCGGCACGCCGATCCGGCTGATCGAAACGACCGTGGCGGTCAATGAAGCGCGCAAGCGTGCCATGGCGCGCAAGGTGATCGCAGCGTGCGGCGGATCGGTGCGGGGCAAAACGATCGGCATTCTCGGCCTCACCTTCAAGCCGAACACCGACGATATGCGTGACGCGCCGTCGCTGTCGATCATCCAGGCGCTGCAGGATTCCGGTGCGGTGATCCGTGCCTTTGATCCCGAAGGCATGTCGGCGGCGCGCACGATGCTGCGTGATGTGGAGTTCGTCTCATCGCCCTATGCCACGGCCGAGGATGCTGCCGCGGTCGTCATCGTGACCGAATGGGATGCCTTCCGCGCGCTCGACCTTGAGCGGTTGAAGGCGGAGATGGCGGGCAATGCGCTGGTCGACTTGCGCAATATCTATCGCCCCGATGTCGCCGAGCGGGCTGGATTCAGCTATGTCAGCATCGGCAGACCCGGACCGATGACGGACGAGCCCCTGAGCATCGCGGCCGAATGATTCGGGCAAGATCGCTGCCCGAAGCACCGGGCGTTCGGTCCGGTCGATTCGTGTTGTGCGGGGAATGCCCGGGCGGCGACTGAGCTCAGCTATTCCATATTAAGCATCTGATAAATAAAGAAATATATAAGAATCTCATCGAGCCGACAATGGGAGATATCGGACACGACCGGTGTCCCATATCTCCCGCCGCTGCCCTCGCGCACGATCTGAGCCGTCAGGCATCCGTCTGATCACGCGCTTGATGCTCAAGATGGAACCGAATTGGTTCAATTGCCTCAGCTCATCGCAATAACCCACTGACGATATTCGTTTGTTTACCTTACACTGCGAGTTTGTAGCCCACCACTCATCGGGGGGTTCTCATGTTTGCAGGTCGTACACGCCCGATCTCGGGCGCCTTGATGCTTTGCGCGCTCGCCGGGTGCCGCACCGATCCGGATCCGTCCGCGCAGTCGCCGGTCGAGCTGACGGTGGTCCCCGGATCAAGCGCGGTATCCACCAGCGCCGCGGCGGCCGGCATCGCGCCGACCAGTGCATCCTCCGCCGCGCTGTCACCTCTGTCTGCGGCGGCATCATCGACGGTGTCCGCGACCAGCCTGGCGGGCTTCGACTATGCCAATGGGACCAGATTGCCCGACAAGGCGATCTTGTCGCTCGGCAACGCGACGTTCAAACCGGGAGCCAGTGTCGCCTATGTGCCGGTCACGCTCGACCGCGAATCGCCCAATACGGTCATCGTCCGGATCATCACGGTCAACGGTGCCGATGCGACAAAGCTGGTGTCGGGCAAGAATTACACCACCGTCGATACGATCGTGATCTTCCGCCCCGGCGATCCGCTGCGCCGCACGGTTGCCGTGCCGATCATCACCGCAGTCCAGGGCCAGCAATTCTCGATCAAGCTGCGCGAGGCACCATGGGGCGCCACACAGGGCGTCGCCACCGCCACCATCACGGCCGACGCCAACCAGGCCGCGACGACGGCGCAGACCGGCACGTTCCGGGCGCCGCGCACCTTTGCGCCCACCGGCACCCTGCAATATGACATGGTCAAGGGCAGCACGAGATGGTCGGATCAGGGCAGCCCCAATATGTGGTCCACCTCATTCCCGTTCGGGCGGACGCAAACCGCCAATGGCGAAACCGGCCTCTATGTCGATGGCTGGATCTATGCCGGGATCGAAGCGCCGCTGCGCTACACCGATCAGGGGCTGGTGATGCACACTCAGGTGCTGGCCAATCCGATCACGTATGACGGCGTGAGCTATCGCTACGGGTCGATCGTCCTCAATGCGCGCAATCTCCTGGCCGCGCAGGTCGGCTATGGTCAATATGAATGGGTCGCCAAAATGCCCAACCGACGCGGTTCATGGCCGGCTTTCTGGCTGGTCGCGACCTCGGGCTGGCCGCCGGAGATCGATGTCTATGAGGGCTTTGGCTATCAGAGCTATTGGGATTTCGACCGCCATATCGGAGCGACGATCCATGGCGGCAGCGATGGGGTGCGGTCGTTTCAACGCGGCACCGTCATCCAGGCTGAACAGGCTTACGGCCTGAGCGGTTTCTCCCAGGGCTTCCACAGCTATGCGGTCGATATCCAGCGCGATTACATCACCTGGTTCGTCGACGGCAAGGAGACCTATCAGAGCGTCAACCCGTTCCAGGGGTTTCGCTGGTATCCGATCATGGACGTCGCGGTGAAGACCGACGGCGCCTATACCGACGGCTCCGGCGACATGATCGTCAGCCGATTCCGGACCTATGTTTCGCCCTGAACCGGCGCTGCCGGCTGACCGTAGCTTGCGTCGCTGCCGCCGGCGAGCGCGTACAATCGCCCCCATGATTTGACCCATTGGCCGGCAACATCGACGCGCCGCGCGCCGGGCCACAGGATCATCGGCAGCGCGACCGTGCGCGCGGCCAGGATCGCCACGGCGCGGCCGGTCAGGGCCAGTCCGCGCGCTGCGCCGGCGGCCTGCTTGCGCCGCACCATCGTGTCGGTGATCCCGATCCGCCACATCCGGCGCATCACCCAGCCGAGCCGGGCGCGATCCGCCGGCACCCATTCCGCCACCCGCGCCGCCGGCGCCCAGGCAAATCGGCACCCGGCCTCGTGCAGGCGCGTGAGGAAATCGAGATCCTCGCCCCCGCTGCTGCCGAAACGCGGATCGAACCAGGGCCGGTCCAACCGATCGAGCGCCCGGCGCATGACGAGCAGGTTGTTGCTCGCCCACAGCATCCCGGTTGCGCCCTCGGGCCGGCTTTCCGGGCGGAAGACCAAAGTCTCCCTGACCCAGCCCGGCTTGCGATCGGCGAAATGCGGATAGACCGGCCCGCCGACCACGTCCGCACCGGTCCGGCGCTGCACCGCGAGCAGCTCGCCCAGCCAGTCGGCCTCGGGCCATTCGTCGTCATCGATCATCACCAGGTGGCGCATGTCGGGGTGCGCCAGTGCCGTCTCGACGATCGCGTTGCGTACGGCACATAGTCCGGGTTCGGCGACGATGATGATCTCGATCGGCAGGGCGTAGCCGCCTGCCCGCACCGCCTCCGCCAGGGTCGCGCCGGCGCGACCGGCGGCATCATTGTCGGCGATCAGGATCGACGCGTCATCGGTCACTTTCATCCGCGCGAGCGACGTCAGCAGCTGACGCAGCCGCTCGGGGCGCCGGAAGGTCGGGATGGCGATGATCGTGGCGGTCATTGGCGCGCCGCGCGCAGCGCGACCGCGCGACGTCCCGCGGCCTGCTGCATCCATTTGATCAGCCGGTGTCCCTGCACCTCGATCAGCAGATAGCTGACCCAGCATACCAGCCAGGTCGCCAGCAGCATGGCGATGACGAACACCATGTCCCACTGCGTTATCCCGTGGCGATGCGCGATGCCGGTGATGCGCGCGAAAACGTCGCGCACCAGCGGGTGCCACAGATAGATCGAATAGCTGATCACCCCGAGGTGGAAGGTCACCGGGTTGGCCATGATCAGGCGCGAGGTCCGGCCATTATAGGAACAGGCGATCACCAGCAGCGGGAACAGCAGCACCACCGCGACGTCGCCGCCGGGAATGAGCAGCGCGAATGCGATCGCGGCACACACGATCTCGAAGCTGTGCCAGCCGCCCATCCAGCGCTTGCACCAATCGCGCTGCGCCACGCGAAAGGCAATCACGCCGAGCGAAAAGCCGGCGAGGCAGCGCAGCACCGGCAGGATGGTATTGGCGTCGTTGACATCGAGCGGCCCGCGCGAGCCGAGCCCGGACTGCGCCACCAGCAGCAGCAGTGCGACCGCAATGGCCGCCTGCAGCCACGCCCAGCGCGAAAAGGCCATGATCGCGACCAGCGGATAGACCAGATAGGCGACCAGCTCAGTGCTGACTGACCAGCTGTTGCCGGCCAGCGCCTGGGTTCCCCAGCCCCAGGTCTGCACCATCAGGATGTTGGCGACGACATTCGCCGTGGTCAGCGCGACCGGCTGCTCGCCCGACACGTTGAGCAGGATGCGCAGCATGAAGACCAGTGCGACGACGAGATGCAGCGGCCAGACCCGCGCGACGCGATTGATCAGGAAGTCGCCATAGCTCGCCTTGCTGAAATGCTGCACCACGCGGTCATAATAGCCAAACGAGATGACGAAGCCGCTGAGCACGAAGAACAGGTCGACGCACAGATAGGCACGCGAGAATAACGGGATCTCGAACGCAGCGAAGGTCGGGTTATGCGGAATGTGGTACAGCATCACCGCGACTGCGGCCACGCCGCGCAACCCGGTGAGGGACGAGATTCTCATGCCATGAAGCTCCCGCGCGATGGAGTTGCATCGGCATTCATCCGGCGCGCGGGGGCGCCGTCGAACGCGGCCGCGATCGCTGACCATAAGGGCTTGCGACGAAGGTTGATGTCGAGCGGCAGTCCGCGTGACGGCTGTCCGTCGGGCCAGCGATAGCCGTCATAGGTCGACAGCCAGGAATAGCGGTCCGACAGCCCCCAGGTGAGGACCGAATCGACAGCCGGACTGGCCAGCGCCACGTCGAGAAAGGCGCGCGCGACCGCGGCGATCTCCGCATCGCGCTTGGCGATGTCGGGCGGGCCGCCCAGATCGGCGAGATCGAATTCGGTGATTGCGATGCGCAGGCCAAAGCCGCGGACCCGTTCGAGGAAATCGGCGAATACGCGCTGGTTGAAGCCTTCGCGATAGGGCTTGAGATGCCCCTGGATGCCCAGCGCGTCGATCGGCACCTGCCGCGACATCAGCCGATCGAGCAGGCGCAGCATGGCGTTGCGCCGTTGCTCGCACCGGCGTGAATCATGCTCCAGCCCGAAATCGGTCAGGAACAGCCGGGCCTTTGGGTCGGCGCGGCGCGCGGTGCGGAATGCGAGGTCGATATAACGCTCGCCCATTGTCTGCAGCCACATGCTCTGGTCACGCATGCCATCGGCTCGGTTCTGTTTGGGTTCGATCGCCTCGTTGACCACGTCCCATTCGCTGATCCGGCCGGCATAGCGCCGCATCGCGACGTTGATATAGCCGGTGAGCAGCGCAACCCGCCCGCGCAGCGGCGCGCTGCGCAATGCCCCCTCAAGCCAGGGCGGATTGGCGGCATACCAGGCCAGCGTATGCCCGCGTGCCGCCATGCCGTGCTGCATGGCGAAATCGATGATCTTGTCGGCGCCGGCAAAGTTGAAGCGCCCGGGCGCGGGCTGAGTGACGGAGCGTTTCAACTCGCCTTCCTGCACCACGACATTGGCTTCGCGAACCACCGCAGCGATGAAGGCCGGGTCCTTGGCGAACTGGCTCGATCGGATCGCGCAGCCAAAGGAACGGCCGCTGCGCCGGGCGTGCTGGGCGAGGCCGGGGCTCGGCGCTCCACCGGGCTTCGCCTGAGCCAGGGCGACCGTCGGCAGCGTGGCGGCGACGCCGGCAAGGAAACCGCGCCGGTTCACACCCGATACCCCCCGAACAGATTGGCCAGGGCGATCCAGCGATTGGCGGCGCCGCGATAGAAACGATCGGGAACAACGATCTGCAGCAGCACGATCGCGGCCATATGCGGACGGAAGGCGCCATGGCGCACCGCCGAGAGGTAATAGCGCATTGCCCGGCGCCGGTCGGTCGGCCAGGCGCTCTTCGCCGCGTGCCAGCCCATATAGGCCGAGAATGCGTGAGCGGAGATATGCGGCTTCAGATCCCTGAGCCAGGCCAGGCTACCAATGCTGGCGCGTACCTGTGACAACCGGTCATCGGTGCGGCGATCGGCCCAGATCGTGCCGGGACGCGGCGCCATCAGGAAGCGCGCGCCGGCCAGCGACAGGCGCACCGCGAAATCGGTATCGTCGCCAAACTGCACATCCTCGCGGTAGCGGACCCGTCCGGCGAGGTTGCGGCTCAGCGCGACGCTGCTGGTCTGAATGAAGCCGCGATCGCACATCAGATAGCGATCGACCGGCTCGTCCGCGCCGATCGCGCGATAGGGCTTGAGGAACTGGCGGCCATAGCCCCGGTCCACCACGACCTGGCCATAGGCGACGACATCCTCACCCAGAACGACCAGCGGCAGCAGATCCGCAAGGTGATCGGGCAGGAACTGGTCGTCGGAATCGAGAAACGCGATGTAGCGCCCGCGGGCTTGCGCAACCCCGACATTGCGGGCGGCGGCAGCGCCCATATTGGGCTGGACGATCGTGCGCAGCCGCGTATCGGCCAGCGCCGCCAGCGCATCAGCAGTGCCGTCGGTCGACCCGTCGTCGACGACAATCACCTCGATCTCGGCGATCGTCTGGCCCAGCGCCGATCGCGCCGCCATCACCACGGCATCGCGGCGCTGGTACGTCGGAATGACCACCGAAAACAGCGGCGCGTCAGCCGTATCGGGCATGTCGGTGCCGGCTGGCAGCGGCGTCGTCACTTGCGCACGCCACCAACCGGTTCTGCCCGGCCGAACCGCAGCACGAACCCATTGACCAGTGAACGGTACAACGCTTTTGGCAGGAAGGAGCGCAGGACCTGACGCGCCACCACGCGGGGTGGTACGCCGCCGCGCGACCAACCGAGAAACAATTCTCGCATGGTGGCCAGCGGACGGATCGGCGCCATGTGGTAGGCGAGGACCGTCGCGCCATAACCGTGCCGCGCCCGCGCGGTCAGCATATGTCCGCACCGTTCGAGCCAGTCGAGCGAGGTCTCATAGCCTTTGACATAGGAGGTCCGGCCGACTTCGCTGGCGTCGAGCCAGATGGTCAGTGCCTGCTCGATCATCTCGAAACGCGCGCCCGCGCCTTGCAGCCGCACGCTGAAATCGAGATCCTGCCCCCGCTTCAGCGTCGGGTCGAAGCGGACCTGCTGCGCGAGCAGGGTCGGCACGACCATGGTCGATGTCTGCATGAACTGGTTGGCGCAGAACAGATATTCGCCGACATCCTCGTCGCGGCGAATGCCGCGTTCCGGCCGGATCCAGTAGCGGTCGACGCCGCGGTCCACCCGCATCTGCGAATAGAGCACCGTCACGCTGTCGTCGGGCAGCGCCGCCGCCATGATCGAGAGCTTGCCCGGCAGGAATTGATCGTCGGAATCGAGGAAGGCGATGTAGCGGCCGCGCGCCGCCTCGATCCCGCGGTTGCGCGCCGCCCCGCCGCCGGCATTGTCCTGGCGGACATAGCGGATGCGCGAATCCCCGATCGCGGCAATGACCGGCTCGGGATTATCCTGCGAGCCGTCATCGACCACGATGATCTCGAAATCGCTAAAATCCTGCGCCAGCACCGAGTTGATGGTCAGGGCAATCAACTCTGCACGATTGTAGAGCGGAATCACCACCGAAAAGGTCGGTATCGCCGTCGGCGTCGCTGGGGAGCCTGTCGGGGTCATGCGCCGTGCACCTCGCGATATTCCTCGTAACGGACGCCCGCGACAGCGGCGATCTTGCCGGCGGCGCGGTAGAGTTTTCCCAGTCGCTGCACCCGCGTGCCGCGGTCGAACGACAATGCCGCGCCGGCCGTGCCGATCAGCAGGCCGGCGGCGATCCGCGGCGCCTCCAGCACCAACGCGCGCATGCGGCTGCTATGGTAGATGGCGATGCGCATGTCGGTCATGCCGACGCGGTAACCGCGCATCAGCAGCCATTGCGCGCTGACCCGGCTGGCCGGGATCAATTCGGTCACCACCGCTTCTTCCGACCAGCCGAAGCGAAAGCCGGCCCGTTGCATGCGCGTGAAAAGCTGCTTGTCGGAACCGCCGGTCAGGGCCATGCGCTCGTCGAACGGGCGATCTCCCATGGCGCGGAGCGCCGCCGCCCGGATCAGCACATTGGCGGTGCTGTCGACCAGCGCCACCGGCCCGGACCCGCCGCGCGACTTGGGTTGCAGCAGGGGATGGCGCGCGGCCCAGCCCGCGACGTCGCCGTCCATCTCGCGCAGCACGGCGCCGCCCACCACGTCGGCGCCGGTATCGGCCTGGCATGCGACCAGTGCGTCGAGCCAGCCGGGGGCGGCGGCCTCGTCGTCGTCGAGCATCACCACCGCGTCGAGATCGGCCAGGGTCAATGCCTGCGCCACCAGGGCATTGCGCACCTGGGGAATGCCGCGCTCCTTCACGACCATGGCAATGATCGGCCAGCGATATCCTTTGGCGGCCATCGCCTCGACCGTGGCAAGGCCCTGCTGCCGCTCGCCGTCATTATCGGCGACAATGACCCTGATGCCATGCGCCGTGTGCAGACCGGCAAGCGATTCCAGTGTTCGTTTCAGCCCTTCCGGGCGCTTGCACGTAGCAATGCAGATCGCGACTTCAGCCATGTGCTCCTCCGGATTGTGCGAAAGCGGGCCGGCGACCAGCGCGGCCCAGGCCTGGCGCGGGTGCGTCGTCCGGGGCAAGGCGGCGTCGCCACACCGGCCGATGCGCGGCCTTGAATGACGCATGAGTGATGGCGAGCGTCGCCAGGAAGATCACCCAGACCTGGCGATCCTTGTCGAAAAAGGATGTCTCCAGCATGTTCTGGTAGAGTACGAAGCTCCAGATCGCGAATGAGGTCGCCATCAAGGTGCGGTTCTCCGCCGTCGCGCCGGTCATGAACCACCAGGCGGGCAGGACCACGAATGAGATGAGCAGCATGATCAGGCCAAGCGGGCCGGTCGTCACGAGAATTTCGAGATAGCCATTATGGGAATGCGCGGTCAGCATCTGGAACGCCTGGTTCATGTACAGGCGCGCCGGCGACAGGTCGCCGACTTGCCAGAAGCCGCCGAATCCCGAGCCGAGATAGGGATGCGCCCGGAGATAGGCGAAATCGACCTCCCAGATCGACACGCGGCCGGTGAACGAGGTCGGATCCGCGAACAGCCGCTCGATCGCCGGCTGATAGGCGATGTAGAGACCAAGGAAGCCAACCATGCCCATGCCCAGGCCCAGCAGCAGGATGGCGCGTTTCGGGACGGTGTCACTCATCAGGCGATAGATCGAACTGACCAGCAGGATGACGAAGCACAAGGCGAGCGAGGTTTTGCTCTTCGTGCCGATCACGAACACGAACGCCAGCACGGCGAATATCGCGAACCGCCATTTGCGTGTGTCGAAATAGGCGTGGGCGGTCACGACGAAGGTCAGCGCCATCACCGCGCCGGCGATGTTCTTGTGGAAGAAGAAGCCGCGCCAGGCACCGACCAGCGCATGGTCGCTCTCACTTGGCGGATGCACTGCCGCTGAAGTCAAGGGCAGCGAGATCCAGCAGATCAGCAGGCACGCGATGAGCGCCAGGCGCAGCACGCGGTAGAGGCGATCCGGCCCGAGCAGCACCATCGACGAGAAGGTGATGTAGATCACGATCAACTGCTGCATCGTGCGCTTGAACGACACGAACGGATCGACGCCCCAGCTGCAGGTGACCAGGAACCAGGCGAGCATCACCACCAGCGGCCAATAGGTGAAGCGATATTGCGACGGATAGCGCCGCATCAGCAACAGCGCGGTGAGGATCAGCGCAGAGATGATGAAGAATGCCTGTTTGTAGAAATCCGATCCGTCGGTGTTCGCCGCCATCGCCACCAGCTCTTCCTGGTTGCGCGAGGAAAAGGGCTGCTGCCCGATGAAGATCATCATCAGGAAGAGGAAGTAGAACGCTTGGGCGATCGGAATCAGCAGTCGTGAATCGTCGCGCGCTGGCCCTGCGTCGGTGTCGATCCTGTCGATCCGCCGATGCCATTGCGCGCTCGCCACGGCTCAATCCCCAACGCTGGCGGTCTGGCGCTGCCAGCGCCGGTCGAGCCGATAGATGCCGGCCATCATCACCAGTTGCGCGACGACGACGCCCGCCACCGAGAATACCGGGGCGATGGTGAGGGTGATCGCCGTCACGCCGACCACGCCGACCACGCAGCTATAGGCGCTGGCCGCCGCGAGCGGGCGGAACATACGGCGGGCCTGTGCCAGGACGCTCATTGGCGCCTGGATGCACTGAACCAGCGACAGGAGCGCGCAGAACATCACCGCGAGCGCCACCGTGCGCTGATCGAGCGTTGGGCTGATGATGACCGTCGGAAAGCGCCACAGCACCACCGCGACCGCGGCAGCGGTGACGAGCCAGATCGCGACCAGCGCCGCCATGAACACCCGCTCGGCCTGAATCGCGGAGCGCTGATCGCCGCGCGCGACGGCGCGGGTCATGCGTGGCCGCTCGAGCTGAGTCAGTGCGGTAATGCAGACATTGACCGGTCGAAAGAACAGCATGCCGACCGCGATCGGTGCGAATGCGCGCGGCCCCGCCATCAACGTGACGATATAGCTGTGCGCATTGGAGGTCGCCTCGGTGGTGATCACGCCAATCAGCGTCCAGGCTGACTGGTCGCGCCAGACCGGCCGATAGGCGGCAAAGGCGCGGCCGAGACCGGACGGGGTGTGGCGCCGCACGAACCGGGCGCCGAACGGCAGCAGCCCGGCCAGCGCGGCGACGGCGACGATCAGACCGATCCCCGGCACGCTCACCCCCAGCACCAGCCCGGCGGCGAGGCCGGCCACGACTGTCACGGCGTAGATCACATCCGAACGCGCGGCGCCGATCGGCTGGTGATGCGCATAGGCATTCGAGCGCCCGAACCAGCGCAGCAGCTGTAGCACCCCGGCGATACCGAATGCCGCGGCGGCGAGCGGGCCGACCATGATCCAGGCGATCGCTGCACAGACCACTCCTTGCGCGAGCGACAGGAGCAGGTTGACCGGAAAGAAGAAGTCCAGCGCCGCCGGATTCGCGTCCTCGGCCTGGTTGAAGGCGATGGTGTAGGGCGTCGAGACCAGCGCGTTGGACAGGCTGTAGCCGAACTGGATGACGACCAGCAGAAAGGCGAGCGTGCCGATGCCGATAGCATCGAGATGGTGGATCGACACGAGCTGAATCAGCAAATGGCTGATCGAGACCCCCGCCGACGACACGCTCGCCAGGCCGAACCGGCCCACGCCACGCCACCGGCTCGGCGCCGCCACCACGGCCTGTCCCTCAATCACGGCGGTGCTTCCAGATCAGCCACAATGCATGGGGATTGGTGGTGATGTAGCGCCAGGCGAGATGCCGCGGGTTGGTCGCCATGCGGTGCAGCCATTCGAGGCCGGCCTGCTGCATCCAGCGCGGTGCGCGCGGATAATCACCCGTCACATAGTTGAACAGGCCGCCACAGGTGACGATCCAGCCGACCTTCAGCCGATCGCGATTGCGAACGCAAAAATCCTGCTCGCGCGGCTTGCCGGTGCCGACCCACAATACGTCGGGGGCCGACGCATTTATCTCGGCAATCACCTGCTCCTCATCCTCGCGCCGCCAGAATCCGTTGCGGCGACCGGCCAGCTCCAGGCCCGGTGTGGTGCCGGTGATGAGGGTCGCGCACTGCGCGTTCACCTCTTCCGTACCGCCCAGCAGATAATAGCGGACCCCCGCTGCGGCAGCGCGCGGCAGGCTGTCGATGAACATGTCCGTGGTGCTCGACCGGTCGGCAATCGGTGCTGCCCCCAGCCAGCGCGACGCGGCGACGATCACCTGGCCGTCGGCATGGACCAGGTCGGCCTTGGCAAGATCGGATCGGAACTTCGGGTCCGATGCATTCAGCGACAGCCCATGGCCATTGCAATCGAACACCAGCCAGGTATGCCGGCCCGAAACGCGCCGGACCGGTGCATCGACCAGCATGCGCTCGATCAGCGCATCGAGCGACAGCGTCGAGACGGGCACGCCACCGACGCGCACGGTTTCGGCTGGCGTGCCGGCCTGACCCGGTCCGCCACGGTCGGCGCCGTCATATCGGGCGCTCGGGCTTCCCGCGAGACGATCGGCCGTCATGCGAGGATCGTCCCGGCAATCGGCACCTTGTTGCGATCGAGATCATCGATGATCCGGCGCATGTCGGCGACCGCCGTCGCGCCGCGCCGCGCGACGATCACGACCGCATCGAACCCGGCCAGGATGCTGCCGAACGGGGTATGTTCGCCGCGGCGTTCGGCCAGATAGAACAGCATCGCCGCGTCAGGCAGCGGCCAGCCATTGGCCGTGTCGACCAGCGCGCCACGCTCGACCAGGCCGATCGCGCTGCCGCTCGCCTGTCCGGTCGTCATCAGCCAGAGCTGGTCGATCGCAGTCCGCGCGACCGGCAACAGGCTGGTGCGCCCGGCGAGTTGCTCCGCCAGCCCGACCTGATTGGGCATGCGGAACAGGCGATCGAGCGAGGGCCGTTCGATATCCACATCGACGATCAGCATCTGGCCGTCGAGTTGCGCGAAGATGACCGCTAGGTTGGCAGCGAAAATCGCCGCTTCATCACCGGCATCGGCCGACACGATCGCGAGTCGCAACCGGCGCGTGTCGCTGCGGCCGCCGCAGGTCGCAAGCAGCCGCGCGCGGACCGCGCGCGCCTTGGTGGCATAGGAGTCGGTCGGGTCGAACGCGGCCACGACCAGCGGATCGATCCGCGTGTCGGTTGGTGAGAGCAGGCTGAGACCCGCCTGTTCCGCAATGAGCTGATCGAGCGTGTCGCTATCGAGCTTGCCGAGCGCGATCGCTGCGTCGGCGAATGACAATCCGGTCTGGCGCTGATGCTCGGTGATCGCGGCGCGAGTCTCCTCGGGCAGGCGATCGCGGGCGAGCTCCTCCGTCGCCCGATCGTCGCGCTTGCGCGATCGCGGGGCGAAGGCGGTCCTACCGGCCCGTTCGGGGCTGACGCCCGCGGTGGAGCGTAATCTCATGCTGCCTCCTGCCGATGTGCGAACCATGACGTGCGTGATCGATGGACTGGTGACAGGTCGGCGATCACGTCGACCTCGGTCGCCCGCTCAAGACCGGTCGCCGAGCGAACCCGTGGTTTTAGGATTTCGGCTATGACCACCACCGCGACGCCCATCATCAGCCCCAGCGCCAGCCCTGCGACGAGCCAGAGCGGAATATTGGGCCGTGCCGGCAGCAGCGGCACCGATGCCTCGTCGAGCAGGCCGGCATTGGGCTGCGATATCTGGCTCTTCAGCGCCGCTTCGTTGAAGCGCTGCCGCACCGTGTCGTAGGTCTGGCGTGTCGCATCGACATCGCGCTGCAGGATCATCAACTGATCCTGCACGCTCGACATGCGGATCATCCGGCCTTCCTGTTGCGCCATGCGCGATTTCAGATCGGCTTCGCGCCGTGAGGCGGCGACGCTGTTCGCGGTCATCGACTGCGCCTGGGTATTGCGGGCAGAGCCCAGCTTGGTCTCCAGCTCGCGCTGCAGCGCCAGCGCCGCGGTCATTTGCGGATGGTTGGGGCCAAGTGTCTTGGCCAGTTCCGACACATGGGCGGACGCCTTGGCCACTTCTTCCTCAAGGCTTTGCACCACCACCGAGCTGGCGACTTCCGACACTTTGGCTGAACCGGATTTCGACTGCGCAGCTGCGGCGTCGGCCTGCGCCTGGACCAGCTGGACCGACAGATTCTTGATCTTCTCGCCCTCGAGATCCATGCGGTCGACACCGATGATGCCGTTGGCGCGCTGGAAATCGGACAGCCGCTTCTGCGCTATCTCATAGCGTTGCCGCACATCGGCGGTTCGTGAATCGAACCATTGCGCCGAACCGCGGGCGGGTGAGGCGCGCAGCTCGACCTGCTCGCGCATATAGATTTTCGCCGCGAGATTGGCGACGCGCGCCGCGGTGGCCGGATCGGCATCGAGGAACTGCAGCTGGAGGACGTTGCTCTGGCGCCCGGTGGTGACGCTGAGCCCGGCGCGGACTCGTGCCGCAGCCTGTTGCAGGCGTGCTTCGGGCGACAGATCGGCCGGCGTCGCGGCGACGAAGCCGACTTCGCGCGCGATCGCATTGGTGACCTTGGCGCTGCGGATCACATCGGTCTGCGTCGCGATAACGCTGTCGGTGTCGATCCTGGCCTGTTGCTGCTGATTATTGTCGGTCGGATCGGTCTGCGAGAGATCGAGCAGCAGCGACGAGGTCGCGAGATAGGTTCGCGGCTGGATCATCGCGGCCACCGCCACAGCCAGGAAAACCACGCCGCACACTGTCGCCAGCAGCAGCCAGCGCGCCTTCAGCGCTGCGATCATATCGCCGGCATTGATGGTCATAGCCCTGCTACTCCCTGAAGCAGTGATCTCATTTCGGCACTGCGGTTCGGCGTGCCGGCGGCCGGTCTGGCCACCGCATTCTTCGCCATCAGCACCAGGAACTGCGGTGCGAGTGAATCCTCGAACTGATGATCCCGCCCGCCCGTGACCGCACTCAGCGCCGGATCGAGCCGCGCCAGTGCCTCCGTCGCCGCCCGCCGTGCTTCGTCTTCGGAACCGAACAGATCGGTGCCAATTGCAGTCAGGCGGTCGGCCGAGACGACCGACAATTGCGCGGCGACCACCCCGGCAAGCGCCACCATGCGGCGGGCATCGTCATGCGTATCGAGCGCATGGGCGAAAACCTCATGGGTATTGCCGGCAACATCGGCCCATTCGCTCAGGCTGTTGGCGAGGCCGGCGGTTGCGTCCGCGTCGCCGATCTCGTCATGCCCGGCGGCGTCCGCGGCCAGCGCCGCGTGCATACCGAACAGACGCGCATGATAGGGTGACCCCATGGCCGCGGCGACGATCGAGTCCATCGCGGTCGCGCCGACCGACAGCCCGACCTGGTTGGCGCATCCGTGCAGCAGCGCGGCCAACTCCTCGCCCGCGATCGGCTTGACCTGTTGCGTGGTCAGGTGGCGGCGCAGCGATGGGTGCGCTGCGATCAATCCCTCGACATCGCCGGCAATGCCGACCAGCACGATCTGCACCGGCGACAATATGTCGGTCAGCAGCTTGAGCAGCGCGGCGACATCCTGCTTCACCTTGGCCGACTCGATCCGGTCGAATTCGTCGATGATCAGCAATGTGCGGGGACGAATCTCCGCGACCAGCAGATTGGCGAATTGCGCGACATCGAACCCGCCCACCGCCAGCCGATCGGCCTGCGTCTTGCCGCTGGCGCCGATCGGCAATTCGGCGAGGAACGGGCGAAAAAGATCCTCGAACGACGCGTCGCTGCTCGCCGAGGCATAGAGCGCGACGCAGCCGGCCTCATCGGCCAGGTCGCCGAACACCCGGACCAAAGATGTCTTGCCCGACCCACGCGCGCCGAAGATGATCGCATGCTTGTGCTGCCGTACGACTGCCTCGATCAGCCGGTCGAGTTCGACGCTGCGCCCGGCCAGGCCATGCCGATCGGTGACCGGCAGCGCAGCGTTGAAGGCGGAGAAGATCGCCCCGCGCCGCAGCACGCGAGGGTTTGGCGACGCCGCGCCCATCGACAGCGGCGCCTCTGCCCAGTCATCCCGAGTGCTGGCCCAAGCGGGTGGGGAACTATCATCGACCGGCCCGGGAATACGGCGCTGCGCCGGTCTGCCGGCGATCCAGGTGAAGACCGACCGGATCAGCACTGACAGGCGCCCGCCGCCCCGGCGGTCAGCCGATGCCTGGTTCATGGTGGAATAGCGCCCGGACATGATCAAAACAGCTTTTCGCGGATGATCAGCACGTCTTCCGGCTGAACTGGATCGTCGAGCGTAACGGTCTCCAGTTCCTTGCCGCCGCGTCGTACCTTGATCCGCCGCGTCGACCCGGCGAGCGTCGGCCCGCCGGCCAGCGCCAGCGCCTGGCGGAATGTTTGTCCCGGGACAAAGGTGAATGCGCCGGCTTGCTGCACCTGGCCGTAGACATAAACTTTCTCGGCCGGCGGGACGAACAGGATGTCGCCCGGCATCAGCTGACGGTTGGCGCCCGGACCCATTTCGACCAGCGAGATGCGCACCGCGCCGCTGCCGTCCGCCGGCGTCAATATGACCGCATTCGCACCATTGGTGGTCGCGCCGCCCGCCTTGGCCAGCATCGATGCCAGCGTATAGGATCGGTCGAGCGGGTAATTGCCGGCTTGCGGCACGTTGCCGAGCACGGTCACGAACCGGCTGACGAACTGGCTGACCTCGACATTGATCGACGGGTTGATGAGATAGCCGCCCTTGGCATAGGCGGCGGCCAGTTCCGCGGCGAGCTGCGCGGTCGTCTTGCCTGTCGCCGGGACAGCGCCGAGAAAGGCGAGGATCACCGTGCCGTCGGTCTTGACCCGGGTGGTCACCGACAGATCGGCCTGATTATACACCGAAATCTTGATCTCGTCGTCCGGGCCGAGCAGATAACCGCGATCGGCCTGAGCCTGACCGGCGGACAGGGCAGGGGCCGTCGCACTGGGCGCAATTGTCCCGCTTGTCTGCGCCAGGGCGGTGCCGGGCACCATGGCGAGCGGCAGGACAAGTCGCCAGATGGTCCTTTTTGCCATCAGAGAAACTCCCGTCATGTTCAAAACCTCGCTGTCGCGCCCAGCGTCAGCCGGATGCCGCGATAATTGGCGACGCTGCTGTCGGTGCGGCGATCATATCGGCTCGCGACGAACTGCAACTCGGTCCGCTCGCTGAGCTTGCGGCGCAGCGCGGCGCCGAACTCGTTGGTGCGGTCCGCTGTGTAACTGAATGGCCTGAGGGCGGCGTCCTGGCGGAACCGGCGCCGCTCGAGCTCGCTGAACACGCTGATCGAGGTCAGTTCGCTCAGGCCGATTTCGCCGGTCAGCCGATAGCTTGAGCGGATCGCGAACCCGCTGGCAATCAGGCTGTCATTGACGATTGCGCGCTCGGTAAAGCCGGTGATCTTGACTCGCGGAATGATCGATGTCGACGCGCTGACCGTCCAGCCCGGCCCGCGATAACGCCCGATCACGGCCGAGCTGCTCGACACGTCGAGCCAGCGCAGATCGACATCGATCGAGGTCAGTGGCGACACCGCGCGCTGGAACGTCACGCCCGCCGCATTGCTCCTGTTGCTGATGCCCAGCGCACCGCGGTCGCTCGTCACATGCTCATAATAGAGACTGATCGCGCCAAGACTGGGCCGCCGATAGCCCAGCCCGGCACGATAGGTGTCGCTGGTCTGATCGGCATAATCGAACGCGTCGGCATTGCGCGTGGTGTCGCGCCGATAGCGCGCCAATGGATAGAATCCGGCGGTGCGGTCGCAGCTGAGATCGGCGGACACGGTAGAGAAATGCTGCAGATTCTCGGTCGCGCGATTGATGTCGCCATAATCCGCGCGCTGCTGGCGATAGGATGCGGCCGGCGTGATCGAACAGGCCGTCCCGAACCGGAAAGCGCCCGTCGCGCCGGCTTCGATCCGCGGCTTGCTGCGCTGCGATTGCGACACGAACTGGTCATAGCCAAGCAGCGCGCGCAGATTGAGGTCATGGCGCCCGATCGCCTTGTCGAACTGGGCCTCGATCGAGGGCGAGACGATCACATCGCCGATCGGATCCTCCACCCGCCGGTCAACGCGGTAGATATTGTCTTCATAACTGATGTCGATCGACGGCACGATGTGCAGCCCAAGTGTCTTGGCGCGACTGTCGTCATCATCCGCATGCGCCGGAGACGTCACTCCGGCACAGGCAATCACGCTGCCAATGGCGGCCGCCACGGCGCTATGAGTTCGAGGCCTCGCACCTTTCGCAGGTGCAAAATAATTAGCCCTAAACCTGGAAAGTACAGAGCTATACAAACGCTTTTACCCTTATTGCATTGCAGCAATAAAGTCATGCTAGACGGTTTGTTTGGCGAAACACACCGCCGCTCGGGCGGTTGGTCGTATCAATGGCACGGCTCGCTGCATCGCCATCGGCAACCGGCGCCGGCGCCGAAACGGCAATCGCGCGAGACGATCGATATTGAGGGCGGATTGCTGCCGGCCGCAGCGCGCGGTCAGAAGATCAAATAGCCGATTCCGGCCAACGCCGCGGCAAACACCACGATCCCGGCCCAGCGGGACACCAACTGAATCCCGCGCTCGGTTATACCGTCGACCGCTTGAGGTGCGCGCGCGCGCCGTTCGTCCACGGCGCCGGTCGGCTTGGCAGACACCCCGGCCTGCTTCCTCAAAACCCCGTTCCTGTCCGCCACCTGCAACCTTCCCGCTGGTCCAATTGTGGCGGTTTCCCTGCGCTACAAATGGTTTACGCGAAGTTATCGGAAGGGTGCGCGACGCCACGGCTGGTCGCAAACCTGGTATCAGGGCCTGCATCGGTATGCCCTTAATAGGCATTCTTGTGGACCACGACCTGCGCCGTGATCACCAGAATGGCGATGTCCCGCAACAGGCTCCAGCCATGGAGATATTCAAGATCGGCTTCGAGCCGGTTGAGAATATCGTCGCGATGCTCGGTCGCGCCGCGGAAACCGCGGATCTGCGCGAGGCCAGTGATGCCCGGCTTCAGCGCGTGGCGATGCCAATATTGCGGATCGACGCGCCAGAACAATTCGTCGCCCGCCATCGATCCCAGCGCATGCGGGCGGGGGCCGACCAGGCTCATCTCGCCGAGCAGGACGTTGATCAGCTGCGGCAATTCGTCGATGCTGGTCTTGCGGATGAAACGGCCGACGCGCGTGATGCGGTCATCGTCGCGGCTCGCCGATCGATTGCCGGCCAGGTCGCTCTGCTCCACGCGCATGCTGCGGAACTTCAGGATCCTGAAGATGCGGTTGCCGCGCCCCATCCGCTCCTGGCGGAAGAAGACCGGGCCGGGTGAATCGAGCCGGATGGCGATTGCCAGCGCGATCATCAGCGGCAGCAACAGGATCAGCACCGGCACGGTGATGGCGATGTCGAGCAGGCGCTTCTTGGCGCGATTGGCCAGGTTCAGCGGCCCACGCGCCACCACCAATGTCGCCGACCCGCGATAATTCTGCACCGCCAGCGGTGCGAGCGGCTCCATTTCCGGCACGATGATCTCGCCCAGGATATTGGCGCCCTTCAGCATCTGCGCCCAGTCCGCCTTGCGATCCGGCGGGCAGGAAATGATCACCCGGTCATAATCGCGCAGGATCGTGCCAAGCCGGTGGAGCATGTAGGGATCGTCGAGATTGGCGGTGATCGCAGCGCGCTGTGCGTCGATCAGGTCGATCCCGGTACAGTCGGCCGGCGGCATTCCGCCATCGACGATCATCAGCTCCGCCATCAGATTGTCGCCGAACTTGCTCCGCGTCGTCCGCGCGATCAGCACGCGCTGCGCGAGCAGCAGCACGCTGCCCGAGACGATCCCGGCCGACAGCGCCAACCGCGAGAGTTGGCTGGTCGCCTTGAGTGAAAACACCACGAGGAAGAAGACCAGCAAGGTGCCCGCGATCGCGGCGATCGCGCTGCGGCTGGTCACGATGCTGCCGGTCAGGCAGCGCGGATTATAGGCCTGGTTGTTGAAGGCGACGATGACATAGGCGAGCAGCGCCGCGCTCAGCGAGGTCCAGAAGTCCGGGAAAACGGTCCCCGTCGGCGCGACGCCGGCGCCGACCGCGAACCCGGCGGCGATCGCCACGCAATCGGCCACGACCAGTCCCATGCAAAGCCAGATGCGGGCATTGCGATAGACCATGGCCGCCGAGGGCTGGCTGCTGGGAAACCCATGGATTGCCAGGTCAATTTTCGACACGCGCTACCCCTTAGTCCCGCCTGTATCCACGACGCCCACACGGTTAGAGGAAAACCGGGCGCCGCTTCCAAGGTCTTGCTGCAATGCAACAGGAACATAACCGCCGATGCGGGGCAACCCTCCGTCCGGCCGGATCGGGCGCTTATGGGACGATCCGTGCTTTCAGAGAGGCTCGCTGAGCCAAGCCAGGATGTATGACAAGCTGCAGGACGTGCCCGATTGCACCGCAAAGCAGCATAACCGCTGCCGTAGCGTCAACCGGTCTAGAGAAAGCGGATCGCGAGCCAGATAAGGCCGCCCAGCGCCACGAAAAAAACGATCGGACCGATCGCGCGGGAAAACGCTTGAATCAGCTGCTCGATGCGCTCCTCATCGAAACGCCACCTTGGGTTGGCCTCGATGCGATCGTCCTTGGACTCGGATACGCCGATGGATATCAAGCGCTTCACAGCACCCGAATCGCCGTCCGGCGGCCCCGAAATAGGTTGCCCCATCCTCTTCCCTCTCGGGGTTGCGGCTGACCTCAGCGTCCCCTTTATGTCCTATTATAGAACCATGGCCAAAAAAGCAGCAGTTAATTGGTCAGGTCCCCCTCAATCGCAAGCAGGCGCCCTCAGCTGATTCGCGTGAAATCCATGCCGCAGAAGATCAGCCGCGACGGGACGCCGTTTACCGCTCCGTCGAACCAGACTCGCGTGACACCGCCAGCATCCTCTTTGGGCGACCAGAAGCCGCCAGGTCGCCGGACGAACTCGCCCGCCCCCTCGGCAACCAGCGCGCTGCCCCGCGCCAGGACGACGAAGGTGCCGTCGCTCGAGCTATATTCTCCGGTCAGAGGCTTGAGCGCCGCGGCGGCGACGGGTTGCGGGAGTGCCGCGCCACGGCCGAACAGGATGTCGCCCCACCAGAAGCGGTCCGCCTTATCGCCGTCGAAATCGAGCTGATGCGCGGCATAGCCCGGATGATCCGTGGCGAGCGAGTCCTTGCCGGCAAGTTCGACCCGGCCCACTCCATTCCTGTCCGCCAGCACCAGTCCGGTACCGGTGGCGCGCAACGTGACCGAGCGGCCATCAGGCCCGGTAAAAGTGCCGGCATAATGTTCCGGCGTCGGCACGCGACGGAACGCGATCGGATCGGGCGGCGGCGGCAAAGCCGTACCCGCGACGACGGCACGCATGAGCTGAATGGCGTAGATTGTGGTCAGCCGTGGGCGATAGGAGATCAGCCGCCCATTGACGCTGGCGAAGCAGGCGACGCCCGCTGCGGGATCGGCATGGAAGGCCGATGAGAAAAGCGTCATGCCACCGGTATGATGCAGGGCGGGCTTGCCATCGATCTGCACCGTCGCAATGCCGCTGGCATAGCGTGCGCCGGCCCCGAATTCACTGCTGGTGATATCCTCGGCGAGCATCTTCTTTGCCGCGGCATCGGACATCAGCGGACCGCCCTTGCCTGCGCCAAGCGCGAGCACATAGCGCAGATACCCCGCCATGCCGTCGGCCGAGGCCGCGACGGCGCCGGCGGCATTGTCGGATTCAGTCCATGGTCCGGGGATCAGCGCGGCGCGGCTCATCACCACGCCATCCTCGCGGATCGGCACATAGCCGGTGGCATAGCGGCCGCGATCGGCGGTGCGGATATGCGCGGTGGCGCCGGTCATGCCGAGCGGTTTCAGGACATCGTCCTCGAGCGCCTGGAAATGCGGCTTTCCGGACACCTTGCCGATGATCAGCCCGAGCATCGCATAGCCGATATTGCTGTAGGACATGCGCGCGCCAGGCTTGAAGCCAGTCCACAGCTTTCCATCGGGGGTGCGCGGAAAGACCGGTGCGTCATGCGCGAGGCCGCCGGCATGGTTGAGCAATTGGTGCACCGTCATTGGCTGGGCAGGCAGCGGCACGCCGGCGAGATAGCGCGACACCGGCGCGGACAGATCGATCAGTCCCTTGTCCTGCGCCGCATGCAGCCACAGCCCGCTGATCGACTTGCTGATCGATCCGATCTGGAAAAGCTGATCGGGCGTCACCGGCAGGCGCTTGTCGACATCCGACCAGCCGACACTGAGCGAGGCGGTGAACCCCTCGACATCGACGATGCTGATGGTCATGCCGGGCAGGCCGACCGCGTCGAGTTCGGCGGCGGCATAGTCGCGCAACCGCTCCAGCGCCGCGCCATAGTCGCGGCCCGACTTGTTGCGGATCGCAAGCGTCGCAGGTGTCTTCGTCGCGCCGGCGATCGCCGGGGCGGGCAGGGTCGCCGCCACGCCTCCGATCACGGCCAGTCCCAGCAGGTCGCGCCTGTTCATGCCCATCATTTTTCTCCCCAGTGTATTTTGTCCTGTACAGGATTCTTATACATCGATCTCACATGTGATGACACCGGGCAAGTGCTTCCGCGATTCCGTCAGCCGTTGGGCAATCGCTGTGGCGATCCGGTTTTCGACGACAGGAATGAGCGTGCCGGATCAGTCCGGTAAGCAGTGGCATGCCCGATCCGGTGTGAGCGTTGAATCGTCGTAAGCGACAGGGGCTGCTCGCAGAGGCGAGGGAGATATGGGACACCGGATGTTCCAAATCTTTTTTCGCAGAAATTTGATAATATCATTATATGACAATCACTTAATGTGATATCAATGATATCGGGCAGGGGCGATTCAGGCGTGCGCTACTCCAAAGCCACCGCCGCCGGGGGTGAGGATCACGAAGCAATCGCCCGGCTGCAGTTCGACCTGGTCGCGCCCCTCCAGCGGTTCGCGGCGGCCATCGGCGCGGTCGACATATTGCTGGCCCATGGCGCCAGCGCTGCCGCCGGCGAGCCCGAAGGGGGCGACGGTACGACGCGAGGCGACGATCGTTGCCGTCAGCGGTTCGAGCGCCGTGACCGCACGCTCGGCGCCGTCGCCGCCAGGATAGTTGCCGGCCCCGCCCGAGCCGCGCCGAATGGCGAAGCGGTCGAGCCGCACTGGATAGCGCATCTCGAGAATCTCCGGATCGGTGATGCGCGTGTTGGTCATATGCGTATGGACCGCCGACGCGCCGGCAAAACCGGGGCCGGCCCCTGCGCCGCCGCAGATCGTTTCATAATATTGGTGGCGGGCATTGCCGAACAGGAAGTTGTTCATCGTGCCCTGTGAGGCCGACGCCGCGCCAAGCGCGCCGAACAGTGTATTGCACACCGCCTGGCTGACTTCGGTATTCCCGGCCACCACCGCGCTTCCGGGCGGTGGCGACAGGAAACTGTCCTGGGGAAGCCGGATGGTGAGGGGAGCGAGGCATCCCTCATTGAGCGGAAGCTCCTCACCGACCAGGCAGCGAAAGGCATAGAGCACCGCCGCAGTGGTCACGGCGGGCGGGGCATTGAAATTGCCGGCGCTGGCCGGACCGGTGCCGGCGAAGTCGATCACCGCGGAACGTGCCGCATGATCGATCGTGACCGCCACGCGCAGCGGCGTTCCGTCATCCATCGGATAGTCGAAAACGCCATCCGACAATCTGGTGATGACACGGCGGATGCTCTCTTCGGCATGGGCCATGATATGGCCCATATAGGCCTCGACCATCGGCCAGCCCCGGGCCGCGATCAGCGCGCTCAGTTCAGTGATGCCGGTCTCATTGGCGGCGAGCTGCGCCTTGATGTCGGCAAGGTTGGTTTCGGGGCTGCGCGCGGGGAAGCGGGCGTCCTGCAACAGTGCCAGAAACGCCTCTTCCTGAAGGTCGCCGCCCTGAACGAGGAGGAAGTCGTCGATCACGACCCCTTCCTCCTCCAGCGTGCGGGAATCGGGCGGGGTCGAGCCGGGGGTGAGGCCGCCGATATCGGCATGATGGCCGCGATTGGCGACGAAGAAGCGGATGGTCTCGCCATGCTCGTCGAACACCGGCGAGATCACGGTCACATCGGGCAAATGCGTGCCGCCATTGAACGGGTTGTTGAGCGCGACCGCATCACCCGGCCTGAGCGTGGCGGCCCGGCTCGTCAGCACGGTGCGCACGCTCTCACCCATTGCGCCGAGATGGACCGGGACATGCGGCGCATTGGCGATCAGCCGCCCTTGGGCGTCAAACAGCGCGCAGGAGAAATCCAGCCGCTCCTTCATGTTCACGCTGCTTGATGTGTTGCGCAGCACCACGCCCATCCGCTCGGCGATGCCCATGAACTGGGTGTGGAACAGCTCGAGCTGAATCGGGTCGGCCACAGCGGGGTCATGCGCCGCGCGCGGCGTTGCCGCGACATGGGTGAGTAGCAATTCGCCCTGAGCGCCGATGTCGAGACGCCAGCCGGGCTCGACCATGGTTGTGGCGATCGCTTCGCGGATCAGCGCCGGTCCGTCGATTCGGTCGCCGGGGCGGAGCACTGCGCGGTCATGCACCGGCGCGGCATGCTCCGCGCCTCCGGTCCATAGCGACACGATGTCAATCGGGGGCGGGAGCGCCCCGTCGCGCGGTGCAAGCGCCGGCAGGCTGATCGCGGGCCCGGGCCGCACCGCCTCGACCACAAGGCTTTCGACCGTGATCGCCCGGCCGGGGCTGATAAAGCCGTAGCGCGTGCGATGGGCGCGCTCGAACTCTTCGTGCATGGCGGCTTCGTCCGCCAGTGCGACGGCGAGCGCCATATTGGTGCCGGCGTAGCGCAAATGAACAGCGGTGGTGCGGACGACCTCGCCCTCGCCGGATTCCGCAGCGCCCAATTCGCCGGCGGCCGCGTTGCCGAGCGACGTGGCGAGCTCCTCAAGATGCCCCACAATTGCCGCAACCAACAGTCGCTCGACCGATTGCTGCCGGATTGCCGTGCGATCGGCGAGGCCCATGCCATAAGCGGACAGAACCCCGCCCAGGGGATGGATCAGCACGGTCCGCATTCCCAGCGTTTCGGCGACGCGGCAGGCTTGCTGGCCACCCGCGCCGCCGAAACATTGCAGCGCGAAACCGGTGACATCGGCGCCCCTTTCGAGTGCGACGCGCTTGATCGCGGCGGCCATGTTCGCGACCGCGACAGTGAGGAAGCCTTCAGCCACGGCGCGGGCATCCTGCGTCTTGCCGGTGGCCTCGGCGATCTCCTCCGCGAGCGCGGTGAAGCGGTCCGTCACGACAGCATGGTCGAGCGGCTGGTCGCCGCCGGGGCCGAAGATCGCGGGGAAATGGCCGGCCTGGATCTTGCCGACCATCAGATTCGCGTCGGTCACGGTGAGCGGTCCGCCGCGGCGATAGCAGGCGGGCCCGGGATTGGCGCCGGCACTGTCCGGTCCGGCGCGGTAGCGGCTGCCGTCGAAGCGGAGGATCGATCCGCCACCGGCGGCGACCGTCTCGATCGCCATCATCGGGACGCGCATCTCGACGCCGGCAATCTCCGCATCGAACACACGCTCGAACGTCCCGGCATAGAGCGTGACGTCAGTCGAGGTGCCGCCCATGTCGAAGCCGATCACTTGCGGGAAGCCCGCTGCCTCGGCAGTGCGGGCGGCGGCGACCACGCCGCCCGCCGGCCCGGACAGGATCGCGTCCTTGCCCTGGAACTGGCGGGCCGCGGCGAGCCCGCCATTGGACTGCATGAAGTGCAGGGGCGTCGGGCCAAGCGCGTCGGCGACGCGGTCGACATAATGACGCAGCACCGGCGAGAGATAGGCGTCGACCACCGTCGTGCGCCCGCGTGCCACCAGCCCGGTCAGGGGACTTACCGCATGGCTGGCCGAGACCTGAGCGAATCCCGCCTCGTGCGCCAGTGCCGCGATCCTTTGTTCGGTCGCGGGATAGGCCCAGGCATGCACGAGCGCGATCGCAACCGCGTCAAAGCCCTCGGCGTGGCGGTCGGCGAGCATTGCCAGAGTCGCATCGTCGTCCAGCGGGACGATGGTCCGTCCCTCGGCGTCGATCCGCCCGCCGACTTCGACCACGCCATCATAGAGCGGCTCAGGCAAATGAATGGCGAGATCGAACAGACGCGGACGTGCCTGATTGCCGATCATCAGCAAATCGGCAAAGCCGCGATCGACGATCAGCAGCGTGCGTGCGCCTTTGCGCTCCAGCAGGGCATTGGTCGCGACCGTGGTTCCCATCTTCACCGCCTCGATCCGGTCGGCGGGCAGCGGTTCGTGCGGGGCGATGCCCAGGATCGAGCGGATCCCGGCGATCGCTGCGTCGGGATAGCGTTCGGGATTCTCGCTCAGCAGCTTGGCGGTCGACAGCGTGCCGTCCGGGGCGCGCGCGACGACATCGGTGAAGGTGCCGCCGCGATCGATCCAGAACTGCCAGCCGTTCATCGCTTTCTCCAATTTATCGACAAATCGTCGATAAATTACATATACACGTTGACATCGGATCGATCCAGCGCAACCGTCCGACAAGGAGGAGAGGCATGACTGAAGCGAGACGAGCGATCGTTTCCTCGGCGCATCTGGCGGATGGCGCGGCACCGGCGCTGTCGGAGCTGGAATTCAGCCTGACGCTGGCGGCGACCGCCTATCAGCGCTGGATCGCGCGCTGTGCGCTGGCGGCCGGCGTGCAATTATCGCCGCTCGAAATACTGGTCCTGCACACGGTGCGCCATCGCGGCCGCGCCAAGCGGCTGAACGACATCACGCTGGTGCTGGATATCGAGGATACGCATCTCGCCACCTACGCGATCCGCAAGCTGGAGAAGGCCGGGCTTGTCCGGACCAGCCGATCCGGCAAGGAGAAGCTGATCGACGCCACCGAGGCGGGGCGGAAATTCTGCGAGGCCTATCGTGCGGTGCGCGAGCGGATCCTGGCTGCGCCGATCGCCGTGGACGGCCCCGGAGAGACCGCGCTGTCCGATGCCGCGGATCTGCTCCGCCGGATTTCGGGGCAGTATAACCAGGCGGCACGCGCCGCCGCCACGCTGTAGCTGCGGCGATGCTGGTCCTGTCCGGCATTGCCGTCATCGTCATTGGCTTCGCGCTGCGCGTCCATCCATTGCTGGTGGTGACGCTCGCCGCCTTCGCCAGCGCGCTCGCCGCCGGTTTCGGACTGCTCGAAGTGGTGGCGATGATCGGGAAGGCGTTTGTCGATGCCCGCTTCATGGCGGTCGCCTGGCTGGCCTTGCCGATGATCGGATTGCTCGAACGGTCCGGGCTGTGCGGTCAGGCGCGGCGGCTGGTCCAGCGCCTGCAGCGGGCGACCGCGGGGCGCGTCCTGATCGGCTATCTCGCGCTGCGCCAGATCACTGCGGCGATGGGCCTGACCGCGCTGGGCGGCGCCGTCCAGATGGTGCGGCCGATCGTTGCGCCGATGGCGGAGGGAGCAGCGGAGGCGGAGGCGCCGATCGACGACGAAACGCGCGACCTGGTGCGGGCGCATGCCGCGGCGGCCGATAATATCGGGCTGTTCTTCGGTGAGGATGTGTTCATCGCGATCGGGTCGATCCTGCTGATCCGCGCCGTCATGGAGCAGAACGGAATCGTCGTCGCGCCGCTTCACGTCGCATTATGGGCGATCCCCACCGCGATCGCCGCGTTCCTTATCCACGGCACCCGGCTGGTGTTGCTCGACCGGCGCCTGCGGAAGCGGGCATCATGATCGGTCTCGACGCGCTCGGCATCGTCGCCGGCCTGCTCCCGGCAACGGTTGCGCTTCACCATGCCCTTGACCGGCGCGCGCCCAGGCGCTGGCGCAATGCCCTGTTCTGGGGGGCCTTCGCGGTGACGCTGATGGCCGGGCCGTGGCTGCCGTATGTCGTCGATGGCGGCCTGGTTTTGCTGATGGTGGCGCTGGCGACGACTGGCCTGAAGCCGGGGCCGGTGCCGACCACGAATGACGCCGAACGGCAGGTGCTGACCGACCGCTTCGGCATGCGCCTGTTCCTGCCGGCGCTGTGCGTGCCGGCCATCGCGCTGGCCGGCACCTTGCTGATGTCGAGCGGGTCGATTGCCGGGGTGGCGATCATCGATCCCAAGCAAGTCACGCTGGTTTTCCTGGTGGTGGGGATTGCCGTCGCGCTGGCCCTTGCGATCCGGCTGACCCGGCCGCCGCGCGCCGCACCGGCGATGGAGGCGCGCCGCCTTGCCGATACGATCGGCTGGGCGATGGTCCTGCCGCAGATGCTCGCGGCGCTGGGCGGCATCTTCGCCGCGGCGGGGGTCGGCAAGATCGTGGCGGATGGCGTGACGGGCCTTGTATCCCTTAATACGCCCTTGATTGCCACGCTGCTCTATTGCGTGGGCATGGCGCTGTTCACGATCGTGATGGGAAATGCATTCGCGGCCTTTCCGATCATGATGGCGGGAATCGGCATTCCGTTTCTGATCCACCATTTCGGTGGGGATCCGGCAGCGGTTGCGGCAGTCGGCATGCTGGCCGGTTTCTGCGGCACGCTGATGACCCCGATGGCGGCCAATTTCAACATCGTGCCGGCCGCCGTGCTCGAGCTGCGCGACCGTTATGCCGTGATCCGGGTTCAGACCCCGACCGCGATCCTGTTGCTGATCGTGAACATCGCGATCATGGCATTCTTCATCGTTCCGGGAGTGCCGCGATGACCGTCTCGCTTTCGGCTGAGCTCGCCGGGCTCTTCGCGCGCACTGCGCTTGGTCATGTGACTCGCGAGTATCCGCACAAGGCCGACCATGTGATGCTGGGCGACGCCGACGCCTATATCCCGCGCGAAGTTCATCCGATTTTCTTCGGCAGCTTCGACTGGCATAGCTGCGTGCATGGCTATTGGCTGCTGGCGCGGCTGCGGCGGCTCTATCCCGAACTCGCGGAAGCAGGCGCGATCGATGCGCTGTTCGCCGCGTCGCTGACGCCCGAAAAGGTCGCGGTCGAACGCGCCTATGCCGCGCGCCCGTCATCGCGCGGCTTCGAGCGGCCTTATGGCTGGGCATGGCTGCTGATGCTTGCCGGCGAGTTGCACCTGGCGGCGAGCCCCTATGCCGCGACCCTGCGGCCGTTCGCGGAGGATTTCGCGCAGGCGTTCCACCGCTATCTGCCGCTGCTCACCTATCCGGTGCGCGCCGGAACGCATGCCAACACCGCCTTCGCGCTGGTGCTGGCGGCGCGGTACGCGCGCATCGTCGGCGATGACGCGCTGCTTGAGCTTCTGACCGAGCGCGCCACAAGCTGGTTTGGGCGGGATCGCGCGCTTGAGCCGCTGGAGCCGAGTGGTGACGACTTTCTGTCGCCGGTGCTGACCGAGGCGCTGGCGATGCGCTCGCTGCTGCCGGGCGCGCTGTTCGCCGCCTGGCTTGCGCGCTTCCTGCCCGAACTGGCGCAGGGTGAGCCCGGGGTCCTGTTCGTGCCCGCGCAGGTGAGCGATCGGAGCGACGGCAAGCTGGCGCATCTCGATGGCCTGAATCTCAGCCGCGCCTGGGCGATGCGCGGTATCGCTGCCACGCTGGCGGACGATGCCACCAGCGAGCGATTGCTGAATTCGGCCGACGAGCATCTGCAGGCTGCGATGAGCCATGTCGTCGGCGACTATATGGGCGAGCATTGGCTGGCGAGCTTCGCGCTGCTTGCCTTCGAAAGTAAGCCCTGATCCGCGCTGCGGCGCGAGGGCGGATCTCCTAGGAAGCGTCGCTGCTACGCGCCAGCCGCTGCGCATAGAGCGCGGCGCCATATCCTGGTGCGTGACGCGGTTCGGTCAGCGCAAAGAGCCCGGTGTCATCGATGATTCTGGCAAAGGCATTTCGGACCAGCGGCTCCTGCAACAGCACGCCGCCCGACCAGGACAGCGGCACCCGCTCGCCGGGCGGAAAGGACAGGCTGGTGCGGAGCGCAATCGCCAGTGCCGCGAGTTCATCGGCCGCCGCCACCAGAATGGCGCTGGCGCCGCTATCGCCATCGGCCGCGGCGCGCGACACCAGGCCGGCCAGCGCGGCGATCTCGCCGCGGCCCATCGCCGCCGGCCCCATGATGCGCTGACACAAATCGAGATCATGGCCGAGCGCCAGCGCCTCGACGATCCGGTCGTGGAGCACGCCCTTCGCCGCGCGGCCGTCACTCATGCGCGAGAAGAGCGCCAGGCCTTGCGCCGCGATCCAATAGGCCGAGCCTTCGTCGCCGATGATCTCGCCCCAGCCGCCCGCGCGCGCTGCCTTGCCCTGGCGTTCGCCATAGGCGATCGAGCCGGTGCCGGCGACGATATTGATCCCGTCCTGGCAAGCGAGCGACCCTGCCCAGCCGCACACCATGTCATTGCCACAGGCGTAGCGTTCATGGCCGAGCAGGCGGCGACAGGCCGCATGAAGCTGCGGATCGATGACGCTGTCTTCGCCATAAGCCGGCAGGCCGAAAAAGACGAAGCCGAGCGCGTCGGGTTGAATGCCGAGCTCGCCGCAGATCGCCGCGATGCCCTGAGCGAGGCGCTGTACGGCCTCGTCGATGCCGACCTCGAGATGATAGGTCGTACCGGTCACGGCGCGTGCGATGACCGCGCCAGCAGCGTCGATACAGACGAACTCGGTCTTGGTGCCGCCGCCGTCGACGCCGAGGAAATATCCCCCGGTCATGGATGCGCGGCGTAGATGCGCACGCCCTGCACGACCCGGTTGACGGTGCCGCTGGCATTGGGGCGATCCGGGGTCAGACCCAGCGCGAGCGAGACGTGCAGGCCGAACAATTGCGCCGGTACGATGAACGGGAACAGCAGATCGGCATCGGCCGCCCCGGCCATGCCGGCGATGATGATGTCCGCGGCGTCGCCGGGCTGGGCGGAGATCACCGCCAGCGCGCCGCAATGACCGTCGCTGCGCAGTTCCGCGACAATGTCGAGATCGTAGCGGCGGGTGAGCGGATCGTTCGACACGAACACCACCACCAGCGTGTCGGTGGTGACGATCGTCTTGGGGCCGTGGCGAAAGCCCAATGCGGTGTCGAATGCGGTGACCACTGCGCCGTCGCTCAGCTCCATCAGCTTGAGCGCTGCTTCGCGCGCGAGGCCCTTGAACACGCCACTGCCGAGATAGACGACGCGCTTGAACCCGCGCGTTGCGAGGTTGCTGACCAAAGGCTCGCAGCGCGTGAGTGCGTCGCTCACCGCCGCGGCAATGGTCGGTCCGCGCGCCTCGAGTGCGTCGATGCCGCCCAGGATCGCGAGCGCCGCCAGCATCATTGCGCTGAAGCTGGAGGTCATGGCGAAACCGCGGTCATGCGTCGCCTCCGGCAGGATGACGACATGCGTGTTGCCGCTGCCGCGCCGCGCCAGCTCGCCCTCGGCGTTGCAGGTCAGGATCAGGTGATAGGCCTCGGCGATGGTCGCATCGACGAGATCGACCGCGGCAAGGCTTTCCGGGCTGCTGCCGGACCGCCCGAACGAGACCAGCAATGTCGGTGCCGCGGCGCGCAGGTACAGCGACGGCGTGCTGACGATGTCAGTGGTGGCGATCGCCTCGACCGGGCGGCCGAGCGCGGCAGACAGCCACGGTGCGAGGCATTCGCCGATGAACGCCGAGGTGCCGGCCCCGGTCAGGATGATGCGCAGATCAGGCCGGGCAAGCAGCGGGGCGATGAACGCCTCGATCTCGGCCCGGCGGTCGCGCAACAATGCTTGAGTGGCGCGCAGCGTTTCGGGTTGCTGGTCGATTTCGCGGCGAGTCCAGGACGTATCGACGCCGCCGGCATCAGGGGCGAGCAGGGGTTCAGGCATTGGGAAAGCAAGCTCCATGATAGGCGTCGAGCGTGGCAGCGATATGCGCCATGGCAAGATCGGCAGGGTCGGGCGTCGCCTGGCCGGCACGTACCGCCGCATAAGCGAGCGGCAGATACTGGCTGACCAGCGCCAGCGGCGGCGGCGTGCGGCGCAGATTGGCGAACAGCTTCTCCTGCGCGGCGCTGATCGCGGCATCGGGCCAGTAATAGCGGATGCGATCCGACAGGCTGTATTGCAGCTGGGATTCAAGCGCGGCGTCGGCGGCGTGATAATATTTGCGCCAATGCTTCGGCTCGGCGTGCATGCGCGACAGCGTGACGCTGCGCAGCGTGGCGCGGTCGGGAGCGGGAATGGTCTCCGCCTCGATCGCATCCAGCGCCCACAGCGCCTCGCGCAGTGCGAAGGTGACGCCGGGGCCGACTTTCAGGATCGCATAATGATCGCGCACCAGCGCAGCGAGGCCCGTGGGGGTCTGGTAATCGGTCGAATGCGCCTCGAACACGAGATGCTCGACCGGTTCGATCGCATGGCTGAGCGCCGTGGCGCGCTCGGGGCGATAATCGACCACCTTGTCGTGATCGAATTCGACCCCGGGCTGCACGACAGTGGCGATCACGCGGTCCCAGGCGCGCTCCAGGCCCGAGGCGCGGAACAGGTCGCGGTGCATGTCGACCGTGGCGATCGCCGCTTCGGGCGTGGTGACCGCCAGTTCCTCAAGATCCTCGGCCGCGCCGCCCGGAACCGGCACCTCGGTGCCGATCACATAGACCGGCGCGTCGGCCGCATCGCCTTGGAACGCATCCTCGGCCACGCGGCACAGCCGCGCCGCGCGTTCGGCGATGGTGCGTTCGGGCAGCGGCACCGGATCGTCGGCGCAGCTCATCGAGCAATCGAGATGGATTTTGCGAAACCCGGCGCGGACATAATCCGCAATCATCACTTCGGCCTTGTCCATCGCTTCGGCCGCCGGCGCGGCGGTCCAGGCATTGGGGCCGAGATGGTCGCCGCCCAGCACCAGACGATCAAGCGGGAAGCCGACCCTGACGGCGATCGCATGGACGAAATCGCGGTAGTCGGCCGGCACCATGCCGGTATAGCCGCCCTCCTGGTTCACCTGGTTGGAGGTGGCCTCGATCAGGGCGATCGGCTGGCCGGTAGCGAGCGCGTGGCGCAGCGTCGCCTCGATCACCAGCGGGTGCGCCGAGCAGACCGACGTCACGCCGATCCGCTCGCCTGCTTTATGCCGAAGCACCATCTCTAGAATCGCCTGCACATCGGTTCCTTTCCGGGAACGCCTGTATCGCATTATCGAAACGAAAACAACGAAACGAAATATAACGAAACTATTTTGTTTCGATGACAGCCTCCGGATCCTTGGAATCGGGCTCGATCGCCAGCAGCAGCGAGGCGGCGAGCGCCAGCAGGATGCCGATCGTCTTGAGCGGTCCGGGCACCACGCCGAGGATGACCAGCGACAGCAAGGCGGTGGCGAGCGGTGCGCCGGCATTGGCGAGTGGGGCAACGATGATCGCCTTGCCGTAGCGAAATGCGAACACCAGGGTCAGCGCGCCGATTGCGTTGAGCAGCTGGATCAGCGCGGCGAGCCATGGGCCGTCCAGCCCCCAGTTGATCGGTCGCGCAAAGTCGGTCATCGCCCAGGCGACCGGGATCAGCACCAGCCCGGACAGCATCATGTAAACGAAGATGCTTTCGCCCGACATGATATGGTTGGCCGCCTTCATGAAATAGGCCTGTACGCCCCAGCACAGCATCACGATCATCGCCGGTATGAGCCAGGCCGCCGAAGCGCCCCCGCCGCTCCCCGGGGCGAAGTCGAAGGTCGGCAGGGCGAGCAGCGCGAGCAGGATGCCGAACGCGCCGAGCCGCCCGGTGCGCTCGCGCATCAGCACGAACGACAAAGCGATCGTCACGATCGGCGACAGCGAGATGATCGGGAAGATGAGATAGGCCGGCCCGCGTGCGACGGCGTAGAACAGCACCATCTGCCCGCCCGCGCCGAGCAACCCGATCGCCAGGCCATAGCCGATCGCGCGCGGTGAGGTATCGAGCCGCCAGCCGGCCAGCCCGAGCACCACCAGCGCGGGCGGGATCATGGTCAGCGCCCAGACGCAATAGACCAAAGTTTCGGGAAAGCCGTGCTGCGGGGACAGGCCGGAAAAGGCGCCCCACACGCCCCACAGAATGACGGTGACCAGCGCATTGATCAGCCAGGCGCGGCCCGACGGCGCGACCGCTCCGGTCATGCCTTGCCTCCCGATGCCGGCATCGCCCGCACCAGCAGGAAGCGCTGGAATTTGGCTTGAATGCTGTTGTTCGTCGCGGTGGCGGTGCCGAGCGGGCTGCCGGTAAAACTGTCGATCAGCGTGTAGCGTCCGGCGCCAAGGCCGCGCAGCGTGAGCGGGCCATCCCATGTGTCGGCATAAAAGGCGTAATGCAGCACGCCGTCGCGTTCGATCGCATGCGCCTCAGGCTTGTCGAAGCCGATATCATAGAGACCGCCGAGATAGCGCCCTTTCGACAGCATGTTGGCGCGGTACAGATCGATCCATTTGCGCCACAGCACTTCCTTCTGCGCGGTCAGCACGAAGCCGCCGGGCGGCAGCGGTTCGGCGGGATTGGGCACGTCCTTCGGCCAGGTGAATTTGGTCGAAGGGATCGCGCCGATCCCGTAGGTGGAGGCGAAATCGTCGCGCCCGTCGCTCAGTTCGACATGATCCCCGGAAAACGGCGCGGACGGGCCCATCAGCGCCTTGAACGTCTTGCCTTTCGAGCGAACCTGCCATGATGAGGTGGGATCGGACGCCGGCGTGTTGTTCATCGCCGGAATATTGTGGAAGGCGAAGCTGTCGCCGCACGGACACAGCTCGATCACGGCCTGCGGATTGATCGCGATCGCTTCGTCATAGATCGCCTTCCAGAAATCCTGCAGTCGCTCGAACGATTCCTCCGGCCGGGCATGGTTGTGCGCAGGATTGTAGCACGGCGCGACGCCGTTCAGATGCTGCCCGTCGAGCTTCAGCCCCTCGAACCCCCAATCGCCGATGATGCGGCGGACCTGAGCACGGAAGAACTCGATCGTCGGCGGATAGGCCGGGCACATGGTGAAGGCGCTCCACCAGCTGACATTCTGCGCTGCGCCGTCGCGATCGAGGATCAGCATATCGGCATGGTCACGCAGGATGTCCGTACCGGGATCGATCGCCAGCGGCGCGAACCACAAGCGCGGGCGCATCCCGTCCGCCTTGATGCGGTCGGCGAACGCTTTCATGTCGGCATCGCCGCGTGGGAATTTCTTGCGATCGAGCTTCCAGTCGCCCTCGGACGTCTGCCAGCCATCGTCGAGCACGGCCCATTCGAAGCCCATGTCCTTCGCCTTGGGCAGCGTGCCGTACACCTGTTCGGGGGTGAAGTTGCGCTCATAGCCCCAGGCGCACCAGATCGGGCCATAGCTCGAGTCGGGGATCGCCGGCGCGGCGAGGCCACGCTCGGCCATGATGCGGCGATAGGCGTCGAGCGGGCGGAAATGATCGCCGCCATGCGCCATCAGGAAAGCGGTCGGCAGGGTCAAGGTGGCGCCGGAGGCGAGCAAGGTCGGCTCATCGCCCGACAGGCCGATGCGCGTTCCGTCCGGTTGCGCCGCGACCGGCAGCGAGACCAGCCGCGGTACCGTTTCGATATGGCCGACTGCCAGGCCGACATCGCGGCGCCACACCACCGCGACCGGCGTGCCGCCGCCATAATCCGAGCCGTTCATGCCCATGAAATTGCGCTGCTCGAACCCGGGCGCGACCTTCTGCACCCAGTCGCGGCGATCGGGATAGGATGCGCCGGCGAAGCTCCATGCGCCGGCCGGATGGCTCAGCAGATCATGCGTCGCGGCGCGCCAGCCGGCGATCGCCAATGGTGCCGCGCCGGTGTTGCGATAGCGCAGCTCGTACAAAGCGAGGCCGGGATAATGATCGAGGAAGGTGACATCGAGCAGCTGCTCCACTGCGCCGCCGGCAGTGGCGCGCAGCTGGTGTCGGCGGCCCGGGCCGTGCGGGCCGGATACGGATGTTTCCCTATGGTCGAGCAGCAGGAAGCGATCGAGCGCGTGATGATCGGTGAGGAACAGGGCCTCGCCGGCCGCCATCGGCGTCACCGGCTTGTCGCCAAACGACACGCGGGATTGCATCGCCGCATCGAACTCGATCGTCAGCGTGCCATCGGAGAGTTTCACGCCCGCCGGCGCCGCGGCCCAGGCACGCGCCGTCAGTGTCGGGCCGGCGACCAGCGCCGCGCCGGCCATCAGGCGGCCGAGCAGCGCACGGCGATCGACGAGGTTGGACAGCATGGCAATGGGCTCCCCTGATATCGGCCGATCACGCAAACGAGCGACCGTAGAAGAAAGATGTTGCACGAACCGCAGGCACGGCGCAAACCATATTCGCAATTTAACGCATCGTTTTGTTTCGTTTCGTTTGGATTGAGGGAGACCGAAGATTCGTTCGCTGAAGACAATCATGCTGCTGGCGACGTCGGCATTGCTGATCGGCGCCGCAGCGCCCGCGCCCGGCTATAGCGAGGCGGATTTCGCGTTGGTCGCCAAGTTCGACGCGCATGTCCATGCCAATGTCAACGATCCGCGCTTCCTGGACGTGGCGCGCCGCGACGGGATGGAGCTGCTGTCGATCAACGTCGATTATCCCGATTTTCCGCCGCTGCCGTTGCAAGCGACGGTAGCGCACCAGATGCAGGCGAGTGATGCCAGGCGCTTCCACTTTGCCACGACGCTTTCGATGCAGGGCTTCGGTACGCCAGGCTGGACAGAGCGCACCAACCGCGCACTGGACGACGCGTTTGCGCGCGGCGCGGTGGCGGTGAAGGTGTGGAAGAATATCGGCATGGTCGCGACCGATGCGCAGGGGAAGCGTGTCTTCCTCGACGATCCGCGCTTCGACGGCGTGATGGCGCATATCGAGAAACGTGGCGTGCCGCTGATCGCCCACCAGGCCGAGCCGAAGAATTGCTGGCTGCCGCTCGACCAGATGACGACGGAGAATGACCGCTCCTATTTCAAGGAACATCCCGAATATTACATGTTTCTCCATCCCGAGGAGCCGAGCTACGAGGCGCTGATGGCGGCGCGCGACCGCTTCGTCGCCCGCCATCCCCGGCTCGCCTTTGACGGCGCGCATATGGCGAGCCTCGAATGGAGCGTGGACGAGCTGGCGCGCTTCTTCGATCGCTATCCCAATACGGTGGTGGATCTCGCGGCGCGCATGTCCAACCTGCAGGTCCAGTCCAACGCCGATATCGCCAAGGTGCGTGCCTTTTTCGTCAAATATCAGGATCGCATTCTGTACGGCACCGACCTGACGGACAGCCCGCCCGATCCCGCCGCCCGCGCGCAGAACCCGCCCGCTACCGGCGATTTCGCCAAGGAAGCCGATCAGGTGTGGCGCGCGGACTGGCGCTATCTGGCGACCCCGCTCAGCCAGCGGGTCGATGCGATCAATGCCGATGCCAAAGGGCTGGATTTGCCCCGCGCGGTGATCGACAAGATCTACCGGAAGAACGCCCGTCGCTTCTTCAAGCTGAAGGGCTAGGGTCCATACTCGATGACCGCAATGGTCGTGATCGCCCGGAACACGCTGCTGACAAGGAGCGCAGCGCAGACGCGTAGCTTGAGCTACGCGCAAGCAAGCGACGCTGCCCAGCGGCCTGTTCCGGGCGACCGCTTCGCGGCGAGCGGCTTTTGACGCACAACGGTGTCGCGCGTCGGTCACGATGGAATAGCCATCGCTCCCTCCTTGATCCTAGCCGTGCGCTAAAAGCCGCTCCGTCACGACCGTTGCGATCATCGAGTATGGACCACAGGGCTCAGGCGATGTGAAGGCGGAAGCCGAGCCGCTCGGCGGCCGCCTGCATGCCGGCATCTGCGGCATCGGTGACGAGGTCGTCGATCTCGGCCACATTCATGATGCGGTGCAGGCAGACGCGGCCGAACTTGGACTGGTCGGTCACCGCGATCACTTGCCCCGCCGCCTTGACCATCTTGCGGTTAAGCACCGCCTCGGGTTCGAAATGAGTGGTGATGCCGCGCTCGATATCGAATCCGTCCACGCCCAGAAACAGCTTGTCGACATGCAGGTCATCGAGCGCGCTTTCGGTCTGTGCGCCATAGAAAGCGCGATTGCGCCGTCGCAGCGCGCCGCCCAGCATCACCACGTTGATCCGTTCCTTACCCGCCAGCGCGCAGAGAATATCCAGATCGTTGGTCAGGACGGTCACGTCATCGATATCGCTCAGATGCAAGGCAATCTGCAGCGCCGTGGTGCCCGAATCGAGCACGATCGAATCGCCCGGCACCACCATGGCGGCAGCCAGCGCGCCGATCCGCGCCTTTTCATCGACATTGATCGAGCGCTTGGCTTCGACCGGGGGCTCGGCCGCGACGTTGACGGCATCGGCGGCGATCGCCCCGCCATAGGCCCGCTCGGCGATGCCGCGTTTGGCCAGATAGTGCAGGTCCTTGCGGATCGTCTGCATCGACACGCCGAAGCGCTCGGCCAGCGGCACCACCTGCACGCTGCCGCGCTCACGCACCAAGGCACTGATCTGCTGTCTCCGGCCGCTGGTGTCGCGAGTGACGGACATATGGGCTTCTCCTGTTCCGCCTGTGCTTATCAGCCTAAAATCGCTCGCACAACAAACTAGCAAGTTTCGTTTCTTTTCTATTTGACAGTTTCGCTACGTTCGCGATACCAAACCGCAATAAATCGCACGAATCCGTTTGGGAAATGGAGATCGTGCAGCGATCAAGGGGAATGGCAATGACGCGACGACGCATGTGGCGGGATGTGGTGCTTACCGGGGTCAGTGCAGCAGCGCTGCTGACCGCGTCCACCGCGGTGGCGCAAACCAACGACGCCACGCCCTCGATCGCCGAAACCGATCCCGCGACGGTGCCGATCGATCCCGCACAACAGTCCGGCGACATCAGTACATCGGACAATGGCGCGTCGGACAATAGCGTCGGCCCCGACATCATCGTGCGTGGTGTGCGCGGCAGCCTGTTGCGGTCGATCCAGGCCAAGCGCAACGCCGACACGATCGTCGATGCGATTTCCGCCGAGGAACTCGGCAAGTTCCCCAACCGCAACGTTGCCGAAGCGCTGGCCAATATTCCGGGCGTCACCGTCGGCCGCGATGGCCGCGGCGAGGGGCGCTCGATCACGGTCCGCGGGCTCGGCGAGAATTTCGCCATCACCACGCTGAACGGGCGCATCCTGCCGACCGACGGTACTGATCGGTCGTTCGCGTTCGACGTGCTGCCGTCGGAAATCATTTCCGGGGCGGAAGTGCAGAAGGCCGTGCGCTCGTCGGAGCTGGAGGGCAGCATCGGCGGCAACATCAACCTGCGCACCGCGCGCCCGCTCGACCGCACCGGTCTGCATGCCTCCGCCTCGGTGGAGGGGCAGTATAATGATTTCGTTGACAAGGGCGGCTACAAGATCACCGGCGTGGTCAGCAAAACCTTCGCCAACGACACGATGGGCGTGATGGTCGGCGCGAGCTACAACAAGTACAAGTTCCGCACCGACAATCTTGGCGAATATTCGATCACCGACGGGACCGAAGCCGCTTACGGCGTCGATTTCAACCGCGACGGTCAGGTCAATCCCGACGCCAATGGTCCGGCCTATATCTGGCCCGATTATTACAGCGTCGGCACCGTGCAGGGCGAGCGCGAACGGATCGGCGCGGCAGGCGCGTTCCAGTGGAAGCCGTCCAGCAATTTCGAGCTGACGATCGACGGCATTTACAGCCGGTATAAGGTCACGCAGCACAATTACCGCTCGTCCAACTATCTCAACCCGCTGGGCGATGACGGGTCGCTGCGCTGGGATCCGGCGTCGATCAAGGTCGATTCCAATAACGTCGTCACCGGCTTCAAGGTCAATGACCTGGTCAGCGAAGTGCTGACCACCGACGAACCGCGCAACAGCCAGACCTACCAGTTCGGCGGCCATATCGACTGGCAGCCGACCGCTCGGCTGAAGGTTGCGATCGACGGCTATTACGGCAAGGCGCGTGACGATACCGGTGGACAGAATCGCTTCGTCGTGGCCGGCATCCCTGGCGCATCCGCGACCTTCGCCGCGCGCGACGGCGGCATTCCGGACCTGGACATCACGATTCCTGGTGGGCGTACGCTCGACCAGGCGACCAATGATGATTTCCGTGCGCATTACATCGGCATCCAGGGCCAGAATATCGAGGATCGCACGCAAGGTGCAAAGCTCGACCTGACCTATGAGGTCGATAACGACACCTTCAAGTCGATCACCTTTGGCGGCGCCTGGACCGATCGCCGCAAGGCGGTGGAGACGATCGACAACCAATACACCACGTCGTGCAATTATTGCGGCTATCCCTTCACCTTCGGCCAGCTGGGCGCGTCAGTGGTACGGCCGGGCAGTGGTGATATCCTGCCCAAGCTGCCGGGCAATTTCCCGCGCAACTTCCCTTATTTCGACATCGATACCTATCTGGCGGCACTGCCCCGCGCGGACAACAATCCGGCGATCCTCGATCCCAATAGCTGCCTCGACGCGACCGGTACGCCGATCCCGGGCTGCACCTTGTCGCCTTATCCCGCCGGCTTCTCGACTCAGATCATCCAGCCCGACCTTCCCGCCTCCTATCTGATCAAGGAGCGGACCTGGGCGGGCTATGTGCAGTTCAACCTGGCCGGTCCGCGTTGGCGCGGCGATATCGGCCTGCGCCTGGTGTCGACCAAAGTGTCGTCGACCGGCTATGGCGCCAGCATCGCCAGCATCATCCCGCGCGTCGGCACGCAGGATAACGACGTGAACTTCAACCCGGTCGATGCGATCAATGGCGGCGGCGATTATCTGCGCCTCCTCCCGGCGGTCAATTTTGCCTATGACATCACCGATGGCTTCCGCGTCCGGCTTGCCGCGTCGAAAGCGATCTCGCGGCCGAGCTTTGGTGAGCTGTCGCCGGCCAAGGATGCGACCTCGGCGCAGTCCGGCACCTTCATCATCTATGATGCCGGCAATCCCAATCTGAAGCCGACCAGTGCCGACCAGTTCGACGTGTCGTTCGAATATTATCCCTCGAATCGCCTCGCGCTGACGGCGGCCGCTTTTTACAAGCACATCACCAATTTCGTCTCGACCGTGCCCGTTGATGTCGTGATCACGCCGACAGCGCAGCCCGCCAATCAGCAGCAGAATTTCAACTTCGTCGAATATCAGGTGATCAACGGCGACAGCGCCAAGGTGTACGGGCTGGAAGTCGGCGGCCAGTATTTCCTCGACAACGGCTTCGGCGTTCAGGCGAACCTGACCTATAATCATTCGCGCGCCACCTCCGGCAATGTGACCACCGGTCTGCCCGGCGCGATCCCCTTCTCGGCCAACACCAAATTACTCTATGAGAAGCACGGCATCGGCGCGCAGGTCTCGTACAGCTATCAGTCGCGCTACACCTATGCCCAGTCGGGCAATCTCGGATATCTGCCGGTCAAGGAAAATGCCTATCACGAAATGTCGGCCAGCCTGTCCTATGACCTGACCGACAATTTCTCGATCTATGTGCAGGGCTCCAACCTGCTCGGTTCGGCGATCAAGCGTTTCAATACCTATGAGAACGTGCCGAACTTCTACGAATATTCGGGCCGTTCCTTCTTCTTCGGCATCCGCACCCGCTTGTGATGCCAATCCAGTGAGCGGGGCAGGCATCGATCGTCGGGCTTTCTTGGCGGCGGGTGCCGCCGCCGGGGCCGGCCTTGCTGTTGCGCCCGCGTCTGCCGTCCCCCGCATGCCGGAACATCTCTGGGCCGGGTTCGATTGGGGCAGCGGCCCGCCGGTGCCCGACCGGCTCTATCAGGGGCCGTTCCCGCAATACGGCGCCGGCGCGGTCGTGCCGGGCAGCGAGGTCGTGATGGTCACCAGCCCGTCGCGCGACATCGTCCGCAATCGCGGCATGGGTCTCACCGTCTATATTTCCGGCGACACTGGCCCGCCGCGCATTCCCGGCGAGACGCTGGAAAAGTCGATCGAGGATCTGGTTCGGCTGCCCTTCGTGCAGAAAATATACATTCGCCCCAATTGGCGCGAGGTGCAGCAGCGCCCGGGCCGGCTCGACCTGCCGGACTGGTGGCGGATCAGCTTCGATCTCGCCCGGCGCCACGGCAAGCAGGTCGGTTTCCGCATCATGCTGGAGAATCCCGATTTCGCCGAGCCGGGGATGCCGGCCTTCCTGATCGACAAGGTGCCGTCGGTTCGTCTGAAAGGCACCTGGAAAGGCGACCGGGCGCAGACGCGTTACGCCAAGCGCCATGCGCTGCCGCGCTACGATCACCCGGCCTATCTCGCTGCGTTCGAGGAACTGAACGGATTGCTGGCGGCCGAGCTGAACGGCAGCCCCGATGTCGAATATATGGACACAATGATGTACGGCTTCTGGGGCGAGGGGCATAGCTGGCCGTTCGAGGGGCATGTGTTTCCCAGCGATCTGGTCGCCGCGCAGACCTGGCGGCGAATGCTCGACATTCAGCTTGCCGCATGGAGCAAAACGCCGCTCGTCACCAACACCCAGCCGGATTTCAACCATGTCGGCAACGCCGATATGCTCGACCGCACGGTGCGCAGCGGCAACTGGATCCGCAGCGACACGATCTTCATCGAGAACACGCAGATCGAGGCGCTGAGCAACCGTCCGTCGTGGACCGCGGCGATCAGCGAAGTCGGCATGACCACCGGCGCGCCCGCCGAGCTCGGGCTGGACGACGGCATGACGCAGAATGAACGGATCATCGATCATGTGCTGGCGGTCGGCGCCAATTACTGGTCGGTGTGGAACTGGCACAATGAAGCCGCGGCGAATGTGCTGAGCTATTATGACCGCTTCCCCGCGCCGATCGACGAGGCGGCACGACGCATCGGCTACCGCATCTACCCGTCCTTCATCTGGGCGTTCGAACGTAACGGCCGGGCCGGGCTGGTGATCGGGCTCGCCAATGCCGGCGTGGCCGCTCCGCCGGGCGTGGTGCGCCTAACCGTGCAGGACGCGCTAGGCCGCGATTTGACCAGTGGCAGTGTGGATGCCGGTTGCCCGCGTCCGACCGGCATTCATCAGGCGATGCTGGAGCTGCCGCACGGCTATGGCTGGGAAGGGCTTCGGCTCAAGGCCGAGCTGGAGATCAAGGGCATACGTCACCCATTGCGCTGGGCGTGCCGGCAGCAGCTAAACACGGATTCATCGCTTACGCTGAAGCGGAATATCCGGCCATGATGCCGGCCGGACCAGCCATCGGCCGGCGCTTTCAGGTGCGGCAGGTTCGTCGTGACAACCACTAAATTTGATTGGAACCTTCAACAAACCGTATGAAGCGGGCTGCCGTGATCGCGCGCGGCAAGGCGTGTTGAATCAGGTTCATATTATCGCCGTTCCCGGTGGTTTCGGGTGACCAGGCCTCCAGTGCCGTGCGCAGCTTCGGCAGATCGAGCCGGCGCGACATGGTCGGACTCTTTGCCAAAGTCGCCAGTTCGCCGATCAATGCGCTGCGGTCGCGTGCGATCCTGACTGCCCAGTCAACGGCCTGGCGGCCACGCCGCGTTTCGTTGAGCACCATGTCGGGAATTCTGCCTTGCAGCATCCGGCGCGCCAGCCAGCGCTGCCGGCCGCCGCGCAGATACTGGTCGTCTGGAATGCCCATGCAGAATTCGACCAGCGGACGGTACGCCGTCGGATCGCGACTTGGGATGTCATGGATCAGGTCGAGGCCCTGCCGGATATCGCCCATCTCACTCATCGCATTGCCGAAACCGGCGGCGCGATAGGCGCGGCTCGATCGCCGCGCGCGAAAGGAAATGTCATGACCCATGTCGCGGGCGCGATCCTGCACGCCCATCTCGCGGGCATAATCGGGATCGAGCGGGCACCAGCCATCGAGTGCCCAACTATCGCGCGCCCAGCGTCGATACAGCGCATCGGGCGTGAGCGGCAGCAGTGCCTGTGACGCGAAGACCCGGGCAAGCGAGCGATTGCCGCGCATCGCATTCAGTTCGCGCGCCAGCCGCAGCCATCGGCCGCGCGCGAACCACGACGGAAAAGCGCCCTTACCGTCGAAACTGAACGACAGATTCCCCGCCGCGCCGAGCAGCAGGACATCGCAACCGCGAGCCCTGGCACGTGCACGCAGCGCGTGGATCCAGTGCAGGTTCATGGCGTTGCGTGGTGCTGCGCCGGCCATCAGGAACATCGCGGACAGCTTGTGATCGAATGACAGGCCGGCAGCGTCCAGTGTCTCGGTTTCAAGCATCGGATACATGGCCGCGAGTGCTGCGACATGCTGGCGTTCGTCGCCGAAGAAGGATGGAGGATCGATGCCGTTCCAGCCAGCTTCGGGAACGCTGGTCAGTCCGAGCAGGGGGTGGTCACCGCCGGTCGCCTCGATCGCGAAAGCGGTCACCGCTTGCGAATCCAGCCCGCCGCTCAGGCTGATCGCCGGCCTGGCAAAACCGTCGAGCGACGCCTTTGTCCCTTCAAGCAGCAAGGCGTTCGCCGCGTCGACATAATCCGTATCGCGCTTCAGGCGGATATCGGGCAGCATTGCGCAATCATAATAACGCTGTGTCGTTAGGCGAGCGGGCGTGATTGCCGCATGCGCGCCGCTCGGAATGCGCGTGATGTTGCTGTACCAGCCGCGCTCCTCCTCGAAATAATTCAGGTAGAGGCTGTCGGCGATCTTCTGCTCGTCGATCTGGGGTGCAACCTCGCCGGCGGCGAACACGGCCCGGGCGGTCGAGGCGACGATGACGCGGTCGTGGTCGTGCCAGACATGCAGCGGCGGCGCTTGCAAGGGGGAGCGGGCAAGGCGGACGCGGCGCCCGCCGCGGCTGACCAGGATGGTCGAGAACTGGCCGATCGCGCGCAGATCGATCGCGTCGCCCCACCGCGCATAGCCGGCGGCGTAGAGCGTGGCGGCGTCGCGGGTACCGATCCCGAGATCGCGGCGCAAGGCGTCGGCGTTATCAAGATGGCCGTTGAACAAGATGCACGATCCGCCCGGTGTGACCGCCGGCCGCCATGCCCGCGCCAGGGCAGGTGTCGCGCAATGCGCCGCGAACAGCGCGCCATCGGCACGATGATGCCCGACTGCCACATTGATCCCGGCGCCCAGCGACCGGGTAAGGCGATCGACGATACCCCGATCGACCGGCATGTCGTGCCAGTTGAGATAAAGCGCGATCATGTGGCGATCACGAAGCCCGCGCGCTCAAGCTGGCCGAGAAACGTATCGACCTGGGCGGCGCAGGCATCCGGGGCGATGTCATAGCGGTCGGCCAGCAGCGCTGCGATGGCGGCAGGATCGCGCTGTCCGTCGATCGCTTGCCAGATCACCAGGCCAGTGTCCTTCAAGGCGTTGAACTGGCCGGTATCGGCTTTCATCAGCACCGCCTCGCCATCGATCTCGGTCTCGAGAAATTGCCCGATCGTCTTGCGGAAAGTCATCTGTACGGTCTCCATTCAATCGGCCTCGGCGTATCCGAAGCGGAGCATCACGCCGCGGTGCGCCGATCGGATGCGGTCGGCTTGCGCGGGCGAAAGATGGGCCGGCCAGTCGCCAGCACGTCCGCTGCGGAAAAATGGCGTCGTGCGGCGTGGTGCTTCGCGAAAGCCGCGGTCGTGCTCGGCGGATTGCAGCACCTCGATCCGGCTATGCCGTACCGCCTGGTCGATCCGGTGGCGATCAATGACGCTCTCGGGACGTGCAAAGGTGATCACCCGTGCAAGCGTATCGGCGGTATCGGCCAGCATGTCCTCATAGCGGACGACAAGGACGGGAATGTCGGATTGATCCACCCAGCTCGATACATGGGCGCTCCAGTCGCCGAGAAGCTGCGGGATTTGTGAGGATGTGCGGGCGCCGATCGTCATTGCGGGATCGCATAATTTGGCCACGGCGCGGTCCATGTCGACATGGCCATCGTGAAACGCGTTCGACACTGCGACGTCGAGCGGGTTGCGAATGATATACACCACGACGCCGGACGCGGCGGGGGGGAAGAGCCAGCCGCCATCGTCCAGGCGCTGCTGACGGTCATGGACCTTCAGCCACACCGGCGCCGAATTGCGCCGCGCCATGATCTCATAGGCATGGGGCTGCAGCGCCAGCGCTTCGTGCGGCAACAGGTCACTGCTCGACAGCCCCAGGAAATTGTCGAACAGCCAGCGCGACCTGGCCACGCCCCGGGTCACGCCGGGCGCGTTGATGTCGTGCGGATCGTCGGTTTCGGAGAAATAATTGGCCAGCAGCAACCTGAGCCAGGTGTTGCCCGACTTGGGATAGGAGGCGAGCCAGTCGATGCGGCCGCCAGTGTGGGAGGTCTCAGCCGATGGTGCCACGGATGTCGGCCTCGATCATGGAAATGCCGGTGGCGAAGTCTGCCATCGCGCGCGAGCGGTTGAGCCGCGACATGGCGATTGCGGTGCTGAGGCGAGCGGCGGTGGCGAAATAGCCGGCCTGTTCGGCGATCGCGCTGCAGAATTGCGGGCGATAATAGGACGAGCGCAGCGCGGTGAAGCGGTCCGCCCCGGTGATCGGCGCGATGCCCGGATCGGCGTTGACCACGCTTTCCAGCACATAGAGCCGACGGATCGGCAGCGGCGCGGCATCGAACGACAGCTGATCCGCAACATAGAATTTGTCGAGACCCGGCCGTACTGCCTCATCCGGCCGACGCCCGGTCAGTGTCAGTGCATCCGCCCATAGTTTCAGCCGCTTATGGCCCGGCACTGCCATCACTGCGTCCGGGTCACTCAGGTCGAGGACGAGCACGTCGTCGGAGCAGATCGACAGGCCGCGCTCGGCGAGGGCCGCGACCAATGTCGACTTTCCCTCCCCGGATATACCGGTAAAGGCATAGACCCCACCGTCATGCGATATGGCCGATGCATGGAGCGGGACCAGGCCGTTCAGCCAGGCGATCGCGCCATAGACCGATCCATCGAAGAATAGCCGCACCTCGCCGTCCGTCATGCCGGCGGGGCAGGCATAGACGGTGCCGGCGCCGCGACGATAATGAAAGGCAAGACCGGTCGGCAGCCTGAGCAGGAAGGCGTCGTGCGAAATCTCATAAGTCGGGGTCACGGTCAGCGCGCCGGGCAGGGACGTCGGTACGCCTCCCTCGCATAGCCCTGCCTCGGCCTGCAATCGTGCCATGCCGGCAGCGATGGTCATGTGGATGCGAGGCTCCCCTGTCGCGGCGGCGGATTTACTGGATTGATACATCGCGCGTGCGATCAATGTCCGGCGATGGATCGCTGGCCGGACTGTCGATGTCCGCTGGATTGGCGTCTGAAGGATTGGCAGGAGCGGATGGCTGGCGGATCGGCAGGTAGAGCGTGAATCGGGTGCCCTTGGTCCCGGAGCGGACGTCGACCCGCCCGCCGATCGCCGCGGCACGATGCGCCTGATTATGCAAGCCGCGGCCTTGGCTCGTCACGGCAGGATCGAAGCCCCGGCCATTGTCCGCGATATCGATCATCACCTCGCCGCCCGCGACCCGGGTCGCGACCTTGATCTCGCTTGCGCCGGCATGCTTGACGACGTTGGTAAAGGCTTCCTGCAGGATGCGCAGGATATGCAGCGAGTGGCGCTGGTCGAGCCAGGTGAGCGGCGGCGCCTCGGTCACTTCCCAGCGCAGGCGGATATTGGTGGCCTCAAGCCGGGGCTGAAGCCGGAAGCGCAATGTGCCGAGCAGCAGCAACAGGTCGGTTTCCACCGGTTCCATCGAATCGATCGTGAGCTTGAGGTCGTCAATACAGCTCTTGAGCAGTTCGGCGATCGCGGTGTCGTCGATCTTGCCATGCTCCACCACGCGCAGCGCGCTGACCAGCGACGAGCCGAGCCCGTCATGCATGTCCTGCATCAGGCGCTGGCGCTCGTGATGGATCAATTCGCGCCGTTCGATCTCGCGCCGTTTCTGGTGGCTCGCGAGCAGCTCGGCCTCGCGCTCGGCGAGCCGCTCGGCGAGGACAATATTGGCGCGCTCCACCTCGCCAACTGCGGTCGAATAGCGACTGAGGATGATGTGGCAGAATGCGATGATGGTCGCGATCTGCGCATAGACCGACAGGAAGACATTCTCGATATTGACGAAATTATTCTGCAGCAGCCAGTCATACCCGCCGAGCAACGCGGCGAGCAGGCACCAAGCGGCGAGTGCGCAGCCCTCGAGCGAGCGGACCCGCCAGCTCCAGTACAGCCCGTGCAGGCTCACCACATTGCCGACCAGGAACATCACCGGATACATTAACGGGGCGACCAGGGTCGCGTCCGGCGACCGTCCCAGCAATGGCAGCGTTGCAATGGCGAAGAACGCCGTGACGGCGGCGATGGTCCAGGTCAGCAGGGGCTGGCGGTGGAGGTGAACGCCGATCAGGAACAGATGGACGTTGACGATAATCCACATGATCGAGTTGACGGTCAGCCAGCCGAACCAGGCATCCGAAATCGGCAGCCGATCCAGTCCGACATAATTGTGCATGGTCCGGATGAACGTGGTGACGGTCACGGCGAAGAAGAGCAGGTACAGCCTGTCCTGTCGCCGCCCGAACCACACGAACAGCGCGAAAATGCCACTGGCGAGAAAGATCCAGCTGCCGATATAGGGAAATTCGGCCTGGAAGAAGTTGCGCACCATATAGGCCGGGCCGACTTCGGCATAGCTGCCGACCCACAGGCTCGACAGCGCGCCGCCGATGCCGCGAACATGGCGCAGCCGCACCAGGATATCATGCGGCGGCTTCTGCTCGGCCGTGTCGTCGAATGCGATCCAGAGCGGCAGGTTCGAGCCGTTCCACTGCAGATTGGCATGCGACTGATAGTGGAGCACGCCGTCGACATAGATCGCGATCTCGCCGTCGCTCTTCCAGCGCGGGATATAGAGATAGGCCTCGGTTGGAGGGCGGACGCCGGCGGGCAGGCGGAAATGATACCAGGTCGTCTGGGTGGGGGTGACCGAGGCATCGATGACCTGCTTGGGCAGGATCTTGGGGTGCGGCGCATAGGGCAAATGGACGCGATTCCAGTTCCCCGCGATTGCGCCTGGATCGACGGTGCGGGGCGGACGCGCATAGCCATCGCTATTCTGGACGAGGATGTTCGCCTCGGTCAGGTGGATGCCGCTCGGCCGGCTCACCGCGAAGATGCCGATCAGGCCGGCGACGATCGCCAGTACGACGATCGCGTAGTTGCGGAAATTCCTAAAGAATTCCATGGCTACGAGCTTCGAAAATCGCTTCGGCCTTCGATTTCACTTCGAGCTTCTGGTAGATTCGCCGCACGAAGGTCATGACCGTGTTGCGGGAAATCGACATCAGTTCGGCGATCTCGTCATAGCTGAAGCCCTTGGTGATGAGCTGGAGCGCCTCGCGCTCGCGTGGCGACAGGGGCGTGGCCAGCGGCGGTATCGCCTCGGGCTGCGGCTCGTGCGGGCGAAAGCGCAACAGAATCTGGCGGGCGATACGCGGGCTGATCGGGCTGCCGCCGGAATGAAGGCAGCGTATTTCCTCGGCCATCCTCTGCGCCGAGCTGTCCTTCAGCAGATAGCCGGTGGCGCCCGCCTCGATCGAGGGGATGACGTGCCGATCGTCTGCGAAGGTGGTGCTGACCATGATCCCGCATGTCGGCCAGGCGACATGCGCTGCGCGGATCACGTCGATCCCCGACCCGTCGGGCAAACCCAGATCGACGACGAGAATATCCAGCGGTGGGCGTTCGAGCAGCCTGAAGGCCTGAGCGACATTATGCGCGGTTCCCGCGAGAACCATGTCGCCGGCCGCGCTGACGGCTGCGGCAAAGCTGTCCTGGAACGAGAGATCGTCCTCGACGATTGCGACACGCAAGATAGCCGAGCCGTTGGTCACTGTCATCGGCCGATCCGTTTCCCCGTGGGCGATGCCCTGCCAAATCGCCATTCAACGGCGTGCCCGGGCTCGTTCTACCACAACTCGTTACGGCTCCGTGTCGCTATTTATAGCGATATGGGGATTCGTTTCGGCACCGTAAAAATGGCCGCGAGACGGGGCGTCGGACGCATGAAGTTCGCGACGACAGCTGGTCCGGTCACGGTTCGACCGCCGAGGGGGCGATACGATGCGAGCGGGATTATCATGCGACGGCAGCCTAGCTGGCCGCAGGGCAGTCCGGCATAGACTGCGTCGGCGGGCGGTCGCGGGGGTCGGGCTGCTGGCGGGTGCGTCGGCGGGGATCCCGGCACTGGCGCAGACCGCCAGCCAGATTACCCCGCCGACCTATGCACCCCCCGTCAGGGAGCAGCCGGCAGCGCCACTGGTGCTGCCGGCGGATTCGCTGATGGCACCGCCCGCCGGCGCCGAGGCGCTGTTCGTGACGCCAGGGGGCGTCGAGATCGAGGGCGGAGTATTGTCATCCGTCACCCTGGCCGTGCTCAGCGAAACGCTGGTCGGCAAGCGGGTTAGCATCGCCGCCGTCTTTGCAGCGGCGGGTGCGGCTGAGGCAGCCGAGGCACGGCGCGGCCGCGTCCTGTTGCGGGTCGTGGTGACGCGCCAGGATCTCGCCGATGCGGCGACGATCCGCTTTGCGGTGATCGAAGGATTTGTCGAACGGATCGACTTGTCGGGCGTGCCCGCCGGGGTCCGCGGTCGGGTCGGCGCAGTGCTGGCGGACCTGACCGGGCGCACCGATGTGACGCTGGCGCAGATCGAGCGCCGCTTGACGCTGGCGGCCGAGGTACCCGGACTCACCTTGCGCTCGACGCTTGCGGCCGGCGTGCGGCCGGGCGGTACCGTGCTGAGAATCGACGCCAGCTGGCGTCCGGTCACTGGCTTTGCCACCGTCGACAATACGCTTGGCGACAGCCTGGGGCGCGAGGCGTTCGGGATCGGCATCGACCTCAATTCGATACTCGGGGCGGGCGAGATCATCTATCTGCGCGCCTCCGGCGTCCCGACGCTTGGGCGCGAGACGAGCTTTCTCGACTCCACCCCGCGCAACCGCGCGCTCGCGGCAGGCGCGATCATCCCGGTCGGCAGCAATGGCTTGACGATCACGGTGGAGGGGACCGACGCGCGCACCGCGCCGCGGCACAGCGCGGCGCTGCCCGGTTTTGCCAGCCGGTTTCGCCGTTTGTCGCTCGCGATCCGTTATCCATTCGTGCATCGCCGCGCACTGACGGTCAGTGCCGAGGCGCGCCTTGACGCAGCGGACGAGCGTGTCGGAATCATTACTCCGGCGGTTCTGCCGCTGTCGCTCGATCGGTTGCGGGTCATGCGCACCAGCGTGGATGTGAACGCCTATCTCCCCGGCGGCGGCAGTGCGAGTGGCCGGGTCGAGATGTCGTTCGGGATCAATGGGTTTGGCGCCCGGTCGGCGGCTGACGCGACCGCAATACTGCCATTGTCGCGCGCGGGAAGCGATGCCGATTTCACCAGGCTCGCGCTGTCGGCTGCGGTCGATCAGCCCATTGCCCGGCACCTGGCGCTGGCGCTGCGCGCGCGCGGGCAAACCAGTTTCGGCCGGCCGCTCGGCAATGCGGAGCAGATCGGCGTGGCCTCGCTCGACGCCATCTCGCCTCTGTCCTCGGGCACGCTTCAGGGGGATGCCGGCCATGCCGTTCGCGGTGAAGCCCGGGCGCCCTTTGTGTTCGGGCGGCGCGGCCTGCTCGCTAGCGTCGCGCCCTATGCCTTTGCCGCCGAGGCGCAGGTGCGGCTGATGCAGCCGACCATCGTCGAGCGGCGCAGCACGACCGCAGTCGCTTATGGCGTCGGCCTGCGACTGGCCGGGCAGGCCGCACGCGGTTCCCCGGGCCTGTCGGCAGGCATCGAGCTGGGCCGCGTCCACCGCGACGGAGCCCGCTCCGGGCGCGCTGTTTTTTCGCTTCTCACCCGTTTCTGATCGAGGATAATTCTCATGAATCGCATAGTCTCGCTCGCGCTGCTCGGCTCCACCGCGCTGGTTTCCACCGCTGCCGCCGCGCAGGAACTGCCGACCGGCGGCCAGCTCCAGGCCGGAGCGGCCACCATCACCACGCCCGGGGCAGGGGCGATGCAGATCACCCAGACCAGCGACCGTGCGATCATCAACTGGCAGAGCTTCTCCGTGGGTGCGGGTGGGCGCGTCGATATCAGCCAGCCCGGCGCGACGGCGGCGCTGCTCAATCGCGTGACCGGTAGCACGACCAGCGAGATCGCCGGGCAGATCACCGCCAATGGGCGCGTATTCCTGGTCAATCCCAACGGCATTCTGATCACCTCGACCGGGACGGTTCGGGCGGCTGGCTTCACGGCCTCGACATTGGATATTGCCGATCAGGATTTCATGGCGGGGGCGGACGAGTCGGTCGTCACGGCGGGGCGTTCGGGGCAGGTCAGCTATCTTCGCGGCGGCTTTGCCGGGGCGATGCGCGGTGATGGCAAGGGCCTGGTTCAGGCGCGGGTGCAGTCGCTTGGTACCTCGGGCGAGCAAGCGGTCGACCTTGGCGGCGACGGCTTTCTTCAGGTCCAGGTGCCGTCGGCCGGCATCACGGTCGCGGGACGCATCACTGCAAACGACATCGTCCTCACCGCAGGCACGGCGCGCGACATGGCACGGGGGGTGGTCAATGTCTCGGGCGTCCTCGACGCGACCAGCGTCGCCAGCCATGGCGGCATGATCACGCTCACCGGCGCCACCGTGCAACTGGTCGGCGCCACCCTTGATGCGTCGGGAGCGACGGGTGGCGGCGCGATCCGTCTCGGCGGCGACTGGCAAGGGTCGGGTACGCTCGCCCATGCAACGGAGCTCGAGGTCGATGTCGCGTCGATGATCCGGTCGGATGCGACGCAAGCGGGGGACGGCGGGCGGATTATGCTCTGGTCGGATGAGCGCACCCAGTTTTCCGGGGCGATCAGCGCACGCGGCGCGGTCAATGGCGCTGGTGGCGAGGCGGAAGTGTCGAGCAAGGGCATGCTCGGGTTCAACGGTGCGGTCGACCTGTTCGGTGCGCGGTCGGGCACGCTGCTGCTCGATCCGCGCAACGTCACGATCGTGGCGGGATCGGGCGGCACGCTGCCGGGCGGGATCTACACGCCCGGCGCCAATGATTCGCAGATCGGTGCCACCTCGATCACCAACGCGCTGGCGGCGGGCACCAATGTGACGATCACCACCGGATCGACGGGCGCGCAAGCCGGCAACATCACCGTCAATTCGGCGATCAGCTGGTCAGGCAATGCCGGCCTCACGCTCAATGCCGCCAACAATATCATCGTCAATGCGGCAATCACGGCGACCGGGACAGCCAATGCGGCCAAGACCGTGACGCTGATCGCCGGCCGCGACATCAACACCAGCGCGACCATTTCCACCGTGGCCAATGGCAGCGGCAACGCGATCTCGTTTACCGCAGGACGTAACATCTTGATCGGTGGCGCGATCACCACTCCGGGCACCCTGAGGCTGAACACGACAGGCGGTCTCGGCGCCAGCGCGGGCGGAAATATCAACGTGGGCAAGTTCGTGCAGGTGGCCGGCAGCTGGCGGCAGGTCGCCGCCGTCCTGCCGACTTTCTCTGCCGGCGATTTCCAGGTTGCGGCCGGCGCATCGTTAATGCGCGCGACCTCGGGCGACGGCTCGGCCGCCAATCCTTTTGCGCTGGTCGATGTCTATGGCCTGCAGGGTGTCGGGACCGAAGGATATTATGCCGGCGTCAGCAGCAACTTCATCCTTGCCGGCAATATCGACGCGAGCGGCACCGCCGGCTGGAATGGTGGCGCAGGCTTTGTGCCGATCGGCGGTGTCGATTTAGGCAATGTCTATCAGAACGGAACGTTCGACGGCCGGGGATTCACCATTGCGGGGCTGACCATCAACTTGCCGGGCAAGAACAGCGTGGGTCTGTTCGGTGCGAACGGCACGCTGATCCAGAACCTCCGTCTCACCGGCGCCAATGTCACCGGGGCCTATAGTGTCGGCTTGCTGGTCGGCTCATCCAGTGCCGACTCCATCATCCGCAATGTGTCGGTCTCCGGCACCGTTCATGGTACGATCGACAATAACAGCGAAATCGGCGGGCTGATCGGGCAGAATGCAGGCTTGGTCGACGGATCGTCCGCCAATGTCACCATGGACACCGCCACGGCCTATCAGGTCGGTGGGCTGGCTGGTTCGAACGTCGGCAGCATCACCAATTCCTCTGCCGCCGGAACGGTTTACGGGGCGCAATGGACGGGCGGGCTGGTCGGGAACAATGTCGGCACGATCGACAATTCCCATGCGTCGGCCAGCGTCATCGGCAGCCCCAACGGGATCGCGGGCAATTCCGCAAGCATCGGTGGGCTGGTGGGCATCAACAGCGCCGCGATCAGCAATTCCTATGCCACCGGCGACGTGATCGGCGGCGCTGCGATTGGCGGGCTGGTGGGGCTCAATAGCGGAATCGGACCCGCGTCCATCACGCAGTCCTGGGCAAGTGGCAAGGTCACCGGCTCCAATATGGTGGGCGGGTTGATCGGGAATAATGAGGCCGGCGCGACCGCAATCGGCGTGTATGCGACCGGCGCCGTATCTGCAGGATTTGCCGCTGCCGGCGGGCTGGTGGGCCAGAATCAGGGTTCGGTCAGCAACGCCTATGCGACCGGCGCGGTAAGCGGGCAATCCGTCCTTGGCGGGCTGATCGGCCGGCAGTCGGGCGGCTCGGTCAGCAATGCCTATTGGGACAGCTATTCCACTGGCCGGGCGAGCGCCTTCGGGGCGAATTCGGGCAGCGTGACCAACGTCCTGGCGGTCACGTCTGATCCATTGCAGGCGAGTGCGGCGAACTATGCCTATAAGGCGAGCGCCTATGCCAATCTCGCGGCCGCCAGCGGCATCGGTACCGCGACCCCGGCCGGCTTCGTGTTCGTCGCCGGCAACAGCACGCGGCCATTCCTCGCCTTCGAAGTGCCGACCAGCTTCACCACCACCACCGATGCCAGCGGCCGCCTGGTGATCTCCAACAGCCATCAGCTGCAGCTGATCGGTTACGATCAGGCGCGCCTGTCGGGCCAATATAGTCTGGCCGGCACGATCGATCTGGCCGAAACCGGTGCCATCGTCGCCGGCACGCGCGGCTCTTATTCGGGCATGTGGGCGGGTACCGGCTTCGTGCCGATCGGCACCGATGGCCTCGGCAATGTCTGGAACGGCACCGGCTATTCGCTGCTCGCCAATGTCAGCAGCGGCATTTACGGCTTCACCGGCACGCTCAACGGCAATGGCTTCACCCTGTCGAACCTGCGCATCAATCGCGCCGCGATCAAGAATGTCGGACTGTTCGGCCTGTCCTCGGGCACGCTGAGCGCGCTCAATGTGAGCGGCAGCGTCACCGGCCTGAACGGCGTCGGTGGCCTGGTCGGGATGCTCTATGGCGGCGGGAGCATCAGCGGCAGCACCAGTGCGGTCAACGTTACCGGCAACAATCTGGTCGGCGGCCTGGTCGGCAACCAGAATGACGGATCGAGCATCACGCGGAGCAGCGCCAGCGGCACCGTCACCGGCGCCAGCAACGTCGGCGGGCTGGTCGGCTATGCCTCGGGCGCGGCGATCGACCGGTCGTTCGCGACCGGCGCGGTGATCGGGGCCAACTTTGTCGGCGGCCTGGTCGGCTATCAATATAACTCGGCCGTCGCCAACAGCTACGCCACCGGCGCCGCCACGGCGTCGAACGGCACCGCAGGCGGCCTGATCGGCTATTTCTATGGCGGCAGCCTCACCAACAGCTACGCGACCGGGCTGGTCAGCGGATCGCGAACCGCCGGCGGCCTGATCGGCCAGAACAGCAACGGCGGCATCGTCACCAATTCCTACTGGAACATGACCACCAGCGGCCAGACGACCAGCGCGGGCGGTGCCGGCCGGACCACCGCGCAGCTGCGCGATCCGCTCAACTATACCGGCTGGAACTTCACCACGATCTGGAACGCGCCCAACGCCGGCGCCTATCCGGCACTGCGCCCCTGATCCCTTTTTGCGAGACCGACAATGACCACCAACGACACACCCGACACCGCACCGACGCCCGATGCGCCGAACCCAAAACTGCCCTGGACAACCCCGCGCCTCGAAACGCTGGGCAGCATGGGCGACGCCATGCAGAACATGACGCAGCCGCCCAATGACGGGTCGGCGTCGCCTAGCGTATCGTGAGTAGGTTTAGTCGCGCGCGCTGGCGCACTGGGCGCGGGGCTGGCGGCCGGGGCACTGGTTGCGGCGATCTGTCCAACCGGGCGATGGTTCGTGTTGAGCAGCCGGATTTTCGCGTGCGGGTTCGAAGCTATTACCGAAAGCTATTTTGTGAAGGCTTCGATGTTAGGAATTAAGGTAATGATATTCAGATCTTATCTGAAGGGCTCGAGTCCTGTACGTGCATAATGGCGGACTTGGATTCTGCGCTCTCGCGGAGGTTCTTCAATATCCTGAACGGAAAGTGCCTCATTCCTCGACGGGGTTGCTTACATCTATCATCATCACCGGGATCAGTTTGCCGCCTGCCGCCATGAACAGGCGATCTGCGGACGCTATGGTCTCTGAGCGATGCGCGATGATAATTCTGGTAATCCCCATCGCCGCAATTGCTAAGCTCACCTGCTGCTCGGTCTCGGTGTCCAGATGGGCTGTGCCCTCATCCATGACCAGCAGCTTGGGTCTGCGGTAGAGCGCACGCGCGAGCAAAACCCGCTGCTTCTGGCCGCCCGATAGCGACGAACCCATATCACCGACGAGAGTTTCGTATCCCATGGGCATGCGCATTATATCGTCGTGGATTGCAGCTGCCTTGGAGGAATCCATGATCCGCTCCATATCCTGGGAATCATCAAACAGGGCGATATTGTCGGCGATCGACCCTGCGAAAAGGCTGTCGTCCTGCAAAACCGCAGATACCTGATCATGATAATTCTTATGCCCGAAGCGGGCGAGCGGTCTCCCGTCCAGCAGTACTTCGCCTTCATTGGGCTCCAAAAGTCCGAGGATTATCTTCACCAGCGTCGATTTTCCGCCGCCTGATGGGCCGGTGATCGCAACATGCTCTCCGGGCTCCACGATCATAGAGGCTCCATCAATTACGATAGGGTCGGAAAGGCTATAACGGAAACGAATATCACGAAGCTCCAGTCGCCCTGCCAGCTCAACTTTTGGAGGAAGGGGATCAGCGAAACTAATATCCTGATCGGCCATCGCAACGTCGGATAAACGTTCAAGATGCAGCGACAACATCTTGAATGTGATACCTTGGTCGATCAGTGAACTCGCGCGTGTGAGAAACTGTGTCTTATAGGCGATGAAGGCGAATGCCATACCAACGCTAAAACCGCCGCCCATAACGAAATTAATGGCCAGCCATATGGTGATAATTTCCTCAAGACCAAAGATCAGCGCATTCGCACTGTGTTGCCAGATACCGATTCTTGCCAATCTGACATCTGCATTGACGGCGCTGACCAATTTCGACTGCCAATGCGCGTGGCGAGCGCTCTCACGATTAAACAGGCGGAGAGTCACCATCCCCCGAATGCTCTCAATGAGCATCGATTGCTCTCGAGAATGAAGAACAATTGTGTCTTCTTGCGCTTCGCGCTGAAATGAAAACGACACAAATCGAACAAGGGCGTATGCCGCAAATGCCAACACGGCAACGAAAGCAAGAGCCGGACTGTAAAAGAACATCAGGACCAGCGTCACGCCCGCAAGAGCACCATCAATCACTGCCGCGACGGCGCCTTGGGTCAGCGCTTCCTGAATTGGAGTGACTGACTGAAATCTGGACAGAATGTCGCCGACATGTCGCCGTTCAAACCAGGAGACGGGCAATCGAAACAGCCGCCGCGCTATGTTTGTGGCAACCCCATAACCGATCGACGTTCCCGCCGAGAGCAGCACCTGCGATCTCAGCAATGAAGCGCCGGCATTGATGATCGTGAATAGGCCAAACCCAAGAGCTAATACGGCAAGCAGATTCTTATCGAGGGCCGGAAGTGCGCTGTCGATTGCCACCTGCATATAGTAGGGCAGCGCCAGGACGAAGGCTTGCATCACCACGCTTAGGACGAGCGTTTGCACGAGCGCTCGCTTCAGGCCCGTCATCCGGCGCCAGAGCTGTGGCAGTTTCAGCCTTTCGCGATGGCTTAGTTTTTCGAAGTTTTCTGCGGGATGGAGTTCCAGCGCCACACCGGTAAAGTGCTTTGAAAGTTCCTCTAAATCCAGCCACCGCGTGCGTCCTGCCGGGTCATGAATGAGCGCCTTTCCGCCCTTGGTGCATTCCACCACGACGTAGTGATTGAGATCCCAGTGCAGGATGGCGGGCATGCGCAGGTCCGCCACTGCGCCAAGCGGAAGTTTAACCGCGCGGGCGTTGAGGCCCAGCCTGTCTGCAACCGAAATAAGGGATCCTAACGCCGCCCCGCGCAATGAAGGGGCAAATTGCCGCCTCAGCGTTCCAATGTCGACGTCAAGCCCATAGTAATTCGCAACCATGGCAAGCGATGCGAGACCGCATTCCGAGACTTCGGTCTGACGAACGTGGCGGACCCGGGCGTCGGACCGAAATCCCAGGTGAAGGTCATGGATCAACGTCTGCGTACCGCGAAAATGGGCTCGAATAGCCACTCGATCAGACTTTGTTCCTGGGTGACAATTCTTGCGCTTACAGTCATACCGGGCAGCAGCGGCTGTCGCTTTCCAAAAGCCATTACCGAGGGATTGACCAGAGAAACGACGACAAGGTAGACGGGAACGGTGTCTCCAGCCTTGTCGGCTCTTGGAATTGCAACGGATGAAATCTGGATGATCCTGCCGGTCACGACCCCGAATCTCTGAAACGGAAAGGCATCTACCGCCAGACGAACTTCCTGACCTTGAGCCAGAAAACCGGCCGCCTGACTGGGAGCGTAGAGTTCGGCGCGCGAAATAGCGTTCGTTGGCCGAACGATCATTAGAGTCTGTTGCTGGTTTGTGGGTTGGCCGAGGCGCGCCGTCATTGCCGTGATCGCTCCATCAATCGGCGCATTGATCGTATAGCCTTTGGCCGTCGCAACTTCCGCCAACTTCTGACTCAATTGCGCGCGGCTCGATTGCAACCCGGCAACCTGCGCGCGCGCATTCGCAACCGTAGCGTCGATCGTCCGGCGGGCCTGAGCGTAGTCGGCGGATTTAACCGATCGCGTTTGCTCAAGCTGCGAAAGCTGCTGACGACGCCCGATAAGCGTCGCCTCTCTTGCCTCCACATCCCGCTTACTAATATAGCCTTTCAAGGCCACGCTCTGCACGTCCCTGAACTCGTTCTCGGCCACCTCAATCAGGCGTCTTTGCGATATAATTTGTGCATCCAGGCCGCTGATTTCTTCATGAATACCCTGCATCTGGGCTATCAGGCGGGATTGCTCTTGAGCTGCCCCCTCAAGCGTGAGTTTGCTTTGGGCTTTCAGTTCGGAATCTTCCGTCTCAAGCGCCGCTGCGACCCTGCCGGGGACGGTTCCCCCCTTTGCCATGTCCTCTTCGGAGCGGATTTCTACCAGTGGCTGTCCTGCTGTAACCACCTCTCCCTCGCGAACGCGGAGGGCTGAAATCGTCCCGGAACGCGATGGAACGATGGTTGCGAAGCCCCGATCAAGCGCGATGATCCCGGACACTGTCTCCACACGCGAGTACGTTGCAGTGGCCGCGAAAATAAGGGCGAGGACCAAGGCCCCGAGCAGCGTAAACCCTATGATCTGCCACGAAACCGGAGTCACCAGGTTAACATCGCCGTGGAGACGGGACTGGCGTAGTTCCAGAACCTCCTTACGGAAGAGCGTTGAAAGAGGCGCACTCACGGCTGTCTGGCCGGGTGACGAGGAGTCCTGCACCGTAGAAGGGAATTCCCAGGCTCCGGGAAAGACCGTGCGAACAACCCCGCGCAAGCTCCAGGCGATTTAAGCACGGCAAACCCGATCGGCTACATATTGTGCAGCCATTTGATGGATGTCTCCTCCGGCTGACGTATTCATGCCGCCCCACTGGCCATTGGGATTGCATTCAAAAAAGACGGGATCGCCCGTGAGAGGTATGGCAAGATCAAACACGCCAGAATCCAATCCCATGGCTCTGCAATAAGCGATACATTTATTGCCTAGAGAAAATTCGTCCTGAGAAATAGAGTACATGCTAGAATCGGAAAGTTTCCTGCGAAAATCCAGCCGAGTCCGTTCATCCCGTTGCGAATCGATTTTTATAAATCGGACTGCGTCTCCGTATACGACCGCTCGTAACTCGTATTTCTTGTCGATCCTTTCTTGCAGGATCATCGGAGAGGTGGATTGGTACGATTCAGAATCCTTGATGGAGCTTGCACTAATGTCTCTGGTAAAAAGAATTAGAGTATCCTCCGGATTATCCGGATTTGCAGTGATCGATGTATCTACTGGCTTGGCGATGCACTGACCCACATTCATCGCGAATTCGCGCATCACCGCCGGATTGTTGGTAAATATTGTTTCGGGAATTCGGAAACCCACTTTCTTAGCCGTGTCGAGCTGAAGGGGCTTGGACTCGGCGATCAGGGATCGGATCGGGTGATTGAGAAATTTGTCGGGCGGCAATATTTCGGTAAACGACAGCACGATATTGAACCACTCCCGTGCCGAGAAGAACGAGTTTAATTCAACAGACGAATAGCCAGACGGCGGCCTCATGTACAATCGTGCGTATACCAAGTCATAGCTTGAGACGAGGTCCATTATCTGTCCGAATTCCACGTCCAGATTGGAGGTCGTGTCAACGCGTAATGTGATTCCCAATACTGCTTGCCGAATCATGTCGGAAAACCAACTACTCATCTGACCAGAGTAGACAAGCAAAGACCTCTCAGTCAGCGCTCGACGGGACACAATTTCCCCTCTCTGGTTTTGACGGCGGTTTTTGATCCAAGAGGATCTATTCCGAGCGCGCGACGACGGTTGTTCAAGTCTTCCAGGCACCCTTCCGAGTGATCGATGAGTGGGCCTCCACTTTCGTAAGTCGTAGATGTGCCGTAAAGTTGATAACTAAACTGTCGTTCGGTATAGCGATCTTTCAATCGCGCATATTCGGACGGCTCAATAATCCGTTTCGACCAAGCCCTTTCGACGATCCTCATCAGGTTTGGCATTTCGGAATCATCGAAGACGGCGTGCTGGAAGAGCAGAAACATATTTTTCGATGCCTGCTTGCCCCTCGGCGTCCGGCCATCCCCGGGCCAGTCCTTCCTCTCCAGCACCTCTCTCACCAGAGAGGTGTTATGGCGGTCGACAAGGCAAGATGCGGCCCAGAGAGAGGCTTGATAAACCTGCGCCTGCTCGGACTCAGCCGATTCTAATCCGTAGTCGCCTATGGCTTTGCGAATAGCTTGATCCAGGTTTGCAGCTGTTTCCAGTTGATCCAGATAAGATACATTCAGTGTTCTGACTTTATCATAATGGCTTTTGATCAGCTGGATATAGTCTCGCCACTTCATCCCAGACTGATCAACGACAGTCCGGGATAATGATTGACCGCCGATCATATTGAGATAGATGATTTTGGGGGGGAGTTTACAGAGAGTATAATCCCCCGGTGGTAATTTTGGCTTTTCTAAAGTGACTTTGCCTGAGTTTTCGCCCTGATTCTGTGGAGCGAACGCTCCCAGCAGACCATCGAAATCTTGGACAAAAGATAACGAATTTTCGGAGGCGTAGGAATTTGCTGATGAAATGAATAATGTGGGTATTAAGAAGAGGCCCACGATTTTCATGCCGTGGGCCATATAGGTTTTTCCAATTGAAAAATTCATTTTATAATTGCCAGGTTTTGATTAGTCTTCTTTCAAGAAACACCATCCGGTGCCATCTTTCTTGATCTGGCATTGTTTTGTGAAAGTTGCGCCTCCGCTCACGAGCTCCAGCTCTTCATCGGTGAGATCAGTAACACTCTCGGACTCTTGCATAATCGGATTCATAGCCATTCCTAATCATCAAGACGTTAATCGACCTTCTTGCAGCTCTTTATTACAATTTGATTGTTTTTAACCTCACAGACGTAGCTGTCTCCGGCGGCCGCGCCGAAAACTGAGTGCAATTCCTCGTCAGTGAGATCGGTGATGCTGCTATTATCTTTAAAGGCGTCGTTCATAATACTTCCCCTGTTGCTTTCCAAACTCATTAGAATCTGAAGGCGCTCGCTTGTGCGTTTCAGGTTGCCGAGAATGCCAACTACTCCAAAGAGTCGATTGAAATGTTGATCATCGTGAAGTCGATGTCTATCCATTTCTTCAGAAAAGATCCAAAATGGCTTTATTTCCTGTTCTCTATCGAACGACTTGGGCCGTAGTTGTGATTTGACTGTTTTGGCTGTAAAATAACGCCGGCAAGTTGCCGCAAACGGCAATGAGATTTCGGGCTGAAATTCCTCGAACTGCATTCGCCGGTTGTAGCGCGCGGTTTCGAGGTAGGCGACTGTCCGGATCAATTGAGCCGTTAGTGCATTCCCGAACGATACCGGCGATTGCTCTTTAACTATGGCCGGGCATTTCCTCGCGCCCCACCCAAATGCCGCTCAATCATCGCACACACCTTCAGGGTGTCGTCGCGCCGGCACGTTGCCACGGCCGCGTGATACGGATGCGTGGCCAGCGCAATACCGCCGAGGTGCAGCCCTGCAATCTCCCTCTGCCTGGCGAGTGTTTCGTGCAGGCTGGCCAGGTTCGCGTGCTGGCCGCGCGGTGGTGGCGTCCGATAGCTTACCGTCTCCGTCTCCGCATCGATGATCACATCGTCGAGTGGTATCGGCGGTTCGAGTCTGACATGCAGATCCTCGGCTGCCTCAAGCATCTCCAGCCACGCCGCCCGATAGATGCTCGCCTCCGCGGCAGGTGTCATCGCCTGCCCCGGGCTTGCCGCGCCGGCCCATTCGCCCCCACCTTCGTCACGGCCTTCGCCCCACTCCCCGCCGCTGTGCACCCCACCGCCATGCACTGTGCCCCCACGCCGCCGTGCCGCGGCCCGCGCCGCATCCTCGGCCTCGATCTGCGCCTGCTCGGCGTCAATGGCGTCCCTGCGGTGCTGATACTCATACCGCTCGCGGTCGCTCTTGGTCAGTTCGCGCAGCGTCGTGTCGCGCGCCCGCGCATCGGCCGGGCGGGTGTCGGGCTCGATCTGTCCGGCATATTGCTCGGGCAGATGCTCCTCGATCAGCTCGCGGACCTCGTCCAGCGCGAACCACTCGCACAAGGCGACGGTCTTCTCATAACTCTCCTCCATCGCCTCGATCGCCGGCCGCCGTGCCGCCAGGTCGGCCTGCAATTCGGCATGCGTCGCGGCGAGCTGGTCGAGCGACAGCATCTCCTCCGGCTCTGACCCCGGCCAGTGCGCGGTGCCCCGCACCCGGCCGATCGTGATATCGTCGGGGTGCGGCACCGGTGCGGCAACCTCCGCATTCAGCGCCGCCGCCCGGCTCAGCACCAATGTCCAGATCGCCTTATATTTTTCCGCCGCCTTCATCGCCGGGAATTTGACCGGCTTGTTCCAGTTCAGGTCAAAGAGCGTGTTCCAGGGCGGGTTCAATCCCAGGCCGCCTATCGCGTCGGCCTTCGCTTTTGCCTGCGCCTTGGCGGCCTCGCGCTCCGCCGCTGCGACGCGTTCCGCCACCTCGGATCGCATCACCAGCTGCGCCATCGTCGCCAGCGCCATCCGGCTGCCGCGCGCCGCCTTCAACGCCACTTCGCGGAACGCCGATTGCAGCGCCGGGATCTCGACCATGCGCCCGCCCGCCTTGACCCGCACCATCCGCCGCGCCTCGACCATCAGCATCTCGTGGAATGACTCGACCGCAAGCTGCGGGATGACCTGGTCGGACGGGCGCACCTTGCGCTTGCCGCCCGGATTGGCGCGATTGCCCTTCTTGAAGCGGTGCTCGGCCGGCGGTTTGCCGTAACCCACGCCATCGGCCGCACCTGCGGGGTCGGCTGTATCCTCGGCGCGATTCAACTCGCTCTCTGCCGCTGTCATATCGGGTCTCCTGGCGCACATGATGTGCGCGTCGTGGATCAAAGCCCAATTGACAGATGGTTTGAATCGAGCCGCTCAGATGACCGCCCGCCATGCCCCGATATTCCCGCAGCACAGCGGCAAAATTCCCGCGCCGCTCCATCAAAATTCCCGCAGAAATTCCCGCAGATTCCCGCAGAACGCTCAAAAAGCATCTTCCCGCAGAATTTCCCGCAGCAACGGGAAATTGGAATGACGGCGCACGGCACCCAACCCGACGGCGCACACCGATTCGGATGATGCAGTGCCGCAGTCGCACCACACTCATCCCGCCCTACCGCCTCGTTTCGTGAACCCAAAGTTGCTTTTCGAAATTGTCATAAAAATCCCAATCAGAGAAATTTCTACAATTTCTTGACATAAATTTCCCCCTGGAGAATGATGCGGCACAGAGCATTCCTGCCGGAGCGAGTCCGGCAAGAAGAATGCCGCGCAGGCCGGGCCTAATCTTTTCGGGAAGGGGTGATCATGTTTGACGGTGCAATTCTGAGAAACGCGGCCGGGCTTTCGATCGACGGTTTAGGCGGCAGTTCGGGCGATCTTGCCGCGGAGCCAGCACGCAGGCGACTCAGGGCACTGCTCTGCGCGAGCGCCGTCTTCGCGCTGGTTTCGGCATCACCCGCTTTGGCGCAGGCTGCGCCGGATGTCCCTGCCGCCGCCGAGGACAGCCCGGACGCCGACACCACCACCGATGACATCATCGTCACCGGCACATTGGTGGCGCGGCCCGGCTTCGTCTCGCCGACCCCGGTCACCAGCCTCGATTCGGCCGACCTGAACCGTGTCTCGGCCGCCAATCTTGCCGATGCCCTGAATCAGCTTCCCGCGCTGAAGCCAAGCGTCACGCCGTCATCGGTCGGCAATCTGTCCAAGCTGGCCGGGGGCAATTTCCTTGACCTTCGCGGCCTGACCTATCTGCGCACGCTGACCCTGATCGACGGCAAGCGCTATGTTCCGGCCACGCCGGAAGGGGCGATCAATACCAATCTGATCCCACAGGCGCTGATCGGGGGCGTGGACGTGGTGACCGGCGGCGCGTCGGCTGCTTACGGGTCCGATGCGGTCGCCGGCGTGGTGAACCTCAAGCTCGACGACAAGCTCGAGGGTGTCCGCGGCAGTATCCAGGGCGGGATCACCGATCATAACGATCACCGCAATTATCTGGCGTCGCTGGCGTTCGGCGCAAACTTCGCGGGCGGCCGGGGCCATATCCTGCTCGGTGGCGAAATGGCCGAGAATGGCGGCATCGCCAATGGGTCTTCGCGCGCCTGGGCCGGCAACCGCGGCGTGATCCTCAACCCGGCCTATACCGCCACCAATGGCGCGCCGATGTATCTGCATGTCAACGATGCGCGGACCTCCAATTCGGCCCCCGGCGGTGCGATCTTCTCCGGGCCGCTGAGCGGTCTCGCCTTCGGGCCGAACGGTACGACCATGCCGTTCCGCTTCGGCACCCTGGTGACCCCCGACAATTCGATGGACGGCGGGGACGGTGATCCGCTTGCCTCGCCCTATGTGCTGGAAACGCCGTTGAAGCGCCGCAGCGCCTATGGCGGGGTGCGGTTCGATGTGACCGACGCCGTCACGGCTTATGCCAGCATCGATTATGGCCGGTCGAGCTTCTCGGAGGCCTCGATCCCGAGCTATGACAATTTCACGATCCTGCGGCGCAATGCGTTTCTGCCGGCATCGGTGCGGGCCGACATGGTGACGCAGGGACTCGACAGCTTCACGCTCGGGCGCGGCAATCTCGATTACGGCATCGGCAAGATCGAGCAAAAGGCCGAAACCTGGCAGGCGGTCGGCGGCGTGCGGGGCAAGCTCGGCGGGTCATGGACCTTCGACGCGTCCTATTCCTATGGCCGGACGCACAACCGGACCTTGTTCACCGGCAATGTCATCAATGCCCGGCGGCTGCTGGCGATCGACGCGGTGATCAATCCGGTGACCGGCGGCATCGTCTGCCAATCGACCCTGACCGATCCGGGCAATGGCTGCGTCCCGCTCAATCTCTTCGGTGTCGGTTCGCCGTCGCAACAGGCGATCGACTATATCACCGGGACCTCGGTGCGCGACTGGCAGATCAGGCAGCAGACAGCGGACCTCGCGATCCGCGGCGAGCCTTTCTCGACCTGGGCCGGGCCCGTGTCGCTCGCGGTCGGCGGGCAGTGGCGGCGGCAGACGGTCGACGTCACCTCGGACCCGCTGTCGATCGCCCGCGCCTTCCGGGTTGGCAATACTCAGCCCTTCACCGGCCGGATCACGGTCAAGGAAGCGTTCGGTGAACTGGTGGTGCCGCTGGCGAAGGATGAGAGCTGGGCGCAGAATATCGATCTCGACATCGCCGGCCGCGTGACCGATTACAGCACCTCGGGCACGGTCGAGACCTGGAAAGCCGGCCTGAACTATGCGGTCAACAACAGTTTCCGGTTCCGCGCGACGCGATCGCGTGACATTCGAGCGCCCAATATCAACGAACTCTTCCAGGTTGGGCAGACTCTGCTCTTCTCGATCAACGACGTGTCGATCGGCCAGCGCTATACCGTGAATGCGGTGTCCGGCGGCAACCCGTTCCTGAAGCCCGAGCGCGCCGATACGCTGACCGCCGGTATGGTGTTCACGCCCAGCTTCCTGCCGCGCTTCAGCCTGTCGATCGATTATTACGACATTCGGATCAAGGGCGCGATCGGGTCGCTTGGCGCTCAGTCGCTCGTGGACCGCTGCAATGCCGGCCAGGCGTCCTTCTGCCTGCTCGCACCGCGCGGCAGCGATGGCCGCATCTCCGCGTTGCTGATCGCGCCGGTCAATTTCCAGCAGATCGCCACGCGCGGCGTCGATGTCGAGGCGGCATACCGGATGCGGGTGGGCGGCGGATCGATCGATCTGCACGCGCTGATCAACTATACCGACAAGCTCGACCTTGTCGGCGACAGCGGAGAGGTCACGCGTTTCGCCGGGAACACCGACCAGCCCTTGCTTGACGGCGTCGGCGGCACGGCGCGCTGGAAGGTCACGACCAGCGCGACCTATTCGACCGATGCGTACCGGCTGAGCCTGACCGGGCGTTATGTCAGCGGCGGTGTGCTGACCCGCGATCCCGGGGTGACATTCGATTATGATAGCGTGAAGGGGCGCGTCTATCTCGACCTTTCAGGGGAGGTGGCACTCTGGAAGAATGCGGGCGGTGGCAAGGTGTCGCTGTTCGGCGTGATCGCCAATGCGCTGGACACCGACCCGCCCTTCACCGGCTATCAGTTCCAGACCGCCCGGCAGCTCTATGACGTGATTGGCCGGCAATATACCGCAGGCATCCGCTTCAAGTTCTGACGCGCGATGCCGGCTCCCGGTACAAAGACCATGACAGCAGCTGGCGCGGGAGAAAGGACAAATGCTTGGCTATAACCATGCGACGAACCCGGATGAAGATATCGGACGCAGGATTTGACCATACCACGCGGCTATTTCCCAATAACCGGCGGATCTATTCAATGGACGGGCGGCTACGTAGTATAACGGGTCCGGAATATCACGATTGTACATTAACGGAGTTCTGCGACTCGAACCGGCTCGGTTAACCATATGTCACCGCGGCAATGGGGGCACCGATGGACGAACCTTTTTTCGGCAGCGCTGTGTGTGATGTGACCAGCGGGGGTCATATCCAGCTGCCGTCTGGCTTCGGCGAAACCATCCGGCTCCGCTCTACCGACCAGAAGCTTTTCATCGGGCTGCATGAGGAGGCGCAATGCCTTGTCGCGTTCGATCACCTTTATGCGATGCAGCGCACGATTGAGGCCGAGGCCGGCGGCCGTTCGGACGCCCATCGTCTGCGCCGCGCTTACGGCTTTGTCGAAACGACGTTGGTCGCGCCGGACGGCATGATGGCGATGCCCGCGTTGATGCGGGAGCGCGGGCATATCGGGCATTCGGTACTGCTTGTCGCCGCCGGGCAGCGCTTTGAAATCTGGGATCTGGTGTGCGTCCTGAAACGGGGGCCTTCCGATCTCATCACGCTCGCGACCCATCATCTCATCACTCATATCGGAAAGGAGGTGCTCCATGTCCCTGTTCTGTCAACTGCTGAACCACACGCCGGTATCCGACACCCAGATCAATCAGGGGTTTGCCTTCAGTCGTTGTCGGCGCTGCGGCCGCGACATGATCCGATCGGTCGAGGGGCGGCCGGCAACTGAATGGAAGATCGTGCCAAGCGGCTTTCGTGTCGTGCGCGAGCCGCCTGCCGATCAACCCGCGCCGGGCGGCAAGGGTATGCAGCCGGGCGGCGGCCGGCACCGCATGCCGCCGGGCGATGCCCTGCGCATCGGTGGCGCGCTGCTCTATTGGCGACTATGCGACGTGCTGACCGAATGGCAACCACGGCGAGAGATCGTGCGGCGCCTGCCGATGGGGTGAGCCTGCCGGCTCCAAGATCGCCTCCGCCGGGGCGATTTGCGCAGGTTAGAGCCGATTCGGACTAGATAATACTTCCATGGTTAATCGGGCGGGCCTCTAAATCTTTGCTGCGTTAGCGTTCGACTCCGCAATGAAGCGCTGGCGGGAAGGAAAGCAAAGATGTGAAGCGGCAGCTCGCTGCGCGTCGGACGAACGCCGCAGTCGAAGAGCAGAGGATGGTGTTCGGCCTTGTCACGGCCGCGGGACTTATCAGCGGTATTGCGTTTACCGGATGGCTGGTCGATGTGCCGACGCTTCAGGGGGTCGGTATTGCCGGCTACCCAATGGGACCCTTGGCGGCGCTTGGCTATTTGTTCCTCGTCGCCGGCTTCATCGCGACTCTGCGAGGCCGCCGCGCGGCGCCGTTGCTGCTCGGCGTCCCTCTCCTGATCGCATGGCTCGCGCTGGTCGGGCAGGGCGTTGGCGGGCTATCGGGCAGTGGCGCGAGGCTGCCCACCGGGTGGCTGCGGATCGCCATTGGATTTCGTGAACCGCCGGCGGCCAATTCGATCGTTGCCTTCGCGTTTCTCGGCACCGCCTTGCTGCTGTCGGCGCATCGCGGCCGGGCCGGTACGGGGGCCAAAATGAGCGCCGGCACGGGGCTTGCCAATCTGCTTGCCGCGGCGTCCCTGTGTGTCGGCCTCTTCTCGCTGCTGCTGCTGTTCGCGATCGTTCCGGATCGCGATAGCGTCATGCAAATCCTCATCTCGCCCTTTCCCGCGGCGCTCGCCAACATCCTGCTCACGTCCGCCTTCCTGCTCTGGCGCCAGGGAACGCGCTGGAATCTTTTCCGCGCGCGAAGCCGCCTCAGATGGCCGCTGGTCGGGCTGGTCGTGCTGCTGCCGGTCCTGCCCATGGTCGTCACGCGCTGGGTACCGGCCACGCTGCACGGATCGCCGCTCGCGACTGACCTGATCGCCATTCTCTGCAATATCGGCGTCATCGGGTTGCTGGTCCGGCTGTCGGTCGACCGGCTCGCGCATCAACAGGCCAGGTCGCAGGAGATCGCCAACGCGCTGGATGTCGCAGCGATCGTCCTGACCCGGCCCAGTGGAGAGATCGTCCATTGGTCGCGCGGCTGCGAACAGCTTTATGGCTGGTCCGCCAGCGAGGTGATCGGCCGAAACAAGGAAGCCTTGCTGCAGCCGCGCAGCATGGGGGTGACTGGCGGCGAGATCCCCCGGACGCCGCTGGCCGGCGAACTCGATCTGAGCGTGCGGTGCAGCGACGGATCGCGGATCAGGGTGCTGCAGCATACTCAGGTGGTTGAACGTGCAGGGCACGAACCGCTGTTCGTGGTCAGGATGCTGGACATTTCCGATCGCGTCCGCGCCGAGGAGGCACTGCGCGCCAGTGAAGCGCGTTTCGCGATTGCCGCGGAGGCCTATCAGCTCGGCATATCCGACTGGAACGTCATGACCGGGCAACTCGAATGGTCATCCGGGTCGGAGCAGCGGCTGGGTCTGGAACCCGGCAGCCTGAGCAGCTTTGCGCAATGGGAGGCGCTGGTCGAGCCGGAGGATGCGAAAGGGGTGATGGACTCGGTTGCGCGCGCGGCCGCCAATCACGATGAACGGATCACCTTCCAGTATCGCTTCAGGCAGCCGAACGGCGCCCTGCGCACGGTCGAGGGGACTGCCCGGCTGATCTATCGGGAGGGTGGCCGGCTTGCCTCGGTGGTTGCGGCCAATGTCGATGTCACCGAACGCAATGAACGCGACGCGGCGCAGCAATTGCAATCGATCATCGATGTCGTGCCGGGCGCGACGATCGTTTTCAACATGGCCGGCACGATCCGCAGCTTCAGCGCGGCGGCCGAGCGGATGTTCGGTTGCGACAGCGCGGCGGCGATCGGCAGCGACGTCAAACGGCTGATCCCGGAGGTGTTTACCGCGGTACACGGCCAGTCGATCGTGCAGGCGCTCGATCCGGGTCGACGGCATGCGGGTGGACCCGCTCGTGAACTGACCGGCCGGCGCGTCGATCGGTCGACCTTTCCGGTCGAGTTGAATGTCGGGGAAGCCTGGTTTGGCGGGGAGCGCATGTTTACCGGCATTGTTCGCGACATCTCCGACCGGCGCGCCACCGAACAACGGTTGAGCGAGCTCAATGCCGAACTGGCCCATATCTCGCGTCAAAGCGCGATGAGCGAGGTTGCGGCCGACCTGGCGCACGAACTGAACCAGCCGCTCAGCGCGACCGCCAATTTTCTCGCCTCGGCGCGCATGGCGATCGAACGCGGTGAAGACGGCGCGCGGGTCGCCGACTTGCTCAGGATGGGCGAGGAACAGATGCTGCGGTCGGGCGAAATCATCCGGCGATTGCGCGATTTCCTGACCAAGAGCGAGACGGAAATGCGTGCCGAATCGCTCGCCAAGACGGTGCGGGAGGCGGTGGACCTCGTCCTGTTCGGCACCGCCCAGTTCGGAATCAAGCTGCGCTATTGCCTCGATCCTGCCGCCGACATGGTCTTCGCCGACCGCATCCAGGTGCAACAGGTGATGGTCAATCTCCTGCGCAATGCGGTCGACGCGTTGCGCGAGCAGCCCAAGGGCGCGCGCGAGATCGTCATTGCCTCGCGCCGGGTGGCGGATGGCATGAACGAGCTGTCGGTGAGCGACAATGGCCGCGGCTTGCCCAAGTCGATCGGCGATGAACTTTACGCGCGGTTCGCGACGACCAAGTCAGGCTCCGCCATGGGCATTGGCTTGTCGATCTCGCGGCGCATCGTCGAGGCGCATGGCGGCACGCTGGTGGCGACGGACCGGATCGGCGGCGGCGCGGAATTCAGCTTCACGCTGCCGGCGCTCGAAGAACTGGAGGAATTTGAGGAGCTGGGAGAGTTAGAGGAGTTAGGGAGATGACACACTCAATCTATCTCGTCGACGACGACGACGCGGTGCGCGCGTCGCTTCACACCCTATTGTCGCCGCAGCCCGATCTCGTGGTGCGCAGTTTTCCCAGCGGCGACCATTTTCTGGCAGAGGTGCCAGATCTCGATCCGGGCGTTGTGCTGCTCGACTTTCACATGCCGGGGGCCAATGGACTCGATGTGCTTCAGGCAATTCGCGACCAGGGCGCCAAGGCGTTTGCGGTGATCATCGTGACTGGCGAAGGCAATGTGGGACTTGCCGTGCAAGCGATGAAGGCGGGGGCGACCGACTTTATCGAAAAACCCTATCAGGCCGAAAAACTGCTTGCTGCGATCGAGGTCGCGTTTGCCAAGCTGACCGAGGACGGCGCCGGCGCGGCGCATATGCGGCAGGCCGTGGCCAAGATCGCCGTGCTGTCGCCGCGCGAACGGGAGGTGCTGACCGGACTGATCGAGGGGCGGGCCAACAAGGTCATCGCCCATGAACTCGACATCAGCCCAAGAACGGTCGAAATCTACCGTGCCAATTTAATGACCAAACTGCGCGTGCGCACGCTGTCCGAGGCATTGCGCATCGCTTTTGCGGCAGGGCTCGTTCCGCCTGGATAGTCCGCGAATCACTGCCTCATGCGAAGCGTGACCAGTATTGGGACGAACAAGCTGGATAACCATGGTTAATTTTTCTTGCAGTTGTCCCTATGGAAATTCACTATATTGTCCGGAACGGTGCCTTGTTGCAGATTCTGGCGATCGCCTTCTTACGCAGAGGGCAAGGGGCAGCCGAGATTTTGAAGCGCTCCCGCTGGGATTTGAAAGCCGCCATGCCCCATTATTTTTTCGACATTGCAGACGGTGAGGATCTGCCCGATTTGCACGGATCGGAATTGCCCGATCTGGCCGCGGCCAGGATGGAGGCGGTGCGGTATTCGGCCGAGGTCCTCAAGGAAATGCCGGAACGTTTCTGGAATTGTGAAGCGTGGAAGATGACTGTGTCCGACGCTGATCGGGTCACCTTGTTCACGCTCAAGTTTCTGGCCGAAAGCGCCGGGCCGTCGCCTGCCTAGAGTTTGATTCCGCTCAGCCGAAAAAGATTCTAGGTGCGCGGGCAGGGCTTCATCACATCGTCGAACGGCCGTCCGCCCGAGGGATGGAACCTGAACACGGACGGGACATCGACCGTCTGGATCGGATTGCGCCGCAACGTGTCGTTCGAGCAGAGTTGATAATCGGCGACTTCGCAGTGAAGCGTTGAGCTTATTTCGAACAAATTGGTCCCCGTGCCGTCCCGCCGCATGATTTCCTGCGGCGCGGACACATCCTGCACCGTCACTTTATAGTAGAGCACTTCGTCACCGACCTCGACGCGCGGGACCACTCTCTGCCCGCCCTGTTCCACTTGACGTTCATGCGCCTTGTTCGCTTCTTCGGTGATCGGGAAGAGATTGAATTCCTCCGCAAGGCCGCCGACGTTCTCGTTCAGCAAATGGCCCTTCGCATAGACCTGGCTCTTTTTGGAACCCGACCGCACACAGCCCTGGGTGGGAAGGCCCGGCTGGCGATAGATGCCGCGCTGCACCGCATCGCGGGTCGGCGAGCCGGGCGGATGCGGTGTGCTGAGGAAAGGCGCTTCCATCCAGCTCGCCACATTGGCGCTGGCGCCGGCGGTGATGGTCAGATTGCTCACCGGGCCGAACCGCGGCAAGCGTTCGGGGTTGGTCTTCAGTCGCCTCGCATCGGCGCCGGTCGCCCGGGTCGGACAATTCTGGTCGTCATCGGGCACCGGTGGCGGATCGTCTCCTCCACGCAGGCACGGCAGCAGCACGCTTGGGTCGGGCAACGGGTTGCGCCGCGACCCCCGGTCGACGTCGCGGACCTGTGCCGGATCGAAGAGATCGAACAGCAGGTCGTTGATATCGAGCCAGCTGCTGTCCATTCGGAAATTGGGCTGTTCGCCGACGATGAACGGATCGAACTCCAGTCCGATCTGCCAGCACCGCTCAATCTCCTTGTGGAACAGCGGCCATTCCTGGCTCCAGACGTTGACGTTGAGCAGAAAGAAGTCGAGCGCGGCGATGATCTCGCCAGACACGTCCAAGCAGGTCGTGAGCGAGAGATCGGGAATGACCCGCAACTCGCCATTGACGCATTCCAGCGTCACGCGGGCACGGACATTTCCCGGCATTCCGATCGTTGCAAGCGCGCTCAGCGTGCCGCGCAGCGTCACCCACTGCGCGAGGCAGAACAGATCGGCGAGCCAGCCGTCGAGCGCCGCGCGGATCATGGCCGATCCGCCAATATAGTAATGCAGTGCCAGTTCGGCGGAGCCGGTATAGAGTCGGCCTGCTGCGTCATAGGTCAGGCAGGCATTTTCGAGATTGAGCGGGCCGAGCTCGCCGAAAACATCTATCCGGCCGTCCGCTTGAGCATCCACGCCATAATGAACCCCGCCGATCCACGGCACTTCGGCAAAGCCCTGGATCAGCCGCCAGTTGCCGAAATGCTTTTCCCAATGGTCCTCGGTCTGAACTCCGGGCCAAAGTTCGCGGTCGTCGAGGCATGTCTCCTGGACCTCCGGCTCGCCCGCCGCTGCGGTATTCTGTGGGCAGGGACCAAGACAGCCGGGCAGGACATCGTGTTGATCGGCATAGGCCATCCGGTCCTCGTCAAACGGGCCGCCGCCCATCGCCCAGGTCACGGCCTGCTTGAAGGTGTAGCCGCACATCGCCTCGAGATCGCAGGCGCGGTACATTGGCCCGATCAGATAGCCGCCAAATCCCCAGATCGGTTCCATCGCCGCGAAGTCGTAACAGGCGTCATGATCGCGGCAGCCCCGCGCGGTGCCGCAGGTCGCATAGCCCCGGTAGACGTGCCAGACGTGGCGGTCGCCGACATCCTCGCATACGGTGCGATCATAGGGCGCGTCGCAGGTTGGTTCGGGCGGGCAGTCGACGCCGCAGGTTCCGCGGCATGACGCACCGCTGGCAATGCCCGGATTGCGGACATAGATGCCGGACAACGGCCCGCCCCAGCGCGGCAGGGTCGGCTCGTGCGCTGCCCAGTTATAGCCGTTCTGGCCCGGCATCAGATTATTGCTGGTGAAGAAATCGCACAGCGGACAATCATCCTCGAGCCGCGACTGGTCGAATGCGAAGGAGAGGTCGTCGAGCGGATTATGCGCGAGCGGCACGGCGCTGGCGGAGAAGGAGAAGCCGATCCCGCCGGTACCGACCGACATTGCGGTGTCGAGCGTCAGGCCGGCCGCGATCTGTTCGTGAAGGCTGCCCAGCGGCCAGCCCACGCGGCAGATGTTGAGCCCCATGATGTCGACCGCACCGAACAAGCCATAAGCGAAATCCAGCCCATAGCCGATCTCGGCATAGGTGTGGCTGTATTCGGAGAAACCGCCAAGACCCATGGTCACGCTGAAATAATGATCGATGATGTCGCGTTGCTGCAGCATCAGCGCCATCGTACCGCCCGCGGCGATGCCGACGACCGGTGCGATCAGGATGATCGGCGGCTCGAACGGGATGGTCAGGACCCCGACCAGCTGCGCTTTCAGTGCAAGATCCGCACCCAGGCTGACCTCCGACGCGGTGGTGATCGACGCGGCGCCCATCACGGTCGTGCTGGCGGACAGCGGGTCGATGCGGATCTGCGCCGGGCCGAAGCTGCAGCCTTCGAGCCGGAAGCCGATGCCGGGATCCACCGTGACTTCGATGCCGGCCGTGCCGATCACGTCGAGCACGCCAATCGTCAGTGCGCCCGCGACAATCGGGAAGTAGAAGCTCGGCTCGATCCCGATATCGCTGAGCGAAAACTGGAACTCGAATTCGGGGCATGGCTCGAACTGGGGCACGTCGATCACGATGGTGGTGCCGTCGAGCGAGACCGCGCCGCCGATCGCGCTGGCGATCTGGATCGCGGTGTCCCACATCGCGCTGATCGCGTCGGCAACCGCGTCGGCGACATCGACCACGCCGTCGACCACCGCCCCGCCGACATCAACGACCCCGTCGACCACCGCGCCGCCGGCATCGACCACGCCATCGACCACCGCGCCGCCGACATCGGACACGTCATTGGCAAAATCGTCGAAACTGTAACGGCTGACTGGTGCGGCGCCAGCCGTCAGTGCGGGCATCGGCCCGCCCGAGACGGCGGCATGTGCGGCGCGGTGCGCCTCGCCCTCATGGCGGTCGGCCGGGCGGCTGATCCGGTCGGGCCGCGCGCTCGGCGCGCCGGCCTGCTGGACGGTGTGCGCCAGTTCGTGCGCCAGCAGGAAGCGCCCGCTGCTGGTGTCTGGGCGAAACTGGCCCTGGTTGAAGGCAATGTGATTGCCGACCGTATAGGCATGCGCGCCGATCCCTTCGGCCGATGCGGCGGCGCGCGGCGAATCATGAACGCGTACCTGACTGAAGTCGCGGCCGAACCCCTGTTCCATATCGCCGCGCACGGCATTGGGCAGTGGCCGGCCCGGTGTTGCGATGACGCTCTCGACCGCACGAAGCGCGCTGCCATCACCGTCGCTGGAGCGTTTCGCGGCGCGATCGATCTGCAGTTCGGGATGCGGATCTTCCTCTTGCTTCTTGTCGTTGCACCCGCACGAGCCCCCCGATCCACCGCAGCCGGCGCATTTGCGCTGGATGGCGCCGTGCGTGTCATCGTCGCCCAGTTGACAGGCGGCGCAGGCGCGTTGCGTCAGCGCGGTACTGGCGAACAGCGGCGACAGGCTCGGTACGCCAGCCTGGCCACCCACGACATGCGCAGCGGCGCTGTCGGCCTCGCGTTCGAATGCGTCGGCACGCGGGCCAAGCGCGAACTTCGCCTGGAGGATGCCGGCGCCCGATCTGGCGCCCGACCCGGTGGATGCCGGGCGTGCTCGCGGTCGCGCCGGGGCGGCCGCGGGAGCCGGCGTTGCGGCCGCCTTACGGATCGGCGCCGCATAGCCCATCAGACCATGATCCTCCGGAGAGAGGCAGGCGGGATCATGATCGCTTCGCCGCTGGGCGGGCAGGCGCCTTGGCGACGCGTCGTTTCACTGCCGGCTGAGCCGCTTTGGAAACCACCAGCCGGACCTCCTTCAACCCGTCGACCGGCGTGCCTTTGCCAGGAACCTGTTCGATCACGATATCGGCGGCGCCGCGATGGGCTCTGCGTTCGACCACAACTTTCAGCTTCAACCGCCGCAGGATGTCGCGTGCTTCCTTGAGCGGCGCTCCGGCCATGTCGGGCAAGTCGGCCGTATTGGTTTCGGTCTTCGTAACGGGCATCGTCTTGCGCGGCTTGACGCGACGCACCGTCAGTGTGACCGCCGTCGAGGGTGATACGGCGTGCCCTGCTTCGGGCGCCTGCTCGATCACGATATCGGCGTCACCTTCGCCCTGGGCATCCTTGACCTTGGCTTTCAGCCCGAGCCGTTCGAGCAGCACCAGCGCGACGCGTTCGTTCTGTCCGATCAGATCGGGCATGAAGGGCTTGTCGGGGACGTGGCCCGGTTTGGGGTCCGGTTTGCCAAGCGTGACCTCGATCTGAAGGACCGCCCCCGCCGCGACGTTGAACGGCTCGGGCGAGCGATAGAGGATGCGGCGCGATTTGTCGGACAGCTGGAGCATGACATCCTCCAGCGCGCCATCGGCCGACAGATGAAAGACCCCGTCGGCGTTGGCGGCGGCGCGCGCCAATATCGTGCCCGACGCCGCCAGCACCGCTGCGGTGACCGGCGGCTTCTCGACAGATCCAGTCGCGCGGCCGAAAATCTGCGCCTGGTTCGGTGCCGGCGGCGGCCGGCGGATATCGGCGGCCTCGGCGATGCGGGTCGTCGCGTCCAGGCGCCCGCTGCGCCGCGCAACTTGCGCCTCGAGCGCGCTGATCTGATCGGGCGGCGCACCATCCTCCGTGGCGCGGCGCAATCGCGCCGCCGCCGCGCCGACCCGCTGACGCAGCAGCAACTGCTGATGCCGGAGCGCCACTGCCTGAGCCATATCGGTTTGCAGCGCCGCCGCGGCGGAATCGTTCAGCAGGTCGAGGAGCCGTGACTCCATGTCGCTAGCCATGCAAACGCTCCTTCAAATCGGTGCCATAGTCGAAGTTGATGCGCTGGAACTTGGCGCAATAATCTTCGTCGATGGTGTGACGGTTGGTGTCGAGATAGGCGACCGTGCCCGCTGCCGTTGTGTCGATCAGCACGCGCGGCTTCTTCTTGCCCAGGACCAGGAAGCAATAATCGCCCTGGTTGAGTTCGGTCGCGTTGAGGATGCCGAAGGTCAGCGCCGACAGGAAGGTCGGGGCGATGCCCGTACCGCCGACCCCGTTTTCCTTGATCGTCTCGCGGAAGCGATTGCCGATCGTCCGGCATGAGGCGAAGCCGAACACCAGGGCATTGATCAGCACGAAGTCGTCGATCAGGTCGACCGAGCAAACATTGTCGTGCATCCCGACATCGTCGAAAGACAGGATCGCCACAGAGCAGAGCGAGATGGTGATCGCGGTCGACCGGGCGTCGAACGCAACCATATTGTCGCTAAACGAGACTTGGCCGCCTGGCGGCAACGGGGCCGCGCCCTGGTTGTTGACACCCATGGCACCGAGCACCGACTCGTTGCGGCGCTTCGATCCGACCACTACCACCGGCTCAAGCTGTACCGGGCCGTCGACCGGCTGCGTGCTGACCCCTGTGGCAGCGGGCGCCGCTGCGGGCTGCGCGACGGGTGCCGGCGGGGGCGGCTTGTTATGCGTGACAGGTTCGCCGGTGAGCGGTGTCGTGGCGTAGCCAAAGGCAGCGAGATTGGGGTTGCGGCCGGTATTGAGGATCAGCACCGCTGACCCGCCAATCTGCGCCAGCACGGCGCGCAGCTGCCCTTTCAGCTCCTCGTCCGCAGCAAGCTTGCCGCCGACATCGTCCTTCGGGACGAGCAATCTGGCGAGCAATTGCAGAATCAGCCCGACGATATTGTTGCCGTGCGAGGTCAGGCTGTTTTCCTGGACCATCATCGTGCCGGTGCCGAGCAGTTCGAGCGCGCGGCCTTCAGGGCTGACGACGTGATTTTCGGCGATGAACGCTGCGGGGATTTCCCGCACCGCCGATCCCGCGGCTTCTTCGACGCCATCGGCATGGCTGATCACGATGCCGCCGATATTGCCGACCAGCAGCGGATCGGTGAGGCTGGCGGGCCGGCCATTGTCCGAAATCCGGTTGCGCGTGATGCGCAGCCGCTCGGCGAAGCGGATATAAATGCCGCAGATCGGCGACCGTCCGTCGCCACCACACTCCCGGATGTCATTATCGTCGATGACGAGATCGGCGGTGGCCGCCAGCGCAATCCCGCCAAACCCTGAACTGAACGCCGCATCGACCGGTAGCGCCGAGACGAGATCGATCAGCGAGCAACGATGGATGCGGTTATCGTCGATCTTCGCGTCCTCGACCTCGATATCGTCCAGCTCCTCGATCTTGGCGTTCGGGTCGGCCATGAACCAGTGCGCGATGGAAATGCCGCTTCCGCCATGCTCGGTTATCGCATTGCCGCGGATGCGTAGCGTGCGGACCGGGCCTGCGCTCTGCGGCGGTTTCTCGCCATCGGGGCCGGGGATGGTGGTGGTGCCGCCCGGCTTGATCTTGATGCAGCCGTCCTTGTCGACCACGACCCAGGGCGGGAACCAGATCACGACATCGCCGCCCGGCTGCTTGCCGCCCGGAATAATCGAACCGAGCGTGATACCATGGCCATTGCCGCCCTCGATCCGGTTGTCCTCGATCCGCACGTTGCGGCTGTCGCCGCCGATCTGGATCCCGCCCAGTGCGATGCGGTTGCGGTTCTGGGCGACATGGTCGGCGATGATGTCGTTGTGCTGGATGCTCAGTTCCTCACCCGCGAGATAGATCAGGGGGAGCAGGGCGAGGAGCATGTCTTCGGTCAGTGCTTCGGCCAGCTTGTCGGCGCGAATGACACAGTGCGCTACGCAGATCCGATCGGCATGGGCCAGGGCGATCGCCGCACTGTCGCGCGCCAATATATGCAGCCGTTCGAAGCTGATATCCTCGCACAGGTCGTGGGCACCGAACACCGGGCCGCCGGCGCCGGTGATGTTGAAGTCCGAAAAGCGAATAGCCTTGGCACCGTCGAGCCATACGCAAGGCCGGTGCGGATGCGCCGGATCGGCATCGATTTCGATCCTGGTGCGGCGGCTGCAGCCCGAAATCTTGATATCGTGCCGTCCCCGCAGGTCGATACGGCCATGATGGGTACCAGGCAGCAGGCACAGCTCACCACCTTCCGGCGGTAGGGCATCAATGGCTTCCTGGATATTCTGGTAGTCGCCGAAGCTCGATTGCCCGTCACCGACATGATAGGTGCAGCAGCCCCTGATCTTGCAGAGCCGGCGGAAGCGGTTGCGGCAGTCGTGGATTTCGGCGGTCGCCACACCAGCGCCCGATACCGACCAGGTCAGAAGGCCGAGCGGCGCATGGAAGCGGCGCGGGCCGATCGGCGGCGCCACCGGCACTTCACCGATCGCGGGTTCGATCATCAGGTTCCATGGCTGAATGAGCTCGGGCGCATTGGGGCGCAGCGCGACGGTCCAGTAATCGCCCGGCAATCCCTGTCCGGCGAAATGCAGTGCGATCCCGCTTTCGGGCAGGACGATGTTGATGCCCGTCGCCTGATCGGGGCCTGCGCCGGAAACAGGCGGCTGCCAGACGCGCGCGAAGAAGAAGCGCGGCGGATCGTCCTCGCGGCCCAGCGCGATCGGCGGCATGGCGTTCAGCCAGGTCTGCCAGGCGGCCGGCATCGATCCGTCATAGGCGATGCGCCGCGATGCCGGATCATAATGGCCGGTCAGCCGCGCGAGATGGCCGAGCGGCGCCGCCGCCTTTTCACGATTGGGCAGCAGCACGTCCCAGGGCAGGATCTCGATGACCTGGCCGGGCAGCGGGAAGAGCACCGGGTCGGGCGGTTCAGTCAGGAACTCGACCTCGCCGCTCGCCGCATCGATGTTCACGCGGTAGAGCGGTGTCCCATGGTCATAGGCCCAGACGAACCGGTTGGGCGCGGTCAGCATGATGCGCAGCGTCTGGTTCTCGGCCCCCAGATACCCGGCCGCCCCGGCGGGCGCGCACGGGTCCAGGTTCGGGCCACCCGACACAAATGCGATGCCGAGGCGGGCGGCCGACAGCGTCTCGGTATGGTCGTCGCTCATCTGATGGCCGCCGAGCGCGAGCGTCTGGACCAGCGTTTCCGCGGCAGGTCCGCATTCCGGTGGCACATCGTCGAGCACGCGGATGCGGATCTGTGGCCGCAACCGCGTGGTGGTGTCGGCCGATCCGAGCGCGCGCTCATGCAGTTCGCGATCCTCGACCATGAAGACCGGCGCCTCGACCTGCTCGACCCAGACCAGGTCGGTGCGTCCGTTGACTGGCTTGGGCGGCAGAACGTCGGGCGTGAGCGGCTGCGAGAGCCAGTCGATCTGATCGAGCGAGGCGATCGGCATCCTCAGTACCGAGGCACGGCCGCCCAGGACGAATGTCCCGGGTGAGAGGTCGACCTCATAGGTGTCGGCATTGCTGCCATTGGGCAGCGCGACGCTCGCGGGTGAGGCCGCCAGGATCTTGAGGCCGCTATCGGGTGAGCCGGCAGCGCACAGCAATGTCCTGACCAATGTCTCGAGCGTGTCGTCGAGCACGTCGAATGCGGCGTTGAAATCCGCATCGGTGAGCACGCGTCCGGCCTGTGCGCGGACCCCGGAGAACCGCTTGGCCGGCGCGTGGAAGTCCGCAGAGATGTCGCCCTTCATTGGCTTCCCTTCCGAAACGCTGGTTGTGCAAGAATGAATTGCGGGGTCTGCCCGACGGGCAGCAGGTCGCGCACCATGGTGGCGAGATCGGCGCGCGCCACGGTCAGCGCGCGTGCGTTGAACGCGCCCATCTCGGCACCATTCTCGCCGCCCGCGCTCAGCGCCTCGGGCGCGATTGCCGACAGCACCGCGAAATCGGGGTCGCCGAAGCGGCGCGACTGGAACCAGTCGACTGGCAATCCGCTATCGGGCACGAAGGATTCGAATTGTGGTGGCAGGACCGCGCCCTGCTTGTTGGTCGCCGAATAGCGGAAACAGCCATGCTGGCTGTCGGTCACGCGGGTCCGCCCGACGATGATCGAGTCGGTCGCATTGAGCCGCGCGACCTCGACTCCGCCGAACACGGTCGAGCGGACCAGCCTCAGGCGCGACAGGCGCGTCTGGATCGCGTTCATCGCAGGGTCGATCGACTGGACGATGCTGTCGAAAATCTCGATGCTGCCGGGGCTGCACAGCGCCGGGTTATTGTTTGTTTCCCAGATCGGCCCGACGATCGAGCGCTCGATCAGCAGCCGGTCGACCTGGCCCTCGATCTCGAGCCGCACGATCGGGATCGCGACGGCGCTCAGCGGGGTTGAGCGCGCGCGCTCGCCGCCAGGGTCGAGCGTCGCGTTGCGAATGATGACTTCGTCGAAATCGCCGTCGAGGATGATCCTGGAGAGGATCGGCGTCGCGGCGTCGCCCGCATCCGCCAGCACTTCAGGCACGACGGTCGATGCGAGCAGGCCGATCCACAGCCCGTCGATGATCAGGCTGCGGGTCTGCCCCGCTACCGCCGGTGCGGCGGTGAAGGTGATGTCGAGCGTGGCGCTGTCGGCCAGGAACCGCACAAAAGGCCGCGCGCCCTGCTCGGCGTCGAGCCGTGCCTGGGTGATGCCCGAAAAATTACGGCCGGCCGGCAATATCGGGCGATAGGTGCGCGATGTGGTGAAGCGCGTCACGCCGACCAGTGGCGCGGGGAAGGTCATCCCGACCGGTCCCGGATTGGTGAAGCCGGCATTGGGGCCGGTCGCACCGGGCGAAACCACCAGATTGGGCGTGGGCAGCTTTTGCGGTTCATGGCGCAGGCCGATCGCGCCGATCGCATCGAAATAGCCCAGATGCAGCCTGGTGGTGAACACCGGGTTGGCGGTGATCGCCGCGCCGCGCACCATCCGGCCGCTGTCCGGATCGATCGCAAGCGCGATATAGGGATCGAGCGTCAGCCCGGCCTGCCAGTCGGTAAGGCTGGCAGAGCAGACGGCGCTTGGCGGCAAGGGCGACAGCGTATGTTCGGTATCGTTGACCAGCGCGAGACTGTCTTCCCACAGCAATGCCTTGGGCGCCTCGGGCAGCAATGTGACGTCGAGCAACCGTCCCATGAAGGTCGTGATCTGGCCCGCGGTCAGGCGCGATGCGACCAGCCGGCGGAACACCGCGCCACTGTCGAAACGGATGCCGAGCAACGGGGCGAGCGCGACATCGAGCCCGGGATCGTTGATCAGCGCGAGCGCTTCCGCCGTGATGCGATGCGCCGTTGCGTTGAAACGGCGGCACAGGATCGGCAGCGGCAGATCGGTCTCGCGGATCGCATCGGGCGGGCGATCCGATGCCTGGCCGCGCTGAAACAACGGCACCTCGCGACCCGACGGATCGAGCGTGTATCTGTTCGGCCCGATGCGCTGCGGGGTGGGCAGGTCGATCGGCTGCGACAGCAATGCGTAGAGGTGAAGATTGCATTTGCGCAGCCCATAACGACCCAGCGGACCGCGCAGGCGGCGCGGATCGGGGAAGTGCGCAAATTCGTCGAACGCAGTGTCGATCAGGCCGCTGATCCGCGGCGATGTCATCCGTGCGAAGCCGCCGCCGGGGCTGCGTGTCACCGCGCCGCGCGCAATGGCGTCGCTATCCAGTCGGTGCGGAAAGCGCGCGAGCCGGCGAAATGCCTCGACGCCGACACCCTCGACGCCGCCGATATCGCGGATCGCCATGCCGATGACGGTGAGCGTGCCCTTGCGGCGCTGATAGGCGATCGCCCGCGCCGCCGCCAATCGTGATCCGCGCGGATCGGCCCGCGACAGTGGCTTGGCGCCGACCAGCGCGCCGAGATAGGCGACCGCCCAATCGTCGCACAGCTCGATTGCCTGATCGTCCCACAACCGGTCGATGTCGCGCCGCAGGATCGCCGCTTCCTGCGCGACGATCTCGACCAGCGCCCGCAATGCACCGTTCGCGGGCGGCAATGCGTCCAGCGTGCGGTACATCTCGGGCACCCATGACCAGAGCTTTTCCGCATAATAGACATCATAGCCGTCGCGCGGTGGGGTTGAGAGGCGCAGCTCCTGGCTCATGGCGCCACCGCCTCAAGCACCAGCGAGGGAGCGAAATAGCCATGTGCCGGCAGACTGAGCCGCACCGGCATGGTCGCGCCGTTCCAGTCGAGCGACAGGATATGGGCGACCCCGGGCAGCGCCGCCATGCCGACGATGCGCGATCGGAACACCGGCCCGCCGACCTCGGCACGGCGCGGCGCGAGCAGGCCGGTGAAGGGATGGCTGAACACCGAGTCCAGCGCTGCCTTGACTGCCTTGGGATCGGCATCGTCGGCGACCTGATAGGCCAGCCGCAATGTGCCGGTGACGGGTATAGCCGCGACGATCCGGATCGGTGTCGCTTCGGCGGCGCGGGCGGCGAGATGCGCCTGCAGTTCGATCAGGTCCTCGGGCGCGGCGTCGGCCGCGAAGATCGCGGTCACGACGATGCCCTCGCGCATGGCGCGCGGCACCCATTCGGTCACGGCGCTGGCGGCGAGCACGCCCCAATCGCAGGCCAGTGCCGCAAAGTCGGCGGCCGAGATCGCACGGTCGAATGCGGCGGAGGTCGCCGGCGCGTTGAAACGGATGTCCTCGGGTTGATCGCCCGGCGCGCCACCGAATGCCGATGTGACGTTGAACACACGGCGCAGCCCTGCGACCGGCCCGGCGACCTGGCGGATATGGTTGGGGCCCGGTGCCGGCTCGCCCGATCCGAAGCGGTACAATGCATAGACATTCCGCACGCCAAGCGGCGCGGCGCGGCCGAACCCGCCGCCGCCAGTGGTGATGGTTGCCTTGCCCGCGGCGTCAAGCCGGACGGTGAATACGCGATCGTCCGGGCCCGCGGTGAAGATGCTGGTCACTTCGCGCCACTCGATCCCATCGATCCATAGCCGCAGGGTCGAACGCCGCCCGCCCTTGGCGCTACTGTCGCGCAAATAGGTCAGCGGGAATTTGGTCAGCGTGAATGTCTGGAACGATACTGCCGGCCCCTGGCCCGAACCGAGCACTTCCTCGACGCTCTTGCCGCGCGTGACGTGCAGGACATTGCCATGCGCGACGATCGGCGCCTGCATGGCGAGATCACCACCGGCAAAGGAGGCGCCGGCGAGCAGTTTGCCGCGCCCCGTTGCCGGGTCGATCTGCATCTCACCGGGTACGCGCAGGCCGGCATCGGCGACACCCTTGACCAGCACTTCGCCAGTCCCGGAAAGCTTGGGCGGGGTCGCCGGCAGCTTGAGTGGCCGCGGCACCAGCAAGTCGTTCCCCGTCACGAACGGCTTGAACGGCGCGGCGAGCTGGCCGGCGCGCGTGCGACCGGAATGGAGCCGTGCGCGGGCGGCGGTGATCGCCGAACTCCAGGACAGGGTCAGCGTGGTGATCGGCGGTCCGGGCACGGTGACGGCGCTCGTGCCCGATCCCGATGTGGCCGACGCACCATAGCCCAGCGTGACCGATCCGACCGCACCGACCTCCGGCGCGTGCGGGGACTCGAGCCCGGTATCCTCGACCACGACCAGATCGCCTTCGCGCAACTGGGGATAATGTCCGGTCAGGGTCAGGGTCGTACCGGAAATCGCGAAGACCGGCGCCGATTGCGTGAATGACCAGAGGCGGATCGCCGCCACATCGAACGCCCCGGTCGGCAATGCTGTCTGGTCGGCCACGTCGAGCCGCAAATAGGTGCCGCCGTCGAGCGCGGTCTCGCTCGTCAATGCCTTGACCAGCGTCGCCTTGCGCCAGGTGGCGCCGGCGTCGATGACGATCATCCCGCCCTCGGCCATATTGCGGCTCGCCGGGTCGATCAGCAGCGCGTCGCGCCGGAACAGCGTGTCGCGCGGCGGAAGCAAGGTCCAGCCATTGCGCAGCGGGTCGAGCGCGGTCGTCTCGGACAGCTCGAATTGCTGCGGCGGCGTATCGTCGATCGCGTCGGACAGGAATCCTGCGCCGGCCGGGGCGGTCACCACATCGGTCCCGTCGAGCAGCGCCGCCAATATCGCCTCGCTCGCGATCGCCGGGCGGGGAATATGGTCGATCAGTGCGACGATGTGGCGCAGCGCCGCATCGCCGCGCGCAGTCTGGAGATACAGATCCTGCGACAATTCGGCGGTGTAGAACGCCGTGACGTCGGAGACATAGGCCCAGAAATCGAGCAGCATCAGCCCGAAATCCTCCGCATCGCGCGCGCGCCAGTCGGCCAGTGCGGGATGGCGGCGGATCCGCGCGAGCAGGTCGGCGCGAAAATGCCCGAACCGACCGATCTGGCGCGGCAGCTTGATCAGGCCCGGCGCGATCGGTGCGAGCACGGGGGCGTCGGGATGATCGCAGCGGCAGAGCGTCATGATCCCACTCCCAGCGAGGCGGGCAGTTCTTCGTCATAGACGCGGACCGAGCCCTGACCAGGGCGGTCGGGATCGCTCTCGACCTTCAGGATGCGGTTGGCGGCGGCGGAGATTTGCGGCGTGTCGAACAGTCGCCAACCGGTCTGGCCGCGCTGCCGCACCGCGACCTGCATGACTGCGCGCACGCCCTCGACATGCGCGACGGCCGCTTCCAGATCGGGACGGCGCAGCGGCATGCCGAAGGTGAAGCGGTCGGGATGGAAGAAGCGTCCCGGCGCGGCCGACAAGGCATTGAGGATGCGTTTCGAAACATCGCCAAAGGCATAGCCGGGCGTCACGCAGATCGCGATCGACAGGTCGAGCGGCACAAACACCGGCTGGCGCGCGATGACTGGCCGGCCGACTTGCCGCACCGCGCCCATCCGCGCGTCGAGTTCGGCCATCTGCTCGTCCGAAATGACGAACGCGCCCTTGGGATCGGCGGCGACGAAGGTCGTGCTCCAGGCACCAGTCCAGCGCGTGACAGCGCCGGCGGCCGAGACCCAGTCGAGTCGCTCCGCCTGTGCGCGATAATCCTCGTTGCGCACCGCGCGGAACACGATGTCCTTGAACGCGGCCGGCGCGATCCTCCGCGCGACATCGAGCGACTGCGGATCGCGCCCATTGGTGAAGGGGAACGGGTTGCGCACGCCCTTGACCGCGCCGGGCAGAATGATCGGCGATAGCGCGGCGCCCGGCGGTGCATCGATGCGAGTGATCGTATCGGCCGGAACGTTCGACCCCTGACCGGGCGAGCTGCGCCAGACCAGGAAGAAATGATCGCCATCGTCGGGCAATCGCCCGAACATCCCGTCGCCGAAGCGTAGCGTGTAGCCGGGATCGCCGATATAGTCGCGGTGGACGATGCGTTCGCCATTGCGCTCGAACCGCGCGACCTCGCCGTACAGGCCGGGCTCGATCGTCGCCGCCTCGTCGCTCGCATTGAGCGACAGCGGCACGTCGCCCAATGTCCAGGTGGTGAAAGTGGCGGTGGACGGGTCAAGCTGGCGCAGCACGGCCTCGGGCACATAGGTAACCGCGCCGGCCGCATCGGTCGCGCCGATCCAGTCGAGCCCGTCGCCGGCCGTCGCATCGAGCGGAAAACGATGAATGACCGGGCGATAGCCGTCCGCCTGCATTGCGCCCTGACGCTCGATCGTGCGCGGTACATCCGCCAGGAGCGGGTTGCTGCTGTCGCCGATGACGAAGTCTGCGGTGTGCTGCTCGCCGCCCCTGACCGGCACGAGATTGGCGCTGACAAAGGCGTTGCCCTGATCGAGCCCGAAGGTGAGCGCATCCTGCTCGCGCCAGTGGAGGCGCGTGAGCGGGCCGGCGCCGGTGAGCGGATCGGACAATTGCACGACTGCGCGGTCAAGCGTGACGAGCTGACGCCGCACCGGTTCGTCGGGTGCGGTCGGGCGCGTCTCGATCAGCACCTGCCTGCCCTTCCAATAGCCCGCGATGTCGGTGCCGATCACTTCGGCCGGGAAGGGCGTCGACAACAGGCTGGCATTGGCAAGGACGAGTTCGCGCGCGCCGATCTCCAGGCATGGCGTGTCGGGATCGGGCTGATAGACCGCCAGGTCGGTCCAGTGCGTATGCGCCGGCCACGTTCTGGTCTGTGCGACCATCTGCGCGATCGTGTCGCCGATTTCGAACGGGATCGCCGGCCGATCCTCCTGATAGGCCCAGATGCGGGCGCCGGGTTGGATCTTGATCAGGTTCGCCGGGAGGGCCGGGGGGCGCGTATCCCCGGCATAGAGCCGCAGTACGACCAGCCCGCTTGCCGACTGCGCGGGCTCGATCCGATAATCGAGCAGCCGTGCAAGCTGGTTGAACGAGCGTCGTTCGCGCAGCGTGTCGATATAGCCTTCGCGCTGGATGCCGTCCTGCACAAAGGCGAATTCATCACCCAGCGCGGCAAACATCTCCGCCACCATCGCGCCGAAATCGGCCGGCGTGTCGAGCTCCCAGTCGGGATAGCGATCGCGCGCAAATGCCGAAAGCGCGGTGCGGTAGCTTTCGAAGTCGCGCGCGAGATAATCGACCGGATAATCGTCAAGCGTCTTGGGCGGGCAGCCGCAACAGGGTTTGCAATCGAACGGCGATGGACAGCTCTGCTTGAAACTGAAGTCGAGCGATGCCGAAAACGGGTCGATCCGGCTTGGCCCGGCATCGGCGGGGGTGTCGATCGCATCGAGCCGGTAGGTCTGGAAACCGCCATCCTCATGCGCCAGCAAGGTCAGTGTCAGCCGCGCGGCACCGGTCGCGTCGACCCGGCTCACCCAGCTATAGCTGTCGATCGCAATCACCCGGCCGTCCTCCAGCCCGGTGATCGTGGCGGTAAACTCTGTGAGTGCGGTATTGACCGGGCGGACCAATGCGCCGGGTTCGATCACGAAGAACACCGCCAGCTCGCGGTGGTTGGCCGGGTTCACCCACAGGAAATCGAGCCCGGTCAGCGCGAGCACGGCCTGGTGGCACAGCAGTTCGCGGCGGCCCGGCCCAACCATTATTCGGTCACCTCCAGGTTGAGGAAGGTGCGCTCATTGGTCGCGCGGATCAGATAGACGACCGTGACGTCGAGCGTGGACGGCGGCACCGCGGTGATGCGCACATCCTCGAGCCGGATGATCGCGTCGAGCCATTCGGTCAGCGTGGCGTGGATCGCGGTCTGCGCGATCGCGGCATTGGCGTCCGACAGGGGCGCAAAGACCAGCGCGGCGAGCCCGCCGCCAAGGCGCGGCCGGTTGATCCGCTCACCGGGCCGCGTCAGCAGCAGCTGGCGGATCAGGCCCTTCACATAGGCTTCGTAATCGCGCTCCACCGCGATCCGGCCGGACGCCTTGGAGACCTGAAAGGGATAGGGGAAGCCGTGGAACATCTACTGCGCCTGGACTCGGGTGCTGGGAATCTGGAGCCGCGGCGGCCCGCCCGGCGAACCGACCGCCAGCACGGTCACCCCGGTCGACGACTGGTTGATCACCGGCAGCCCGTTGATCGAGACGCGCAGGCTGCCCGATGCCCAGGTGCCGCTGACCGTCGGTACGCCGGTGAAGGTGATCACGTCGCCGACCACGCCGACCGGCATGCCCCCCGCCGTGACGCGGAAATTGGCCGGGACCTTGGCGGTTGCCGGGACCGAGGTGCCGTCGACGATGCCGGTGGGCAGGCTTTCGATTCCGCTCATCTCACATCACCTTCAGCGCGCCCTGCAGCGCATCGAACCCGGCCGGGGTCAGCTGAACCTGGGCGCCGTTCGCCGACAATGTGATCTGCGGCGATCCGATCTTCGCTTCGCTGGAGGTGAGCGTGATCGTGGTGCCCTGGATCATGATCTTCACCTCGCCGGCATTATTGTCGATCCGGATGCTCGCCTGGGCAGTCTTGAGAAACATGATCTCGGGTGCTGCGTCGGCGCTCGCGATCTCGCCATCGGCCCAGAAACAGCCCGCCCAGATCGGCACCTGCAGATTACCGCCCTCATATTCGACCCAGACATTCGCGCCGACCGGCGGCACGGCGAAGAAGCCGACGCTGCTGCCGGCATAGGGGCTGGCGGGCAGCGCCCATTCGGTCACGCTGTCGCCGCGCACCTCGGGGACCCTGACCTGCAGCCGCCCGCGCGATTCCGGATCGGTATTGGCCGTCACCACGCCGCGATATTTGCCGAAGAACCGGTCCTGCCGGGTTCCCGCCGCTGGCTGCATGAAGGAGGTGGCCATGTTTCGCTCTCAGCTCGGGTTCTGGACATTGGTTTCGATCACGGCGTCCATGAAATGGCCGATGCCGTTGATCACATGCGTGACGCTTTTGACGCGGAACGGGGTGCGTGCATTGGCGCCGCCAAGGCCCTCCATCGCCACCACCTGATGCGGTTCGAGCACGTTCTTGAGCAGGTAGCGGGTGGTGGAAATGTTGGCGCTCACAAAGAAGCCGGCATCGCGCAACGCGGCTTCGCTGCGCCGGCGAATATTGCGCGCGCCGGACAAGGGCCGCGGCTGCATGGTGCGAGCCGGGGCGCGCTGCGCCAGTCCCTGGCCTTGCCCGCCCATCGGTGCGGCCTGGTCGCTCGCCTGCACCGGGTCAGTGCCGCCATCAGTGAGGTTGGTGGTCGTGGCCGCCGCGGCCGAGGGACGCGCGCCATCGGTGTTGAGCGCGAAACTGGTCAGGTTCGGACACTCGTCGTGCGGCACATTGTAGCGCAGCGTGATGGCGTCGTCGGCCAGCGGCAGCATCGGCGGCACGCCGGCGGGAAGGCCGGTCTGGAGCGGCGGCGATGCCTTCCACTTCGCGGTTTCGGTGATCGACAGGCTGCCGGTCGGCAGCTGGGTGGTGTCCGAATAGGCAATCCAGAAATGCAGGCCGTTATCGGCAGCGGTACGGGTCAGGAATTCGAGGTCATTCGCCCGCTGCGTCAGCGAATTGCCGTTGAGGTCATAGACTTCATCGGTCGAATCGACTTCGACCAGTGGATAGGCGGCCGCGATCAGCATTTGCGCCACCTCCGACGCGCGGCCCGACCAGTTCTGGTCGCGAACAGTGCGCGACAATTCATCGCGCCGGTCGGGGCCAAGCACGGTCAGCGACGATCCCGGCCCGCCGCGCGTCACCTGGCTCTCATGCTCGAGGATCGGGCCGCGGCACAGGCAGGTATAATGCCCGTCGCCGCGATCGACGACCACCGTGACGAGCTGACCGATCTGCAGATCGGGCAGGCCGGTCTTTTTGAGCTTCCCGTCCTCGATATCGTCCTGAAAGCGAATCGCGAACCGGCTCGGCTGGTCAAGCGACTGCTCGACCCGCACTTCGACCAGGCATGACAGCAGGTCGTCGGAAAACAGCCGATTGTCGGGGCCGCCGCCAAGGAGGAGATCGAAGCCCATCAGCCCTCCCGCGGGATCTTGACGCTCGGCGCCGCCAGCGCGGCGTCGGGGAGCAGCCGGCGGTTATGGTCGGCGATCCACCAGAAGCCGTTGGCGTCGCTCAGGTAATGCGCGGCGAGATGATCGAGCCGTTGCTCGCTGCGCAGCAAATGGTCGCCGAGCGGCGGCCGCTCGGGGATCGCCGCCGGTCCGACCGCGGCCACCTTTCGGCCGCGGCCGTCGACCGTTTCATAGGCGGTCGCGAAGCGGGCATAGCGGCTCTTGGGATCGAACACCGACATTCGCGGCCCCCTAGAACGGCACGAGCGCGCTGATCGCGCTCGGCATGTTGGTGAGGTTGAGCACGGCCGCGGCGTCTTCCTGAAGCCGGGTGAGCTTATAGGCCGCAGTACAGATCTTGCCGGTCGGCGAAATCGAGCAGCGGAACATATCCGGGGTCATCACCTCCATGTCGAGGCTGACCGTCGCCATGATCGGATAGAGCGTCGGCGAGTGCATCTTCTCGTCGACCGAGAAGGAGGTGATGCGCACCGGCAGGATGATGCGCTTGCCCAGCACGAGCAATGTCGGCGCGACGGTCGGCCGCTTCGCCTCGCCGCCGCCGCCCTGCGCGAGATCCTTGAAACTCGCGGTGAGATCGCCGATCAGCCCCTCGCTGGCCTGAACCAGCTTGCGCAGCGCCGCCAGCTGCGGCTCGACCCCGAACTGATTATACACCGGATGACCGACCGCCATGCCGTCGGTCGCGTCGAACTCGAGCTGGAAGCCGGTGAATTTCTCCGGCACGTCGAACGGCTGGACGGTCGGCGCCTGGCTGCCGCGATCGGCCTGGTCGACCGCCATCGGATTCCATGGCTCGAGCGAGCGGGTGATCGTCTCGGGATTATACTGGAAGGTCACGACATTGGGCAGGAAGCCGACCACGTCTTCGAGCAGCTGCACGAACGCGCCGTTGAGCAGGCGGCCCGCCCGCGAATAGCCGGTCTGATAGATTAGCGGGTCGGGCATGCGCTTTTGATCCTTTCGCGGTCGCGATTGCCCAATGACCGCCCGTCCTTGATCAGCTCGCGCTCGGCGGCACGCAGGATCTGTTCGGGGCCAAGCACATCCTCGCGCCGGGCGGCGGCGAAATGCGCGGAAAGCAAGGTCGTCTTGATCTGCGCGCCGGTGAAGTCGAGCGCGGCACCGAGTACTGGCCAGAGATTGTCGAGTGCCTTTGCACGGTCGGGCGCAAGTGCCGTTACCGACCGTTGCCACAATGTGGTGCGGGCCTGCTCGGTCGGGCGCGGGAATTCGAACGTATAGCGGATGCGGCGCAGAAAGGCCGAATCCATGTCCGCCTTGCGATTGGTGGCGAGCAACGCGGTGCCCTCGAACTGGCCTTCGATCAACTGGAGTAAATTGGCCGTATCGGTATTGGCATAGCGATCATTGCTGTCGGTGACGTCGGTGCGTTTCGAAAACAGCGCCTCGGCTTCGTCGAAGAACAGCAGCGCATCGATCTGCCGCGCGCGGGCGAAGATCGCGGCGATATTCTTGGACGTCTCGCCGATATATTTGGAAATGACCGAGCTGCAGTCGATCCGATACAGATCGACGCCCATCTCGCCGGCGACGACCTGCGCCGCCATGGTCTTGCCGGTTCCGGGCGCGCCATAGAATAAGGCGACCAGCCCGCGTTCGCGCGGAAACAGCCGCGCCATCTCAGCGCTTTCCCAGACCGCATGGCGCGTGCGCGCTTCATAGGCCAGGTCCTTCAGGTCGCTGGCGAGCTGCCCGGGCAGGATCAGGTCGTCCCAGCCGACTTCGCCGGTCATCCGCTCGGCCAGGCTACCCATCACCGCCGACTGCGTGGCATTGGTCGCGGCGATCGCCTCGGCATCGTTTTCCGGCGCAACCTGCCCGAGCCGCGTGATCGCACCCGGGGTCAGCGCTGCGCGCGACGCCAGCAGCGATCGCGTCTCGGACGTCCACCCCTCGGCGGTCGGCACCAGCTTCTTGATCATCCTGGCGCGTTCGGCCGGTGGCATTGCCGGCAGGATCACCTCGAACGGCGCGAGCCTGCCGGGCGGTGGCGCCGTATCACCCGGCCCGAGCGTGATCGCCTGCAATGGCGGCGGGCCGCGATCGCCGGGCGCGAGGCTGCCCGCTGGAGGCGGCTTGCGCCACACCAAAGCGGCGTTGGCGACATGTGCAAGGCGCTGGATCACTACCGTGTCGTCGCTGGTCCAGGGCGTGCCGTCGGTCGCGGGATCGATCGCAATCGTGTGCAGGCCGAAGCTGTCGGCGACCTGAGCGGCAAAGCTTGTCCGGCCCGCCCCTTCGAGCCCGGCCACGCTCATCAGGACAGGCAGGCCGCGATCGAACGCGCGGCGCAGCCTGGCGACGGTTTCGGCGACCGGCCAGTTGGACAGCGGCGGCAGGACGTCGACGAACCGCGCCTTGCCCGACAGCCGCAGCGGTATTCCATACTCTTCCATCAGCCATGCGCGGACTGCGGGATCGGGGATGAGTGCGGGGGGTTCGCCCGGCGCTTCGACATGTTTGGCGATGAGCTGCCAGCGCAACAATGCGCTGGTGCCGCTGAGCAGCATCTGCCCCGGCCGCGCGAACAGGATCGAGACCAGCCAGTCGGTTGCCCAGGTGCGGCCGATCAACTCGTGATAGCGGTTGAGCAGGCGCGGATCGAATTCGGGCGCGATGCAGGTCAGCATCACCGCACGATCGGCTTCGGTGGCGCCGAACAGCGCCAGTATCCGGGCCAGCGCGCCACCATCGGGCAGCGCGGCATAGACGCGGTCGGCCTCGACGATCGCTTTCATCGTTTCGGCCTGGTCGGCATCGGGGCGCAACCGGTCGAGCCGCGCCGAAATGAGCGCGACGATTGCCTCGCCCTCTTCGTCCCGCGCGATGGCTCGCGCGAGTCCGGGCTTGGCGGCGGTCATGGTATCGCCACCCAGAATGGCTGGGCGTCGGCGCCGTCGACGATCAGCCGGATCGAATGGTCGCCCGGCACATCCTGTTCGGGATGCGGCAGATAGGTCAGGTCGTGCGCGGCAATGGTGAAGGTGCCCGGCACGGTCGGCACCGCACCGGTGACAAGCCGATAGGCGCGGGCATCGACCGACAGGTCGATGGCCAGTTCCGGCGCGAGCGTCGGATCGATCGGAATCGGCCGGCCGCGCGTCAGCAGCCAGGCGCCGCCAAGGTTGAGCTTGACCGCGCCGGTGATGTTGTTGCGCGTCGAGCCGATGATCCGCGGATAGACCATCACCGCGACGGTGTTCGAGCGTTCGCGCACCCACTCGGTCGCGCCGTCGCGCGTGAAGGTCCGCGCGGTTTCCCAGCTCCCGGCATAAAAGCCGGGATAAAGCTCGAAATTGACCGTCGCGCCGCCGTCCGGCGGATCGGCGCGCAGGATATTGCCGCAGGTGATCGCGACCTCGCCGCTGTCGATCGTCTGAGCCCAGCCCAGCGCACCGTTCAGCGCCATGTCGAGCGGCACCGTGCCGCCGGGAAAATTGCGCGCCCAGAATGGATGGGCCAGCAGCAACCGCCGCTCGTCGCCGCCGGCCAGGCCAGTGCCGACCAGCCGCAGGATATTGGCCGGCGGCGGCGCGCCGGTGACCGGGCCGATCCGCGCGGGGCTTGCGGTCAGCGACACCGCGCCGCCGCCCGCCGATGCGGGATTGGTGAACGGTACCTGCGACTGGCTCTCCGCCAGCACCGGCGCGGATTTGGGAAAGACATGCGCGCCAAGGCGCAGCACGATGCCGGGCAGCCGGTCGGGCGGTTCGGCCTGGATTTCGGCCGAATTGACCTCGTAGTAACAGGACGGCTTGGCGGTGGTCTGGGTCTCGCTCGCCCAGTAATTCAGCGCCTCGCCGGCCGTCAGATGGAGCTGGGTGACCGAGAACCGGTTGTCGAGGCCGCGGATTTCGTCGGGCATGATGATCTGGCCGCCGACCCTCGTGGCATCGTCGATCACCGGATAATCGTGCAACGTCTTCATCGCATAGCCGAGCAGGCGCTGCTCGGTCAGCGCGTTATAGTCGCTGCCGGTAAAGGTGTGTGCGGTCAGGATGTAATTGAGGATCAGCGTCAGCGGTGAGGTCGCGATCGGGCGCTGGCCGGAGGCCTGGCGCATGCGGACGCGGTTCGCCGGGTCGGGGCTGATATGGTAGCAATACAGGCTCAGCACATGGTCAGCGCCGGTGGTCCGTTCGGGCGGCAGCGTCGAAATGGTGAGCGATCCCAGCAGGCCCGGCTCAAGCAGCGGAATGTTGACCTCAAGCAGTTTCTTGAGAGCGAGCGTGGTCTGCGAGAGATCGAGGAGCGGCACCTAGAAGCCCTCCTGCCGCGGCTGCCAGCCCTGCGCTGCGCGCTGAGTCAGCGAACCGATCACTGACTGGCCCGCCGCCGTCATTGGCGGGGCCGGTGCGGCCGGTGCGACCGACACCTCGCGGATCCGTTCGATGACCCGCTCGGGCGGTGCCGGCGCCGGGGCTTGTGCCGGTGGCGGCGGCAGCGCGTCGGGGAAGCGTGCGACCGGCGATTCCGCGTCACGCGCAACGGGTGCGATCGGTTGCGGCAGGACGGGCGGCAGGTCCTGCCCGGATGGTGCCGCAGCGACCGGCGGGGCGGATGCGGGAGGCGGATCGGCGACCAGGCGAAGCGGCGCGGCCTTCTCCACACCGTGCGGCTGGAACTGGTCGGGCGTAACGCGAAACGGCGTCGCCAGCGGTGGCGCAGCAGATGCCGGTCGCGCCGCTTCACCGGACCGGGCCGGGGGCGTATCGAGACCGGGATGCGCGGTGGGCGCGGCACGGACCCGGTCGCCATCCGGCGCAGCGATCGGCGCGGCTGCGGGGGTAAACCTGCTTTCCGGCTCGACCGTTGGCGCAGCGTGACGCAGCGGGGCGTCGAGCGGCGCGCTTTCGGCGAGCCGCTGCAGCGCGCTGACCGGTCGCGGCATGGCGTCGCCATTGGTCGGCGGCGGCGCAGTGGGTACCCGCGCGACCGGCTCGATCCGGGACTCGGCCTGTCCCGATGTCGCGGCTGGTCCGCGATCGGTCGCGGCAATGCCTGGCCGGTCATCGGCCCGCTCCCGCACGGCCGGCTCGGAAACGCGGCTGTCGGGTGCGCGAACCGGCGCGTCACCGGTTGGCACCGCGAACGGATCGACCAGATCGGGAAACAGGCCGAGCCGCTGGTCGGCGGTGATGATCGGCGATCCGCCGCCCGCCGCAGCGACCGGTACCGCCATGGCGCGGGGGGCCGACGGGGCCGCCGCATCGAACAGGCGCTGGATATAATTCATGATACGCGTCGCAGCGGCTGGGCAGTCTCGCGTTCGCCGATCAGCAGCCGCGCATAGCTTTGCCGTTCGGCGCGCGTGAGCGACAGGATCTCGGCATGGCTCCAGCGATAGGTGGAGGCGAGAAGATGGACTTCGCGGACCAGAAAAGCGCGGTCGCGCCGCAGTGCTGCTTCGATGAATGCCGTCATTGAAAAGGGCACCATCTGTGCCGCCCGGCATTCGGGGCAGGTCGCGGCGAGATCGAGTTCAAGCGACGGATCGGCAGCCTCGATCGCGCGCGCCGCCGGTTCCGCTGCGGGCACCGGGCCCGATAGCGTCAGTCGTGCGAGCAGCGTCGCGGGCGATCCGGTGATGTCGCTCCAGCGCGGTAGCCGGACCTTGCTCCTGCCCAGCGCAATCGCTGGCGGCTCGCCCGACGCGCTGCCGTCGGGGCGGCGGCTCGCGGCGAGCTCGGCCAGGTCGAAACGGATCTCGTACCGTGCCGCACAGGCAATGCAGACGGCATCGGCGATGATGTCGTCACCGTAGAGCGCGCCATATAATGCGGCGAGCGCCCGGTCGCGGTCGCCGACCGGGAGCTCGCGCAGCGCGTCGCCCGACACGGCGCCATCCTCCTCCAGTGCCAGCCGCGCGAGCATCGCCCCGGCATCCGCACCGGCGCGCTCGTCGGCGCCGGTCAGCGCCGCGAACATGATCCGGTGTGCGCCACGCGCACCGAACGCCAGATCCACGGACACCGCCATGACCCGGTCTAGAACTCGGCGGTTTCGACGATGGCTTCGTCGAGTTCCCATCCTTCATTCTGCAATGTGAGCGACTGGATCGCGATCGCATTGTCGTTAGCGGACAGTTCGGGCAGCGCGGTATAGGCCGACGGCCAGCAGCGGAACACTTTGTACGATCGCACCGCGACGCCCTGCAGGTTCATCAGCGTGACGACGATATCCTTGCGGAAATGCCGCAGGCTGACGCCGCCAAGGCCCTCGGGATTATAGACTTCATTGGCCCATTCATGGAACGCCGGGTCGAAGGTCACACCGCGCTCCAGCACGATCGGTTCGTGCTTGGTCAGGCCGGGACTGACATACTGGTGGCTCAGCGTATTGCCGGGCCGATGGGTAACGACTTCGGTCGTGCGGGTCAGCGCACCGACCTTGCTGACCCCGGCGACGATGCTGCCATCGACCATGACCTGGAACATGAAGGTCCGGTAAGGGTCGAAACGGTTGGTATTGACGGAAAACTCGGCCATCTCGCTACCTCCTCAAACCTGGACCTGACCGGCGAGCTGCCGGACGGTGAGCACCACGAATTCCGCCGGGCGAAGCGGCGCGAAGGCGACGGTGACGTTGACGCGGCCGAGATTGATGTCGTTCTGCGTTGTCGTCGTGCTGTCGCAGCGGACATCATAGGCTTCGGACGCCTTGCTGCCCTGGAATGCGCCTTGCCGGTACAGGTTCTGCATAAAGGCGCCGGCGGCGAGCCGGATGCTTGACCAGAGCGGTTCGTCGTTCGGTTCGAAGACCGCGAACTGAAGACCGCGGTAGAGGCTCTCTTCCAGGAACAGCGCCAGCCGCCGGACCGGGACGTAGCGATAATCATCCTCGCCCGAATTATCGAAGCCCGCCATGGTGCGCGCGCCCCACACGACGCTGCCGCCGGCAAAGGTCCGCAGCGTGTTGACCGCAACCGGGTTGGTGACGCCGTTGTCGGGATCCGAAATGAGCTGGTCGAGCCCGCGCGTGCCGAGCAGGGTCGCCTCAAGCCCGGCCGGTGCTTTCCAGACGCCGCGCCGTGTGTCGGTGCGCGCCATCACCCCGGCGACCGTTCCGCATGGGTCGATCGGCAGGGTCACCGACGCGACCTTGACCTTTGGCCAATAGACCGCGGCATGATCCTTCACCACGCCGATGCGCAGGTCGGGAATGCCCGCCGCGACCTTGTCGACATTGGTCCAGTCGTCAGGCGGATCGACGATCAGGAATGCGCGCTCGCGGTCGCAAAAGGCGCTGGCCGCGCCCCACAGCGTGCCGCGGATGATATCGGTCTGGCCATCGGCGCGCGGCAGGCAGAGCAGGTTGAAGATGTCGACCTCGCGCGCGACGCGGTCGAAGATCGGCTCGTAGCTGGCGAGCAGCGGCACGCCGCCATTATTGCCCGGCGCACCGGGCGCCTGGAAGTTGCCGGTGCCCGAGCCGCCGAGCGCATAAGCCTGGGCATTGGCTGACCGGGCGGATGCGGCGATGTTTGCGGCCGCGCCCATGTCGAACGTGCTTGGCGCCGGGCTGCTCAGCGCTGCCGCCGTGCCCGTGTTCGATGTACCGAAATTGGGCGTCAGCACGATGCTGTACCCGACGCGACGCGCGGACCAGTTCTTCTCGATCCGGCTTGCGAGTGATGCCACCAGCGTATCGAGATGGGTTGCCACATTGCGCAGCGATCCGACCCCTGCCGAACTGGCGCTGCCTAGCAGGAAAGTGGTACCGGGGCCGGAGAAAGGCGGCGCGACAAGCGAGGTATACGCCGCCGTGCCGGTGCCGTCGTCGAACCTCCAGGTGGTGAGATTGGCCCTTGTCGCCTCGGCAAACGCGACCAGGCGGCTCAGGTTTGACGATGTCGGGAATGTCCCGCCCACCGCGTGCAGCGCGGTCACATAGCCGGTGGGTTGCGGGCGATAGCGTGAATAACGGCCGATCTCGATCCCGCCATTGGCGCTGCCGAGCTCAAGCGCCCGGCTCCCGTCGGATGCCGATGCCGCGGTGATCAGGACGCTGTCGGATGTACCGCCATTGCTGCCGTTCGAGGTGAGGCACAGCGCGCGTGCGGCGCCGAACGTCTCGAGCGTCGCGGTCACGCCGCCCGGTTGTCCGTTGGCGATCAGCGCCGCGCCGATCGCCGCGCCGACATCGGTCAGCCAGGTTGCCAGCACACCCACCGGCGCGGGCAGATTGACCGTCACCGCCGCGCCACCATCGACCGCGACGACGAGTGCCGTGCCGGTCGTGAGCGCCGTGTTGAGCGTCGCGACAGCAGTCGCGTCGGTCGTGGAAAGGATGATGGCGCTTTGCGAGAAGCCGTTGCCGGTCGCGGCCAGGGCGCCACCGGGCAGCTTGGCATCGACCAGTTCGGAATTCTTCTTGAGGAAATCGACCGCATAACGCGGGCTCTTCGGGTCCATGGTGAGATCGCCGAAGAATTCATTGTCGGAAATGATCACCTTGCCGTTGGTGTCGACAGACCGCCGGAAGAGCTCGATGTTGAACGTGAGCTCGGGGGTGACCGTGTCATAGTCGATCGCCGCGCGCAGCTCGGCGCCCAGCGTGCCCGCGCTCTTGGCGGTCAGCTGCAGCACCGGTGCGGCGTTCGCGTTGCGCAACGTCACGCTGGCCTGCTGCACGCCCGGCCCGGCGACGCGGGCGACGATCGCCTCGCCGCCGCCGTTCAGGAAGAATTGTCGCACCTGGCTGACCAGCTCGCCATAGCCGGTGTCGGTGCCGAATATCTGTTCGAACTGGTTGAGCCCGCGGATCGGCGTCGGCTGTTCCAGAACGCCCTTGCGGGACTGGCCGATAAACAGCGTCGTCGATGTCGCGACCCCCGTAATCGTTCTGACGCCTGAGGATTGTTCCTCAACATAGACACCGGGATAGGTCAGTCGTGCCGGCATAGCCTTGCTCCTGTGCGATCTGCCCGACAATCGGGCGCCAGTAAGAGCTCGCGCAAATGGCGTGGTCGACCACAAGGGATCGCGATCACACCCAACGGAACGAAGTCCGCTGGAGATGCGACTCACGTCACAGACGAGTAATCGACCCTGCTATGCTTTGATTATGTTTAGTCACCGTGCGAATGGAATATCAAGTGATTCTTTTTGCAGCGACATGATCTCCATCGTGCTGGGTCTATAGTCTTAAAGCACACCAAGGATTGCCGTGGGATAGATGCATAATGCCGCATTTACGTACTATTTGACCGAGTTTTGTCGGATCTGATTTGTGCCATGTAGCAAACAAATGATCATGACGGCGATCTGGACTCATCGTGTATTGCTGCGATGGATCTATTTTGGATCTTTCTTGGGCGAATATTGAGCGCGGTCGATGGCTGCCGGATCACTTCACTTGTGCGACGGGTCCAGCGGCGAGCGGGGATCATGAGGCTTGCGGCAACCATGGCCGACCGGTTTTGATGATCCGTCGATCATGCTCCCGATTCAATCCCGGCGCAGGTCATGGCAATGCGATCCCCGACGGGTGGCTGTTCAGGCCCCCGGCACGCTCTTTCTCATGACTGGATATTATTGGACGAGTCTGCGCTGGCTGTTCCGGCCGGAACAGCCAATGTCGTTCGCTGTTCGCTGGCTGATACCTGGCTGTTCGGTGGCTGTTATGCTGGCTGTTAACTGGCTGTTCCCAATAACAGCCAGCATGGGGCAAGCTATTAAGAACAAGCCGAAAATCGGACGATCAAAGCCGGTTTGACAACCAGAAAAAACAATTCACTGAATTAACAGCCAGGAACAGCCAGGAACAGCCGGGATCGAGCCGGACTGACCATGCGTGATCAGGCGCTCGCATCGCTCCAGTCGAGCACGACCTTCCCCGAAAGGCCCTTGCGCATCAGGTCGAAACCCGCGGCGAAGTCATCGACCGGGAGGCGGTGCGTGATCAGCGGCTCAAGGTCGAGGCCGCCCTCGATCAGGCCGAACATCTTGCGCCAGGTTTCGAACATCTCGCGTCCGTAAACACCGCGAACCGTGACGGCCTTCAGGATGATGTCCGACCAGCTGACCTGCATGTCGCGGCTGGGCAGGCCGAGCATGGCGATATTGCCGCCCATCGCCACATGAGCGACGGCCTGCCGGATCGCGCTTTCGACGCCTGACATTTCCAGCACGACGCCGAACCCTTCCGGCACGCCCTGCTCATGCATGACGTCGCGCAGATCCTCGCGGCCGACATTGACCGGCCGGACATCTGCCAGCCGTGTCGCCAGTGCCAGCCGATAGTCATTGACGTCGGTCAGCACCACGGACCGCGCGCCCGCCCGGCGCGCGACCGCAGCGGCCATGATACCGATCGGCCCCGCGCCGGTGACCAGCACATCTTCGCCGAGCAGGTCGAATTGCTGCGCGGTATGCACCGCATTGCCGAACGGATCGAGGATCGCGCCGACATCGAACGAGACCTGGTCGGGCAGGGGCACGACATTGAACGCCGGCAGGCAGAGATATTCGGCAAAGGCGCCCTGGCGGTTCACGCCGATCCCCTGCGTGCCGGGATCGAGATGGAATTTGCCCGCGCGCGACGCGGCGCAATTGATGTCGATGATATGGCCTTCGCCGGACACGCGCTGGCCGATGCGCAGGTCGCGCGTGACCGCCGCGCCGATCTCGATGATCTCGCCGGAGAATTCATGGCCGAAGATCATCGGCACCGGCACGGTGCGCGCCGCCCAGTCGTCCCAGGCATGGATATGCACATCGGTGCCGCAGATCGCGGTCCGCGCGACCTTGATCAGCACATCGTCGGGGCCGGGCGCCGGGATCGGCGCGCGCGTCGCCCACACGCCTTCCTTCGCCTCCAGCTTGGCGAGGCCTTTCATCGTCTTCACGGTCGTTTCGGGGCGAGCGAGGACGGCGGTATTCATTGAATGATCTCCAGCTTGCGGCCCGCCTGGGCAAAGGCATTGATTGCGTGATCGATCTGGTCGTCGGTGAAATGGGCCGACATCTGCGTGCGGATGCGCGCCAGGCCGTGCGGCACGACCGGGAAGGAAAAGGCCGTGACGTAAATGCCCAGCGACAGCAGTTCGTCCGCCATGCGCTTGGCCTTGGGTGCGTCGTACAGCATGACTGGCACGATCGGATGGTCGCCGGGCAGCAAGTCGAAGCCGAGCGCCTGAAGCCCGGTGCGGAAACGCTGCTTGTTGCGCTCGAGCCGCTCACGCAGCGCATCGCCCTCGGTGCCGCGCGCAATCTCGATCGCCGCGAGCGCTGCGCCGCAAATTCCCGGTGCGAGCGCGTTGGAGAAAAGATACGGTCGCGCGCGCTGGCGCAACAGGTCGATCACCGGGCGCCGCGCCGCGACGAATCCGCCCATCGACCCGCTCAGCGCCTTGCCGAACGTGCCGGTGAGAATGTCGATCCGCCCTTCGACACCGCGATAGGCAAGGCTGCCTCGCCCGCCCGGGCCAAGCAGCCCGGTGGCATGGCAGTCATCGACCAGAGTGAGCGCGCCATGCTGTTCGGCCAGGTCGGCGATCGCGCCGAGATCGGCGATCGTCCCGTCCATCGAAAAGACCCCGTCGGTGACGATCAGGATGGTGCGGGCGCCTTCCGCTCTGGCCTGCACCAGCACGCGCTCGAGATCCGCCATGTCGTTGTTGGCGAAACGATAGCGCCGCGCCTTGGACAGGCGGATGCCGTCGATCAGCGAGGCATGATTGAGGCTGTCGGACACGATTGCATCTTCCGCCCCGAGCAGCGGCTCGAACACTGCGCCATTGGCGTCGAACGCAGCGGCGAACAGGATCGAATCTTCAAAGCCGAGATAGTCGGCGGTGGTCGCTTCCAGCGTCTTGTGGATCTCCTGTGTGCCGCAGATGAACCGGACCGACGCCAGCCCGGCGCCCCAGCGGTTGGTCGCCTCCACCGATGCTGCGACCACCCGGGGATCGGCCGCCAGCCCGAGATAATTATTGGCGCAGAGATTAAGGACATGCTGGCCCCGCACCGACACCATGGCCTGTTGCGGTCCCGCCAGCACACGCTCCGATTTCAGCAGCCCATCGGCTTCAATGCCTTGCAGCGAGTCGCTGATGCGGTCGTAAAATGGCTGATCCATGCTGGGCCCCTTTGAACACAGCATAAATGCAATATAACGGACACGGAGTCCAGTATATAAGAATTCTATCCGATTACGACGAGCAGCGCGCGTGCGGGTTCTGGTCCTATATTATTGATTTCATGTGAGATATCGGCCGGATAACGCGCGGTGGCGCCAGTGCCGACGATCTGCTCGGCGCCGTCGAGCGTGACGTGCAACTCGCCATCCAGCACGGTGAGGTGCTCGCGCGTGCCATGGGCATGCGGCGCCGATGTCAGCTTGCCGCCGGCGGCAAATCTGAGCTCATACCATTCGAGACTGTCCGCCCGGTCGGCCGGGCTCAGAATGCGCAGCACGCAGCTCCCATCCTCGGTCCGAATCTCGGGCGTGAAGGAGGGCGACGCCATTTCGATATAGGGGCGCCGTTCCGGCCGCGCGCCGCCGATCAGTTCCGACACGTCGATCTTCAGCGCCTGGGCCAGGGCCCAGACGGTTGCGACCGTCGGGTTGGTCTGGCCACGCTCGATCTGCGACAGCATCGACCGCGACACGCCCGACGCATGCGCCAGCACGTCGAGCGTCATGCCGGCCTTTTTGCGGCTGTGCTGAAGCGCCGGCCCAATTTGCGGAGAACCAAAATCTGACATTGCCGATACGTCACCGTCAAACGCGGCGAGGTCAAGCGCCGCGCCGCGTCTGTGGTAATCAGCGCCAGCCGAGCGCCGGTGCCACGTGCGTCAATATGGCATCGATCACATGCGCGTTATAATCGACCCCCAGCTGGTTCGGGACCGTGAGCAGCAGCGTATCCGCTTCCGCAATCGCTTCATCCGCTCTCAGCTCCTCGATCAGCCGGTCGGGTTCGGCGGCATAGGATCGGCCGAACACGGCGCGCATCTTGTCGATGATCCCGATCTGGTCGCTGCTGTCGCCGCGCCCGAAATAGGCACGATCGCGATCGTTCATCAGCGCGAAGATCGAGCGTGAGACCGACACGCGCGGTGCGCGCGCATGGCCGGCCTCGGCCCATGCGTCGCGATAGGCCCGGATCTGCTTGGCCTGCTGGACATGGAACGGCTCGCCGCTCTCGTCGGCCTTGAGCGTCGAGCTTTGCAGGTTCATGCCCCTCTGCGCCGCCCATAGCGCGGTGGCGTTGGACGCCGAGCCCCACCAGATGCGATCGCGAAGCCCCGCCGAATGCGGCTCGAGCCGCAACAGCCCGGGCGGGTTGGGGAACATCGGATTCGGGTTGGGCTGGGCGAAGCCCTCGCCCTTGAGCAGGTCGAGGAACACTTCCGCATGGCGGCGCCCCATATCCGCTTCGCTCTCGCCCTCGGCCGGTGCGAAGCCGAAGTGCCGCCAGCCATCGATCACCTGTTCGGGCGAGCCGCGGCTGATCCCCAGCTGCAGCCGCCCGCCGCTGATCAGATCGGCCGAACTCGCATCCTCGATCATATAGAAGGGGTTTTCGTAGCGCATGTCGATCACGCCGGTGCCGATCTCGATACGCTTCGTCCTTGCGCCGACTGCCGCCAGCAGCGGGAAAGGTGAGGCAAGCTGCTGCGCGAAATGATGGACGCGGAAATACGCCCCGTCCGCGCCAAGCTCCTCGGCCGCGACGGCGAGCTCGATCGATTGCAGCAGCACGTCGCTGGCCGACCGCGTTGCCGACTGGGATGATGCGGACCAATGCCCGAACGAGAGAAAGCCGATTTTCTTCATGGGAAGTTTCCAGATGGTGTCATCATGGAAACTGAGGACCGGGCGCCTCAACCGCAATCCGCTAATCGGAATTGCACGGTTTCGGTTTTGGGCCGGTGCTCACCTGCTTGCGGATCTACTCAGTCGCAGTGACGGACAGCGCGAGCAGCATCCAGGCGTCGTGCGGGATCCATTGCTCGTTCCAGCGCCAATTCTCCGAATCCGGGCCGGCCGCGAAATCGATGCCGGCGCCATCGTCCGCACCGACGCCCCCGGTGATGCCGTTGGAAATGCCGCCGACCAGCATATGACCCCCGCTGCCGGAAAAATTTGGGTTCCGCCCGCCAAAGCCATAGACCATGCTGACATCATAGGGGTTGCGGCCAAGGATCCAGTCGAACCGGTGCTGCACTGATGTCGCCAGCTCCGGTGCGATGCCGAAGGTCTCGCCGGTCCGTCCGATGGCGCGCGCGCCAAGCGTCGTGGCTGCAGCAAGCGAGGCGAGCCGGGCATCTTCGCCCTGCCACCAATAGCCGGTTTCATTGGCGTGCGGCATGAAGAAGCCCGCCGTGATCGGGCCCGACTGGTTGTTGATCGAGGTGCGGAATATCTGCCGGGGATAGTCGAAGACATTCTCGACCTCATGGTCGAGCACCTGCTGGGCATCGATCGCGCGCGCGATCACCGCCTTGATCCGCTCCTTTTGCGTGTCGGGCGCAACGCCCAGATACTCGCTCAGCGCCAGGATCGGCAGGCCGGCATCGGCCGCATGATAGAAGGGGCGAGTACCATCGTCGCTGCGCCACCAGCCCTGTTCCGTCAGCCGGTCGGCGAGATGCGTCGCGCGTGCGCTCGCGGCCTTGAGATAGGCGTCCTCGCGCGTCGTCTTGAACAATTCGACCGCGGCGAGCAGTGCGCAATAGTCGTCGATGATATTCTCGCGATGATCGTCGAGATAACGCAGATTATTGGCCTCAAGATGCGCAAAGCCGCGCCGCGCATCGGCGAGATAGGTGTCCGCGTCGAATGCGCCGTGGCGCTTGGTCTCGCGCGCCAACCGCGCGGCGCGGGCAAGTGCGGCGATCGCGACGCCGGCTCCTTCGCGCATGCCGGCCTGGTAATCCTTGGTGAACTCGCCGCGCTCGCCGACATAGCCGACCACCTGGCGCTCGGCGCCGACATGACCCCAGCCGTCGAACACCGTCATGTAGAAAAAGCCCTCGGGCGACAGCAGGCGGTGCAGAAAGTCCGCGCCCCAGAAACTCTCGTCGATCAGCTTGGCATCAAGCCCCGCGGCGGCGAAACGCCCGGGCGCGGCCTCATGCGCGCGCGCCAGTGCCCAGGCGGCGAACCCGGCCTGTTGCGGGTTGAAGTAATTGGCATAGGACAGGTGCGACAGATATTTGCCGGTGTCGCCGCCGGCATCCTGCCAGCCGCCCCGCACATCGACGAAGCGGCCACTGCCGAACAACCGGCGGCGGCCATCGCCTTCATCGGGCCAGCGGCTCTGTTTGAAATAATCGAGTACCGCGCCGGCCAGCGTCTCGAACTGGGCATTGGGGCCGACCCGGATCGCCGACGTCTCCTGCTTGTACGGGCCGAGATTGACGCGCAGCATATACTCGCCCGGTTCGGTCAGTGTGCTGAAATCGGCGAGATAATAATGCCGGTTATAACCCCAGGCATCGAAGGCGGGTAGCGGCTTCAGCGCCCTGGTGAGCACGGCGCGCCCGTCGCGCAGCACGGTGAAGCTGGCCTCCGCCTTGGGCTGGTCGATCTCGATGATTGCCGATTTCGAGCTGTTGCTGTCGATCGCCACGCGATTGACATGGATATCGATCTTCGGCTCCGGCGCTCGCGGCGTTGGATAAGTCCGGGCCGCCGGGCCAGCGGCGATCGTGCTCGCCGGAACGAGCGCGATGGCCAGGGCGAACAATGCGGTGCTGCGCATCAAAACTTGGTTCCCGCACGAATGCCCCAGGTGCGCGGCGCGTCATAATAAGCGCGGACGCGGCCATAGGCCTGGTTGTCGAAGCTCTTGGTTGCGACGTCGGTCAGGTTCTCGCCAAACACTTCGACGAAGAAGCGGTCATTGGGCGCGGTCAGCCGCATATTGGCGTCGATCTTGGCATAGGCCACCTGATATTGCGCGAGATGCGCCCCGGAATAATTCAGGATGTCGAGCCACATCTTGGTCTGATAGCGCACCGAGGCATAGGGCGACAGGCGATAGCCGCCCGCCACATCGATATCGTGCCGGTAATTGAGCGAGGCCGAGAAGGCCGGTGCATAGGGCAGCGTTTTGCCGAGCAGGCTGGTGGTGCCGTCGGCATCGAAGTCGGTCTGGCCATAGATCGCGCGCTCCGCCCGGGCATAGCCGTCGACATACAGGCCGCTCTTGGTGACCCGTGCGTGGAGATAGGTGGCGAACCCGCTCAACGTGCCGCCGCGCCACGGGGTGGCGGTGAACTCCGCCTCGATGCCCTTGATCTGCGCATTGGTGAGGTTGACCGTGGTATAAGTGGAGATCGGACGGCCGAACGTGTTGCTGTCGGGCGCCTGGTCAATCCCGACCACTTCCTCGCCGGTCTGCTGCATGTTGCGATAATTGGTCAGGAACGCGGTCAGCGACAGCTGCAGATGGTTGTCGAACAGCTTGCCCTTGTAGCCGACCTCGTACGAGATGACCTTTTCGGGATCATATTGCAGCAGTTCGAGGCAGCCATGGTTGCAGGTGTCGAACTGCTCGTAAAAGCCGCCCATCTTGTAGCCGGTCGAAACTGAGGCATAGAGCATCGTCGCCGCATCGGCATAATATTGCGCGCCGAGGTGCAGGCTGCCGTTGCGCCACTGGCGCCGTTCGTTGGACGGTGGACCGACCGCCGGCAAGGCGACGCCGGGCGGGACGCCTGATCCCATATTGTTGCCGAGATTGTTCGACTGGTGCGCCCGTATGCCCGGCGGCCCACCGGCGAAGGGCGGCGTGTACAGGCCGTTATACCAGCCGATCTGATCGCCGACCGCACCGTCATAGCCATAGGTGACGCCGCCGATATCGGCCTTCTTGTCCCAGCTGTAGCGATACCCGGCGGTCAGCCCGATCTTGGGAATGACCCGCCAGTCGACCTGGCCGAACAGCGCCCGGGATGTTGTGGTGCGCTTCGCCTGATTATACACGAAGGTGTTGGGCAGGCCGTCGATATAGAAATTGTCCGGGCTCGCCGGATCACCGGTGTCATTATAGGTTTTGCTCTCCGCAATCTCGTCGTCGTAGCGGATCCGCTTGTTCTCGTGCAGCACGAACGCGCCGAAGACATATTGCAGCGGGCCGCTGCCGCGCGACTTGATCTGCAGTTCATTGGTCAGGCTGCGATAGCGGCTGTAATTGGTGATCGTGGTCTCGTCCCACACCGGATAATATTGCGTCAGCGCCGCTTCCGGCGTGGCCGGTGCGCCGATCGACGACCACTGCGTCGCCGGATGCGCGCCGCCGTCGAGATCGGTGATCTGTCGCCGCCGCTCGTCCTGGTAACCGCCGCGATATTCGATGCTGATCGTGTCGGTCAGGTCGCCGGTCACCTTGACCAGGAAATCGTCAATCACCATCCGCTTCGACCCAGGCACATTGACCTTGGCGTAGCGCAGCGGATGGTCGCACGCATTGACGGTGCCGGCCGCCTGCTTGCAGTCGACAAAGTCGATATCGCCCGCGCCGATATCGACATAATGCTGTGCGGTACCGGTGATCTCCCACCCGTCGACCGGCTGCCAGCGGGCGATGGCGCGTACGCCATATTCATTGGCATTGTTGTACCAGTCCTTCGGCCTGACCTTGCGGTTGCGGCGCTGGTCGACGTCGGGAATGCCGTCCTTGACGATCCCGCTCGACGGATAGGCCAGATCCGTGAAATCCTGTTCCTGCAGGTCGAGATAGCCGTCATGCCGGTTGTACATGCCGGAGATGCGAATGGCGAAGCGATCGGTCAGGCCGAGATTGATGACGCCGCGAAGCTCGCGCGAATTATAATTGCCCATCGCGACTTCGGCCTTGCCCGACCATTCGCCGAATTCAGGCTTGGACGGGATGATGTTGATCGCACCGCCCGGCGAGTTCATCCCGAACAGCGTGCCCTGCGGACCGCGCAGCACTTCGACCCGGTCGACATCGTACATCAGCGACAGGGCGCTTTGCGACCGCGGCATATAGACGCCGTCGAGATGCAGCGCGACGGCGCTTTCGGCCACTTCGGTGGTGTCGGTGGAGACCACGCCGCGCAGCGCAATCGCGCTGCCTGAGTCAGCGCCGGTGCCGATCTGCAGATTGGGCACATTGCCCTTCAGGTCGCGCACCGAGAGGATGCCCTTGGCGTCAAGCGATGCCTGGCCCAGTGCCGTGACCGCCACCGGCGTGCGCAGCAGGGTGGTCTCGCGCTTGGAGGCAGTGACGATGATGTCCCCGACCTGATTCGCATCGCTGGTGCTGGTGGCGCTGTCCTGGGTTTCGGCCGGCGGCGTCTGTTGCGCGGCCAGCGGTGCGGTGAAAGCGATCGCCGAAATCGTCGCCAGAAGCGCGTGTGAGCCGGTCCGAATCCGCGTCATTCCATGTCCCCTATTTCGGTCGCGAGCAATTGCCGCACTGCGACTTACCGGGCGGAGACTATTGGAAATCGGCTCCTTGTCAATAATATCTCCACTGGATGTTATATTAATCGGCGGAAAGGGCGATTTGCGCAGGGTGGTTGACGACAGACGCGGCGGTGCTGTGCAGCCGGGGGGAGAGGAGCTCGTAGATCGGCAACACCGCCGCGCCCATCAGCGCGCTGGCGCCGTCCTGATTGGAGAGGAGGATGCGAGTCGCGCTGCCCTGCCGGACCGAGGGGCGCAGCGGCAGCGCCCGGGCGAGCAGCTTTTCGAGCAATCGCCGCGGGGCCGTGCCACCCAGGACGATGGCCTCCGGATCCAGCAGGTTTTCGATCATGCCGATCGCGTCGCGCAGATAGGGGCCGGCCGCCTCGCACCAGGCGTCGAGATGCGAATCATCGGCGGCGATCAGATCGGCAATCGCGGCGCTGCCGAGCTCGGGCGCCGTGGCACCGTGCATATATTCGGACAGCGCATGGAGCGAGAGATAGCGCTCGAGACAGCCTTGCGCGCCGCAATAACAGGCACGGCCGTGACGCACGATCGGCGTATGGCCGATCTCCGTCGCATTGCCCGCGGCGCCGCGATAGACGCTGCGCTCGACCAGCAACGTCCCGCCAAGGCCAATGCCAAGATGGAGGTAGAAAAAGCTGCCCAGCGGCTGCGCCACGCCGAACAGTAGCTCGCCCAGCGCCCCCGCGACGCTGTCGGTATTGTAGAAGACCGGCAGGCCGGTCGCCTGCTGCAGCCCGTCGAGCGGGGCGAGGTCCTGCCAGCCCTCGAACGCGGTCGGGCCGACAAAGCTCATCCCCGGTACATCGAACGGTCCCGGCAGGGCGACGCCGATCCCCCACACCCGGGCAGGGTCGCGTGCGAACGCCGACAGCCGTCCGGCCATGCCGATCATCGCGTCAATGACGCGGCCGGGATCGCGCATGTCGATTTGCTGTTCCTCGCGCGTCAGTACATCGCCGACCAGATTGACCAGGGCAGCCGACATACGCTGCGATTCAAGGCTGAAGCCGATTGCGTCGCCGCCTTCCGGATTGATCGCGAAATTGATCGGCGGCTGTCCGCGGATCTTGCGCCCGGTCACGCGGCGCGAAACGATCAGGCCAAGCTCCTCCAGCTCCAGCGTGATATTGGCCACCGCCTGGGGGCTGAGGCCGACGCGATTGCCGATCAGCTTACGCGACGCCTGGCCCTCGCGACGAATCAGGTCGAGCACGACGCGGCGATTATAGGCTGCGCCCGCTTGCTGCGTTGCGCCCAGGCCTGATGCCGCATCCCCTTTGGCCGTCATATTATTTCCATCCAGTAGCTGTTTGTTGACGCCCTGCAGCTGACGGCGTAGCATCCCTGCGATACCCGGCAATAGCGTCCCGCAGGAGGAATGTGACAAAGCTGCTCATCATCGGCGACATTGGTCTGGATCTCATCATGGGGCCGGTCGATCGCTGGCCCTCCCCCGGAACCGAGGCACTGGTCGACCGGATGGAAATGCGCGCCGGCTTCTCGGCCGCCAATGCCGCACTCGCGGCGCGGCATCTCGGCCATGTCTGCCAGTTGGTGGGCGCGGTCGGTAATGACGATCTCGGCCGCTGGATCGTCGACAAGCTCGACGGGATCGAAACACGGCTCACCTTTACCGGGACGGCGACGACGTTGAGCGTGGCCTTTATCCAGAGCGACGGCGAACGAAGTTTCCTGACCACGCGCGGCCATCTTGAATCGATCGACTGGGCCGGGTTGCTGCCGGTGATCGACCCGGCCCGGCCCGGGGACATTGCACTGTTGACCGGGCTGTTCCTGATGCCGCGATTGCGCGCCGCTTATGGCGAGACGCTGCGGGTGCTGCGGCAGCAAGGCTATCGGGTCGCGGTCGATACGGGCTGGCCGACCGAAGGCTGGACGCCGGAGATTCGCGCTGAAGTGACGGCGTGGCTGCCGCATTGCGATGTGCTGCTGCTCAATGAAATCGAAATTCCCGGATTGAGCGGGCATGCCGATATCGACCATGCCCTGACCGATCTCGCCGGCCGCATGGCGCCGGGCGGCATCGCCGTCGCCAAGATGGGCGCGCGCGGTGCGGTGGCGGCGCAGGACGGGCACCTGTTCCGCGGCACCGCCCCGGCAGTGTCGGCATTCGACACGGTCGGCGCGGGCGACAGCTTCAACGCCGCCTTCCTCGCGGCGCTCCAGAACGGCCTGCCGCTTGAGGCGGCGCTGAGCGCGGGATGCGTCGGCGCCTCCACCATCATCGCGCATTTCCCGCGCGAGGCGATCGCGCCGGGGATGCTGGCCAATATCATCGCGCCCGAGCGGACCGCCGCCGTCGCGAGTGCCGCGCGGTGACGCCGGGCAGCGGCCCAGCGGCACGCCGTGCCGGGCGCGACGGCGCGATCGTTATCTTCATCCTGGTAATCTGGTTCGTGATCTCGTTCGTCACCAACATCATCGGCCCGATGTTGCCGACGGTGATTGCCGATTTCAAGCTGAGCCTGGGCTGGGCCGGGGTGCTGCCCTTCGCCTTTTTCCTGGCCTATGCGATCGCGTCGATCCCCGCCGGGCTGCTGATCGAGCGCGCCGGCGCGAAGACCAGCATGCTGGTCGCGCTGACCATCAACCTGGCCGGCGCGATGCTGCTCGCGCTGTTCCCCGGCTATGCCATGGCGCTGCTCGCCCTGTTCGTGATCGGCATCGGCATGGCGATGCTTCAGGTGGTGATCAATCCGCTGATGCGCACCGCCGGCGGCGACAGCCATTTCGCTTTCTACTCGGTGCTGGCGCAGCTGGTCTTCGGCCTGGCGTCCTTCGTCAGCCCCTATGCCTTTTCCGTGCTGATGGCGCACGCCGCGGCGACGCCGGGGCAGGGCCTGTTCGCGCTGGCGCCGGCCAACCTCGCCTGGCTGCTCTTCTACTGGCTGTTCGCCGCATTGTTCCTGGTCGCGCTGTTGCTGACCGCGATCATGCCGATGCCGAAAGTGGAACTGGCGGCCGATGAACGCGCCGGCGGCTGGGGCAGCTATAAGCTGCTCGCGCGTCAGCGCACCACCTGGTTCTTCTTTGCCGGGATCGCCGCCTATGTCGCGACCGAACAGGGTCTCGCCAACTGGATGAGCCAGTTCCTCGCCACCTATCACGGCTATTCGCCGCTCAGTGACGGCGCGGCGGCGGTCGGGCGCTTCTGGGGCCTGATGGCGCTGGGCTGTGCGGTCGGGCTCGGCCTGCTCAAGCTGTTCGATGCCCGGCGGATCCTGCGCGCCTTTGCGCTGGCCGCGATCGCCACGGTGCTGGCGGCGTTGTTCGGCACGGCGCAGGTCTCGATCCTGGCCTTCGCCGCCTCGGGCTTTTTCCTGTCGGTGATGTTCTCGACCGTGTTCGCGCTCGCGCTCAATTCGGTGAAGGAGCATCACGGCGCCTTTTCCGGCATCCTGTGTTCAGGGATCGTCGGTGGCGCGATCGGCCCGCTGGTGATCGGCCTGATCGGCGATCATGTCGGGCTGCGCAGCGCCATGCTGCTGACCATCGTCACCCTGGCCTATATCTTCTGGGTCGGCCTGCGCGCCCGCCCGCTGGTCGACAACGCCACCATCTCGCGCACCAAAAAAGCTGCGGCGCAGGGCTGAGAGGATATTATGGAATCGCTCCCCTCCGCCGCCGCGTCCGCGACGCTGATGCACCGCGAGGCGGCAGAGGCCGGTGCCGCCGTCGCCCGCTTCCTCGACGCCAATCGCACCCGGCTCGCCGCGCTGGGCGATCAGTTGCGCCGCGCACCGCCGACCGTGGTGATGACCTGCGCGCGCGGCTCGTCCGATCACGCCGCGACCTATGGCAAATATCTGCTCGAATCGCGCGCGCGCGTGCCGGTCACGTCATTGGCGCCGTCGATCGCCTCACTTTATCAGGCGCGGTTCGACAATGTGCGCGGCGCGGTGGTGATCGCCATCTCGCAATCCGGCCGCAGCCCCGATCTGCTCGCCAGCGTGCAGGCGCAGCAGGAGGCGGGCGCGCTGGTCGTGGCCCTGGTCAACGACATCACCTCGCCGCTGGCGCTGATCGCCGACATGCTTTTGCCGCTGCACGCCGGCCCCGAACGGTCGGTCGCCGCGACCAAGACCTGCATCGTCTCGATGGCCGGGCTGGCGGCGATCGTCGCCGCCTGGACCGGTGATGCTGCGCTGTCCGACGCGCTCGACCGCTTGCCCGGGCAACTCGACCGCGCCTTTGCGCTCGACTGGTCGCCCGGCGTCGCCGCGCTCGCCGCTGCCGGGTCGCTGTTCGTGATCGGCCGCGGATGCGGGTTCGGCGTGGCGCAGGAAATGGCCCTGAAGCTGAAGGAGACCTGCGCGCTCCATGCCGAGGCATTCAGCGCCGCCGAGGTGCGGCATGGCCCGATGGCGATCGTGAAGCGCGGCTTTCCGGTGATCGCGCTGGCGACCTCGGACGAGAGCGGGGCGTCGGTGCGCCAAGTGGCGGCCGAACTGGCGACGCGCAGCGCACAGGTGTTGGTCGCGGACAGCGTGGAACCGGGGGTGCTGCCCGCATTGCCGGACCATCCGGCGATCGAGCCGATCCTGGCGCTGGAAAGTTTCTACGCCATGGCCAATCGCCTCGCCCTTGCGCGCGGCCTTGATCCCGATACGCCGCCCTATCTGGCGAAAGTGACTCAGACCGTCTGATCCAGAGCGTCTGACGGGACCGCGCGGCCAGGCGCCGGGCCGCCTAACTATTGGCATCTGGATGATCGGTGTGCTTACGTGCCGGTGATTGATCGGCCCTCTCATCATCAGGCTCCAAGCGAAACGCATGCCCTCCTCGTCCTCTGCCGCTCCCAAGCCCGTCCGCCGCAAGCAGGAGGACCGAACTGCCGATACGCGGCGGCGCATTCTCGACGCGACGATCAGCTGCCTGTACCGCATGGGCTATAGCGCGGTGACCATCGCCGTGGTGGCGAAGGAGGCCGGGGTCAGCCGCGGTATCATTTCATATCATTTCGCCAGCAAGACCGACCTGATGGTGGCGGTGCGCGATGCGGTCCATCTCGAGGAACGGCGGCTGATCGAGGAGACGCGCCAGCGGATCGGGACCGAGGCCTATCTGAAGGAACTGCCGCGCCATGTCCTGTCGGGCATGTTGCGGGAGCCGGGCATCGCCGTCGACGAGATTCTGCTGGCGGCACGCGCCGATCCCGATCTCAGCACGAAGCTGCGCACCGCCGAAAGCAATATCGAGCACCGCGTGCTGAGCGGGCTCAGGGGCTATTATGCCGAACTGGGCATTGAGCCCCCGGCCAATCTCGCCGTGGCCATGCGCGTGTTCGTCGCGGCGTTTCGCGGGCTCGCCATCACGCAGCTGGTGCAGGGCGAGGATGCCGAGACCGAGGCGAGCGTGGCGTATCTGATGGAGTTGTTCGGGCATGTGAATGCCGAGCGGGAGCGTGTGGGTGGGTAGGGCTTGAGTTCACAGAGCGACGCTTCGGCTGGGCATCCGGGAGTGGTAGAAAGGCCGTTCCGTGCGCATTTTTGGAATGCCTGTTTGTGGGCAGGCGGCTTTCAGCGGAACCATGGCGAAAGCAGACATTCGAACCGTAGCACTTCTCGGTGTAAACGAGATGCTCTGTGGATGACGGGAATTGGGCCGATTACGGAACTTCAGCTTTTGGCACGAAAACCGCAGAAGCGGACGTTTCGCGGGACCACGCGCTATGGCTACTCACGACCAATATAAGGCGTTAAGATCTTCGTGCTGGAATATCAGACCGGACACCGAAGCGTGTAACGTTACGCGAACCGCCGCCTCAGGTGCTCGGCTAAAATGGCGAACTGGATAGAGCGGAACCGCGGGGGCGCCCTTGGCGCGAAGCTGAAGTTTCCTGAAGATCGGTCGAGGGTGAGTGCCATGGCGAAATGACCCCGTCAGGCTCTCCGAACCCACCAACGGCGCGAAGGAAATATTATGGAAGCCATCGAGGCTATTCGGACGCGCCGCTCGGTGCGCGACTATCTGTCCCGCCCCGTCGATCGGGCGCTGATCGCCGAAATCGTTTGCGATGCGGCCCATGCCCCATGGACGCCGATGAGCCGCCCCGAACCTTGGGTGTTCAATGTGATCGAAGGTCGTGAGCGGGTCGCGGGCTATGGTGAGCGCGCGCTGCGCTTTGCGCGCGACAACCGCGCCGATCGCGACGGCTATCGCTGGGCCGACGATCCCGCTTTCTCAGTCTTTTATAATGCACCGACGGTAATCCTGATTACGGGCCGGATCGGCAATCCGCTGGCGCTCGAGGAATGCACCCGCGCTGGCCAGTTGCTCACGGTCGCGGCCCATGCCCGCGGCCTCGGCACCTGCTGGGTCGGCTCGCCGAACCTGTGGCTCGCCGACAAAGGGGTGCAGGCCGAGCTCGGTATAGCGGACGGCTTCGAACCGCTGGCCGCGTTCACCATCGGCTATCCGGCGCAAACCTCCCAGCGCCCGATCGATTTCGAACCGCGCATCATTTGGAGTAAGGACGGCGCGGCGCCCGCCCTCAAATCGGGGTGAGCATCCCGCGTTCAAGACGATAGCCGTCGGGGCGGCCCGAAACCTGCCCAAAAGTCGCGACGACCAAGTTCATCGACGAGCGAGCCAAGCGCCCATTGTCGCAAAATGGCCGACAGCGGATCGGCGGCTTCAGTCTCAGGGCCGGGAAAGCTGACATCTTAACCCTGACTTTTCGGCATAGAGCTGCATTGCCTTCAGGCTGCACTCTCGTCGCCGGTTGTCGAATAAGGTCTGGGGCCGCGCTCTCGTGCATTGCCAGAGCGTCACGACTCCGTTCGACCTCTGATCGTGCCTGAGGGGTGCGATCTTGCCGTATGTTAGCGAAATATACCTGTCACAGCGTCTGGAGCGAGGAACATTACCTGCAGAGCGATGGTTCTACTATTTGAAAAACAAATCTTTTTTCGCCAATAGGAGAATCCCATGTCTGTGCTCGACCAAGTGATCGCCGCCGTCACGCCCCCGGAAAGCGACGAGGCGCGGCTGGAAGCGCGCACCAACGCGCAGGCCGTTGCGGTGCCGGGCGGATGGTTCTCCATGATCCTTGATCACCATGTGCTGCTCGAGGATGCGTTCGCCGCGACCAAGGCGGCGAGTGACGCAGCTTCGCGCACCGCAGCGCTTAAGCATCTTGGCGTGATCCTGACGGGCCATGCGATCGCCGAGGAAGCTGTGATCTATCCCGGCCTCGGCGAGGGGGGCGAGAAAGGCCATGCCACGATGGGCTATAACGAGCAGGTGATGGTGAAGATGCAGATGGCCATGCTCGAGAAGCTCGATCCGATGAGCCAGGATTTCGACGACAAGCTCGAACACATCCGCGGCGCGGTCGCGCACCACATGTACGAGGAAGAGGGGACGTGGTTCATCGAGCTGTCGGAAAAGGCGCCGGCGGCAGATCAGGCAATGATCACGCAGCGATATCAGGAGGAATGGTCGCGCTATGTCGGCGCGGACGCCTGATATAGGGCGATAAGGTTTCGTACCGCTGATGCATGGGCCGTCCCGCAAGGGGCGGCCTTTTCGTTCGGGTGGCCGATTGAACCTGCTCCGATGACCGCGATGGCCTGGGGATGCGTTTCTCCCATAAGTTCGGCGCTGAACGCATGATCGATGGTATTGACGGCCTTCCACCCAATTGCAGACGATCAATCATTGCTGGGTGAACGGCAGCTTTCGGCGGAAATTCGCGCTCCAAATCCAACATAACAGGGGTGGCTTTTTTTATTTGCCAGGAACAGCGGAAAAACAGCGATTCAGGGATGCGCGACTCGCATCGTTCCCGCCCGGCCGACCATCGATCGGGCCCGGACCCACACCGGAAACCGTCATCGGTCTGTGACGATCAAGCCGCCGCGTCCAGGGCCCGTCGCCGGTCGTTCAGCACGGCGATGTTGCGGGCATGGGCCGCGCGGTCGATGCGGTATTGCAGGATCGTGATCACCGCCAGCAGCGAAAACAACGCGGCGCCGGGACCATAGACCAGGCCGAGCAGGTGCAGGCTGCGCTCCGGCACATCGCCCGCACTCAAATGACTGCCCTTCGGCAAGGCGATGAAACCGAGCAGCAGGCCGGCGACCAGCGTCCCGCCGGCCGATGCGGCCTTGTTGGCAAAGGCATTGCCCGCCGCGAACAGGCCTTCGCGCCGGGTGCCGAACAATACGTCGTGCTGGTCGGCGACGTCCGGTCCCATCGCGTTCATCGCGATCCCGGCCGCGCCCATGAACATGCCCATCATCAGCGCGAACAGCGTCAGGGCGGTCGCGAGCGTGCCGCCCTCGAACGGGAGCAGCCCGGCTAGCCGCAGCAGCACCGGGGCGGACTGGCATGCCAGCAGCACCGAAATACCCAGCGCCAGCACCGTGCGCTTCTCCAGCCGCGCGAGCAGCACACCGCCAAGCGGGGCTCCGAGGAACAGGCCGAAGAACAATGCCATGGTGACGGCCTGGGTCTGCCCGCCGGTCAGTCTCCAGAACAGGGTATTGGCGTGAATCCCGAGCACACTGTTGACCCCGAAACCGACGAAGAAGAGGATGTTGGTCGCCAGCACGATGCGGAACGACGGGTTACGCAGGCACTCGGCGAGTTCCCGGAAAAAAGCCGCGATGGAATGCGCCTCGGCGGTGGGCGGATGTTCCCGGCCGCGCGTCGCCAGCGCCGTGCGGCACGCCACCAGCCCGCCGCCGATGATGATCAGCGACAGCGTGATCGCGAAGGGCGTGTACTGCCCGCGCGCCATCAGCCCGTCGGGTCCGGCGAAGAACAGGCCAAAGCCGAGCAGCAGCCCGGCCATGCCGCCCGACATGAAGAAGAACCAGCGCAGCGTCATCAATGTGGAACGCTCGCGATAATCGTCGGTGAGCTCGGCGCCGAGCGCGGTCACGGGCAACAGGAACAGCGACACGGAGACGCGCAGCGCCACCGAGAGGAGCGCGACCCAGGCGAACAGGGCGATGCCGCCGAGCGAGGCGGGCAGCGAGAAGAGCAGGATCAGGCTCAGCGCGATCGGCAGCAGCGACCCGAGCATGAACGGCAACCGGCGGCCGAGCCGCGACCGGCAATGATCGGAGATCGATCCGATCAGCGGGTCGGCGACCGCGTCCACCACCAGGCCCGCCGCGATTGCCGCACCGGCCAGGCCGGGGGCCATCCCGGCAACGCTGGTCAGATAGAAGAGCAGGAAGATGTTGAGCGGGTGCAGGGCGGTGCCGTCGACCAGCCCGCCGACGGCAAAGCCGAGCCTGTGCCTGAGCGGCAGCCGGTGCGCGCGTGCCGCTGCTGCGTCGGTCTGGCTGGCCATACTGCCCATCGCGTGTCTCCGCATCATTTGTTCAGCCTGGCGAACAGCGCATGGGTAGCGCCGTCACGATCGTTGAGCGACTGCAGCCTGAACCCACGCGGCGGCGTCACGTCGAAGGGAATGGAGCCCGCCCGGATCACGGCGCTGAAGCCGTCCGGCTCGCGGCGCAACTCGACCGCAATCCCCGCCGCACCGGCCGGTACCACGCCCTCGGCGCTCTCGAGATCGAACAGATTGGGCGTCACGCGGGCGCGGGCAAAGCCGGGCTCAGCCGGGGCGACGCCGAGCACATGACGGGACAGAAAATGCGTCGGCGAGGCGGAAAAGCCGTGGCACAGGCTCGCCCAGGGCGTGATCGCCTCCCATAAGGTGGAGGAACCGGCCTCGATCATCGGCCCAAATCGCCGCCGGATATTGTCGAGCGCGGTGCCGCCGCGGCCATGCCGGGCCAGCGCTTCATTGACGAAATGGCTGTAGAAGGTGTTGGCCACCACCACCCCATGTTCCTCGTCGAGCGGGGTGCCATGGGGGACGACCGGCGGTGCCGGCGTCACGGTTTCGCGGTTCGGGTCGGTCGCCCAATCGAGCGCGCGCGCGATCCGCTCGGGCACGGCATCGCCCCATAAGGCAAGCGCGGCGATGCCATGCTGCGAGGTTCGCTTGATCTGCGCGCCGCTCCGCGGATCGACCATATCGACCCAGGTGCCGCGCCGCTGGTCCCAATGCCCGGCATCGAGCCTGGTCGCGATGGTGCGCGCCCGGCAGAGATAGAGGCGGGCGACGCGCTGATCCTCCAGCGCAGCACTGATCGTCGCGGCGGCACGATAGGCGCCGGCCAGCTGCGCGTTGAGCGCCAGCGCCTGATGCTCGCGGCCAAGCCCGGCCCAGTCCATGAAATGCCAATAGGGCATGTCGACCACCAGTCCGTGCGATCCGGCGACCCGCTCGAACCAGCCAAGCGCCTTGCGGATCGACGGCCAGATCTGCTCGATCGTCGCCAGGTCACCGGTGAGTTGCCAATAATCGGCGGCGCAGAGAATCCATTGCAGCGTCCAATCCGGGATCAGCCGCGCATTATGGCCATGGTCACCGGGTGCGAACATCTGGGTCAGGCCGTCGGGCCGCTGGCTCTCCGCTGCCTGGATCAGATATTTGGCGGTCAGTGCGGATGCCGAACTGCCAAATGCGGCATGTGCCGCGAGGTTCTCGACCGTCACATCGCCGAGCCATTGGCGCTGCTCGCGGCTCGGGCAATCCTCCCAGGCGTCGTGCATGCATTGCTTGAGCGTATAGGCGCCGGCGGCCCAGAGCCGGGTCAGCACCGGGTCGGAGCAGGAGAAGCGGCCCTGCTCCTCGACCGGGTAATGCGTCTCGATCGCGCCCAGCCGGCGGATGGCAAGGCCGGCGGGCGCGTTGCGCACCACGACATGCATATAGCGGACGGCGCACCATTCGAAGCGCTGGAAGCGTTGCCGCCCGGGGCGGGCAGTGTAGCTGCACAGATGGGCGTCGGTGCCGATATAGGGCCGGGGCTCGATCCGCGCGTCCTCGACAACATCGCCGAACCATTCGCCCGGCAGCCGTTCGGCACAGGCGATCTCGATCACTTCCCCGCCCTGCGCCTCGATCTCGAAAAAGGGATGGCCCGAGAAGATCCGGCCGAAATCGAGCGTGAAGGTGGTGTCGATGCTGTCGGTGGTGCGGATCATGGTCGATGCCTCGCCATCGCCCAGCAGATCCTCGACCCGGTGCGCGGCGTCGCGCGGCGCGGGCACAAGCGTTTCCTCATAGAGCCGCTTGTGCAGCGGCAGATCGGGCCGGGGGCGCTGGCCCCTGATCCAGCGGATGCGCTGCGCATGGGTCGGGAATTCGCGCAGCTTGGGGATCCCGCGCGGCAACAGGATGGGAAAGGGTCGGATGGTCATGCCCTGGTACAGCGACTCCGGGCCGCCGCCGCCGGCAATCAGCGGGCGGGCAAGGTCCCAGCCCGTATCGTCAAAACCCAATGCCGCCCAATCGGCCGGCAGTTCATTGGCATCGAGCGCCTCGATGAAGCCCAGGCTGTGATTGGCCTGCGCCACATCCTGGACCCAGGCGATCGACTGGATGCAGCGCCAGGGCTGGCTGGTGTCGATGACCGGTCCTTCGACCCATAGCCCGCCGTCGCCGAACACTGGCTGCCACAGCCCGCGCACCCCTTCGTAAAAAGCGGTGTCGACGCCATAGGTATGGACCAGCACCGCCACGACATTGCGCCCCGGGCGGAGCGCGGGCGCGATGTCGTGAGTATCGTAACGCTGCGCGAGCGGGCTGCACCGCACCGGGCCTCGTCCTTGCTCTTCGCCGTTGACGTAGAGGATATAGCGTCCGTCGACCGTGATATGGGTCGGGGCCGTGGCCGGTGGTGCGTCGAGCTCGACTTCGGCGCGGAACAGGAACCAGCGGTTCTTGCCGTCATCCCGTGCCGGCAGGTCCCGCGTGGCAAGCAACCAATTCTCGGCGATCGGCTGCTGCGGTGTCCAGATGAACGGTGCGCGGAACAAGGTCATGCCGCGATCGCCGATCAATGCCGGAACCGCAATGTCAGGCCGTAAGTCCGCGGTTCATTGACGAACACCGCCAGGCTCCCACTGCCGAGCGGCGTGCCGATGCCGCTGAGATAGCTGTTCTGCCTGGTCAGGTTGCGCCCCCAGAATTGGATGCCGAAGCCGTTGCGCAGCGCGAGTTCGACACTGGCGCTGAGAAAGTCGGTATTGCCGTTGCGGAAGGCCTCGGTCAGCGGCAAGTCAGTGTAATAGCTGGTCGCGTGGCGCAGATTGACGTTGCCGAGCAGGCGGACCTTGTCGCTCAGCGGCTGATCGAGGCTGACGCCGCCGACCAGGGTCCAGCGTGGCGCATTGGGCGGCGTCCGGCCGGTCAGGTCCTGGCTCGGGACAGTCCCACCGGCCGGTGGCGGCGCGCCGGGGAAGCTGAGATATTTCGCATCGAGATAGCTCAGGCTGGCATTGAAGGTCAGCGGCTTGACCGGCCGGTAGAGCAATTCCGCCTCGACGCCGCGCGCGCGGACCTTGGCGGCATTCAGCGTGACGAACGACGAGGTCTGGCTGTTGAACGCCTGTACCTGCTGGTCGTTCACCGTCTGGGTATAGACCGCGATATTGGTGCTGAGCCGATCGCCGAACAGCCGGAACTTCGCCCCCGCTTCGAACGCGTCGGTCGTCTCGGGATCGACCGACGGGTCGGCGCTGTTGGTCGGCGAGGTCAGCAGCAGGTTGATCGCGCCGGACTTGTAGCCGCGGGCATAGCGCAGATAGAGATTGGCCTCCGGCACCGGCTGGAAGGCAATCGTCGCGGATCCCATCAGCGCATCGTCGTTCCGCTCGGCGGTGCCGGGGAATGAGAAGGAGCCGGGTGCGACGGTGACCACGCCGGTCTTCTTTTCCTTGAGGTAGCGCAGGCCGCCAGTGACGCGCAGCGAGCTGGTCACATTATAGGTCGCCTGGCCAAACACCGCGCCGCTCTCCGCCGTGCCGGTGCCGGTCGAATTATAGAAGGTGACGGTGGTGGCGGCCGGCTTGACTCGGATCTGCAGCAGGTTGCGATCGATGATCTTCTGATTGAAATAATAGCCGCCGACCACGAACTCCACCGGGCTGCCCGCCGCATTCTGCAGCCGCACCTCGGCCGAAGTCTCGCGAATATTGGTCGACGGACTGGACCGGACATTGGCGACCGCGGAATCGACCCCGTCAATGTCGAGGCTGACATTCGACTGGAAGCGGCGATGTGCGCCGATCGCGGTCAAAGTGAGGTTGCCGAAATCCTGGTCGACCTGCAGCGACACGCCCTTGTCTGTTGTCTTCTCGCCTGAGGGAGAGTCCTGCGTCGTCCGGCGATCGAACGGGCGATAGAAGGTCCCCGGGCTCGCCGGGTTGCTCGGCGACACGCCGCGGGTGCCCGGTGTCGGTGCGGTATAGCCGATGAACCCGCCGCGCACGTTGAACACGAAGGGCGCGTTCGCCGCGGCATCGGAAACGAACAGCGGCAGATAGGAGCAGCAACTGTCGTCGAGCTGCGAATAGTCTCCGATCAGCCGCACGCGGGTCTGGTCGGTCGGGGTCCAGTAGAGCTGCGCGCGGATGCTCTGCCGGTCGCGGCCATTGGTCCGGCCCTGCGGCAGGTTCGGCGCCTCGACAAAACCCTTGTTATAATTCTCGGCCATGGCGATGCTCAGCGCGAGCTTGTCAGTGACCAGCGGCAGATTGACTGACAGCCGCGCCTGGATCGTGTCGTAATTGCCGTATGTGCCCTCGGCATACACGCCGAACGCATTCGCATTGGGCAGCGCAGTCGAGATATTGATCGCACCGGCCGAATTGTTGCGCCCGAACAAGGTGCTCTGCGGCCCGCGCAGCACCTCGACGCGCTCGATATTCAACAGATCCTGCAGCGCGGTACCGGGTCGGCCGCGAAACACGCCGTCGATATAGACGCCGACCGATTGTTCGAACCCGCGATCGGTAACCGCCGTGCCGATCCCGCGCACGGTGAAGACGCCGGTGCTCGGGCTTGAGGACTGAGTGACGATCAGGCTCGGCGACACTTCCTGGATGTTGGCGAGATTGTTGATGTGCGCCGCCTGCAGCCGATCGCCGCTGAGCACCTCGACCGATGCCGGGACCTTCAACAGGGTTTCGGTTCGACGCTGCGCGGTGACCACGATGTCGCCCAGGCCAGTATCCTCCGCCTGTTCGGACGCGGGCTGATCGCCCTCGGCCGGGCTGACGGTCTGCGCGAGGGCCGGCGCCGCCAGCAGCGCCACGCTGATGGCATAGGTCGAGCTCATGATCGAAAATTTCAGCATCGGAAAAACGCCTCTCCCTCCATGTCGGCGCTCCACAAGGCGCCTGGACGACCGCTTTTCGCGGATCATGCGGGGCCTCTATCACATATTTACTGGTCGTCCAGCCAGTTTCTTTAACTTGAGGCAGATGGCGGCGGGGTGCAGACATGAACCAGGATGGCGAAATCCTGGCCGCCATCGTCCGTCACGACCTGATGCACCTGGCTCAGCCACACGAAGCGGCGCTGGGCTGCGGAGCCCCGGATGGTGCGTTCCCCGCAGGCGATCTGCCGTTCCTGGTCGACGATGCGCAGGTCGCTGAGGCTCGTTCCCGGTTCATTGATCGCCTCCAGGATCTGCTGCTCGACCAGGGCGAGTGCTGCACTGTCGGTCCCGGCCGGCGTTCGCGGGCTGACGGGCAATGCCGCCGGGCTGGCGGTAGCTTGCACCACGACGATGTCATCCTGGGAGGGTTGCGCCGTGCGACCACCCCACCAGTACAGCGCGAACACCACTGGTGCGGCGAAGGTGGCGAGTGCGACGCGCGGCAATGCGCTTCCGATCTGCATGCGATGTCCTGCCTCTGATAAAGTACTGGCCCGGTGCTTCGGGCGGCGTTCAAAAACGGGCCTGATCTGCCGCTGAAAACATGCCGCCCGAAGAGTTGTGGCGCAGGGAGAGCGCTAAGGGCGCCGCGCCGCGACCAGGGAGACCATGTCCTGCATCGGAAACTGCATATCGAGGATGTGCAGCCCGACATCGCCGATCAGCAATTGCCCGACCTGGTCCAGCAAATTGGGCGTCAGCTTGACGATGCCGTGCCGCGGATCGCTGGCCGTCATTTCCTCCCGGATCGAGAAGAAACGCATGCGCGGATCAGTTGCAGTGACGCACGCACCGCTGAATGCGCCGCTCAGGCGGGTGAAGGACACGGTCTGCGCGTCGCTGCGCACAAAGCCCGATGAGTTCGCCGCCGGCATCAGGAGTGTCCCTTGCAGCAACGCACGTCCGTTCCGGCGCGCATCAGCAGAGAGCGTCGGATCGTCGAGCGTGGCGGGATTGACGCACACGCGCTCCTGGCCTGCGGGCGTCGGGATGCGCGTATCCGTGCCGGGGTTGGCTCCTTCGGCATAGCTGCCAAAGGCGATGAAACAGCCAGTTTCCCCGGGCAGGGTGCACACCGGAACCGCACTGAACGTCCCGCCCACCTTCTGGCCGGTCGGCACATTGACCGGAATGCCGGCGAGGATACCGAGAAGGAGTTTGCCGCGCAGTTCGGGCGAGGTATCGAACCGGCTCTGCAGGAGCTTGATCAGCGTCTCGCTGCCCTGCGAATGGCCGATCAGGACGATCTTGCGGCCCTGATTATAGTTGGCCAGATAATAATCGAAGGCGGCGAGGACGTCGGATGCCGCGACCTGGATATACATCTGCCGGACGAACTCGGGCAGGATATAGGCGGCGATCGTCGCCTGCCGATATTGCGGTGCGAAGACGCGGCACTGGCTGCCGAACGACGCGGCCTGAGCGGCGGCGGCCGCCTCGATGGCACTTGTGTCCGTATGATAGGGATCTGGGTTGCCTGGAATGAGGCTCAGACTGACCGACGGATAAACATAGAAACAGTCGACCGAGCTTGAGGTGGCCGGCGTCTGAGGTGGAACCGGCGCCGACGACCCGTTCGCGAACAACTCGACAGCATTCAAATCCCGTGAGCAAGCGTCGAGCTGTCCGGGCAGGCATACCCATCGCTCGGTATCGGCATATTTGGCGACATTGTCTGGGCTGGACTGGGGTAGCGTCTGAGCACTAGCCGAGCCGAGTCCAGTGGCGGCGGCCAGAAAAACAACGGCCCCGGCAATGTGCCGAGCCCAGGAGGGGGCCTTGGTTAGCCTCAACATAAAACATCCTTTCCCGCTCTGTACCGATCGGCCTCGAGGTCCGATTTCTTGTCCGGCGAGGTTCCGCCGGTGGCTTATGAGCGCCGGGATAATGCATTATCTCAAGTACAATTCAATTACTAACTGATCGGCCAGCAAGTTGCATTTTTCGGGTTGATAGAAGGGGCTCCCTGGCGCTTCCAATGGAAGGAGCGATGAGGGGCGTTTGAATATATTCAATTCCAATTCAGGCGCATGATGTAGGGGCGGAAATATCCCTCCTGCAGGGAGGAGGCGATGATGGGCCGCGAAGGATGTGCTGTGATGAAGGATGACGTTTCCGTGCTGGGCGACTGCCTGATGCGGCTGCGCAAGCGCCGCGGCTGGTCGATTGCCGAGACGGCACGGCGCGGAGGATTGTCGACCTCAATGCTGTGGAAGGTGGAGAATGGCCAGACCACGCTGACGCATGGCAAGCTGGCCCAACTCGCCAAAGGGCTTGAGGTGCCGATCGGTGATCTTTTCGCACCGCCGGAACCGGCTCTGCGCAAGGGCGGCCGGCGTGTCGTCAATCGTGCCGGCACCGCGCCGACCATCGACTGTGGCGGCAATCTCCACCATTTCCTGGCGACCGAAATCGCGAGCAAACATTATTTCCCATGTCTGATCGAGGTCAATGCCGGGGGCGATGGATCGGATGCGGAGCCGCATGGTGGCGAGGAATTCGCCTATGTGATGAGCGGTCGGGTCAAGCTCCATTGCGAAGGCTATTCGCCCGTCATCATGGAGGCCGGGGACAGCGTCTATTTCGATGCCTCGCTCGAACACCGCTATGTCAGCGTCGACGGGCCGGCGCGCATGTTGTGCGTCTATTCGCATCCCGAACACGCCCGGCAGGATGAGGTATCGGATCACGAGATGCATTCACGCGCGATGAAGCTGCTGCATGGCAGCCCCGATCCGGCACGCCCGGAAGAAGCCGAGATGATGCCGGCCACACCAAGCGCGGCATAGGAGATACGGTCCTGATCGGAGAAGATTTTTAATATGTGAAAAATTCTGGTTGCATGTTCCCAATGTGTGTATTAGTACGCTATTACACATAATGGGGAGTGGGTTATGAGAAAGAGGTTGGCGCTTGCCGCCATGGTCATCGCCGCAGCCACAGCCTGGCCGGCGATTTCGCAACGTCCGGTGCCGCCCCCGCCTTCCCTCCCACAACCCGCTGTCGCCGCATCCGCCACCCCTGTCGAGCCGGCATCGACCACCCCTCAGCTTACTGCGCCTGATGTCGCCACCTGGCTCGACGGTTTCGTCCCGGCGACGATCAAACAGGGCAAGATCGCCGGTGTGCAGGTCGTGGTGGTCAAGGACGGCCAGATCCTCGTCAAAAAGGGCTATGGCTATGCCGATGTCGCGACCAAGAGGCCGATGGATCCGGATCGGACCACGGTGCGCATCGGCTCGACATCGAAACTGTTCACCTGGACGGCGGTGATGCAACTTGTGGAGCAGGGCAAGATCGACCTTAACGCCGATGTGAACCGCTATCTCGACTTCAAGATTCCTGCGCGCGCCGGTCGTGCGATCACCATGAATGACCTGATGCGGCACCGGGGCGGATTCGAGGAAGGGCTGAGGGATGTCCTGGAGTCGGACCCGAAGCGACTCCAGACCAACGAGACCTATCTCAAGGAACATCTGCGTCCGCGTCTCTTTCCGGCCGGCGCCGTCCCTGCCTATTCCAACTACGGCACGTCGCTTGCGGGCTATATTGTAGAGCGCGTCTCGGGCGAGCCGTTCGACACTTATGTCGAGCGCCATATCTTCGCACCGCTGCACATGGCGCACACCACGTTTCGTCAGCCATTGCCGGCGCGCTTCGCGGCCGATGCGTCCAAGGGCTATATGCAGGACAATGTGCCGCCGAACGCGTTCGAGCTCGTCACCACCGCGCCTGCCGGCAGTGTCAGTGCGACCGGCGCGGACATGGCGAATTTCATGATCGCTCATCTGCAGGACGGGCGTTTCGATAATGCCCAGATCCTGCGGCCTGAGACCGCCCGGCTGATGCACACCCCAGCGGTGCCGGCGCAGCCCGGCTTCGATGCCCTGGCGCACGGCTTCTTTCATGGCCATCGCAATGGGCAGCTGGTCATCGGACATGGCGGCGATACGGTGGTTTTCCATACCGACATGAACCTGCTGCCAGAAAGCGGAGTCGGCATTTTCGTCAACTTCAACAGCCGCGGTGAAAATGGCGCAGTTTACGGCGCGCGTGACCGTCTGTTCGATCTGTTCATGGATCGCTATTTCCCGGCGGCACAGGCCAAGGATCCGCCCGCGATCGCGTCGGCAGCCGAACATGCGCGGGCGATTGCCGGACGTTATGAAAGCTCCCGGCGCATCGAGTCCGGTTTCCTCGGCCTGTTCTATCTGTTGCAGCAGGACGTGGTGACCGCCAATGATGACGGCACCATCAGCCTAGCCTCGATTGAGGATCGCAAGTTCCGCGAAATCGCGCCCGGTTTGTGGCGAGAATTGGGAGGCACGCGACAGCTTCAGGTGACGACCGCCGATGGGCGCCGCACGATTGCCGACAGCAGCAACCCTACTGCGGTGCTCCAGGCGGTCTCGCTCGCGCGAAATGCACTCCTCAACCAGATCGTTGCCGGGCTTTCGTTGCTCGTGCTGTTCGCCACCCTGTTCATCTGGCCGGTGCGTGCCTGGCTAAGGCGGACCTACAAGCTGCCGGCGACGGCGACGGGCCGTGCGGCACTGGTGCAGACCCTGGCGCGCGCCGCCGCCGCTGGGGACATCGTCTATCTGCTGGGTTGGTACACCACTCTGGCGCCGATTCTGCAGAACAAGCTGGACGTGTACAATGGTGGCATGGACGGTTGGATCCGCATGATGCAGGTCGCTGCGATCCTGCCGCTGGCCGGTGCCGTGATCGGGTTGTGGAATGTGTGGCTCACGTTCCGCACAGGCGGTCGGACGCGGGGCGCCAGGGCGCGCAGCGTCCTTCTTGCTGGAGCCCTGATCGGCATCCCATGGTTCGCCTGGATGGGAAGTCTGATCAATTTCAATCTGAACTATTAAGATGATCCTCCGCCGGCTTCCTTCACGGGAGCCGGCGGAAGGCCGCATCGTCATCGGGTTCCGGGATGGCCCGTTCGGTCGAGCAGATCCGCAATTTCCTCGGCTGAGTATCCGAGTTCCGAAAACACCCGCACCATATCGACACCTGGTTGCGACAGGGTGGTCGGTCCGCCCGGACGGGCACCCGCCATTTCGACAGGGAGCGTGGGCAGCGCCGCCGTGGTGCCGTTGGCCAATATCACCGGCTCCAGCCCGCCGGAGTCATTGAGATGGCGGTCCGCCGCCATGTCTTCCGGCCGGCCGATCGGCGCGAAGGGTAGCCCGGTTCCTTCCAATTTCGCGATGATCTCGTCGCGTGTGAAGCGCGTCACCAATGTGCGGATCACCGGCAGAATCCGGTCGCGGGCATGGACGCGGTCATTATTGTGGCGCAGGCTCTTGTCCGCCCAGAGCTCGTCCAGACCGAACAGGGCGCAGAATTTCTCCCATAGCGTATCGCTGACCACGCCGATGAAGATCGGATGGTCCCTGGTCTCGAAAATATCGTAGATCGCCCAGGCCGAAATGCGCGCCGGCATTGGCGCCGCTGCGTCGCCAGTCACTGCCTTTTGCGCCATATGCTGGCCGACGAGATAGACGGTGGTCTCGAACAGCGATGCCTGAACCTTCTGGCCGCGACCAGTGCGATGCCGCTCCTCGATCGCCGCCAGCGTCGCGATCACTCCGAACATGCCGCCGGTCACGTCGATCACGCTCGACCCTGCGCGCAAGGGGCGGCCGGGCGGGCCGGTCATATAAGCGAGCCCGCCCATCATCTGTGCGACCTCGTCCAGCGCAGTGCGCCCTTCATAGGGTCCGGGCAGGAAGCCCTTGAGCGAGCAATAGACCAGGCCGGGATTGTCCGCCGCCAGCGTATCGTAATCGAGACCGAGCCGGTCAAGCGCACCGGGACGGAAATTCTCGATCAAGATGTCGGCGCTGGCGACGAGCCGCTTCGCCGCCGCCAGTCCCTCAGGTGATTTCAGATTGAGGCACAGGCTTGCCTTGTGGCGATTGTACATGGGGAAATAGCCGGCGCCTGAGCCGATCAGGCCCCTTGTAGGGTCGCCGCCGGGCGGTTCGACCCGAATCACTTCGGCGCCCAGGCCGGCCAGGATCGCACCGGCCGCCGGGCCCATGACCATATGCGTGAACTCGATGACCCTCAGGCCGGCAAGCGGCATTGGCCCACTCATGCCGTCCGCCGATCAAGTCCGAGCGGCAGCCCTGCATCCGGGGTGAAGCCATATAATGGCTCTCCCGGCAAGGCGTCCGCAAGGATCGCGCGGACCCGCATCAACGCGTCCAGGTCGATGCCGGTCTCATAGCCCATGGCAGCCAGCATGAACGCCAGATCCTCTGTCACGATATTGCCCGAAGCGCCCGGTGCGAACGGGCATCCGCCCAGGCCGCCGAGCGACGCATCCAGCGTGGTGATCCCTTCCTCCAGCCCGGTCAGTGCATTGGCGAGGCCGAGCCCGCGGGTATTGTGGAGGTGAAGGCTGTTGAGCCGCGCGTCGCCCACCGCCGCCTTCACTTTGCGCACCAGTCGCCTGACCTGTGCTGGACCGGCATAACCGGTCGTGTCGGAGAGGCCGACCTCGGCGGCGCCGGCGGCGATCGATGCTTCTGCAAGGCGGACGACGGTGTCTTCCGGCACATGGCCTTCGATCGTGCAGCCGAACGCGGTCGACAGGCCAACCTCGAAATGAGGCGGGTCTTCCTCTTGCGCGACCCGCTGCGCGATTGCCGCGATCTCCGCCACCATCTCGGCGTGATCCTTGCGCACATTCTTCAGGCTATGCGTTTCGGACATCGAGAAGGGGATGGAGAGTTTCCGCGCACCCGCTTTGATCGCCAGTTCGGCTCCCTTGAGGTTGGGCACGAGCACCGCGACGGAAAGGCCGGGGATCGTGGCGGCGAAGGCGACCAATGCGGCAGTGTCCGCCATTTGCGGCAACAGGCTGCCCGGCACGAAGCTGCCCACCTCGATCTCGCGCACGCCGGCGGCGGCCTCGGCGGCGATCCAGGCTTTTTTCGCCTCGAGCGGCATGATGCGGTCGATCGATTGCAGCCCGTCGCGAGGGCCGACTTCGCTGATCAATATGGCTGTCATGATATGGCTTCCAGGTAGATCCAGGGTCGCGCAATGCGGTCGGCAGCATGGAACGCGGTGATTGCCGCGGCGTGTCGCGTGGTGAGGTCGATCGCGTCGAGCCCCTGGGCGAGCATCGCCTTCGCCTCGGCATCGATGGCGAACGACGCGCTGATTTCTCCCGATGTCACGGTCTGGGCAAGCAGATCGATTGCAACCGGGCGTCCCGTCGCGGCGATGGCGAGGATCGCGGCGGCGTCGAGGGTGACCGGAATGATGCCGTTGGTGACGCAATTGCCGCGAAAGATCGGTGCAAAGCTTGGTGCGATCACGGCGCGGAAGCCATATTCATGCAGCGCCCACACGGCATGCTCGCGGCTCGATCCGCAGCCGAAATTCTCGCCCGCGAGCAGGATCGGGGCTTGGGCAAAGGCCGGATGGTTAAGGATGAAATCCGGATCGGGAACACGGCTCCCCGGCTCGAGATAACGCCAGCCTGCGAACAGGCCTTCGGCGAGCCCGGTCTTGCCCACGCTCTTGATCTCGCGCGACGGGATGATCGCATCGGTGTCGACATTGGCGCGCAGCAGGGGTGCGGCCATGCCGGATACCAGCGGGACAGGGGCGAAGGCGGACATCAGCGCACCCCTGCCCCGGCGGCGAAGGCAGGCGCATGATTATCCGCTCCGGCATCATCCAGCACAGGCAGCGGCGGCCAGTCGCGCGGATCGGCGATCGCGCCGGCAAGCGCACTGGCCGCGACCGTTTCCGGACTGGCGATATGCGTGCGGACACCCGGGCCTTGCCGCCCCTCGAAATTGCGGTTGGTGGAGGAGACGACGCGCGCGCCTGGCGCGAAGCCATCGCCCCCGGCGTAAAAGCACAGCGAACAGCCGCTCATGCGCCAGTCGAATCCCGCATCGATGAATATCCGGTCGATCCCTTCCGCTTCCGCGGCGCGGCGCACGGCGGAGGAGCCGGGGACGATGATCGCGGTCACGCCCTCCGCGACATGGCGGCCGCGCACGATCGCGGCGACGCGGCGCAGATCGGCAAGCCGGCTGTTGGTGCAGCTGCCGATAAAGGCCGCATCGATCGGCGTGCCGAGCAGCGGCTGGCCCGGGGTGAGCGCCATATAGTCGAATGCTCTGGCGCCGATCGAGGCATCGGGTGGTGTCGGGATCGGTGAATCGATCGGCACTGAATCCTGCGGGCTCACGCCCCAGCTCATCATTGGCGCTATGCTATTTGCGTCCATCACGATCTCGCGGTCGAACACCGCACCCGGATCGGTGACGAGCTGGCGCCAGGCGGCGAGCGCTGCGTCCCAGGCCGGACCGCGCGGGGCATAGCGGCGGTCCTTCAGATAGTCGAAGACGATGTCGTCGGGGGCGACGAAGGCAGTCATCGCGCCGAACTCGGCCGCCATGTTGCACAGGGTAAGCCGCCCCTCTAGATCGAGCGCGGCCACCGCCTCGCCGGCGAACTCGATCGCGCGCCCCTTGCCACCGCCGGCACCGTGCGTTGCGATCAACGCCAGCGCCATATCCTTGGCGGTCACGCCTGGCCTCAGCCGGCCCGAGAAGGTGACGCGCATCGTTCCCGGACGGCGCACGCGCAGCGTCCCGGTCGCCATCGCATGCTCGGCCTCGGTCGAGCCGATGCCCCAGGCGAGCGCGCCCAGTGCGCCCTGGCTGCAGCTATGGCTGTCGGGACAGACCAATGTCGCGCCAGGCAGGACGATGGCGAGTTCGGGCGAAATGACATGGACGATGCCCTGATCGGGGTCCTCGACATCGAACAGGCGGATGCCCGCCTTGCGGGTTTCCTCGCGGGTCGCCTCGAGAAAGGCCGCGCCGCCCGGCACGCGCGTGCCGGTACGGCCGGGCAGCGTGTCGACGATATGATCGGTCACCGCGAACACCCGGCGCGGATCGGCAACGCAGCGGCCGCTGGCGGCTAACGAGCGCAGCGCGACCGACCCGGTACGTTCGTGCAGAAACACCCGGTCGATCGCCACCAGATCTTCGCCCATGCCCAGCGACGCGACGACATGGGCATCCCAGAGTTTGGCGAAAAGAGTGCGTGAATTTGTCATAGTGTTATGTCTAATGCCCTAACCGCAGGCCATTGAAACATCAATGTCCCCAGGCGGCTTTTTCGGGCTGCAGCGAAAATTCGGCTATATTTCAATAGCTGATGCCCTTCGCGGCAAGGCGGGCATGGAGTGCCGGCTCGACTGCGTCTTCATGCGCCCGGCGGAGCTGGACGATCGAGGCGAGCGGTGCCTCGACATAGTGAAACATTCGCCAGCCCTCCGGCTTCAGCCGCAATGCCGCGGTGATCCGCACCGGGCCGCCGAACGGCCGGGGATAGAGTCGCGACCCGGGGATGTAGGTGCTCCAGTTAGCGTCGAAGAGGATGACCGCAAACCCCGGGGCGGCTTCTTTCGCGGTCAGATTCTTCCACGTCACGAGCCGTTCGGACTTTGACCGGTCGATGCCCCAATAGCCGAGCACAGCCTCCCAGCCGATATGCGGGTCGCATTCCTCGGCGAGGTAGATCGGCAGCTGATCCTCCTCGTCCCAGCAGGCCTTCATCGCCGGCACGTCATAGCGGTTCCAAGCCTCGAAATAGATGTCCAGCCAGGCGGCGATTGCCGGTTCGATCGACATCGGCATTCTCCCTTACTGCATGCCCAGCTTGCGCAGCCCAAGCGGACGGCGCGGGATGCTGACGGTCTTCTGGCGGGTGTAGAAAGCCTCGCAGGCGCGTCCGCCCTCGGCGCCGACCCCTGAATCGCCATAGCCGCCAAAGGGCGCGCGCAATTCGCGCATCATTGGCGTGTTGCACCAAACGATGCCGCTCGACAGTTGGTCCTGCGCCTCCATGATGGTGGCGATATCCTGCGACCAGACATAGCTGACCAGGCCGAAGCGTGTGCCGTTGGCGAGGGCATAAGCCTCTTCCGCCGTGTCGAAGATCGTGATCGCGGCGAACGGGCCGAAAATCTCGTCCTGGCAGATGCGGTCATTGATATCGGCGACGGTGACCACGGTCGGCTCGATGTAATTGCCATGGTCGAACCCCGGCGCCCGGCGCCCACCGGCCAGAACTCGTACGCCGGCGCGATCGGAGGTTGGCACGAAACTCAGCACATGATCGAGATGCCGCCGGGAGGCGAGCGGACCGATTTCAGTATCGGGTGCGAGCGGATGGCCGATCCGGAGCGCCCTGGCGCGGGCCACGAACGCTTCGATGAAGCGGTCGGCAATGCCGCGCTGGACGAGAATGCGCGAGCCGGCGAGGCATTGCTGGCCATTGGTGGTGAAGATGCTCAGCAACGCCGCGTCGAGCGCCTGGTCGAAATCGGCACTGTCGAAGACGATGTTGGCGGACTTGCCGCCAAGTTCCATCGTTGCCGGCTTCAGGCCCTGGCCGGCCGCGGCCATGATCGCACGCCCGGTGGCGGTGCCGCCGGTGAAGGAGACGAGATCGACCTGATCATGGCGGACCAGCCGGTCGCCGGTCGTGGCGCCGCGGCCATTGACCAGGTTGACCAGACCGGTGGGCAGGATTTCCTGAAGCAGCTCGACGAGCCGGTCGATACCGAGCGGTGCCTGTTCCGATGGCTTGATGATGCAGGCATTGCCGAAGGCGATGGCGGCGGCGATCTTCATCGATCCGAGCGCGATCGGCGCGTTCCACGGCGCGATCAGCGCGGCGACGCCGACCGGTTCGCGACGCACAAAGGTCAGGTAATTGGGATCCTGTTCGTACAGCTCGGACGCGGACTGGCCGATATAGTCGGCGAAGAAGCGAAAATTATAGGCGGCACGAGCAATCTGCCGGTCGCGCACCTGGCCGATCGGAATGCCGGTATTGGCGGTCTCCAATATGGCCAGCTCATCGGTGGCGGCATCGATGCGGTCGGCACAGGCGCGCAGCGCCGCCTGGCGCGCCTCCACGTCCATGCGCCGCCATGGCCCTTCAAAGGCGCGGCGTGCGGCATCGACCGCGCGGTCGACCAGCGCGTCGTCCGCTTCAGCGATTTCGATGATGACCTCCTCGGTCGCGGGATCGATCACAGCGATCGGCGCACCGGGCGCCGTGGTGATGGTTTCGCCGTCGATGATGGCGCTGACCGCGGGGATCGTTCCGGGGATCGGGGTGGAGATCATGACAGGGATCCTTGGATTGCGGCACGGCAGCGCGCGCGCCAGTCGGGAAGAGGCTGGCCCAACTGGGCGAGCAAAGCTTCGGCAAGAGCGAGATTGGACGAAAGGATTGGCGGCGAGCCCGACGGCGGGTCGGCGATCAGCGGCAATGATGGCATGCCCGTGCCGGTGATCAGGATAACATCGGCGGAAACGACGCCAAGGTTGGCGAGCGAGGCCCGCGCGTCCGTGCTGCCGAGCGCGTAGATGCCGCGCGTGTCGGTACCGGCGATGGCGGCATTCCCCACCGCGACGGGTGCGAAGCCCTGCGCCCGCCAGTGCGCGACGGCGGCCTGGCCAAGCGCGGCGGGATAGGGCGAGACAAGTGCGATGCGGTGTGCGCCCAGCGCGCGCAGCTTCCGGGCGATAGCCGCTGCTGCGGTGATGACCGGATAGCCGTAATGGGCCTCGGCCGCCGCGACGATCGCTGCCTCACGTTCGGGCGCGACGAGATAGGAAGCGGCGGTGCAGGCGAAGCCGAAGACGTGCGGGCGGAGCGTGTCGAAGCTCTCCAGCGCCGGCTCAAGCCGCTCGATATAGTCGCGCAGCCGGTCCTCCGGCGCTTCGGCCCGGCTGGTCAGCCGCGTGGTGACGCGCAGGATCGTCGGCGGCAGCAGGATCGCCATTTCCGCTTCAACCGTCGGATTGGCCTGCGGCGTGCCGATCCCGACAACGCCGTTGCGGCCATAATCATTGCCAGCACTCATGCGATCGCCGCAGCGAGGCGCAGGCCGGCGATCATCGAGCTTCTCAACAGATGCTCGCGCGCGCGCTCAGGGTCGTCGGCGATCCGCTGCAGGTCGGTGAGCATTTCGCGGCGTTTCGCAATGTCGCGTTCCTGCATGCGGGCGCGGTTGCGGTCCGACTGGCCGAGTATCTCGGCCAGCGCGACTGGCCGCCGTCGGCGGGTATAGCGGTCAAGCAGCGATGCCTCGGCACCGTTCCAAACCTGGGCGAGCGTATCGACCAGTTCGAACGCGTCATGGATACCGCCATTCATGCCCATGCCGCCGGATGGTGAGTTGACATGTGCGGCATCGCCGGCAAGCAGCACCCTGCCGGAGCGATAATTTTCGACGATGCGCATATGAATCCGATAGGCGCGGACCTCCAGTACCTCATAGTCGCAGTCGCGCGGTACGATCGCCTGTAGCTTGCGCTGGATGCTCTCCGGCTGGAGGCCGTCCTCGATCGATTCTTCCGGATCGGGATAGAGGCTGCAGCGCCAAACATGGGGGAGACGCAGCAGACTGAACGTGCCTTTCTTCTTCCAGACATAATTGACGTTGGACAGGTCGGGCAAATATTCCTCGAACGGAAAGGTCGTTGTCCCGAGGATTGTCGTTTCGGGATAGGTCTTGCCGTCAAAGGCGAACCCCATATTGCGTCGCGCGGCGCTCCGCGACCCGTCGGCGCCGATCAGATAGCGGCCCTCGATCGCCTCGACCTTGTCGTCCCGGCCGATCAGCACGGTGACCTGGTTCGCATCCTGCGCGACCTGCTCGATCCGCGTGCCCATCCGCACCTCGCCCTTGCCTTCTGCCAGCACGTGATCGAGCAGCAGCCGGCAGAGTTTCGATTGCTCGCATTGCAGGCGGTATGGGTGGCGCGTGTCGGCGGCGATCGCGGCGAGATCGAAGACCGCGCGTTCGCCGGTTTCGTGCATCCGGATCTGCCAGGTCGGGCTGATCAGGCCCATGGCGATCAGTGGTGCGGCAAGACCCAGGTCGTCGAGCATATCGAGCGTCGGCGGATGAAAGGTCGAGGCGCGCAGATCGTCGGCCAGGACCTCTTCGGCCTCGACCAGTATGAAGGGGATACCGAGGCGACCGAGCAACAGCGCCGCGATGAGGCCCACCGGCCCCGCTCCCGCGATGATAACCTTGTTTCGATCCACCCTTGACACCGCGCTACTCCCCGCAGATGATTTGTACTAGATGTATGGCAAATCGATTAGGTGCAACGTCTTTTTTTTCGATTATGGTGTGATCCGGCAGGATGGTCGATAGCGATCCGCTGAGCTTCAGGAGGTCATTGATGACGAATCAGGCCGGGATGGCGGGCGCGAATGCGCCGGACACGATCCCCGATATCGAGGCACTGGCCGTCGCGACTCATGACGAGATCGGCCGGCAGCGATTCTGCAGTGCGCTGCGTCGTCATGCGATTCAGGATATGGCGGGTGCTCTGGAGCGCGATTTCCGGGACCGGGTCGGACCCGCCGCCGAGGCGAAGGGGGTGCGGTTCGACGATTGGCGCGAGATCGACCGGGCGATGGAAAGCGCGGCATCGTACCGTTTCTACAGCAGCGTGCGGTACAATGCCCAGGAGATGTGCTTCCTGTCGGTCCAGTCGCAGGTCGAACGTGCGCTGCCGGCGATGATCGAGGTCGCACGCGACGCCGCGGCGCTGAGCCCGGCGGGCGGATCGCTGCGGCTCGACCCGGCGCTGGTGGCGCCGCGCTATGTCGATGCGCTCGACGTGCACCTCATGCCCGGCTGCTTCCACAGCGAATATGCCGAGGACGATGTCGCGCAGGGCGCGGTGGCGAGCCTCGGGTCGCGCGTGTTCACCGCCAATCAGAACCATCGCAGCTGGGGTGGAGTCGCGCGGGTCATTTCGCGCTGGCTGAAGACCGATCATCCCCGCCTCGTGCCGCGGCGGATGCTCGACATCGGCACCAGCTCGGGCAAGAATCTGCTTCCTTATGTCGAGGCTTTTCCGGGCGTCGAGGCACACGGCGTCGATGTTTCCGCTCCGCTGCTTCGCTACGGCCATGCACTGGCCGAACATGAAGGCGTGGCACTGCATTTCAGCCAGCAGAATGCCGAGGCGCTGAACTATCCCGACGGCCATTTCGATCTCATCGTCTCGAGCTTTTTCTTCCATGAGATCCCGGTGAAGGCGGCGCGGCTGGTGCTCGCCGAATGCCGCCGGCTGCTCGCGCCGGGCGGGATGATCGTCCATCAGGAACTGCCCTCCTCGCATCTGGTCGATGCCTATGAGGATTATTTCTGGAACTGGGATACGCTCAACAACAATGAACCGGCCTATACCGCCTGGCGTGCCGAGGATCATCGCGCGCTTTGCATCGAGGCCGGCTTCGATCCGGCAGAGACGTTCGCGCTGATCCTCCCCGATACGGGTGCCTTTCCGGCGCGCGGCACGGCATTTGCCTGGGATGAGCCGGGCCGGCCGATGCACGGCCGGGGCGGCTGGTACGTATTTGGCAGCAAGATCTAGATCGACAAAATTCGTCAAAAGGGAATGATGATGGAGCAGCGGACGCATTCGATCGCTTATCAATGGTATGTCGTCGGCTTGTTGCTGCTGGTCTTCATCCTGTCCTATTTCGACCGGTACATCCTCACGCTCATCATCGAACCGATCAAGCACTCGCTTCATCTGAACGATTTCCAGGTCGGGCTGCTGCTCGGCCCGGCCTTTTCGCTGTTCAACGTGCTGATGGGTATTCCGCTTGGCTGGTATGCCGACCGGGCGAGCCGGAAATGGATCCTGATCGCCGGCATCGTCTTCTGGTGCGCGATGACCACCGCGAGCGGCTTCGCGACAAGTTTCGCGCTGCTGCTGCTGCTGCGTCTCGGCCTTGGCCTGGGCGAAGCGGTGGTCAGCCCTTGCTCGGTCTCGATGATCAGTGACTATTTCGACCGGCCGCGCCGGGGCCGCGCGATCAGCGTCTATATGGCCGGCCCCTATCTTGGCGCTGGCCTTGCCTTTCTTGTCGGCGGCAATCTGGTTGGTTGGCTGACGACGATGGGCCACACGCATTTCCTCGGCGTGGGGCCGTTCGAGATGTGGCAGATGGCGTTCTTCCTGGTCGGCATTCCGGGCTTTGTCTTCGCCGGGCTGATGCTGACGGTGCGCGAGCCGGCGCATAGCGAGCGGATCAGCGACACCGGCCAGCCCAGAATCAGCGCCTTTCGCTATATTCTCGCACGCTGGCGCGGCTTCGGCGCGCTGTTCATCGGTGCCACTTGCAATTTTGCGATGAGCACGCTGACCTTCTGGAACGTGCCGTTGTTCCAGCGTGTCTGGGGCTGGGATATCGCCACGATCGGCACCGTCACCGGGCTGTTCTATTTCACTGCCGGACCGATCGGCACCGCGATCGCGGTCTGGATGACGCGCCATTTCCTCAAACGGCATGCCGATGCAGCAATGCGCGTGCTGCTGCTCGGGCTGGTGATAGGGGTGCCGATGAGTGCGCTCTATCCGGTAATGCCGACTGCGCAGCTCGCCGTGGCGGCGATGTTCGTCGCCTTTATCGGCAAGTCGATCGCCACCGCAGGCGGGCCGTCGGCGCTGTCGTTGGTGACGCCGGGCGATATCCGCAGCCAGTCGGTGGCGATCTTCAACACCGTCATCACTCTGGTCGGACCGCTGCTCGGGCCGCCGATCATTGGCTGGGCAACCGATTATTCGGGCGATCCGAAATCGATCGGTGTGGTGCTGTCGATCTTTGTGGTGTGCGTCGGAATCCCGTCGATCCTGTTCGTGATCCTGGGCCTGAAACATTATCGCCGCGCGCTGGTCGAGCTTGAGGCGACCCTCGATGTGCTCGATCCGCTTGCCGTCACGCTGGCAAAGGCCTGATGTCACGATGCGTTAACCCGGTCGCGCAATGAGTATTCCGGCAACCGGTGCGCTTCCCGGCGAGCGGCGAGGCTATGTCCAATGTGGCGACCGGCAGGTTCATTATCGCGAACAAGGCAGCGGGCCGGCGGTGGTGCTTGTGCACCAAGCGCCCTGGGCGTCGATCCAGTATCGCCAGGTCATGCCGCTAATCGCTGCCGCGGGGCTCCGCGCGATCGCGCCGGACCTGCCTGGGCATGGCCTCTCCGATCCGCTGGCCGATCCGACGATCGAGGGTTTCGCGACGCTCCTGCCATCGCTGCTCGATACGCTCGGCGTGGCGCAGGCGGTAATTATCGGTCAGCATGGTGGCGCACTGGTCGCGGGGAGGATGGCGGCCGCCTACCCCGATCGTGTCGCAGCACTCGCGCTGGACAATGCGCCGCTCTACACGCCCGAGCAGCGCGCTCGGCGGTTGGCGGCAATCGACGAAACGCAGACGATCGCGCCGGACGGCAGCCATTTGCTCGATCGCTGGTCGCTGGTGCGTCGGATCGCCGAGCCCGACTGGAGCGACGAGACACTCCATGTCTCGGTACTCACCTATTTCGCCAACGGGCCGACGCGCGAGCACGGTCATCGTGCTGCGGCGCGATACGATTTCTCATCCGATCTGGTGCGAATCGCTTGCCCTACACTGGTTGTCGCGGGACTGACCGATCCGGTTTTCTCATCCGGCCTTCAGTTGACCGAGTGTCGGCCGGACTGGGATTATATCGAACTACCCGGCGGTGCCGTCATGTTGCTGGAACGTCCAGAAACATGGTGCGCGGCCATCCTGCCCTTCCTGAATACCCATCTTGGAGTGCCTCAAAAACTAGCACTTGATTTGCACTAATCTTAGTACATAATCGTGAAATTAGCTTGGCGGATCCCTGCAGGGAACGGGGTCGGCGAAGGAGAATGAGAGCCGCATCAACGCGGCCGGTTGCGCAGTGGGAATGTCACTTACGGCTTCGGAATGAACAGGCCGTCCCAATCGACATAAAGGGAATGACGCGAAATGACTGGTAACTCGAAGAGGATCGGGACGGCCTTCGGACTGGCTCTGTTGATGAGCTCGACCGCGGCGCTTGCTCAGACGGCGCCGGACGCGTCCCAAGCGCCGGCAGCGACGCCGGAAACGCCCCAGGCCGACGCAGGCGACACTGGCGGGATGGCCGACATCGTCGTGACGGCGCAGCGTCGTTCGGAAAATCTGCAAAAGGTGCCGCTCGCGGTCAGCGCCTTCACCGCGCAGGAACTCGACCTTCGCCAGGTGTCGCGCACGCTCGACCTGATCGCCTATGTTCCCAATCTGATCGGGCACAACAATACCGCGCTTGGCACAGCCAATGCCTATACGCTGCGCGGCCTGGGCAATACGGAATCGATCGCGACCTTCGACGTGCCGGTCGGCACCTATGTCGATGACGTGTATCTGTCGCGTCAGGGCGCGAACAATTTCTCGTTCTTCGATGTCGAGCGCGTCGAGGTGCTGCGCGGCCCGCAGGGCACATTGTTCGGCCGCAACACCACTGGCGGCGCGATCAACGTGGTCATGAAGAAGCCGGGCGAGGAGTTCAAGGGCTTCGTCGAGGCCGGCTATGGCCGTTATAATCGCACCCAGCTGCGCGGCTCGGTCGACATCCCGATCATTGCGGAAAAGCTGCTCACCAAGGTCTCGGCCTATTTCACCGACGGTGACGGCTATGTCTATAATCAGACCACTGGTGAGCGGCTCAACGGCGATCGCAGCTGGGGCGTACGTGGTGCGATCCGCGGCCTGCTGTCCGACTCCGTGACCTGGGACCTGTCCTCCGACTATACCTATGCCAATGGCTCGAACCTGGTGAACTTCTATCGCGACAGCGACAAGAAGCGGATCGACTTCACCAAGCTTCGGACCGATAAACCGCTTGGCGGAATCGTCTCGCCCGATCTTGCCGACAACACGCTCGGCAATACCGCCCGGTCCTATTCGTTCATCTCGAACCTGCAGGTCGAGGCGGGCGCGGCGACGATCAACTTCATCACCGGTTATCGTCATCTCTATCAGGAATATGTCACCGACAGCGCCGACAGCCGTAACATCGCGTCGGTCATCTACAACGATTATGACTATATCTCGTCGAGCCCGGGCACCACGACCGTGCTGGCCAATGACAGCTATCACCAGCAATTCACCCAGGAGATCAAGATCACCGGCAAAGCGTTCAATGGCCTGCTCGATTATGTCGGCGGCTTTTATTATCTGAACGAAAAGAACCGGACGATCTTCGCCAACGTCAATGTGCCGCTGGTCGGATCGCCGACCGTGACTCAGGACCGTACCGTCAATAACGGGACTGAAGCCTATGCGGGTTATGCCCAGTTCGACCTTCATCCGATCAAGCCGCTGACGCTGACCGCGGGTATCCGCTACACCGACGAATTCAAGGACATCCAGTTCGCACCCAATCCGAACAGCCTGCCGCGCTCGGGTGCCAACAATCAGCCTTTCTCGACTATCGACGTCACCAATGCGGGCATTCCGGTCACGCAGCGCGCCCGTGTCTGGACCCCGCGATTTGCCATCAACTATCAGATCGATCCGGACGTGATGCTCTTCGTTTCCGCGACCAAGGGCTTCAAGTCCGGTGGCTGGAATGCGCGCGCCAATTATGCCGCGCTGGCGGTGCCGTTCACGCGCGAAACCATCTGGTCGTACGAAGCCGGGATCCGCTCGGAATTCTTCAACCGTCACCTGCGCGTGAACCTGACCGGCTTTTCCTATGTCGATCGTGATTTCCAGCTGCCTGCCGGCTATCTCGATCCGGTCACCAACACGATCCTCTACCTCACCCGCAACTTCGCCGATCTCAAGAATTACGGTCTGGAAGGCGAAATCAATGTGGTGCCGGTCAAGGGCCTGAACCTCTATTGGTCGTTCGGCATCCAAAAAGCGCGCTACGAGAATCTGAACCCGGCGGTCTATGCACAGATCGCGCGCTGCAAGGCGGGCATCATCGCCAATAACTGCAATGCCGGCATCGTCACGCCGACCGGTGAGATCGCCGAGCCGGTTCGTGTGCCGCGCTTCTCGTCGACGCTCGGTGCCAATTATACCTTCCATCTCAACGACACGGTGTCGCTCGTGCCGAGCGCGGCGTGGGAATATACCGACGGGTCCTGGGTCGCGACCTCGGCCGATCCGCGCGGCTATCAGAATGCCCACAGCCTGTTCAATTTCGGCCTCTCGCTGCGCAGCAGTGCACTGGGCGCATCCCTGACGGCGGAGTGCACCAACTGTCTGGACAAGACCATCAAGACCTCGTTCCTGATCTACCCGTATCTCAATGAACCGGGGCGCTGGATGTTGCGCCTGCGCAAGGACTTCTGATCGGGGTTGTACTGGAAGAGCGGCAGGGCGCATCCCTGTCGCTCTTCGATTTTGAGTCGCGAAAAGGTGCCAGTATGGCGAAGACACCCCCGGGCGAGGTAAGCCTGCCACGCGTCAGCAAGGGTAAGCGGCCGCAATTCTTCGACGATCCGTCGATCGATCAGATGATGACGTTCCTGCTCGAACTGATGGCCGAGACATCGGCGTTGCGCGACCGGGTCGATACGATTGAGCGACTGCTCGACGAGAAGGGCGCTGTGAGCCGCGCCGATATCGAGGCCTATCGCACCGACGATGCGGTCGAGGCTGAACGCACCGCCTGGCGTAAGGGCTTTATCGAGCGCGTGCTGAGGATGCACGCGCCGGCCTGAGCCCCGTCGTGACCGCCTATCCGCATCTGTTCTCGCCGGTCAGGATCGGTACGCGCACGCTGCCCAACCGCATCGTTCACGCGTCGATGTCAACGCATTACGCCGATCGCGGCGGGGTGACCGATCGATTGATCGATTATCACGTCAATCGCGCGCGGGGCGGCGCGTCGCTGCTGGTCAGCGAACCCATGGCCATGCTGCACTGGCACAGGCTGCCGACCCGGCCGATGGCCTTTACCGCGGAGAATGAAGCGGCTTTCGCCCGCTGGGCGACGGCGGTGGAGGCGGCGGGCGGACTCATGCTCGGCCAGGTGCAGGACAATGGCCGCGGCTTTCGCGGTGGTGGGCGCAACGACTATGCTTTCGGCGCGTCGGCATTGCCGGACGATCTGAGCTGGACGATTCCTCATGCTCTTTCGACCGATGAGGTGCGGCGCATGATCGACGAGTTCATCGCTTCGTCGTTGCGCCTCGCCCGTGCGGGCTTTGCCGGGGTGGAGATTTCCGCCGGACACGGTCATTTGTTTCACCAGTTCCTGTCGCCTCAGGCAAACATCCGCGAGGACGCCTATGGCGGCGACCGTGCCAACCGTGTGCGGCTGCTGACCGAACTGGTCGAGGGTCTGCGCGCAGCATGCGGCCGTGACTTCCTGATCGGCGTGAAGCTGCCCGGCGAGGATGGCGTTCCCGGCGGCGTGGATCTGGCCGAGGCGGCGGCGATCACTGCGCTGGTCCAGGCGACTGGCGTGCCGGATTATCTGACCTGGTGCTGGGGCGCGCATGGCGACACGCTGGGCGAGCATCTCCCCGATCTCCATGGGCCGCGCGCGCCCTATGTCGACCGTATCGCGGCGCTTGGCCGCTCCGCCCCCGGTACGCCGATCGGTGCGCTGGGGCTGATCACCGATCCCAATGAGGGCGAGCGCATCGTCCGTGACGGGCTTGCCGATCTCGTCATGCTCGCCCGCCCTTTGGTTACCGATCCGGCCTGGGGCGCGAAGGCGCGCGCGGGACGGGAGGCGGAGATCCGCTACTGCGTCTCGTGCAACACCTGCTGGCACATGATCACCAGCGGCCGGGGATTGCTGTGCGACAATAATCCGCGCGTCGGTGCCCCGGACGAGGCCGACTGGCAGCCGGACCTCGCTCCCGTCCGTCGGCGGGTCGCTGTCGTCGGGGCGGGAATCGCAGGGATGGAAGCTGCCTGGGTCGCGGCCGCGCGCGGACATAACGTGACGGTGTTCGGCGCAGGCGACGAGGCGGGCGGCAAGACACGGCTGCATGCCTTGCTGCCGGGTGGAGAGAATCTCAGCAGCATCTACGACTATCAGCGGCTGCGCGCTGACCGCTGCGGCGTGCGCTTTCGGCTTGGCCGCCATGTCGATGCGCAGGAAATACTGGCGATCGCGCCCGACCATGTCGTTCTGGCGACCGGCTCGACCCCGTCCTGGCCGGCGTTCCTGCCCGACATCTATCGCGGCGAGGGCCTCTTTCCCGATCTGCGCGAAGCAGTCGCGATGCTGGCCGGCTTCGCCACGCGCCAGCCCGGGACGGCGGTGATCTACGATCAGGACCACACTGCCTTCACCTATGATGCCGCCGAATTGCTCCACACCAAATTCGATCGCGTTGTCCTGCTCACCCCGCGCGACCGGATCGCGAGCGATGCGGCGGTGGTCGTGCGCCAGGGCGCCTATCAGCGGCTCTACCGGCTGGGCGTTGAGATCGTCACCTCGGCGCGGCCGCTGCCGGACTCCCGGTTCGAGGAAGGGGAGGTCGCTTATGCCAATATCTATAATGTGCAGCGTGGGCTGATCCGCGACGTCGCGCTGTTCACCTATGCGACGCCGCGGAGGCCCGATGACGCGCTTGCCGCCGATCTGCGTGTCGCCGGCGTGCCCGTGACGATCATCGGCGACGCCTATGCGCCGCGCACCGTGTTGACCGCGACGGCCGAAGGCTACCGCGCTGGAATGGAGATCTGACATGACGATGTATCCCGATATCGCGGGCAAGGTGGCGGTGATCACCGGCGCGGGCCGCCGCAAAGGTCTGGGCGAGGCGATCGCGCGCAAGCTCGCTTCCGACGGCGCGCGTATCGTGCTTCATGATCTCGGCCGGACCGCCGGTGACATGGCCCCCGCGCACGGCATTGGCGGCGATGACGAGATGCAGGCGGTGGCCGAGGATATCCGGGCGATGGGTGCGGAGGTTTCGACCTTTGCCGCCGATATGCGCGTCGAGGATGAGGTCGCGGGGCTGGTCGCGCACGCCGTCGCCAGCTTTGGCCGGCTCGACATTTTGGTCAACAATGCCGGGGTCGGCTATCTGTTCGGCCCGTTGATCGAGGCGACGCAGGATCGCTGGGATACGGTGCTCAACGTCAATCTGCGGGGCGCCTTCTTCGCGATGAAGCATGCCGCGAAGCAGATGCTATCGCAGGACATCGAGCAGGGCTGGGGCCGGGGCCGGATCGTGTCGATCGCCAGCCGGGCGGCGAAATCCGGTTCCGCGCTGACCTCCTCCTATGTTGCCTCGAAACATGGGCTGGTCGGTCTTACCCGATCGGCGGCGATGGAGCTTGGGCCCGAGCAGATCACGGTCAACGCGGTCTGCCCCAACCATGTCACGACTGGCCTGGGTGAATGGCAGAACGACTATATGGCGAAGATGCGCGGGCAGAGCGTCGAGGAGTATCTGGCGGCGATGCGCGGGCGCATCCCGCTTGGCCGGGTAGGCGAAGTGGACGACACCGCCAATGCCTGCGCCTTTCTCTGCTCGGGGCAGGCGCGCTACATCACCGGCGAAGCGATGAACGTGTCGGGCGGCGAGGAGATGCATTGAGCATCGCGTCCGCTGGCTCAGCCGTTGAGCGTGTCGAGTCCGGCTTGTGCGACGCCTTCGTCGTCGTCCGGACGACCGCCCGAAATCCCGACCCCGCCGACGCAGACACCTTGTGCGACGATCGGCAGTCCGCCTTCCATCGGCAGATATTCGGTGAGCCGGAGCAAGGCCGGCTCGTTCACCACCCGCTCGGCCAGGATGCGGGTCGATCCACGCATCAGCGCCGCGGTGCGCGCCTTGGCCAGTGCGACCGACGGCGTCATCGCGCCGGCGCCGTCCATCCGTACGAGACGCAGCGGATAGCCGCCGTCATCGACGATCGCGACTGACATGGTGAGACCGCGCCTTGAGGCCTCGGCGAGTGCGGCGGCGAGCATCGGGTCCAATTCGGCGGTGGTGAGCACTGGCTTGGTTTTCATCAAAGGCTTCTTTCCGTCGTGGCGCCGATCGGGCACTATCGGCTTCAAGGGCAGAGTAAAACCGTGGAGCGTAATCCTTTGAAAAAAACCGACGATGAAATCAGTGGCATCGATCGCCTGCATGCAGTGCCACTCTATCACCAGATTTTCCTACGCCTGCGAGAGGAGATCACCAGCGGCGAGCGCGCGAATGGGTCGCGCATGCCGACCGAACAGGAACTCGCGGCCAGTTTCGGCGTCTCGCGCATCACTGCCCGGCGCGCGCTTGCCGAACTCGCCAGCACCAATCTCGTCGCACGCAAGCGCCGCGTCGGCACTCATGTCATCTTCGAGCCGCCCGCGCGCCCGATCGAGGGCAGCATTGACCAGGCGATCGAATCGTTGCTGACCTTTGGACGATCGACTCAGGTCAAGCTGATCGAACTCGACGAGGCGCCGGCACGTGCACCGATCAGCGACGCTCTTGGAGTGGCGGCGGGGACACCGTTGATCCGGGTCGTGCGCGTCCGCTGGCTCGAAGGCGAACCGCTCGGCCATCTCCTCAGCTATGTCCCGGCCGATCTGGGTGAGCACATCACCCGAGCGGCTCTCCGCACCACGCCGATTCTGGCGCTGATCGAACAGGCCGGGGTCAAGATCGGCAGCGCGACCCAGACCATCTCGGCAACGCTGGCCGATGCGTCGCTGGCCGCCGCGCTGTCGGTCGAGATCGGCGCGCCGATCCTGCGTATCAGCCGTACGGTGATCGATACCAACGGGCGGCCGGTGCAGCACATCCTCGCCCAGTATCGCCCCGACCGCTATCAGATCCGCCTCGACCTGCACAAAAACAAGACGGACCTGCATTTCGGCTGATGGCGGACTGGACCTCCACCTCGACGCCCCGCTTGTCGCGCTTCCGCATGGCGACGATGGGGGCTCCGGATCTCGACCGGCTGGAGCATTGCTATGTCGAATGGCTGGGCTACCGGGTGCGCGAGCGTGGGGCGGTCTCCCCTGATCTCGCCATTGGGTGGGGGGCGGCGGGGATGGCGGGACGGCGCTATCTGATCCTGAGCAGCGACGGCGCGGACGATGTCCATATCCGTGCCGTCGAGACCGATGCGATTGCGGATTATCGCCCGCTGACCAGCTTCGGCTGGAACGCGTGCGAGATCATCGTCGACGATGTCCATGCGCTCGCCGCGCGGCTACGGGACTCACCGTTCGAGATCATTGATGGGCCGAACCCGCTCCAGTTCATGCCCTCGATCGAGGCGATGCAGCTGATCGGTCCGGCCGGCGAATGCCTCTATCTGACGATGGAGGGGGGCGACCGCACCACATCGATCCTGCCCAGTCCGCGTGCGGCGGTTGACCGGCCCTTCATCCTGGTCGTGGCCGGTCCCGATTTTCCGGAGATGCACCGCTGGTACGTCGATCGCTTCGATCTGCGTCAGCGCCCGATCCGCGATGCGCGGGTGCGGATTATCCAGCGCGCCCAGGGGCTTGCGCCGGAAGAGAGCTTCCCGCTCACCACGCTCGGCTTGGCCGAACATGGCTTCTTGATCGAGCTGGACGGCTATCTCACCGGGCCGGGTCGCATGGCCACACCGCGCGCGACTGCGCCGGGGATGCTGCCGATGGGCAATGCAATGGCGAGTTTCGAGATCGACGACATCGCGCGGGTCGAGGATATTGCGATCATGCCGCCAGTGGTTCGTGACGGTCTGGGCTATGATGGTGGGCGAAGCTGTACCGTCATCGGCCCGGCCGGCGAGCTGATTGAGCTGATCGAACGCTGAGGTTAATTGTATCAATGCTAGAACAAAACAATTGCTCTGCCGGTCTTAACGACATAGCATGGTCCCTGTCACTGTTTCGAAGGAGTGCGTCGTGAAGGTCCGCGATCTCCAGCATGAGGTGCTGCCACAGGCGACACCCGAGGAACTGAGCCGCCAGCGCGCGGTCGTGTCGCTGCGCAAGCTGCTCAATGCCCGCGTCCGCTCCGGCAATGTCGCGCGTTACGACAGCGAAGGCGCGCCGGCCTTTACCGCGCGGCAGGGGCGCCAGCCGCAATCGCCCGAGGAAATTCGCGCCGCCCTGTTCGAATCGCAGCGTTACCGGATGTGGAGCGCGGCCAATCGCTCGGCGCAGGAGATGCTGTGGGTGTCGGTCGGCGAGCCGGTCTATCGCGATCTCGATCGGATGAGCGCGGCGGCGCGTGCGCTGATCGATGCGCCGGAGCGCAAAGGGTCGCTCACGCTCGATCCGGACTATGATCCCTCACCCGAAGTGGCGGATATCGACATTCATCTCCAGCCCGGCGGCTATGGGCTCGACCGCGGCCCGGACGATGTGGTCGCGGGCGCGCTGTACGAAACCGGCGGCAATGTCTTTTCGTTCGGTCAGGGTGCGGGACGCTCGGACAGCAAAACCGGCGTTGCTGTGCGCCTGCTCGGGGAGCATTTTCCGGGTTTCACGCCGCAGCGGATCCTCGATCTCGGCTGCTCGGCGGGCGCGGCGTCGGCCGCCTATGCCGCGACCTATCCCGATGCCGATGTGCATGCAGTCGATATCGGCGCGGGCATGCTGCGCTATGCCCATGCGCGGGCCGAATCGCTCGGCGTCGCGGTGAATTTTCATCAAATGGATGCGTCGGCATTGTCGTTCGCGGACGACAGCTTCGACCTCGTCGTCTCGCACAATCTGCTGCACGAGATCGGCGCGGAGAAGCGCGGGGGCATGATCCGCGAAGCCGCGCGCGTGGTGCGGCCGGGCGGTATCGTCATTCATCAGGACGTCTCGATCCGGTTCGAGCCGACGATCGTGCATCAGGTCGAGCGCGACTGGGATACGCATTTCAACAATGAACGGCATTGGCAAACCTATGCCTCGGCCGATCTGATCGCCGATATGCAGGCCGCCGGGTTCGACCCCGACTCGATCGTCGAGCATAATCTGCCGGCGGTGCAGGGGGCGATCCGCTGGTATGCGATCACTGCGCGGAAGCAGGGCTGAGATGGTCACGGCCGCTGATGCGATCCTCGCCCTGGTTGATTCCGCGCGGGGCACGCGGCCGCAAAGCCTTGACGACCGTGAAGTCGAGGAAGTGCTCAACATCGCGCTCGCCTTGCTGGTCGAGCTGTCGGTGTCGAACGACCGGATCGACCGGCTGGAGCGGATCGTCGCCGCGCAGGGCGGGATCACCACCGAGACGCTGCGCGACATTCGCTATGACGGCGCGGAAGCGGACGAGCGCCAGCAGGCGATGGAGGCGCTGCTCGCCCGTGTGCTGCGCATCCTGATCGATCCGCGCGTGCCGACCGATGGACGGCCGGCGCGGGGCTGAGGCCCCCGGGGTATTTCTGGCGTGACGTGACGAAGGACGACAAATGGCGGATGTGATCGGAACCCGGATGATCGACGACGGGCGGACCGCGCGCGACATCTTCGAGGAAGTGATGGCCAATCCCGCGCGCCGCAAATTCGGCTTTGGCGAGAAACTGGCGATCGTGAATGTCGATTTCCAGCAGGCCTATACCGCGATCGACAAGTTCGCCACTGCCTATGAAACCGACCCGCAGCAGATCGATTATGTGAACCGGATCTCGGCGCTGGCGCGCGCCAAGGGCATGCCGGTGATCTGGAGCCATGTCGCCTATATGGACAATGCCGCGGACGCCGGCGTGTGGGGCACGCGCACCAACACGCCGGATTCGCTGCAGAACATCAAATATGACAGCGAGCGCCACGCCTTCGACCCGCGCTGCGCAATCGATCCGGCCGATATGGTGTTCACCAAGCGCATGCCGTCGGCCTTTTTCGAAACGCCGCTCGCCAGCTATCTGGTCTGGCACAAGGTCGACACTGTGGTGGTGACCGGCGGATCGACCTCGGGCTGCGTCCGCGCGACCGCAGTGGAGTCGCTCAGCCATGGCTATCGCACGATCGTGCCGATCGAGACCTGCGCGGACAAGCATGCCAGCTATCACTTCGCCAATCTGACTGACCTGCAGCTCAAATATGCCGATGTCGAACCGGTCCAGGCGGTGATCGACTGGCTGGAGGCGCGGTGATGCAGGAGGGTGCCGCCGATCCCGGCCTGTATGATTTCTCGCGCTATCGCGACCGGCCGAAGATCGTCTGGCCGGGCGGCAAGACCGTCGCGGTCTGGGTCGCGCCCAATCTCGAATATTATGAGATCGACCCGCCGGCCAATCCGTTGCGCAAGAGCTGGACCAGGCCGCATCCCGATGTGGTCGGCTATAGCCACCGTGACCATTCCAACCGCGTATCGCACTGGCGCATGGCAGAGGCGATGAGCCGGCACGGCTTTCCCGGCTCAGTCTCGCTCTCGGTCGCTTTGTGCCAGCATCATCCCGAGGTGGTCGAGGACGGCGCGAAGCGCGGCTGGGAATTCTTCAGTCACGGCATCTACAACACCCGCTATACTTACGGCATGGACGAAGCGCAGGAGCGCGCGATCATCGAGGATTCGATCGCGACCGTGCAGGCCGCGACCGGCCAGCGCATCCGCGGCTGGCTCGCACCCGCGCTGACGCATACGCCGCGCACGCTCGACCTGATCGCCGAATATGGCCTGGATTATACCTGCGACCTTTATCACGACGACCAGGTGCAGCCGGTCAAGGTGAAGAGCGGGCGGCTCGCCTCGATCCCGTACAGCCTGGAGGTCAACGACCATTATGGCTTCTTCGTCTATAATATGAGCCCGCGTGACTATGCCGATACGCTGATCCGCCAGTTCGATCGCCTCGCTGCCGAAGGCGAACGATCGGGCACGGTGATGTGCATCCCCCTGCACGCCTATCTGATCGGTCAGCCGCACCGGATCGGGCCGTTCGAACGCGTGCTCGAACATATCGCCGCGGACGGCCGTGCCTGGATCGCGCGCGCCGGCGAGATCGTCGATGCGTGGCGCGCTCAGACGGGGGACGCGGCATGAGCCTCGACCCGGCCTATCTCACTTATCCGAAACGCCGCCTCGGTTATGACCATGAACTCTATCTCTGGTCGTCGATTTTCGATCGTCCGCCCGTGTCATGGCCGAACGGCAAGACGGTGGCGGTGTGGGTCTGCGTAAGCCTTGAATGGTTTCCGATCACCCCGACCGACACGCCATTCCGCGCGCCCGGCCATATGGTCACGCCCTATCCCGATTACCGCCACTACACCTCGCGCGATTATGGCACCCGGGTCGGGATCTACCGCTTGCTCGAGGCCTTTGCGAAGGCCGGCGTCACGGCATCGATCGCGACCAATGCCGCCATCGCTGAACGCTATCCCGAGCTGATCGCCGACATCATCGCCGCCGGACATGAGATCATCGCGCATTCGACCGACATGAACGGCACGATCGCGACTGGTTTGCCGATCGAGGATGAGCGCGCGCTGATCGCATCCTCGCTCGACACGCTGGAGCGTGTGTCGGGGACCAGGCCACGCGGCTGGCTGTCGATCGCGCGATCACAAAGCTGGAACACCCCGGATCTGCTGCGCGAAGCGGGGCTCGATTACACCTGCGACTGGGTGAATGACGAACTGCCCTATCGCTTCGCCAATGGCCTGATCAACCTGCCGCTCAACCATGAACTGTCGGATCGCCAGATCATCACCGTGCAGCAGCAATCGGCCGACAGCTATGCCGAACAGATGCGCGACGCGTTCGACTGGCTGGCCGGGGAGGGGCGCACCCATGGCGGGCGCCTGCTGCCGCTCCACATCACGCCCTACATCATGGCGCTGCCCTATCGGATCGACGCGTTCGAAGCGCTGCTCCAGGATCTCGCCAGCCGCCCCGAAGCCTGGGTCGCGCCCGGCGATGCGATCGTGAATCAGTGGAACGGCCAGCAGCGCGCCTAACTTGGCAGCACTGTGGCAATAAAGTTTTCCGACCATAAGAAAGAGCGCACCGGTATAAATCCGGCAAGGGATGATATGCCCGATCCTGCGTGATGGTTGAATCGTCGTTGGCAACAGGGCCCGGGAAGCAAGCTCGGGAGATATGTTACACCGGAGCGTACCATATCTCTCTCCGCCATCACTTCGTCGGTGCGCTAATATAATCCGTGATATCAATTGCTTGCGTTAGATTTGTTTCTTGAAGCCGCGGCTTGGCGAGATGACCCCTCTCAGCCCCCCGGAAATGTCCGTGCGAGCAGTGCCAAATCATCCGGCGTGTTGATGTTGGGCAACTCCTCCCCCAGCGACAGCATTGCTGCGCCGGCCTTGGCAGCCCAGCCGCGCATCGATCGCCGCGGATCGCTGGCCAGGAACAGGTCGAGCCGGTCGGCAAGCCCGGCGGGCCACAGGCCGATGATCGGCACCGCCGCGACAAAGCACGGGCACCCCGCCGCCCGCAGCCGTTCGGCGAGATCCGGCGGCAGGACCGGCATGTCGCAGCCGACTGTCATCACCGCGGCATAGCCTCGCGCCCGTGCATGATGCAGCGCGGCGTTGAGCCCGCCAAGCGGGCCGAGCCCGGGCGAGGGCCGGTCGGGTATCGCCACGATGTCGCCCACATCTTCGCGACCGGCCAGCACAAGGTCGTCGACCTGTGGCGCAAGCGCTGCCGCCACGCGGTCGATCAGGCTTTGCCCGGCAAGCAGCGCCACCGCCTTGTCCGATCCGAATCGCTGCGATTGCCCGCCCGCGAGGATTGCGCCGAGCAATCTCGTCACGCCTCATCGCCTTCAACGACGAGCACGGCGTCGGGCCGCGCCAGCACGACCAGCCGGACCCCGGCGGCGCGCGCGCGTTCGACGGCAAGCGTGGTCGGCGCTGAAATGGTCACCAGCATCGGACACCCTGCCAGCGCCGCCTTTTCGACCAACTCATAGGAACAGCGTGACGACAACAGCGCAAAGCCGCCATCCCAGTCCCGGCCGTCACGCGCCATCGCGCCGATCAGCTTGTCGAACGCATTGTGCCGCCCGACATCCTCGCGCACGGCCATGATCGTACCATCCGCCCGGCACTGCGCAGCGGCATGGACCGCGCCGGTTTCGCGATTGAGCGGCTGCAAATCGCGTAAAGATGCCAGCGCCGCGAAGATCGCCGCATCGTCCGCTGTGCTCGTGGTGGTGACGACGGGCAGGGGGCGCAGCGCCTGCTCCAGATTCTCGATCCCGCACAGCCCGCAGGAGGAATCCGACACACGGTGGCGGACCCGGCCCAGCAGGGTTTCGGTGCGCGAGTCCGCCAGGGTGATGCGCAGGATATGACCGGCGGGCGAGGCATGGTGATCGATTGCCAGGATCTCGTCGGCATGCTCGACGAGCCGTTCGCTGAGCGCGAAGCCGGTCGCGAAATCCTCCAGCTCGGCCGGGCTCGCCATCATCACCGCATAGCCGATGCCGTTGAATTCGACCGAGACCGGCGCCTCCACCGCAACCGCGCGCGCTACGTCGTCGCGGCCGCCGGCAGAGGCGATCCGGGCAAAGGCGACCGGCCGGCTGGTGTCGCTCATCCGGCCGCCGCCGTCCCGCCCTTGTCGCGCAGCATCGCGACCGCGCCCCGCGCGACGTGGTTCAGGCCCTCGCCACCCCGGTCGAGATGCGCGACGATCTGCGCGCACATGCGTGGATCCCAAAAATGCCAGAGATGATCCCAGGTCGCCGCCGCCGGGTCCGCACCGCGCTGGTTCTCGAACTCGGTCGCGATCTGGTTGGCCATGCGGATCAGCTTGTCGATCGTCCCGCTCATTCGGCGGCGACCGTTTCGATCCGCCGCGAGAGGCGCGACCGCGCCTCATAGCGTTCCTGCCAGTCGCTCGGGCCATTGGAGCGCCCGACCTGCACCGCCGTCACCTTGTACTCGGGGCAATTGGTCGCCCAGTCCGAATTGTCGGTGGTGATGACATTGGCCTGAGTGCTCGGATGGTGAAAGGTCGTATAGACCACGCCCGGCGCGACGCGGTCAGTGATCAGCGCGCGCAGCGACGTGTCGCCCGCCCGGCTGACCACCTGGACCCAGTCGCCGTCGAGAATACCGCGCTGTTCCGCATCATGCGGGTGGATTTCCAGCCGGTCCTCCTCATGCCAGCGGCTATTCTCGGTGCGGCGGGTCTGCGCGCCGACATTATACTGGCTGAGGATGCGCCCGGTGGTCAGCAGCAGCGGGAAGCGCGGCCCGGTGCGCTCCTCGGTCGCGACATATTCGGTGCGCACGAATTTGCCGCGCCCGCGCGCGAAGCCGCCGATATGCATGACCGGCGTGCCCTCGGGCGCCGCCTCGTTGCACGGCCACTGGATCGACCCGAGCTCATCCAGTCGCGCAAAGGACACACCGGCAAAGGTCGGCGTCACCGCGGCGATCTCGTCCATGATCTCCGACGCATGGCCATAATGCATGTCGCAATCGAGCGCGCGCGCGAGCAATTGCGTGATCTCCCAATCCTCATAGCCATTCTTCGGCTGCATCACCTTGCGCACCAGCTGGATGCGCCGCTCGGCATTGGTGAAGGTGCCGTTCTTCTCGAGAAAGGTCGATCCGGGCAGGAAGACATGCGCGTAATTGGCGGTCTCGTTGAGGAACAGGTCGTGCACCACGACGCATTCCATCGCCGCCAGCCCGGCCGAGACATGCCGCGTGTCCGGGTCCGACTGCAGGATGTCCTCGCCCTGGATGTACAGCGCCTTGAACGTCCCATCGACCGCCGCGTCGAGCATGTTGGGAATGCGCAAGCCCGGCTCATGATCGAGCTCCACGCCCCACAGGTCGCGGAACATGTCGCGCGCGGCATCGTCGGAGACATGGCGATAGCCCGACAGCTCGTGCGGGAAACTGCCCATGTCGCACGCGCCCTGGACATTATTCTGCCCGCGCAGCGGATTCACCCCGACGCCGTCGCGCCCGAGATTGCCGGTCACCATGGCAAGGTTGGCAATGGCGAGCACGGTGGTCGACCCCTGGCTATGCTCGGTCACGCCAAGGCCATAATAGATCGCGCCATTGCCGCCGGTCGCATAGAGCCGCGCCGCCGCGCGCAGGTTCGCGGCCGGCACCTGAGTCATCAGCTCGGTCGCCTCCGGGCTGTGGCGCGGATCGGCGACGAACTCGGCCCAGTCCTCGAATTCCGACCAGTCGCAGCGCTCGCGCACGAATGCTTCGTTGACCAGCCCCTCGGTGACGATGACATGCGCCATCGCGGTCAGCACCGCGACATTGGTGCCGGGACGCAGCGCCAGATGCTCGGCCGCCTCGACATGCGGCGAGCGCACGATATCGGTGCGGCGTGGATCGATCACGATCAGCTGCGCGCCCTGACGCAAGCGACGCTTGAGCCGGCTGGCGAACACCGGATGCCCGTCGGTCGGGTTGGCACCGATGATCACCACCACATCGGCCGCCATCACGCTGTCGAAATCCTGCGTGCCGGCCGAGGTGCCGAACGCGGTCTTCAACCCATAGCCGGTCGGCGAGTGACAGACGCGCGCGCAGGTATCGACATTGTTGTTGCCGAACCCGGCACGGACCAGCTTCTGGACCAGGAACGTCTCTTCATTGGTGCAGCGGCTCGAGGTGATGCCGCCGATCGCGCGCTTGCCATAGTGGTTCCGGATGCGGCGGAATTCCGCGGCGGTATGCGCGATCGCCTCGTCCCAGCTTACTTCGCGCCAGGGATCGTCGATCGAGGCGCGGATCATCGGATTGAGGATGCGCTCCTGGTGATTGGCATAGCCCCAGGCGAAGCGCCCCTTGACGCAGCTATGCCCGCGATTGGCCTTGCCTTCCTTCCACGGCACCATCCGCACCAGCTCCTCGCCGCGCATCTCGGCGCGGAAGGTGCAGCCAACGCCGCAATAGGCGCAGGTGGTGATGACCGATCGGTCGGGCGTACCGATTTCGACCACTTTCTTCTCGATCAGGGTCGCGGTCGGACAGGCCTGGACGCAGGCGCCGCACGACACGCATTCGCTGGAGAAGAAATCCTCCCCCTGGCTCGCCGCGACCTTGCTGCCGAACCCCATGCCCTCGATGGTCAGCGCGAACGTGCCCTGCACTTCGTCGCACGCCCGTACGCAGCGCGAGCAGACAATGCATTTCGACGGATCGAAATCGAAATAGGGGTTGGATGTGTCCTTGGCCTGGCCAAGATGGCTCGCGCCGGCATCGCCATAGCGCACATCGCGCAGGCCGACCGCGCCGGCCTGGTCCTGCAGCTCGCAATCGCCATTGGCGGCGCAGGTCAGGCAATCGAGCGGGTGATCGGAGATATACAGCTCCATCACCCCGCGGCGCAGTTTCTTGAGCTTCTCGGTCTGGGTCCGCACCACCATGTTCGGGCTGACCGGCGTGGTGCAGGAGGCGGGATAGCCCGCCCGGCCCTCCACTTCGACCAGGCACAGCCGGCATGATCCGAACGCCTCCAGGCTGTCGGTCGCGCACAGCTTGGGGATGCTCGTCCCCATCTGCGCAGCGGCACGCATCACTGATGTGCCTTCGGGCACGCTGACCGGCTGCCCGTCGATGGTGATCGTCACCATCGCCGCGCCGGGGGCGGTGGGCTTGGTGCCCAGGTCGATTTCGCCGCGCCACGCCATGACTTTACTCCGCCGCCACGGGCAGCGCCGTCGCGCCACCGAAATCTTCCGGGAAATGATCCAGCGCGCTCAGCACCGGATAGGGCGCGAAGCCGCCCAATGCGCACAGCGACCCGAACTTCATCGTGTCGCACAGGTCGCGCAAGATCTCGATATTGTCGTCGATCCGATCGCCGGCGATGATCCGGTCGACCGTCTCCACCCCGCGCGTCGATCCGATCCGGCACGGCGTGCATTTGCCGCAGCTTTCGACCGCGCAGAATTCCATCGCGAAGCGCGCCATCTTCGCCATGTCGACACTGTCGTCGAACACCGTGATCCCGGCATGGCCGATCAGCCCGCCGGCTGTGGCAAAGCTTTCATAATCGAACGGCAGATGAAACATCGCCGGCGGGAAATAAGCACCAAGCGGCCCGCCGACCTGCACCGCGCGCACCGGCCGACCGCTCTCGGTCCCGCCGCCAATTTCCTCGACCAGCTCGCCCAGCGTGATGCCGAACCCGATTTCGTACAGCCCGCCATTGCGGGCATTGCCGGCCAGCTGCACCGGCATGGTGCCGCGCGACCGGCCGAAACCGACCGCGGCATAGGCCTCGGCGCCATGGGCCAGGATGAACGGCACCGCGGCGAGGCTCAGCACATTGTTGATCACGGTCGGCTTGCCGAACAGCCCGGCGATCGCCGGCAGCGGCGGCTTGGCGCGCACCTGGCCGCGCTTGCCCTCGATCGAATCGAGCAAGGCGGTTTCCTCGCCGCAGACATAGGCGCCCGCGCCGACCCGCACCTCCAGCGTGAAGGGCGCGACCTGCGCCGCCGACCGCGCGATCGCCTCGCGCATCACCGCCACGGCAAAGGGATATTCGGAGCGGATATAGACATAGCCATGGCCCGCGCCGACCGCATGGGCGGCGATCGCCATGCCCTCGATCAGGCCATAGGGATCGCCCTCCATCAGCATCCGGTCGGCAAAGGTGCCGCTGTCGCCCTCGTCGGCATTGCACACGATGAATTTCTCCGCGCCCCGCGTATCGAGCACGGTCTGCCACTTGATCCCGGTCGGGAACCCCGCGCCGCCCCGGCCGCGCAGTCCGCTGTCCCGGACCATCGCCACCACCGCCGCGGGCGACAGCGCGCGGGCGGCGGCAAGCCCGGCCCAGCCGCCATGCGCGGCATAATCGTCGAGATCGAGCGGATCGATCACCCCGCAGCGCGAGAAAGTGAAGCGCTGCTGCGACACGAAAAAGGGCAGGTCGGCGACCTTGCCGATCCGGTTGGCATGGCTCCCGTCCAGTACGGCGCCAACCTCATCCGGCGCGACCGGGCCATAGCCGATACGCCCGTCCGGCGTATCCACCTCGACCAGAGGCTCGATCCGGAACAGGCCATGGCTGCCGGTGCGGACCACTTCGGCACCGGCCCGCACGAACGCCTCGGCGACCTCGTCCGCGCCGAGCGCGACCGAGGCCATGTCGCGGCTGATGAAAACCCGGCTCATCCCGCCACCTGTACGGCGAGCCGCTCGAGCCGCGCGCCGTCGATCCGCGACACCGGCACGCCATCGACCAGCGCATTGGGCCCGGTCGCGCACAGCCCCAGGCAATAGACCGGCTCCAGCGTCACCCGGCCATCGGCGCTGGTCGTGCCCATCGCCACGCCGAGCCGCTCGACCGCCGCGCGCTCGATCGCCCGCCCGCCGCGCGCCTGGCAGCTTTCGGCGCGGCACAATTTGATGACATGGCGCCCGGCCGGCTGGCGGCGGAAATCATGATAGAAGGTGACCACGCCGTGCACATCGGCGCGGCTCAGGTTCAGCGCCTCGGCGACATGCGGCACCAGCGCATCGTCGATATGGCCGAACTCCTCCTGCAATGCATGGAGCAGCGGCAACAGCACACCGCGCCCATCCGCCACGCCGGCCATGAAGCGGCCGATCGCCTCGCGATACGCAACCGCTTCCGCCGTCAATATCGGGGCCGGCCGCTCACTCTCTCTCGTCCTGCGCATATCGGGCGAAGATAGGCCCCGCTCGAGGCGTCAGGTCAAATCGACTGACTTCATGGTTGATAGAGAGTCTCTATCAACGCTCGCGATAGCCGCGCGGCAGCTTGATGGCATTGGCGGCGGCAAGTGCTGCCTGGGCAAGCTGGCTCGACGGCCGCCGGTCGAGCACCACCAGCCCGACCCGGCTCGCCGGGAACGGTTCGGCAAAGGGCAGCACTCGCGCCCAGCTGTCGGTCGGGATCAATGCGGTATAGCCCTTGGGCACCACCGTCGCGAACCCGCCTGCCTCGACCATCGCCAGCAAGGCGACATAGGAATCCGCCGTCGCGCCGGGATGCACCGCAAAGCCGCGTGCGGCGAGATGGGCGTCGAAGATGCGCCGGTTCTGCATCCCTTCATGCAGCAGGCAAAGCGGCTGGGCGAGCACCTCCGGCCACGCGACCGTGCGGTGACAATCAAAGCCGCTGCCGGTCCGCGCCACGAACACCGCGCGCTCGGCATAAAGCGGCACGGCAATCACCTGGGTCGGAGGCTCATGATCGAGATAGGTCAGCCCGGCATCAAGCTCGAACGCCCCCAGCGCCTGTTCGATCTCGCGCGAGGTCAGCGATCGCACCGACACGGTCAGCTCGGGATTGGCGGCGCGCAGCGCACGGGTGAAATGCCCGACCATCGGCATCGACGCCGGGATCGCACCCAGCCTCAGCGCCCCATGCAACGGCCCGCGTGCCGTCTCGGCCGCCTGTTCCAGCCCGTCGATCATCGCAATCGCCTGCTGCGCCCAGGGCAAGGCCGCGCGCCCTTCGTCGGTTAGTCCGATATAACGCCGGTCGCGTTCGACCAGCCGCTTGCCGAGTTGCTCCTCCAGTGCGGCCAGTCCGGCGGAGAGAGTGGGTTGGGTGACGTTGCAGGATGCCGCGGCGCGCGCGAAATGCCCCTCCCGGGCGAGTGCGACGAAATATTCCAGGAGGCGGAGTTGCACGGTGGGCTCGGGGTTTGCGGAGTTATAGGGGCACTCTATCACGGGAGTGTCGATTGTGGCCAGGAGGCACGTCTGCACCACCTATGCTGCGCCCTAACGGCGGTAAGCGTGTCCGCCGCAAATGCATGGGCTCCGACCTGTTACCCCATAGGTTCGCAACGCAAGGAGCAGGTCATGGCCAAGGATCAGACAATCAAGCAGCAGGTTCTCCGAATATGGTCGGAGGCCATCGAGCAAGACCCTGAAAGTGGCGGCCAGCGACTGCTGTTGATGCGCATGGATATGGGGAAAGCGGGTGAGCACCTGATAGTGGTCGCCCGCTGTCGCACGGTCGGTGGAGAAGCCAACAGGAGGCTTGCGCCATCGCCTGCTAAGCCTATTTCACCGGCTCCCGCCAACCCAACGCTTCGGCATCCTTGAATGCCTTTTCGTTCGCTGCCGCGAGCATTTGGTAGCGAGGACGAAGCGTTGAGGGGATCAGGGCAGGGTTGGGATATTTGTCGATAAACTCGACTTGCAACTGCCCCGCAAATGCGCTGCCCTTTTTGACCATCGTGTAGGCGTCGCGTGGCAGAATGGCCAGGATCACATCGGCAATCTCGATTGCTTCCTGATAGCGGTGTTCGTCGAGCAGGTAATCCATTACCGTGGTTGCCATTTCAGCGATCGTTTCGCGCTTGGTGAGCGTCCGCATATAAACGCCGCTCTCGATTGCCCGATCAGTCATCGGCAAATTCTCGCGATACCACTCGGCGCGCGCCTCATGTCCACCGCTGGTCGCCTCAAGGTTGTGGTCCATGCCGCTCGAATCCGTGTAGCGGATGAAGAGGTGCAGCGGTGCGGTTGCGAGGTGGACGTTCAACCCGATCTTGTCGGCAACGATCAGGAATAGCGTCGGCATCGAGACGCAGTTGCCCTTACGCGTCTGGATATAGGTCGAGAGCAGGCGGTTTTTGACATGTCTCCCGAGCGGATCGTCAAGATCGTAGCTGAACGCCCGATTGTAGTTCCATGCCCCAGCGACGTAGATCGCCTGGCGCGTCGCTGAGAGCTTGTAGGAGTCGTTCGGCTTGGGGCCGGCCATCTGGCGGGCAGCATCGACCAGCCTCGCGACAATCGCATTTGTCGCGGCGACATTGCTGTCCTTGTCGACTAGCCGGTCAAAAGTGGTCGCTGCTTCGAGATAATCGAGGCGAGATTCCGGCGCATCGAGCATTCGGCGTACTTCGACCGTCAAATTGCGAGATATGGGGCTGGCGTCAGCTTCGCCGTCGAACGTGGCTAATACCGTTGTGATAAAGGCAATGGCGAAAAGCTTAGAGACGATCGCACGCAAACGAAATGTAGATAAAACAAGTACAATCAAGGCAGTTTGCCAACGAGTTAGGGGCGGCATGCAGGAATAATTCAGTTAAATTGGTATTTTCCAATATAACGCACCATGATTGTGTCTCTCACCTCGGAGCCAGTGCTCTTTCTGAGCAAGCCGGTTATTTGCATTTCTATGGGGTTTCCGCCGCGAACTGAATCGAGCTGAATTTTATCAAGAAGAGGAGAGTATTGCTTTGTGAAAAGATTGCTATCCGAAAAATCAATCGAAAATGAGCGATCAGGGCATGATTTAATGGTTGCGACACTGCCATGTTGATCAGACACCACTAAAATATCTATGTTTATTAAATCGGAATTGCCTTCGTATGTGGAGGAACATACGGTTGGATGAGTAGTATTAATCTGGCTGGCGTGGGCACAGGCTACGGTGACGAATGGCAATGCACTAACGATTGCAATGTATCTCATGAATTGCCCCAAGTTACATGCACGTTGGATGCTGAGAACCCTTGCAGGCAGCATTAACTGAGTTGATCGCATTGTTTAGGATTCTGGTAGCTCTATCCGCACCAAACGCTGTTGCTTGAGTGGAATCGTAGACACCAAGAGCTCTGCTCGTAGCTTCTTGGGTTGTATAACCGCCTACTTCGTTGCTTAGGCGATCCGCGCGATCAGTCATAGAGCGCATGTGATCCGGATTAGCTTCATGTCCGATGGTAGTTGCGCCGAACTTAGTCGGATCATTGGCCGTCATTCCCGCCAATTTCTCTAATGTCGGAGTATAAACGGTCATTGTGGACGTACTAGGGTCCATTGTTGCGCTTACAGAAGGATTACTTTTGTTGACTCCACCTTCTGCAATAGTAACCCCCTTCACCCCGGGCTCGCCGATTTTCTGCAATGATCCATCTATTGCTTTGTAATCTGGAGTGTTTGGTTTGAAGCTGTCTCTAGCGGAAATAAGGCTTTGGCGGTAGCTTTCGAACTTAGTACAATCGTTCCCAACTGCACATTCATATAGCCCTGTCGGATCCTTCCCATTTGTGGGGTCATTATTCACATAGGCGTAGAGATTGACCTGATCTTTGTATCCCACAGGATCGACCTGCAAAAAACGTGCATTTACTGCGCCGTTGCCAAAGCACGCGCCGATCACAGCCGTCGCTGTCGCGATCATCCAACGAGTCTGCATCATCCCTTAGCCCCCGGTTAAGTTGTAAGTTGCACACGCAAAGCCAGATACGTCAATCGCCGGTCGCTTCGATTTGGTTTGAAATTGCTATGGGAATGCTGCTCAATCAGGGCATGGGGCAAAAATATGGGAGAGCAATCGCTCGCAGGGCAAAATCTCCATCGAGCGATTTCCGGACCATCGGGGTGGCCTTGAGAGAAAATATTCGTTTGATACCGCCGATACCTACACGGTTACCTAGGCAGAGAACGGGCACAGTAAGTCGAGCGGCATTCTGATCGTAAGATATTGATATTTTTATTAAATAGAGTGGGCGTACTGGGGTTCGAACCCAGGACCCGCTGATTAAGAGTCAGCTGCCGCTGTCAACAGAGTTGGAGCGCGAGTTACCCTCAATCTGCCTACTGATTCAACTTCATCATCACCCATGACAGTGTCTTCTAGACCGACCGTAATCGTACCAATCCCGCTCTTTGACATGATGAAGATCAACCACTCACCTCCCTGTTCCAACGGAAACAGCGAGCACTCGCTCCCTGTTATCTCCGAAAATCTCCCTGATAATCGATAACAGGGAGATCGACGATCAAGTCTATGAAAAACATCCAGAAATTTCCCGGAAATCTCCAACATAACAGGGAGAAAAACCGCCAAAAAATTACCTCGGCAAATTAACAGGGAGAACAGGGAGGTGCCCCACCTCCGCCACCCGCATATACTCCCCCGAGCACCACATCCCGCCACACAACAGCGCAACCACCTCGCCACCCCTGCTCCGGCGAAAATCGACCCCAGTTATCCGGAACAAGGGGCGCTCCTAACTCATTGTAATCAAACCAGAATCTCATTCCATAAATCCATCATAACAGGGGTCGTCGTTTTTTCCGGATGATCAGGGGTAAAACAGCGGCGAACACCGGCGCCCACTTCCGTTCACCCGATGTAAGACCTTTCCCGTCATACCTCCGCCATGTCCGGCGCGCCCGGGCCGGATGGAGAGTGACGGTGACACCTGGATCGCGCCCGTGCGTACCGAACTGATCGCGGGCGATCCGGCACCCGGCGTCGCGGAGGCCTGGGCGGCGCTGGCGGAGGCGGCCGGCACGGCCAATATCTTCTACGAACCCTGGGTCGCGGGGCCGTCGCTGCTCTTGCCCGAATCCGGCGGGCTGATGCTGCTGCTTGGCTGGACTGACCTGCCCGACGGGTCGGCGCGGCTCGATGCGGTGTTGCCGTTGCAGCGGCGCACGGCGCTGAATGGCCGGGTGCGCACCGTGCTGCAGAATTGGGAGCAGCGCGTGCGTGCGCTGGGCGAGCCGCTGATCCGCGCCGGGGAAGAGGCGGCGTTCTGGCGCTCGGCGCTCGGCACGCTGCGCGCCGCGCGCGGCAATGGCCTGTATCTGCGGCTCTCCGCGCTGATCGCCGACAGCGCCTCGACCGCGGCGCTGCAAGCCGAGCTCGCGGCGCGCGGGCTGCCCTGCGACGTCACCCGGGCGCATGCCCGCGCCGTGCTGCGCAAGGGGCTGAGCGCCGAGGACTATATCGCCACCCATATCCGCAAGAAGGTGGTGAAGGAGCATCGCCGGCTGCGCAATCGCCTCGCCGAACGTGGCGCGGCGACGGTCGACCTGCTCGCCGCCGATAGTGATCCCGGCCCCTGGATCGACGATCTGTTCCGGCTGGAAATGTCGGGCTGGAAGGGGCGGGACGGCGTGGCCGCCGCCGCCAATGCTGATACCGAACGCTGCTTCCGCGCCATCCTGGTCGAGGCGCACCGGCGCGGGCGGCTTGAGTTCCACCGCCTGCGCGTCGGCGACGATGTGCTGAGCCTGCTCGCGGTGATCACCGCCGGGGGCACCGCCTTCCAGCTCAAGATTGCCTATGACGAGGCCTATGGCGCGTTCTCGCCCGGCGTGCTGCTTGAAATGGCCTATCTCGATCATGCGCTGGCGCCGGGCGGTCCCGACCTGGTCGACAGCTGCGCGCGCGCCGGTCATCCGATGATCGACCGGATCTGGGTCGACCGCCTGCCGGTGGTGTCGCTGGCGGTGCCGTTCGACCGCTGGAGCTCGCGGCTGGCGGTGCGGGCGCAGCGGCTGGCGCGTCGCGTCAGGGCGCGCGCCAAGGCTCGCGCACAGCCGCCCGGTACGCTAGATCGGTCCGAAATGGACACAGATCCTTAACCACGTCCAGTTTAGGCAGTGTTCATGTCGGTCGCTCAGCTCGTCAATCAATGGGATACCACCAACCAGTGGGTCGCGCCGGACGGGCTCGCCGCGTTCGCATCCGCCTATCCCGGCAAGCCGGTCGGGGTGCAGCATCTGCTCCACGGCCATCCGCAGTTCGCGCTCGATGCGCTGGCCGATCTCGCCGCGCGGCTCCCCGCCAGCCATGTCGAGCATAGCCGCGGCGACCTGGCGATCGACCAGGACCCGGACGGCGTCACCCGCGCGGCGCTGCCGGTCGATGAGATCGTCCGCACCATTGCCGATAATGGCTGCTGGATGGTGCTGAAGAAGGTCGATGAGGACCCCGATTATGCCGAGCTGATCGATGCCTGCCTGGCGGAGATCGATCCCGTCGTCCGCCCGCGCACCGGCGCGAACATGCGGCGCGAGGCGTTCATCTTCCTGTCCTCGCCCAATTCGGTCACGCCCTATCATATGGACCCGGAGCACAACATCCTGTTCCAGGTCGCCGGCTTCAAGACGATGCGCGTCTTCTCCGCCGACCGCTTCACCCTTGTGCCGCAGGAGCATCAGGAGGCGTTCCACCGTGCCGGCGGGCATCGCAACATGCGCTTCGATCCCGCGTTCGACGCGTACGGCATCGATTTCGTGCTGGCGCCCGGCGATGCGGTCTACGTCCCGGTCAAGGCGCCGCACTGGGTGCGCAACGGGCCGATGCCGTCGATCTCGTTCAGCGTCACCTGGCGCTCGCGGTCGAGCGACAATGACGCCCGGCTGCACCGCGTCAATCACCGCCTGCGCAAGCTTGGCATCAATCCGGGCTGTCCGGGCGATGCACCGCGGCTCGATGCGGCCAAGGTTGCCGCGCACCATGTGGTGAAGGGCGTGACGCGCACCTTGCGCACTCTGATGGGCAAGAAGACCGCGCGCGCCGCTTATTGAGGGCGGCAGAACCTGCACAACAACCGTTCGCCCTGAGCTTGTCGAAGGGCCGTTCTTGCTTCGGCGCCGAGAGAGAAGGACGGTGCTTCGACAAGCTCAGCACAAACGGGGATGGGTAGCGTAGTTGGGCTGTCAGCCCGCGAACAGCGCCAGCTGCCGCGCGGCATTCACCGCCAGATCGAACTCGGCTGCGACATGCGCCCGCCCGCGGCGCGCCATCGCCAGCGCGGCCTGCGGATCGCGTTGTACGCGCAGCAATGCCTCGGCCAGCGCATGGGCATCGCCCGGCGCGACCAGCAGGCCGGTATCGCCGTCGCGGATCAGCTCGGGGATGCCGGAAATGGCGGTGGTGATCGCCGGGCGCTGATAGGCGAGCGCCTCGATCATCACATTGGGGATGCCCTCCTGCCGGCCATTGGGCCCGATCACGCTCGGCGCGACGCACACGCTGGCCTGGCCATAGGCAGCGGCGACTGCCTCGAACGGCCGCATGCCGAGGAAGCGCACGCGGTCGGACAGGCCAAGTGCTTCCGCCTTTGCGCGCAATGCCTCGGCGCTCGGGCCATGCCCGATCAGCTCGCAACGCCAGTCGCCGAGCGCCGGCCCCGCCTCGACCAGCGCATCGAGCAGATGCTGCACGCCCTTCTTCGGCTCGAGCGCGCCGACATAGAGGATGCGGAACGGCGCGGTCGACGGCACCGTGTCGACCGGCGTGATCCGCGTCACATCGACGCTCGAATGGATCACCTGAATGTCGCGCGCTGCCATCCCGGCGACCTTGTCCTTCAGGAAGGCGCGGCCGAAGTCGCTGACCGTGCGGACCATCGCCGCTTCGCCCAGCTTGGCGTCGAGCAGTTGCTGGGTGCGGAAGATGTCGTGCGCCCGGCAGCTGACCGAATAGGCCGGGCCGCCGAGCCGGTGGCCGATCCATGCCGCGGTGGCGGGATGGCCGGCGAACTCGGCATGGACATGCGCCGCACCCCAGTCCTTCGCGTCCGCGGCGATCGCCAGTGCCTTGGGGGCAAGCGCGAGCGACTTCAGTGCGATCTTCGGATGCGCGCGATAGGCCCAGGCGATCTGCAGTAATGTGCGGCCGAGCACCAATGGATGGCGCAATGCCGCGCGCGCGAACGCCGCCAGTGCGGGGCCGCCGAGCAGCGCGATCGGCCTGACCCAGCCGCGCGTCGGCTCGGCAAAGGCATGGAGCGTCTGGCCATGACGGAACGCGGTCAGGTGATAGAGCCTGATCTCGGTGCCCAGCTCGGCGAACTTGACCAGGTCGCGATAGATGAAGGTCTCGGTCGACTTGGGATATTCGGTGACGATCACGGCCAGCTTCATGCCTGTGCTTCCTCGCCCGCGCGCAGCCGCCCGCACTGGATCGCCAGCGCGAACAGCAGCCAGAGATAGCGCAGATCCTTGTGCGGCATGAAGAAGCACGCGACCAGCAGCGCCGCCAGCGTGATCGCGACGGCATAGCTGCCGCTGGCGAGCAGCTTCGATGCGCCCGTCTCGAACCCGCGCCGCGCGGCGCGGAGCGCGGTGACGATCAGTGCGGCGAAGATCGCGAAGCCGACCAGGCCATATTCAGTCGCGACATCGACATAGGTGTTGTGCAGCTCGCGCGGATAAAGCTCGCGCCCGGGCATGTAGCGATAGGCGTCCTGGATATAGTGAAGCGGGAAATTGCCCGGCCCGACCCCCCAGATCGGCGATCCGCCGATCAGGTCGGCGCCGATGCGCAAATAGGTGATGCGGCGATAGAGCGTCTGGTCCTTGCCGAAGTCACCGATCGCGGCGAAGCGCTCGATCAGCGTGGGGGGCGCGAACAGGATCGCGGTCGCGCCGACGATCACGGCGCCGGCGACGATCACCGGGAAATAGCTGCGCGAGCGAAAGCCGAGCAGCACCAGCCCGCCGCCGACGCCAAGCCCCATGATCGCGCTGCGCGCCGACATCAGCGCCAGCGCGGCACTGCCGACCAGCAGCACGCCGGCGAACATCAGCCGCCCGCGCTTCTCGCCGGCGAAGAGCAGGCCCATCGCCAGCACCACGCCGACCATCAGCATCTGCGCGGCGGTGGTCGGGTTCTGGTCCGACCCGCCCGACGAGCGCGCAACGCCGTCGAAATCGGCCGAGACGGCGGCGAGCGCAGTCGCGACCAGCCGCGTGCCGGTCTTCGCCTCGATGATGACGATCGCCGCCGACAGCCCGGCCGCCGCGATCATCGCCCACAGCACCGCGTGGATCTTCCACGGCTTGTCGACGATCAGGAACACCGCACAGGCCGGCAGCACGGCGGTCGCGAAATGCGAGAGATACTTCATGCCTTCCGATTGATGCTCGGACAGAGTCCAGCACACGATCGCCCAGAGCGGCACCAGCAGGACCAGGCGGATGCCGGTGCTGCCGGTCGCCATCGCCGGCGTCTCGCGACCGACGATCACCGCCAGCATGGCGCAGGCGCCCAGCGCGCCGATAACGATCTCGAGCAGCGAGACCGGCGACCCGCCCGACAGCCGGTTGGCGACCGCGTCGAGCTGCCCGAAAAAGGCGAACAGGCAAAGCATGAACAATGCCGCGATCCGGATCGGCGCGGCATTGACGGCGCTGGTCGGGATCGTCGGCCAGTCGGCGACGGGCGTGGCGTTATCCGCCGATCGCGACGACATAAGCCCGCCTCGACACCAGGCCGTCGATGTCGCGGCTGCAGGCGCGGGCGCGGGCGATCGCGCTTTCGCCCGGATCGACGCCGGCCGCCATCACGACATCGATCGCGCCCGCGCGGGTCAGCATCTCGCGGCTGCCGCTTTCGCCAAGCCCGCCGCCATAGATCAGCGGCTTGGTGCCCGGCTCGTCCTGCGCCGGGACCGCCGCCGCGCCGGTCGCATCGAAGGTCCGGACCGTGACGCCCTGATCGTGCAGATGCTGATGGATCAGGCGGTAGAGGTTGCGCGCGTCGCTGTCATGCGTGTCGCTCGCGACCAGGACGGGGCGGCCGTCCGCGACCAGCGGGCCGGCGAGCCAGGTCGCGATATGCGGCGCGAGCCAGGCCTGCTCATCCGGATCATAGCCCTGGGCGTCGGCGGGCCGGGGCAGCACCTGGGGGAAGAGATGATCGTCACCGATCTTGCGCTCGGCGACGACCGACGGCGCCTCGACGATGGGGGCGACCGGCTCTTCCTCGACCCAGTCGTCCGGTTCCGGCGCATAGGCGACGGCCTGCGCCACGGCCGTGTCGGCGGCAAAGGCGCTGCCCGGCCGGATCGTCCAGCCTTGCGACGAAGATGCCGAGTGATAGGCATGGACCGGGCGGGCGGTCTCGGCCTCCGGCGGCACTTCCGCTCTCACCTCGGCGGGAACGGCGACAGCATCGGTGTCGTCCTCTTCGTCTTCTGCCTCTTCCTGATCTTCATCCTCGCTCGTGCGCGGCGTCCGGATCGGTCCGGGGCCAAGCAGCAGCAGCGCACACCCGGCGAGCGCGCAGCCGGCGAGGAAACCGAGCGCGGTGTTGAGCAGCATCTTGGGCGAGCTGCGCACCAGTGGCGGCACAGCGCGTTCGATCAGCTGGATGCGCGGCCCGTTGGCGACGTTCTCGACTTCGCTGAAGCTGGCACGTTCGGTCAGCGAGGCGACCTCGGCCTGGAGCGCGGCGGCGCGGTCGTCGAGCGTCTTGACGCGATCGTCGCTCAGGCCAAGCCGGGCGAGCTGGCCGTCGATATCGCCGATGCGGCGCTGCCGGATCGCAATGCCGTCGCGCAGCCCGGCGCCGCGCGGGCCCTCGACCGCGAGCGTCTGTTCGAGCACTTGCTGGGCCGAGGTGAGCTTGCCGCTCGATTGCTGCCGCAGCCCGGCGACCTGCCCCTGGTTCGCTTTCAGCGTGGCGAGATCGTTGGTCAGCTGCGCCTGTTCGCCCAGCCGCGCCTCGAGCAGCGATTGTTTCTGGCGGTCGATATCGACGATGCCGAGCGACTTCTTCAGCGCGCGCGATTGCGCGATCGCCGTTGCCAGCTCGACCTTCTTCGCGTCGAGCTTTGCGGTCAGCGATCCGGCGATCTGCGTGCCCGATGCGCGCGACATCCGCTCGGCACGCGCGATGATGGCATCGGCCAGCGCGTTCGAGAACCAGGCCGCCGATTGCGGGTCGTCCCATGTGACGGTGATGCGGATCAGATAGGTGCCCTCGACCGTCTCGATCAGGGTGTATTTGATCACCGCGTCGATCAGCTGGTCCTTGAGCGATGCTTGCGGCGCCAGGCCATAATTGAGCCGTGAATAGATCGCGCCCGGGCTCCACGGATTGGGCACCGACCATTTGGTGATCCACGCCTCGGGGGTGATCCCGGCCTTTGCCGCCTGTTCCGCGATATAGCGGTCGACGATCGGCTCGACGATCGGGCGAGTATGCGCGAATTCGGCATAGGTCTGGAGCAGCACGCTGCCGCCGTCGAAGGTCGATCCACGCACGAAGCGGTTGGCATAGCCCAGCTCTTCGCTGGTCGGCACGATGTTGAGCCGCGACGCGCTTTCGAATTGCGGGTCGTTGGCGAGCACCAGCGTGCTGAACAGCCACGCACCCAGCGTGCAGCCAATGACCAGTCCGAAGACCAGCCGCCACCGCGACAATATGATGCGCAGATATTGAAGGCCGAGTGGGGTCATTGGAGCAGGGTGACCGCGGAGCCGACCGTGATGCCGTTGAACCCGATGATCTGGCGGATCTGACGTGCTCGATCGACGTCGCGCGCGATCTTGGTCGGCGGCACGATCAGAATGCTGAACGGGCTGAGATAGCCAAGCGAATTGGCATCGCCGGTCAGCACCGCGCGCAGGTCGACCATGCGCGCGACCAGATGGTCGTCGACCGGCTGCAGCAGGACGACGCGCGACAGATCGGCATCGCGGTTGCCGCCGCCGGACCGCGCCAGCCCCTCATACAGGCTGATGCCTTCGCGATAGGGATAGTTGCCTGGCTTCATCACTTCGCCGAGCACGAAGATCTCGGGCAGCGGCGGTGGGCGGTTATATTCGAGCACCGAAATCGCGACCGACGGCTGTTTCAGCTTGGGGCGATAGAGTGTGGTCAGCCTGGCCTGCAACTGCTCCACGGTCAGGCCCTTGGTCTGGATCGGCGCCAGCAACGGCGGGCTGATCAACCCGGATAATTGCACGCGCTGGTCCGATGTCAGCAGCGGAGCATAGGGGAAGCTCAAACGGATCAGGTCATTGGGGTGGAAATCGCCGTTCAGCGCGAAATGATCCTCCAGCTTCGCGCTGACGTCGCGCGCCAGGTCGAGGCTTGGCCGTTCCAGCGGGATCGACGGGGCGGGCGCATAGTTCAACGCCGGCGCGCAGCTCGCCAGCACGCCGAGTGCGGACAAGGCGATGACCAGGCGCGGAGCTGGAAGGGTTCGCAATATCGTCGGCAAGGGACCCACCTGATCATCGGCTTTGGGCGAAGGCACCCATCAGCATCCTTGGCAGAACGGCGTAACTTTATTGTTAACCCGCCGTTGACCGCGCCGCGAGCAGCTCGCTCGCCAACGCCTCGAACCGGCGCGTCGCGCCGTCGATCGCAAAATCGCGTGCGGTTTCCAGCGCCGGCGCGCGCACCGCGTTCAACAACGCCGGGTCGGCAAGCAGCCGGGTGATGTCGGCGGCAATCGCCAGCGGATTGTCGGGTTCGACCAGAAAGCCGTTCGCGCCGTCGCGGATGAAGGTCTGGGGTCCCCCGGCGGCGGCGGCGAGCACCGGCACGCCGGCTGCCATCGCCTCGATCAGGACATTGCCGAACCCCTCGCGCCGCGACGCCAGGACGAACAGGTCGGCGTCACCGATCGCCGCGGTGACATTGTCGGCATGGCCCTTCAGGGTCACCACGTCGCCGAGATCATCCTCATCGATCCGCATCTGCAGATCGTGTCGCAACGGGCCGTCGCCGAAAATGTCGAGCCTGAACTCGGCTCCCGCGGCGCGGAGCAGCACACAGGCGTCAATCAGAGTGTCGAACCCCTTTGCCGTGACCAGCCGCCCGACCGACACGATCCGCGCCGGTCGTCCGGGCGTGCGAGAGGGGAGCGGCGATACGACCGACGGCACCACCGGATTGGGCAGAGTCCGCGTCGCGATCGGCCGGCCGATCACTTCGGCCAGCTCGGTCGCGATCCGCCCGGTCGGGACCACGATCGCGGCCGCGCGTGGATAGAGCCAGCGCATCGCGCGCTGCCGGATCCAGGGCAGCTTGGCGCTTGCCAGATAATGCTGCGGGGGCGTGTGTTCCGATACGATGCGCACGGTCCGCTTGCCGTCGCGCGCGGCGAGCAGTGCAAGGTTCATCGCGTTGGTCGCGCTATAGGCGAGCGCGATATCGTGTTCGGCCAGCGCCGCCGCGATATGGCGCGGCAAGTGCAGCGCGCGATGCGCGCCGAGTGCGATCGGGGTCACGTCGGCCGGCAAGCGGTCGAGGAACGGGCCCTCCACCCGGGTCAGGAACAGATGGGGCGTGAAACGGTCGCGATCGAGCGCGGTGAGATAGTTGAGCACCACCCGTTCCGCGCCGCCGGCGCGGAAATGCGGCAGCAGGAACGCGATACGTTGCGGCGTCATGCGGCGCGGCGCCTGAATTTCCTGGCGGCAATGCCCCCCAGGATCGCCCGTGCCTTGGCGAGTTCAGGCACATGGAGCAGGATCGCCGCACCGATATACAGCGCGACCACGACACCGCCGATCGCGATCAGCAGCAAGAGGCGCGCGAATGTCGTCTCGGCAGCCGGCGCAAAAATCCACAACGAATAGGCACCCGCCGCCGCCACCGCGCCGCATAGTGCGGTGCGGGCGAAATCGACCAGCTGGACGATCATGTCGAACTCACGGAAGCGCCGGGTCGCGACGAATTGCGCCAGCGCGAACGCCAGCAGCGTCGATACCGCCGCTGCCCAGGCGATCCCGACCGCGCCATAGGCCGGCGCCGCGAACGCCAGCATCAGCCCACGGATGGCGAGCCCACCAATCGCGATCACCAACAGGTCACGCAGGCTGGGCGCGCGCGGATCGGCATAGATCGCCAGGGTGATCGCGCCCATCGGCGCGAGAAAGATCGCCGCAGCCGCATAGCCGGCGGTCGTACCGGTGGCGAGCGCGATGCTGTGCGCGTCGAACGCGCCGTGACCGAACAGGATCGTCACCATCAGTTGCGCGCCGATCATCATCCCGATCGACACCGGCATTTGCGCGAAGAAGGCGATGCGTTGAAACCGCGCCAGCCCTGTCGACGCTTCGGCCGGATCCGGGTGCTGCATCGCGCGTACCAGTTCGGGCTGGAGCACGGTATTGAGGCTCGACATCAGCAGGCCGGGGACCAGCGACACCAGCCGCGCGCCATATTCCAGCGCAGCGACACCCCCCGCCGGCGCAGTCGAGGCGACCGCGAAATCGAGCAGCGAGCAAGCCTGGAAATAGGCGTTCAGCACGATCGCCGCCGCCACCCCGCCGCCCAGCGCCGCGGCGGGCGAGACTCCAGTCCCGGTCTGCGCACCGACCTGGCTGCCATCTTCGGTGTCGTCACCGGACTGCGACGCCAACAGGCTTTCCGGGCGCCGCCGCACGATTGGCCAGGCGCCCACGAACAGGATGGCGGTGCCGACGATCCCGGAAACCAGCATCGTCCACGCGCCGGCGATGATCCCCAATGGAGGGATGGCGACCGCGAGGACGAACACCAGGATCGCGCGCTGGACGATATTGGTGCCTTCGCTCAGCCAGTAGCGCCGGTTCGCCTGAAGGACGGCGACCAGCAGCGATCCGATCACCGCGACGGGCAGCAACGGCATCATAATCGCCATCATCCGCGCGGTCAGGTCATGTCGTTCACCGGTAAAGCCCGGTGCGAACGCGCTGACCAAAGCCGATGGCACCAGCGTCCCGGCCAGCGTCAGCAGGACGAACAAGATGACGAACACATAGACCCGCCGCGGCAAGCCGTGAATCGACAGATGCTCGCCGCGATCGATCTTCGAGACGACCGATGGCATCACGATATGGCCGACCAGCTTGCGGATCGCATCGGCGAACCCGACCGTTGTACGCCGTGCGAGAAAGAAGGCGTCGAGCTGGCCGCTGGTGCCGAAACGGTTGGCGAGCAGCACCGATACGAGGAAGCTCAACCCGATATCGATCCCGCGAATCGCCGCCACCACGACGGTGGAGCGCACCAGCGTGGCCGTCGCTTCGCGCCTGGGTGTCGGTGTCGCGGTACCGCTCATCCGCGGATCATCTTTCGGTCTTTCGGATTGGTCGTGCCGAGGACGCCGTCATAGCGCGACATGGTTGTCCAGCGCCATCCGAACAGATGGAAATGGACCACTTTCACGCCGCGCTCGCGATAGCCCATGCGCAGCTGGATCAGATAGGAGGGCCGGTTGTCCCGGTCGACCACCCCGAACGTACGGTCGATCCCGAGCGCGGGAAAATTGTTCAGCATGTACCGGCACATCGGAAAGGCGACGTTGCGCCGCCGGTCGGCCGGATCGACCAGCCAGCAATAATGATAGCCCTCCCGTTCGCGCACCGGATAATGTTCGCGCGCGACAGGATCGTGATGATCCGTGAGCGACAGCCAGACGCAACCGATCGCGACGCCCTCGTCGAGCACGAAGATGCCGACCTTGCCGCTCTCCAGCATGGCCGCGAACCCGGCGTCGCGCCAGGCGAGCCAGTCGTTGAGCGGCGGCAGTTCCTCGCCCTTGCGCACCGTCCTGAACGACAGCCAGGACGGAGTCTGGGCGCCGTCGCCGACTACGCTCCACCCGGCCTGATATTCGACGATCACGCTGGTACTGCGGCGCATGACCCGGTCGGCGAACAGCTTGCGCAGCGTCGCGGTGATGCCGAGCTCGCGGAAGCGCTGGATCAGGCGTTGGCTCTTGGTGGCCATGGAACTGCTCATGGATGAGGGGAGGGATGTATCGGATGCCATGATTACGCCGCCGCACGCACCGCGCGATAGATCTGCCGCGCGTTGAACAACAAAGTATGGGCGAGTGGTTTCAGCGCCGCGACATGGACCGGCGGCATCACCCGGCGAGTCGGCGCGAACGCGCTCTTGAACTGCGACCGGTTGGCTTCGCCGCCATCCGCTGCGTCGGCGACCGGCAGGCCGGCAAGATCATAGCCGATACAGCCCATCTCGCGTGCGAGCCGCATTCCCTCCCATAGCAACGGATAGGATCGCGGCACCGACGGGTCATCGTCCGACGTCGCCAGCGACAGCCAGATCGCCTCATCAGCCTGACGGACGAAAACATGACCGCCGATCACGACCCCGTCGCGTTCGGCCAGCAGCACCGCACCGCCCAGCCGTTCGACCAGCGCCGCCTGACCCGCCGCATCGGGCAGGCCGTTCATGTCATAATCGGCCTTGGCCGCGCGGAAGGCATCGAGCACGTGCTGATAGGCAGCGACATCCGCCGCACCGGTCGCGAGACGAACCGTAACGCCTGCCTTGGCGGCCGCCTTGAGCTGACGGCGGCCGCGCTGCTTGAAGCTGGCCAGCACTTCCTCTTCCGGCTTGTCGAGCCAGACGATGCCGGTGGCGCTGTGCAGGGGCTGGCGGTGCGTGGGCAGCGGCGCGAAACCGGCGCCGCGCAAAGCCTCGGCCATGGTCGGCAAGTCGCGTCCGCGCACGCGTGGTGCGAGCTGCATCGTGCAGCACCCCTGCGCCGCCGCTGTCCTGGCCAGGCTCGACAGGACGGTTGCGAACAAGGCCGCGTCATGGACGATCGGCCCGCGTTGCACGGTGCCGAGCCAGCGCCCGGCGAACAGGCGCGTGCGGCGGACTACAGCCGTCCCGACCAACGTGTCGCCATCGAGACAGCGGAAGAACAGATAGTCCTGCACCTTGCTGTGCGGGACGGCATCCACCCAGGCGCGACTTTGCTGATAGGCGGCAAACGGACTTTCCGACGCAAAGCGATCGAACACAACTCCGGACTCGACGTCCAGATCGCTCGACAGATGGGCCGTTACTTGCATACACTGTGATCCTGCGGCGGTCCCAAGTTCACAAAAAATTACTGTTATCCACGTACGGTCTATTAACCGAGGTGAGTTGCCGAGAGATTAAATCCGCAAGATGACTTTGCCCCTGCCTTCCGAACATTTCGCCGTATCGGCTCCGGACGCGGAAGCGTTCCACCTGAGCGCAGGGTGGTTCGAGTCGTGGCGGAGTGCCTATCTGGCGCCGGGCATGACGGCCTGCGTGATCGACGGATTGCCGATGGTCGCCGATCGCGGACGGCTGGGACCGGTCGGCTATGCGCGGCTGCGCGCGCAGACCAATGTCCATTCCGCGCTGTTCGATCTGCCGGCCAGCCAGCCGATCGCCGATACGCTGTTCGACCGGCTGCTCGGCGATCGCGACCTGGTGACGATCGATTATGTGACCGGCGAGTCGCGATTGCTCGCGGCGGCACGGCGCTGGCCGGCCGACCGCGTGGCGATCCGCCCACACGCGCTGTCGCCGCTGGCCGATTGCCGCACGCCTTACGAACAATGGCGCGCGCGGCGCAGCAAGCGCGCGCGCCAGCGCTGGTCCGGGCTGGAGAGCAAGCTGGTCGACGGGCAGGGGATGCGGTTCGACATCTTCGACGGGCGTACCGGCCTGCAGTCCTTGCTCGACGAGATCTTCGCGGTCGAGCAATCGGGCTGGAAGGGGCGGGAAGGCACATCGATTCGCGACAATCCGTCCGACCTCCTCTTCTATACCCGGCTTGCCGAGCGCGCCGCCGCGGCCGGTGCGCTGCGGATCGCGGTGCTGAAACAGGCAGAGCGCATCGTCGCGTTCGAATATGGCATATTGGGCGGCGACCGGTTGTTCCTGCTCAAGGTCGGCTATGACGAGCGTTTTGCGGAGTTCTCGATCGGCCATGTCCTGGCGGTGATGCATATCCGGCACTGCTGCGACGATCCGGCGATCGCATGGTACGACAATATGGGTAACGGGATGACGCCCGGAACACATAAGCTGCGTTTTGCCGACATCGTCGATACGCTCTACCGCATCACGCTTTATGGCGACGGCTGGCGGGGACGGCTGATGCACTATTATCATGCCGGCCGCGACCGCGCGAAGCAGGCGCGCGACTATTGGCGCACGCGATCGGCGCAGCCGGCATGACGCGCAAGCAGGATCGCCTTCGCCGCGTCACCTTATGGTCGCTGCTGATCGTCGGCGGCGCGGTGCTGTCGGCCTATATCTGGGATCTGTCATTCGGCCTTGCCGCCGCCGCCATTCCCGTGCTCGCCGCCCTGGTCCTCGGACATCGGCGGATGATGGGGCCAAAGGGTGTGGCCGTGCTGACCTATCATTCGGTCAGCGCGGAACAGGCCTGGCTGCCCTGGTCGCGCGAGATATCGGTTCACCCGGCGACGTTCGAGCGGCATCTCGCAACGCTCCACAAAATGGGCTGCGGAATCGTCGGCACGCGCGACTATCTCGATCGCCGGCTGGCGGGCGAAGCGCCGCCGGGCGACACGGTGATCCTCCATTTCGACGACGGTTATCTCGACAATTGGCAGAATGCCGTACCCGCGCTCGATCGGTACGGGATGCGCGCGACCTTTTTCGTGTCGCTGAACTTCATCGCACCGGGGAAACGCGTGCGCGCCCGCGACGGCGACACGAGCGGTTATATGAACTGGACCGAGATCGCCGCGATCGAGGAACATCCCCTGTTCGAGGTCGAGCCGCACGGCGTCGATCATGCGCGCGTGCCGGTTTCCGATCGTCAGGTCGGCCGGCTGACGGCGGACAATTGGCGCAGCCTGGCCTGGATGCAATGGGCCGCGACGCCCGGAGCGAAGCATGACTGGTTCAGGACCGAGCAGCCAGTGGCGGTGCCACTCGGTACCGTCGTTCCCGAATCCGGGCTCGCGCTGGCCGAGCGTGCCTGGACCGTCGATGGGCGTGAGGATCAGTCGAGCCTGGAGCAGCGGATCACCAATGATCTGCAACATTGCCAGGCGGTGTTCGAGCAGCGCCTCGGCCGGTCGCCGCGCATCTTTTGCTGGCCCGAAAACGCCGTGGGGCCCGAGGGCCGCCGGATCGCCGCGGCGCTGGGGTATCGCGCCACGACGGGTGGGCGGGGGCGCAATACGGCGGCCGAGCCGGCCGCGATCATCTCGCGCATCCATATCGGTGACCGCGCGCTTGGGTTCCGCTGGCAGTTCGCGGAAGGGCTGCACCTGCGCGCCACCGTCCGCCTCGCGCAGGGCAATCACTACTGGTATTTGCTGGTTGCTCCGATGAACCGGCTGCGCGCCATCGTCCTGGCGATGCGCGGGCGCTTCGGCCAATTGTCATGAGCGACGATATGTCCCGATCCGATCAACTCCAGCCCGGCAAACCCCAGCCCGACAAACCCCAGCCCGGCAACCTTCAGCCAGAGCGTCGCCGCGACATGGCGCGGCGTGTCCGGTTCGAATCCGACATGCGTGCCGTACCCTTGCCGCTCGAACTCAGGGTGGGGAATTATGCGCGGCTGGTGAAGCCGCAAATCGACCGCGTCATTGCGCTGGTCGCGCTGATCGTCCTGTCGCCGCTGCTGCTGATCGTCGCGATCCTGATCAAGCTGACCGATCGCGGTCCGATCTTCTTCGTCCAGCAGCGCACCGGCTATCTCGGCAAGCGGTTCCCGCTGTTCAAGTTCCGCACCATGGTGCCCAATGCCGAGGCGTTGAAGGAAAGCCTGCGCAGCGCCAATATCCACGGTGCGGATTCGCCCGATTTCAAGCTGATCCATGACCCCCGCGTCACGCCGATCGGACGCATCTTGCGCAAGACCAGCATCGACGAGCTGCCCAATCTGCTCAACATCGTGCGCGGCGAGATGTCGATCGTCGGGCCGCGTCCGACCTCGTTCGACGCGACGACCTATTCGATGTCGCATCTGCCGCGGCTTGCCGCCCGGCCGGGCTTGACGGGATTGTGGCAGGTGTCGGGACGTGCCGATATCGGCTTCGACGAGCGGGTCGAGATGGACATCGCCTATATCCGCACCATGTCGGCGCAGCGCGACCTAGAACTGATGGTCAAGACGGTCAGCGCCGTGCGGCGCGGTGACGGCGCGCACTGATACGGGGCGTCCTCTCAGGGCGGGCGGCGCCCGCCCGGCGTATATTGTGGTTCCCGACATTGAGAAAGAGCGCGCCGGAACAGCCCCGGCACGGGGGGGTATGGCCGATCCTGTGTGAGGGTTGAATCCTCGCCGGCGACGGGCTGCGGCGGGAGATATGGGACACCGGTTGTGTCGTATTTCCGGAGCATGGGCGCGAGACAGGCGCCCGATTGTGCTGAATCCAAGGAAAATCGTTTAAATACAATGGTTTATCGATATATGGGCGATTTCTGGTATCAGCAAAAGCGGCCAAAATCCCGTTCAGCTATAAATGAGATGGATAGCTGGGCGGTCTGACGTACCAAATCCCCTGTTGCCGGCGTGAAAATCGGGGGTCGAACATCCACGCCCCGTTCGCCCTGAGCCTGTCGAAGGGCATGCGCAACGCCTGGGCTTCGGCAGCCCCGGATCAAGTCCGGGGCCGAACGGCCGCCCGAGTGATTCCACCCAGTCCGATGATGCTCCAGGGTCCCTAACGCGCGGGCCGGGCGTTGATTGTGATATTGTCGAAATAGAGCGACACGGGCACAGGGTTGGAATTGGCGGTGATGCCGATCTGGACCCGGTCGATATGGCGCACGGGGAGCGGCATGATCGTCGCGCCCTGTGCCGCCAGGACTTCCTGGCCATTCAGCGTCACGCGGGCCGTGCCGCTATCCTCCAGTCCGACGCGGATGGTCATGACGATCCGGTGCCAGCGATTCGGCGTCAGCACGGGGGCGGTGTCGCGGACCCAGGCATCGGCGATGCCGATCTTCGACCGGTCGATGCGCAGCCGGCCATTGCGCAGATAGAGCCTGATGCCGGGATTGCCTTCCTCGCCGCAGGTCGCGCATTCCAGATCGAGCAGCTGCATCGAATTGATCGGCGTCGCGGCGGGGATGTAGAGATCGAACGCCGTGGTGATGATCGTGCCGACCGGCATCGGACCACTGCGGAAGACGATATCGGCCTTGGCCACGCCCGCGCCCTTGGCCGCCGCCCGGGCGTAGAGCGCGAGGCCGGGCCGGCCCGGCGACGGCGCGGCCGCTACCGTGCCGTTCACTTCCTGGCGGATGGCCCACAGCGCACCGGGGCACGATCCGGTGCACAGCCCGGCATTGAAATTATCGCCGCGCGAGAAGGGCGGTACCGGCGCGCTACTCTGGGCATATACGCCGACGGCGAGAATCGCGCCCAATCCTGTCGCCAGTCCGATCGAGGCAAGATGTCGGTTCATGCTCGTCCTCCCCTTCAGGTCGCGCTCTTGTCGGGGGTCCATTGCGCGTAGCGTCGCCCGAGAGCGAACAGAGTGACGCCTGCGGTAAGTCCTGCCAGGTGCAGCACCGCGCCATAGCCAAGCGCCAGCGGGCGCGGCAGCCGCATCCGGGTGAGAAACCCGACCAGCCCGAGCAGGCAGGCGCCCAGCAGGCCGGCAAAGACCAGCGCCCAGAAGATCGAGCGCCACCCCGGATTGTCGCCGAACGCCAGGATAGCCGAGAGCGGCAGCAGCGGGACCAGCGCGAGCGGGGCGAGCCGCCTGGCGACCTTGTGAAGGACCAGCGCAACCGCATACCAGCCGGTGGCCGCCGGGTTCATCAGCGCGCGCCGCTGCCACAGGCCGGTCAGCCCGCGCACGGTGATCCTGACGCGGCGGCGGAATTGCTGGCGATCGCCGGCGATGCTCTGTTCATGGACGCGCGCATCGGGCGCGAAGGCGATGCGGTACCCCGCCGCAACCGCGCCGGTGCTGATCCAGAAATCGTCGGTGACGCTGGCCGGGACGACCGGCACCAGCGCAGTGCGGATCGCATAGAGGCCGCCATCGGCGGAGATGCAGCCGAACAGCCGGTCCTCGGCGCTGCGCAGAGTCGATTCATACCAGCGGAACAGGATGTCGGATCCGGCGAAGCGGCCGCGCTTGCCCGATCGGATCGTCTCGACCGCGCCGGCGACCGCGCCGACCCGCGGATCGGCGAACGGTGCGATCAGCGCCGGCAGCGTGGCGTCATCGAACAGCGGATCGGCGTCGCTCATCACCACGATATCGCCGCGCGCCATCGGCACGACCTGGTTCAGCGCCGCCGCCTTGCCGCCGCGCGGCAGCCGGATGAGTTGTACACCGCGCGCAGCGAAGCTCTCAACGATCGCCGCGGTCGTGTCGCTCGATCCGTCATCGGCGACCAGGATCTCGCACATGCCGGGCCAGTGCGATGCCGCGGCGATGACGGTTTCGAGCTTCGCATCGATCCGCATCGCTTCATTGTGCGCGCAGATCAGGATCGAGAGCGAAGGGATGCTCTCGGCGGGAGGCACGATCCGCGGTTTGGCGAACGCCGCGGCCGCGGCCAGCACGAGCAGATAGCCGAGATAGACCAGGATCGGCGTCGCCAGCAGGAGGAGCGCGATGATTTCCACGCGCGCACCTTACACGGTAAACCTTGCCGACGCTCTAACGCGCGGCGTGGCGCCGTCGCCAGTTCAACAGATGCGTGCCGGCCAGGGTCAGGCTGCCGATGATCGTCAGCGGCGTTTCCCAGCGCGTGGTACCGAACGGGATCGCGCCGCTGGCAAGCAGCGCCAGTCCGATCGCGCCGGGCACGAGCAGCCAGGTCGTGCCGTGCCGGGTCATGCCGCTGAGCAACGCGATGGCGGAGGCGGGGACGGCAAAGGCAAGGACCCAGAGATGGAAGGATTCGGACACCGGGACGATTGTGGCCAGCGCGGGGAGTGCGGCGAGCAGGAAGGGCAGCGCAAGGCAATGGACCAGGCACAGCAGGGACGCACTCACCGCCGCGCGCTCGACCCAGTCGACTGGCGCTGAGTCATTCTTCATCGTCATATCGCGCTGCACCTTGCTTTTCCGATTTCAGCTCAAGTAATGATAGATCATATCATTACAAGCCAGGACAGGCATGAATCAGGTTTCGACAATTGTCTCAGCACGCCCGGCGGCACCGGTCCTTCCGGTTGCCCATGGTCATATGATTGCCGGATCGGATCCGGCGATATTGCAGCGGATTGCCGATGACGGCATTTCGCTGGCGCTGTGGGAGCGCGCATCTCCGCTTCGGGATGGCGCGCTGGCCGGCTTCGAGGATGCTCGTGTCGTCACCACCGGTGCGCAGGTAGCGGCCGATCTGACGGCCCGATTGATCAACAGCGAGAGCTGGCACGCGCTGCTGATCGCGGATGTCGCGATGCTCGCGCGGCACTTCGCGGCGATCATGCGCAGCGCGTCGATCGAGATCCGGCTCGAGCGGGTGACGGGTCGTGCCTGCTGGAAATGGCATTCGGACTATGTCACCGCGCGGCTGATCTGCACCTATATCGGGCCGGGCACGCAGTGGCTCAGTCGCGGATGCGACCATCCTCCGGCTGCCGGCGACCAGCATCAGCTCGGCACCGGCACGGTCGGCCTGTTCAAGGGCAAGGCCTGGGCCGGGGACAGGGCGATCATCCATCGCTCGCCCCCGCCCGATGCGGCGGACGCGGAGCGGCTGCTGCTGGTCATCGATCCTGTTGCGATGGATGATCGGGAGCAGCGTCTCTGATCCTTCAACGGCCTGCAATCGATCCGTCATAATCGTCGTCTAGGGCACAGGAGGATTGCGGCAAGGTTGCGGGCGTGTGCGGCCTTGGGGTGTCGCTTGCCGGCGGCGAGAGCTTGGGGTGTCATGGCATCGCTGCAGAAAATGCTCCGGAGCGTAGGGCAGGCGTTGCGACGGCGCGGCGTGCCCGATCAGGATATCGATGATATCGTGCACGACGCCTATCTCCGGCTCGCGCACTATGGCAGCGACACTGTGGTTCGCGAGCCCGAGGCGTTCATGGTGCGGGCGGCCTCCAATCTCGCGATCGACGCCAGCCGCCGGCGCGCGCGCTCGCCTTTTGTCGAAACGGACATGGAGTTCGACGTACCCGACGATGCGCCCCGGCCCGACGAGGTGTGGATATCGAGCAAGCGCCTCGAAACGCTGAACGAGGCGTTCGCTGCGCTTGACCCTTTGACAAGACAGATGCTGCGCGCGCAAAGGCTCGAAGGGCTGCGCGTCGATGAGATTGCGCGCTATCATGGCCTGACCAAGAGCGCGGTGGAAAAGAGATTGGCGAAGGGCATGCTGCTCCTGACCAAATGGATGGAAGACGCATGAGCGCGACCGATCCGGCGATGCGGTCAAGCGACGCGATCGCGGCCGAAGCCGCGCTGTGGCTGGTGCGTACCGCCGGCAACCGTGCCGCCGGTCGGCGCGATGCCGGATTCGAACGATGGATCGCGGAGCATCCGCATCACCGCGCTGCCTTTGCCGATGCAGCCGCCGTGTTTCGCGACCTCGGCACGGTCATCGCGCGCGCGCCCGCGCCGAATCCTGCGACTGCAGCCCCGCCCCGCTGGTTTTCGGGGGTTTTGCGTCCCGCATGGGCGGTGGCGGCGATGGCCTGCCTGTTGGCGGTGGTCGCGCTCACCCAGCAATTCCGGGTGACCGATCCGGTCTATGCGACCGCGATCGGCGAGCAGCGGACGATCCGGCTGGCCGATGCGACCAAGGTGGTGCTCAATACCGACACCGAGCTCAAGGTGGATTATGACGCTGAGCGGCGGCGCATCGTGCTGGACCGCGGCGAGGCGCTGTTCGAGGTTGCCCATAACCCCGCCCGGCCTTTCTATGTCGAAGTGGGCAAGGACTATGTCCGCGCGGTCGGGACAGTGTTTACCGTACGCCGCGACGCGCACGGCATCGTGGTCATGCTCTTGAGCGGCAAGGTGGTCGTCGGTGAAACCGGCGCCGCTGAGCCGCGGCTTACGCTGAACCCTGGTGACCGGTTGCGGCTCGGCGTGGGGACCGCCCCGGCGATCGACCGGCCGGTGATCGACGATGTCACCGCATGGCGGCGCGGACAATTGGTGTTCAATGCGACACCGGTGCCGGTGGCGGTCGCGGAGATGAACCGTTACAGCGCACGGCCGGTCGTGCTGCGCGAGGTGCTGCCCGGCAACGCGCGGCTGAGCGGCGTTTTCGAAACCGGCGAGAGCGAGGCGTTCGCACGCAATCTTGCCGCGATCTATGGCCTCAGGGCGGTTGAGACCGCCGACGGCCATGTGCTGCAGGGCGCGCCGGCGCGGTAACGCCAAAGCCTGCATTCAACATTGAAAAAAAATCTTGCCGCCTCGGTGTGGTTTGAACGGCATCGTTCGTCCTTGATCCTGAGGGCGATAACGCCCCGCATCTGTCATGAGAATGCAGAAGATCAGCACATGCTGTGGCCACTATCAATGTATAGAATCTTGGGCTGATAAGATCAGTTCAAGAAAATGATAAGTGATGCCTGAATATAAATTCGCAAAATTCCTGAATTGATTTGAGAGTAATCATCGAGATTCAGCGATGAATTCTCAATAATTTATCAAAACTGCTCATTGAGCAACATTTTGTCACAAAACTTATACAATTCATTCCTAGTTCGCCGACATCGGCTGAGGACAGGGACTCGAATCAGCTGAGGAATGAAACCGGCCCGCGATGTTCGCGGGGCGGCTGGGGGGCATTGATGCACATCGCGTATCGTATTGGGATGGCCGTAACCCTGCTCGCCGGGGCACATGCCGCCGCTGCGCAGGACGCGCCGGCGGACGATGCGCCGGTCGCGGCGACCGGCGATAGTGCGCAGCGCAAGATCGACATTCTGCGCTATCGCATCGACGGCAATACCGTGCTGACGCGGATCGACGTCGAAAAGGCCGTGCTTCCCTATCTGGGACCCAAGCGCAGCCCGGGCGATGTCGAGAGCGCGCGCGCCGCGCTGGTCAAGGCGTATCGCGACAAGGGCTTCGAAACCGTCGATGTCGAAATCCCGGAACAGGATGTCCGCGGCGGCATCGTCCGGCTCAATGTGGTCGAGCTGCGCGTCGGGCGGCTGCGCGTCACCGACGCGCGTCATATTTCGCCCGGCGCGATCAAGGCGCGGGCGCCGTCGATCGCCGAGGGCGCGGTGCCCAATTATCCCGCCATTTACCGCGATGTCGCCGCACTCAACAAATCGGCGGATCGCACCATCACCCCGGCGCTGCGCGCGGGCGACACGCCGGGCACGGTCGATATCGACCTGCAGGTCGAGGACAAGCTGCCGCTGCACGCGACGTTCGAGCTGAACGACCGCACCAGCAGCCGGACCGAGCGGCTGCGCGCCTCCGCCTCGGTCAGCTATTCGAACCTGTTCCAGATGGATCACAGCGTCAGCATCCAGGGTCAGTTCGCGCCGCAACAGCCGAAACAATCCTGGGTCGTGTCGGGCTCCTATGCCGCGCCGATCGCCGGAACGCCCTTCACCATCGTCGGCTATGCGGTCCATTCCGACAGCGATGTGGCGGCGATCGGCGGTATCGGCGTGCTGGGCAGCGGCGACATTGTCGGCTTGCGCGGCATCTATAATTTCTCGTCGAGCGAGCATGTCTTCCACACGCTGACATTGGGCGTGGATTACAAATCGTTCCGCGAAGACCTGATCCTGGGCAGCGACACGGCGGCGACCCCGATCGATTATATCCCGCTGACCGCACAATATGCGCTCGCGCGGCGCGGGGCGAAGTCCGACCTGGATTTCAGCGTCGCGCTCAATTTCGGCATTCGCGGCCTTGATGCGAATGAGGAGGAATTCCGCCTCAAGCGCTTCACCGCCAGTGCGAGCTGGGTCTATGCGCGCGCCGACCTCGCCTATCGTTATCGCTTGCCCGGCGATGTGCAGGTCGGCGTGAAGTTCGGCGGCCAGCTATCGGGCCAGCCGCTGATCAGCAATGAGCAGTTCAGCGCCGGCGGACTCGATAGCGTGCGCGGCTATTATGAAAGCCAGGCGCTGGGCGACAGCGGCTATTTCAGCCAGCTCGATGTCGAAAGCCCATCGCTGCACAAGCCGTTCGGCAAGGGCGTCAATGAACTGCGCGGCTTCGCCTTTCTCGACAGTGCGCGGCTGTGGATCCGCAACCCGCTCACCGACCTGAACGGCAAGGTCGATGGCGGCGAGAGCCTGGCCAGCGCCGGCGTCGGTCTTCGCCTGCGCGTGCTGGGGCATCTCAATGCCTCGCTGTTGATGTCCGTACCGCTGGTCCGCCCGGAGTCGACGCTGATCGATATCGGCAAGCAGGTGCGCGGCCAATTTCGTCTCTGGTCAGAATTCTGACGGCTTCGGCCGCTTCTTTGGGGTGCAACACGTGATCAAGAAAATCCTGATAGCCCTTTCACTGCTCACGGTCTCCGTGCCGGCTTTCGCGGCCGATGGCTGGTGGAACAATGAATGGACGCAGCGCCGCAAGGTCGTGCTGGACAGCCGGCCGATCCGTGGCCAGACCGAAGCGGTCGCGCGCGCACCGGTGCTGGTGCGGCTGCACAGCGGCGTGCTCGATTTCAGCCAGGTCCGCCCCGATGGCGGCGATCTGCGCTTCGTCGCCAGCGATGGGAAGACGCCGCTCAACTATCATATCGAGCGTTTCGATCCGGTCGCCGAGCTTGGCCTTGTCTGGATCGACCTGCCCTCGATCGCGCCGGGCGCGTCGCAGGATATCTGGCTCTATTACGGCAACCAGGCGGCCAAGCCGGTGAGCAATCCCGCCGCCAGCTATGACGGCGAGCAGTCGCTTGTGCTGCACTTCAGCGAAGCGGGCGCGCCGGCCGATCAGACCGCCAATCGCAATCGCATCGCGGCATTCACCGCGCGGCCGACGGTCGAGGGCCTGTCGGGCGGCGGGGCGACCTTCACGCCGCAAAGCCAGCTGCGCGTCGCCGCCAGCGCCTCGCTGACCGTGCCGGCCGAGGGCAAGATGACCTGGTCGGCCTGGATCAAGCCGGTGGCCGGCGGCCAGCCCGGTGATGCGGTGCTCTACACCAAGCTCGGCGCAGCCGGCGATGCGGATCCCAACCGCCTGACGGTCGGGCTGCGCGACGGCATTCCCTATGTCCGTACAGCGGGCGGCGAAGCGGTCGCATCGGTGCCGCTGGCGGCGGGAACCTGGGCGCATGTCGCGGTGGTCGCAGGCGACGCGGTAACCTTTTACGTGAATGGCGTGTCGGTTGGATCGATCGCCGCGAAGCTGCCCGCGCTCGGCGGTGACGAAGTGATCGGCACGATCGGCGGCACGCCCGGCTTTGCCGGTGATGTGGACGAAGTCGGCCGGGCGAACAGCGCGCGGTCCGCCTCGGCGATCGCTCTGGCGGCGGCGTCGCAGAGCCGCTCGTCGACGCTGGCGACGGTCGCCGCGGAAGCGGAACAGGCAAGCAGCGGCCACACCAATTATTTCGGCATTCTGTTCGGTGCGCTGACGCTCGATGCGTGGGTGGTGATCGGCATCCTTGGCGTGATGCTGCTGCTGTCCTGGGTGGTGATGATCACCAAGGGCCTGTTCCTGGAACGCACCCGCAAGGCCAACGCCTCATTCCTGAAAGTCTATCAGGATCAGACCAAGGGCCGTGGTGCACATGACGGCCTCGCCGACCCCGATGTCGCGCGACTGTCGGGCGACAGCACGTTGGCTCGGCTTTTCACGATCGGCAAGCGCGAGCTTGGCGCACGCCTTGACGAGCATTCGGGTTCGGTCAGCCGCTTCGCGCTGGCGCCGCAATCGGTCGCCGCGATCCGCTCGACGCTTGATGCCGGGCTGGCTCGCGAGGGTCAGAAGCTCAACGCCCGCATGGTGCTGCTGACGATCGCCATTTCGGGCGGGCCGTTCATCGGGCTGCTCGGCACGGTGCTGGGCGTGATGATCACCTTCGCTGCGGTCGCGGCGGCGGGCGACGTCAATATCAACGCGATCGCACCGGGTATCGCCGCGGCGCTGCTGGCGACGGTCGCCGGCCTCGCGGTCGCGATCCCGGCGCTGTTCGGCTATAATTACCTCCTCTCCAAGGTCGAGGAGATCGAGACCGAGAACCTGATCTTCGTCGACGAGCTCGAGAAGAGGTTCGCCGAGACCTATCGCAATCAGCCCGCCTCCCACGCTCTCGCGGCCGAATAGGAGGCGATGATGCAAGTCGGGAAAAAGAAGAAGCCGTACGACGAGATCAACATCACGCCGATGCTCGACCTCGCTTATGTGCTGCTAATCATCTTCATCATCATGACCACCGCCGCGGTTCAGGGCATCAAGGTCAATGTGCCCAAGGCGAGCTCCTCGGTCAGTCTGGCAAAGCCGACGACCAAGGCGATCACGGTGGACAGTTCGGGTGCGGTCTATCTCGACACCTTTCCGGTGTCGCTGGACGAACTGGAATCGCAGCTACGCTCGTTCAAGCAGGTCACGCCGGACTTCCCGGTGGTGATCAAGGGCGACCGCGTGGCACAGTTCGGCCGCATCGCCGAAGTGCTCGATATCTGCGGACGGGTCGGGATCACTCAGCTCGGCATCGTCACCGAACGTACCAAGGCCTGATCGGTGGCCGTCTCGCTTCCCAAGTCCGGTGTGGCCGCACCCGGATCAGCCGGCCCCGGCTGGCGGCGTTACCAGCCCGTCGCGATCGCCATTGGCGTCATTGCGGTGCTGGCGCTGCTGGCCTGGCTGGTCTGGCCGACCAGTGGCGCGCCGCAGCGCGAGCGCGTCATCCAGGAAATCACCCTGGTCACGCCGCCCCCGCCTCCGCCGCCCGAGCCGGAGGAGAAGATCATGGAGGAGACCGAGATCGTCACGCCGACCGACGATCCCAAGCCGCAACAGGATGTCGATACGCCGTCCGACGACCCGCCCAGCGACACGCCGTCCGAGGCGCCGAGCACTGAGGCGGCGGGGCTCGACAAGCCGGCCGATGCCGGATCGGACAGCTTCCGGCTCGCCGCCGGCGGCGGTGGCGGACTGTTCGGCCGGGGCGGCGGCGGTGGCGGCGGTGGCTGGGGCGAGTTCGTCGAAACCCATGTCCGGCGCGCGCTGCAACGCGACCCGCGCACGCGCACCGCACAGGGGTTTTTGAAGGTCGCGGTGACGATTGACGAGAATGGCCGCTTCACGTCCGCCGCGCTGCGCTCGAGCACTGGCGACGCCAGGCTCGATCTCGCGATCCGCGATGTCCTTTCATCCCTGCCGCCCTTGTCTCGCGGTCGTCCGCCCAAGGTCAGCGGCATGACCTTCGCAACCATCAACATGAAACGCCTGACCGGCTGACGCCGCGCGCGATCAAAGGAATTTTACATGTTCTCTCGCAGATTCATGCCGCTGCTGCTCGCCGGTACCGCCCTTGTCGCGGCGCAGCCTGTTCATGCCCAAAGCACTGACGATATCGGCGTCGAAATCCTCCAGTTGCTGGTCGATGAAGGAGTCATCCCGGCGCAAAAGGCGCAGGATCTCCTCGCCAAGGCCAAAGTGGCGGCGGAGCTGCGCCGCCAGCGCGAGGCGCCGCCCAGCGCGACGACGATCGACGTGTCTTATGTGCCCGAAGCGACCCGCGTCGAGCTGCGCGAGCAGATCAAGAAGGAGGTCATCGCCGAAGCGAAGACCGGCGGCTGGATCGCGCCCAATTCCATGCCCGACTGGCTCCACGGCCTGACCATCTCGGGCGATTTCCGGCTCCGTTACCAGGGCGAGTTCTTCCCCAAGAGCGACCCGCTGCATCAGATCGGCAATTTCCCGAGCTTCCCGGATTTCAACGCGATCAACGCGGCCCGCGGCGTCACCAATGCCGCCGGCTTCCCGATCATCAATTCGACCATCGACCGACACCGGGTGCGGTATCGCGCTCGCCTCGGCCTGGATGCGAAGATCAATGATTTCGTCTCGGTCGGCCTGCAGCTCGCCTCGGGCGACGATGCCGGCGCGATTTCGACCAACAAGACGCTGGGCGATTATTTCAACAAGGACCAGATCTGGATCGATCGCGCCTTTATCCGGCTGACGCCGATCAAGGGGGTCAATCTGATTGGCGGCCGCATCCCCAATCCGTTCGTGTCGACCGACATGGTCTGGGATCCCGACATCAACCCCGAGGGCGTGGTGCTCAACCTCGAACATGGCCTGGGCGGCGATCGCAGCATCTTTGCGACGGCGGGCTATTTCCCGCTGCAGGAGAATGAGATCTTCGGCCGCGACCGGCGTTTCTATGCCGGGCAGGTCGGCGTGCGCGGCACCGTGATCGACGATGTGCATGTCGAGGCCGCCGCCGCCTATTACGACTATCAGAACATCAACAGCATCAAGAACGCACCCGACGGATCGCGCCTGAACGACTATACCGCGCCCGGCGCGCTGGCGAAGGGCAACTCGCTGTTCAACATGCGCACCGACGGCCTGACCACGCTGGCCGGGCTTGCCTCCGACTTCAACCTGCTCAACGTGACCGGCGCGATCACCTATACCGGGTTCGGCGATACCCGGGTGCGCCTGACCGGCGATATCGTCAGGAATCTCGCGCTGATCAGCCGCGCCGACCTGCTCCGGCTCGACAGCAATTCGCTGATCAAGCCCGGCGCGCTCGGCTGGCAGGTCCGGCTCGATGTCGGCCAGGCGCATGTCACCAAGCGGGGCGATTGGCGCTTCGCCGCGGCCTATAAGCGGGTCGAGACCGATGCCGTGCTCGACATCTTCACCGACAGCGACTTCGGCTTGGGCGGCACCGATGTGAAGGGTTACCTGATCGAGGGCGAGCTCGGCATCTACAAGAACACCTCGATCGGGGTGAACTGGTACAGCACGGACTCGATTGAGCGCGCCCCCTTCTCGGTCGATGTCCTGCAGCTGAATCTCAGCACGAGGTTCTGAGCGCCATGATGCACATCGCCCTCCTCGCCCTGATCGCCGCCACACCGGTCCAGGCGGCCGTCCCCGATGCTCCGGTGCCCGTATCGGCTCCGGCGCCAGCTGAAACCGAGGCCCAGCGCGAGGATCGTTATCTGCGCCAGCAGGTCGCGGTCGACAATGCCCGGCTCCAGGTCGAGGCGCTGCGTGCCGAGATCAAGCTCAAGGACGAGCTGCTCGTGCTGGCGCGCGACCGGAATGCCGAGCTCTACAAGATCGCCTCCGAAATCCTCGCGCGCCACGCCAGGAAGCGGTCGTGGGAGCCGTTCATCCAGTCGAGCCGGGTGCGGCTGGAAAATCTGGTTCAGTCCTATGAGGACCGCCTGCGTGCCGCGCGGGTGACCGAGGCGACGCTGCCGCCCAGCATTGCCGAGCGGATGGAGCGCGAGCTCGCCCAGAAGAATCCGGCGGACGCGCAGGCCAAGCCTGCACCGACCGACCCCAAATAATCGCGTTAGCTGGAGCTTTCCCATGGTCATCCTCGCCGCCAAGACGATCCGCCAGTCACGCCTGCTGGGCGGGGCAAGCCTTGCCGCGCTGTCGCTCGCGGTCAGCTTCCTGCCGGCGCCTGCACGGGCGCAGTCGCAGCCGTTCGGGTCGCTGATCGCGATGCAGGCCGGGCGGACCACGCTGCCCAATGGCCAGGTGTCGCAATGGTCGGGCGCCAAGACGCCGGTGATCGGCGTGTCGACCGACGGCCGGCCGCAGATGACGATCGAGCAGACCAAATCTAAGGCACTGCTCGACTGGGAGAAGTTCCAGCTTCAGACCAATGAGGTGCTGGAGTTCCAGCAGCAATCCGCCGACTGGATCGCGGTCAACCGCGTCCATGGCAACCAGGCGTCGCAGATCAACGGCGAGATCCGGGCCAAGGGCCGGGTGTTCATCCTTGACGACAATGGCGTGCTGATGGGCAAGGACGCCAAGATCAATGTCCGCCAGCTCGTCACCGGGCGCGGCGTGTCGGACGTCAATGTCGACGGCAACACCACGACGATCATCCAGAGCAAGGACAAGGCGATCCTCAACTGGAGCAATATGAGTCTCCAGGCCGGCGAGGTGCTCAAGTTCCAGCAGGAGAAGAAGGACTGGATCGCGCTCAACCGGTCGCTTGCCACCGGTACGACGAAGATCGACGGCACGATCAAGGCCGATGGCCATATCTATCTGATCGCGCGCGAAGGCCTGGCGATCAACGGCAGCGTGAGCGCGCAACAGGTCATCGCCTCGGCGCTCGACATTCGCGACAGCCAGTTCCTGACCAACGGGCTGGTGTCGACCGGCGACCTCAACAGCTTCCGGACCAATCCGACCTTCACCAACAGCTGGTACTACGGCACCGACCTGGTCGACGGCTTCCTGCAGCTCGACGATCCGGCACCGCTCTATTTCGATCCCAATGATCCGACGCGCTACATCGTCACGGTCGGGAGCAAGGGCTCGATCACCACCGGCGACCGCGGCAAGGTGATGCTGTTCGGCCCCAATGTCGTCAACCGCGGCACCATCACGGTCAGGAACGAAGGCCAGGTCATCCTGGCGGCGGGCGACAATATCTATCTGGCGAACGGCACCAACGGCAAGCTCAACGCCTTTATCGGCGCCTATAATCCGATGGCCTCGGCGCGGATCAACATTCCCTATTTCGGCATGCCGCAAGTTGTCACCAACGAGGAATATCAGCAGCTGTTCCTGACCATCACGGGCACCAAGTACGAGATCGGGCACGTCTTCACCTTCGAGGAAATGACCGCGATCATCGGCGGGCGCGGCGGCTTGCCCGGGCAGTTGGTGAAATATGTCAACGAGCTGCAGAACAAGCGCGCGGCCGAGGTCGGCTTCCACGCCCGCAACGAAGGCATCATCGCCGGGACCGGTGGCGGCAGCGTCGATTTCCGCGGCATGAACCTGGAACAGATGGGCGGAATCACGCTCACCTCGACGGCGCTGTTCCGCGCCGGGATCAATTTCCAGGCCTATGCCTATGACTATCAGGAATATGCCGGCGACCAGATCAACGGACCCTTTGTCCCGGGCCACGGCACGGTCGTGTTCGGCAAGGGTAGCCTGACCCAGATCACGCCCGACCTGGATTCGAAGGACATGATCCCGGTCACGTCCGGCCGGCAATCGGTCGGCACGCTGAAGATCAACGCCGGTGCCGTCCATATGCAGGACGATTCGCTGATCTACATGCCGAGCGGCACGATGAGTGTGTTGCTCGACGCCGGCCAGCATGTGTTCGACAATAATCGTGGCGAGGGCGCCAATCAGGACAATGAGGACGGCACCCGCTTCCTGATGGAAAAGGGCGCCACGATCGACCTGTCCGGCTGGAAATCCACATTGCTGCCGATGGGCTATCATCAGGTCACCGGCAAGCTGTTCGCGGCGCAGCTCGCGGATTCGCCGATGCAGCGCGACGGCGTGCTGTACCGCAAGGAAATCAGCGTCGACCGCCGTTACGGCACCAATGTCGCCGGCTGGCAGAGCCTGGACAATCTCAATCAGGGCACGCTGGCGCAGTTTCTGATCGACGGCGGCACGCTGAACATGGACATCGGCGACGATTTCATCATGAAATCGGGGTCGGTGATCGACGTCTCGGGCGGCAAGACCACCTATCAGGACGGCTTTGTCTATACGACGCTGCTGCGCCGGCTGGACGGCACGATCATCGACATTCGCGAGGCCAGCCCGGACGAGCTCTATATGGGCCTGGCCAATCAATGGACTCAGTACGACACGAAATGGGGCCGCCAGCGCAATTACTACATCCCGCTGATGTCGAGCGTGCAGGGCAAGTTCGAGACCAGTTATGAGGAAGGCGGCAAGGGCGGCAGCATCAACATCCTGGCGCCGGATTCGGTGCTGCAGGGGTCAATGCTCGGTGGCACCACGGTCGGCCGTTACCAGCACGCCAACCTGCCCCAGGGCGGCGCGCTGCGGCTCAACGATGCCGGCAATGCGGAAGGAGAATATGTCAGCAACACGATCCTGATCCAGGCGCAGGAGCGTGCGCTGGGTGCCGGTTTTGGGCTGAAGGACAAGCTGAGCGATACCTATGACGCCTTGTTCGGCGTCGAATTCGATCGCGAGACCGACCGCCCCGGCGGCAGCTCCAGTGCGCGGCAGGACAATGCCACGCTGGCCTCGGCCGATTTCTTCAACCGCTCGACCATGGGCAGCTATTATCTGCGGCAGAGCGGCCGCATGGACAGTAAGGACACGGCTGTCACGGTCGAAAAGGGTGCGAACCTCGTCCTGCAGCATGGCGGGTCGCTGGAGATCTCCGCCAGTCAGCGCGTCAAGTTCCTCGGCAGCGTGCGGACCGAGGGCGGCAATGTCACGCTGAGCGGCATGACCATGGAGTTCGATGCCGCGACCCGGCTCGACACGCGCGGGTCCTGGTACAGCGACTTCGAGGGTGCGTCGCCGCTCGCGCTGACCGCCGAACCGCGCATCAATGGCGGCAAGGTAGCGCTGTTTGCATCGGGACGCGGTTTCGACGGTGCGCCGCCTGTCGATGGTGTCGATCTCAGCGATCTCAAATTCGTCATGCCCGACACGATGGTCATCGATACCAGCGGCGGCGCATGGGCCGACCGCAACGGCAACATCGCGCTCGGCAAAGGCGGCGATATCAGCATTTCGGCCGGCATGGGGCCGCAGGATGTGCTCGACCTTGGGGCGCTCGCCTCGGCGCGCGCTTATGGCCTGGGCGGCAACGGGAAGTTCAGCCTGGAGCTGGCCGACGCTATCGTCATCGGCGGCGCGCCGGGCACCACGTCCGGCACTGGCCGCGGCCCGTTCCGCATCGCTGCGTCCTTCTTCGAGAAGAGCGGCTTTTCCGCCATTTCGCTGAAGGCGCCGACCATCACCATGGTCGATGGCGTCAGGATCAACGCGACCAGCGCTAACCTGCAGTTCAAGGATGCCGGGCTGCTGAACGGCAAGCTGCCCGCACTGTTTGCACCGTCCGGTACCGATATCTTCACTCTGGCCGAAGCGCGCTATGTGCCGATCGGGCAGCGTCTCGCGGCCGTGCGCCGCGGCATGGATATCGGTTTCGTCGGCGTCACGACCATTGGTGAAGGCAGCATGCTGTCGACCGAGGCGGGCGGCACGATCAAGGTGATCGGCGATGTGATCGACGTGCGCGGCACGCTTGACGCGCCGGGCGGCGCAATCAGTCTCGGCGGCGGTCAGGGCACCGTGCTTCTTTCCGCAACGGCAAAGCTGCTGTCGCGCGGAACGTCCTATGTCACGCGCATGGGCGTGTCGTCGACCGGCCAGGGGCTGACCGACGGCGTCATCCTGAACGGTGGCACGATCAGCCTGAATGCTGACAATGTGCGGCTGAGCGAGGGTGCCCTGCTCGATGTGTCGGGCACCACGGTGCGGTTCGACTTGCCCGTCACCGACGCCAATGGCGGCGTGATCCGCGGTCCCGTCACGCTGGCGTCGAACGGCGGCACGATCTCGATTTCCGGGGAGTCGCTGTCACTCGACGACGCGACCTATCTGGCGACCGCCGGCGGTACCGGTGCGCGTGGCGGCACGTTCAACATCGACTGGAGCGGCACCTATGGCCCGCCCGGAGGCAGTGCCAACTATCCGCCGCCATCGGCGGCTTACGGCACGATCGGCTATCTGTTCGAAGGCGGCTTTTTCACTGACAAGCAGGGCAATCCGGTCACGTCCTTTTACGGCACCGATCTCAGCAATGTCGATTTCAGCCCCTTTGGCCTCTCGCTCGATTTCGCGCCCGGCTTCACGGTGGCCAATGCAGATGAACTGATCGCGATCCTGACCAATTACAATGCTGACGCGCTGGGGGCGCCGCCGGTGTTCATGATCGGCAGGAACCTGTCAGCGACGCCGGCAACCGCGCCGGGGGCGGGGCCGCAGATCGACTCTGGCCTGTTCCATCTGCTGCAGGATGTCGGCGGATTCCAGTTCATGCCGGTCAACACCACCCCGCCGGCGCAAACCAGATTGTCGACCGCCAGAATCGAGCAAGGCGGCTTTTCGCGCTTCGGCCTGTCGGCATCGCCCGGCGTCATGTTCGTCGGCGATGTCGCGATCGGCGGTAAGAAGGCCGATGGCAGTTATGTCTTCGACCGCATCGACATCAAGTCCGACCGGATCTTCGGTCAGGCCGGGGCGAATGTGAAGCTGGATGCCGGCATCGTCATGCTGGGCAGCGTCAATGGTCGCAGCGCAACCGTCGATCAGAATGCGTATGACATCGCGCTCGGGAAAATCGGGGTTGCGCCGGTCAATGCGAATACGCGCATCGCAATCAGCGCCGGGACTCTGCTCCAGGTCGAGAATGCCAATTTCTACGGCTATTCGGACACCAATTTGATCAGCGGCGGCGATATCCGCCTCGCCGGTTTCAGCATCACACAGCTGGAGCACCCCGTCGGTCAGCTGACCACCAGCGGCAATCTGACCCTGAAAGCGGACCAGGTCTATGCCGGCACCGGCGTCAAGTTCGCGGTCAAGGCCGGCGACACGCTGACCATCCTGCCACAGGATGCTGGCAATGCAATCAACGCCAGCCCCTATGAGGCGGCGGCCGAGCTGACTCTCACCGCGCCGCGCATCGTGCAGGGCGGGACGCTGCGCTCGCCGCTTGGCACGCTTAATCTGGTCGCGACCAATGACGGCACTGCCGGCGCCGGTACGATCAAGTTGCTCGCCGGCAGCCTGACCTCCGTTTCCGCCGACGGCCGGCTCATCCCCTATGGCTATACCAGCAATGGCGACACTTGGCTCGACCCGTATAGTGGGCTCGAGCTGGTTACCTTGCCGACCAAGACCGTGACGCTGACCGGCGATGTGGTCGACATGCAGACCGGGTCGACGCTCGACGTGTCGGGCGGGGGCAATCTCTATGCGCGCGAATTCGTCCCTGGCATTGGTGGCACCAAGGACTGGCTGACCGGCTATCGCGACGCCAATTTCCAATGGGTGTCGGCGCCGGGCGAGATCTTTGCCGTAATGCCGTCGTTCGAGGGCGATATCGCACCGCTCGGCACGACGCCCGGCAATGGTCCCGGCATCGGCGACAAGGTGTATCTGTCCGGCGGCAGCGGCCTCAAGGCCGGTTATTACACCTTGCTCCCGGCCGAATATGCGCTGCTGCCCGGTGCATTCCGTGTGACCGCCAAACATGGCGGGACCGGTTTCGAGGACATGCAGCTCGGCCAGTTCGCGAACCAGACCGATGGGTCGTCGATCCAGGCCGGCTATGTCCTGCATGGCGGCATGGGCGGTGCGAGCGACCAGCGCACCACTGGCTTCCTGGTGATGCCGGGCGCGACCTTGCGGCTTCGGTCGGGATATAATGAGTCGCTCGCTGACACCTTCTTCACCTCGCCCGCGTTTCTGAAAAAGGCGCTGCGCGTCAATCGCCCGGTCGGCGATGTGCCGCGGATCCCGCTTGACGGCGGCAGCGTGGTGTTCCGCGCGGGCAAGACGCTGAATCTCGGCGCGACGCTGAAATCGGCGGCGGGCAAGGGTGGCCGCGGCGGCTTTGCCGATATCGATTCGAGCCGCATCGTGGTGGCCGGAGCGGGGACGGACACAAGTGGCTATTCGGGCTATCTCATTCTCGACAGCGACAAGCTCAACGCCTTTGGCGCGGAAAGCCTGTTGATCGGTGGAACGCGCCGCCAGGGTGCGGCCAACCTCGAGCTGGTCGTATCGGGCACCGACATCGTCGTCGACAATAAGGGATCCAAGCTGGTGGGCCCGGAGCTGATCTTCGCCTCGAGCGATGCGATCAGGGTCAAGGACGGCAGCACCGTCGAGACGCGCGGCACAGTGACTGGCAGCTCGGGCGACCTGCGTGTCGTGCCCGGCATTGCCAAGCTGATCGACCCGGGCAAACCCTGGACGACGGACGATGATGTGATCGTGCACGGCGTGCTCGACCAGGGATCAGTGCTGCGCCTGTCCAGCGGCGCGCAGATCGATATCCTGCGCGATCCCAAGGCAGTCGACGAGATGGCCGCACTGCGCGCCGATCCGGTGAAGCTCGCCGCGGTCAACGCCAAGCGCGCACAGTTCGGCCTGGCGCCGCTGCACCCGAGCGGCGTGCTCGACATCGCCGATGGCGCGACCCTGACCAGCAGTGGCGCGATCGCGTTCGATGCGACTCAGGACACCACGCTGGGTGCGCGTGCGACGATCAATGCCAAGCAGATCAGCGCCGCGTCGTCGCGCGTGTCGCTCGGCGCGGTGCCGGTCGGGACCGGGGGCCTGGTGTTTGCCGGAGGATCGATCGGGGCGCTCGGTCGCGCGACCGAGATCACGCTCAAAAGCTATAGCAGCATCGACATTTACGGCGACACCGCCCTCAGCGCGACCGATGCGCTGCGGCTCGATGCGCGCACCTTCCGCATCATCGGCGGGGCAGGCGAAACGACGCTGAGCGGCAAGAGCATCACGCTCGCCAACAGCAATGGCGGTACGGCCGAGGCGGTCACTGGCGCCGGCACGCTGGCCATCAACGCCGACAATGTCTATTTCGAAGGCGGCAGCAAATGGCTCTCCGGTATCGACCGGCTGAGCGTCAACGCCGCCCAGCGCATCGTTGGCCGTGGTGACGGCACCGTGTTCGTGCCCGGCGCGCTTGATCTCAAATCGGGCAGCCTGGTGGCCGACAGCGGATCGCGGCTGTTCTTCGATGCGACCGGCGCGGTCACGATCGCCAGCAACGCCAATGTCCTGCCGACCTATAATACGTTCGGCGCGACGCTCGGCATCACGGGCGCGTCGATCACCCATGCCGGGCAGATTCGCCTGACCGGCGGTACCGTGAATCTGCGTGCGCGCAGTGGCGATGTCGTGCTGGCGGCCGGATCGACGATCGACGTCACCAGCGATGCGGTGAAGCTGTTCGACAAGTCGGTCGGCGTCGGGGCCGGCACCGTCGGTTTGACCGCCGACATCGGAGACATCAATCTGATCGCCGGGTCGAAGATCGACGTGTCGGGTTCCAGCGCGGGTGGCGATGCCGGGACCTTCACGGCAGCGGCGGGCCTGGGCGAAGTGCGCCTGGGCGGAACCATTTTGGGCAAGGCGGCGACGGGCAACCGCAGCGCGTCGTTCGGCCTGGTCACGCGCAGCCTGGCCGATTTCGCGGCGCTGAACGCCATTCTCGACACGGGCGGTTTCCTGCAGAGCCGCCGCTTCGAGATCAACCAGGGCGATCTCGACATCACCGGCACGGTCAATGTGCAGGAGTTCGCGGCGATCGCCAATAATGGCGCGATCACCGTCAACGGCACGGTCCGCACGGTCGGCGACAATGGCGGTAGCATCCGCCTGTCCGCCGCCGAGGACGTGACGGTCGGCGCGACCGGCCAGTTGCTGGCGCGCGCCAATGCCGCTGCCGGCTCGGGTGGTTCGGTAGTGGTCGAAACCGCCGGCCGCAATGGCGGACAAATCGACTTGCTGGCCGGATCGTTGATCGATGTCAGCGGTACCGGACCCGGCGGCCGGGTGGTCCGGCTGCGCGCGCCGCAGCGTGGTAACGACCTCGCCATCGGCACGATCGGCGGGACTATCACCGGTGCGCGCTCGGTCATTGCCGAAGGATACCGCGTGTATGAGGGCATCGACACGATCGACCAGGGCGTGATCGACCGTGTGTCCACCGATGCGGGCCTGTTCATGCAGAATGCCGCTGCGATCAATGCGCGGCTGGGTGGCCTGGCCCGCGTCGCCGCCGGTATCGAGCTGCGCAGTGACGGTGATATGGAGCTGACCAAGGACTGGAACCTGCACGATTTGCGCTTCGACGGCAGCGCCGGGGTGCTGACGCTCAGGGCCAAGGGCGACCTGCTGATCAATGCCAATCTCAGCGACGGGTTCGTCGACAGCTCAACCAATGCCGCGCTGGACGGCAATGCCTCATGGAGCATCAACCTGACCGCGGGCGCCAATCTGGTCAGCCCGGATTCGCTCGCGGTGCTCGCCACAGGGCAGCTTGCGCTCGGCAAGGGCTCGGTGGTCATCGGCGGCAAGGCCGATACGATCGAATATTTCTACGATCCCGCGCATGGCAATGAAAACCGGCTGTACCGCACCGACAGCCAGGGGCGCTTCATCCGCGACCCCAACCAGGACAATTACCATATCGGCTTCCTGGAGCTCGAACGGGATCCGGTGACCGGCGCTTATCTCGATCCGCTGACCGGCGTGCCGATCCCGAAGGACCCGGTGACGGGCGATTATGTCGATACCGGCTATTATGCGCGGCGGCCCTTGCCCTGGGTCTTCTATTCCTGGGGCGGCGGATATGAGTCGGAAGAACAGGACGGCACGCTGAGCTATCCCGGCAGCGCCGTGGAGCAGGCCAAATTTATCCAGCGCGACAATTCGACCGGCTATATGGTCCGCACCGGCACTGGCGGGATCAATGTCTCGGCCGGCCGCGACCTGATCCTGAAACAGCGCGCGTCGGTCATCTACACCGCCGGCGAGGCTGCCGCACCGGTTGCCGGCTTCTATGCGCCGACGGGGGCGACCTATTCAGTCAATGGCGGCGATATCTCGGTCCGTGCAACGGGCAATATCGTGGCCAGCCCGACACCGCAGACGCCGGCCGGCTGGCTGCGGCAACGGTTCCGTCTCAATCCCACCACCGGCCTGTTCGACCAGACCGACGACGGTTACGGCCAGACCAGCTGGTGGGTCGACTTCTCGGCGTTCCAGGGTGGTATCGGCACACTGGGCGGCGGCGATATCTCGATCGACGCCGGTGGCGACATCTCCAATCTGGGCGTGGCCATCCCGACCAGCGGACGGTTGCCGGGTAACACCGTGATCGGCGAGCCGGTCGGTGTGCTGGTGACCACCGGCGGCGGCAATCTGCGCATGCGCGCCGGCGGCAACATCAACAGCGGCGTCTATTATGTCGGCGACGGCACTGGCGAGATCGCCGCCGGTGGCGCGTTCCTGTCCGGCACCACGGCGCGCGTGATCGATCGCGGCGCACCCGGTCTCGGCTGCGGTAGCAGTGACGAATGCTATATCCATACCGGACCCGACGCGAAGATCGATTATGCGACCTATGCCTTGCTCTACACCTCATCCGGGCAGTTCAAGCTGCAGAGCGGCGGTGATCTGAACATCGATGCCGTGATGGATCCACTGATCGGCCGGGCCTATATTAGCGACGGCCAGTCCAGTCAGAACAGCGCCGGATTCCAGAGCTATACGCCCGACGCATCAGTCAGCCTGTTTTCGTCTGGCGGCGACGTAACGATGTGGAACAACGCCTATAATATCGACATCCTCACCAAGCGCAGCGGCTTGCAGCCGAGTTATTTCATCGGCACCAATGAAGCGCCCGAGAGCGGCCTGAGCATGATCGGCTATGAACTTCGTCCCGCGACGGTCACCGCTGTCGCGGCGGCGGGCGACATATCGTCACTGGGCCAGATGATGCTGGCGCCGGCGCCGCGCGGCAATCTCGAACTGCTGGCGGCCGGCAATGTGTACATCGGCTATGGCACGACCGCGATCAATCCGAACTTTTTCGACAGTGCGCTGGACAATCCCAATTATCGCAGCGGTGGCCAGGGCATCATCATGAGCCAGGCGCTCGATCGCCTGCTGCGCACCGCCACCAACCCGAGCAATGCCGGCTATGGCGATGTCGAGCGCCAGCAATATCTGATTGCCGGTCGCGGCCTCAGCTATCCCGGCATGCAGCTCTTCACCCAGACGATCCTGCCCGATTTGCATCAGGGTGATACGACGCCGGTGCGGATCTATGCCGGCAGCGGGGACATCGTTACATCGACCCAGGCCGGCATCGTGCTGCCCAAGACGATGTGGATGCAGGCCGGCGGGAATATCTATTTCCCGAGCTATACGATCCAGCATAATAATCCCAACGACCTGAGCCTGATCCGTTCCGGCAAGGGCCTGTATTTCGACACCAATTACACAATCTATGACAATGCGATCCAGATGAGTTCCAACCGGGGGCATATCACTCTTGCCGGCCCCGGGCGGCTCGAGATCGAGGCGGGCACCGAATTCTATATGCCGAGCAACGAGCTGGGCATTACCAGCAGCCGGATCGGCCTCTATTCGGACAGCGCGCTGAGCAACCAGGCGCAAACGGTCACCACGCCGTGGCGGCCCGACCAGGCTGCGGCCGATATCGCGATCAGCACCGGTTTCAACCAGACGCCATCCTACAAGGCGTTCGAGGATGCCTATCTCAACCCGGGAACGGCCGGTAAGATCGCCGATTATCTGCTCGACGACGGGGCGCTGGGCAAGAAGCTGCCAACTTATCTGTTCGACCGGGATTATCCCCGCGCCGCCGGTGCGGAGGGCGAATTCGCCACGCCCGAGGGGCGCGAAGGCCTGGTCAATTATGTCCGGCGTCTCCAGGGGCTCGATCCGCTGAAGACCAAGGCGGAGCAATATGCCTATCTCGACACCGCCTGGAGTTACTGGTCGACGCTCGCGACCGATTTCAAGACCCCGTTCTACCGCGATGTCTTCTTCCTCGAACTGCGCACGACCGGGCGCGAGGCCAATGATCCGAAGAGCGATCGCCTCGGCACGACGTTCCGCGGCTACAACGCGATCGCAACCCTGTTCCCGGGGGCCGAGAAGAAGGCCGATGAAGCGCTCGGTGCGGGTGAATCGCGCTGGACCGGCGATTATGAGACCTATGCCGGCCGGGTGATGTCGTTCGGTGGCGGCAAGGTGGAGATTGTCTCGCCGGGGGGTGCGATCAAGCTGTCCAACCCGGCCGCGACGGCGGACCAGAATGGTCAGCCTTCGGAACTGAAGCCGCGCGGCGATGCGCTACGCTCGGGTATCGTCACCACCGATGGCGGCGCGATCAACCTGTTCGCGCACAACAGCGTGACATTGAATGAATCGCGCACGCTGACCACCAAGGGCGGCAACATCATGATCTGGTCGTCCTATGGCGACATCGCTGCGGGCAAGGGCGCCAAGACCTCGATCAGCCCGCAATTCTACAATTACACGCTCAGCCAATGGGCGGCGATGGAGCGCGTGCCAGCCGGCCTGCCGACCGGTGCCGGCATCGGCACGCTGGCGACGCAGGAAGGGTCGCCGCCGGCCGATGTCGATCTGATCGCGCCGAACGGGATCGTCGATGCGGGCGATGCCGGGATCCGGGTCAGCGGCAATTTCAACGTCTTCGCGGTCCAGATCCTCGGTACCGACAATATCGATGTGGCGGGCGTGAAGACCGGCCTGCCGATCACCCCGGCCGCGCCGCCCACCTCGCTCGACACCGGCGAATTGTCGGCCAAGTCGAACGACGTGATCGCCGCGATCACCAAGGCGACGGCCAAGGTGCGCGACAACAACATGAACCAGACGCCATCGCTGATCGAAGTGCGGGTGACCGGTTATGGCGAGGCGTGCGACCCGGCGCGCAGCGATTGCGCCAAGGGTGATGCGACGGTCTCGTCAGCTGCTCCAGCGGCGCCGGCAGTGGTCCCGATCAAGGTCGCCGAACTGCGTCATGTCGCGCAGGAAATGCCGTTCGACATTGGCGAGCAGGATGTCCGCAGCGCGGTCCAGGCCGTCGGACGCGCGTCGGGCTTCAGCATCCTGTACGACGACGCGGCGCTCGCCCAGGGCCAGGCACCGGCGGTGCGCGGCAGGATGACTCCGGAACAGGCGCTGAGCCGGCTGCTAGCGCGGCAGGGCATCACGGCGATGCGCACTGGGCCCAGGACCATCATCCTGCGCCGTACCCGCGCCAGCTGACCGGATCGGCGGGGCGTTCGCGCCCCGCCACCCATTCGATGGGACACAGGGCATGATCGATATGACGGAATTGGCGGCAGGCGCCGAGGTTGCGCCGATTGGCGAAGGCGATACGGTGGCGGACATGGCGGAATCGCCGCAATTCTATGACCTGACCGAGCCGCTCACGGCCGAGAAGCATGGCGCGTGGCGTTTGCTGCCGGGTGATCTGGCATTCGCGCGCGACGCGAACAGCGTCATGCTGGCGGCGAGCGAGTTCGCTGCCGCCTCGCGCTCCTACCCGATCCTGTTTGCCGGCAATGACGGCCTGCCCATCGCCTTGCTTGGCCTGGAACGGCACAACGACTTCGTCGCATCCGGGCGCTGGACGGCGGACACCTATGTCCCGGCCTATATCCGCCGCCATCCGTTCATTTTCTACGCCACCGAAGAGCCCGAGCGCTTCGTACCGGGCATCGACGTTGCCTCGCCGCGCATCGCGCGTGGCGGTGACCGGGGTGTCGCGCTGTTTGATGGCGATGCTGCAAGCGCAGCCACTGCTCAGGCACTGCAGTTTTGCGAAGCCTTTCGCCGCGACTGCGCCGTCACGCGGCTGTTTGCCGATGCGCTGCTCGAGCGCGACCTGCTGGTCGATCGCCGTGCGGCGGTGACCTTGCCCGGCGGTGGCGCCTTCGACATTGACGGCTTCAAGCTGGTCGACCGCGACCGCTTCGATGCGCTTGACGATGCGACGGTCCTCGACTGGCATCGTAAGGGCTGGCTGGCCGCCATCCAGTTCCATTTCGCCTCGCTGGACCGGTTCCAGGCCCTGCTTGATCGGCGGGCCGGCGCGGTTACGACGCCCTCCGCTCATTCCGAAGGAACATCATGATGTCGACTCTCCGCGCTCTTCCCATGAGCCTGCTGCTCACCGCAGCACCCCTCGTGGCGCAATCGGCCCCGGCGTCGCAGCAGGGCCTGGGCGGGCCGGCCGTGCCCGGCGTGTGCCTGTTGTCGCGCGAGGCGATCTTCGCCAATGCCAAGGCCGGCAAGGCCGCCACGGCGCGGCTGCAGCAGCTCGCCGAACAGGCACAGGCCGAAGTCGATACGCTGCGCAAGCCGGTCGAGACCGAGGTTCAGGCGCTCCAAGCCGAAGCCGCGAAGCTCAGTCCGGAACAGCGCCGCACGCGCGAACAGGCGCTCGCGCCCAGGCTCAAGGCCGTGCAGGACAAGACGCAGCACAGTATCCGCGAGATCGACGCGACCCGCGCCAAGGCGATGGCGCGCATCGCCGCTGCGCTGCAGCCGGTGATCGCCAAGGTCTATACGGCGAAGAATTGCGGTCTGCTGATCGATCGCAATACGGTGCTGGGCGGCAATCTGAACAACGACCTGACCGCCGCTGCAGTCGCCGCACTGGACGGCACGATGGACACGATCAGCTTCGACCGTGAAGTGCTGCCCGCGCAGAACCCCGCGCCGGCGCGCTAGCGCATTTTCGGTCCGAGTTGATCGACCTCCGCGACCAGCTGTTATCTCCTGTTACCTCCTGTTTTGCGGCATTATTTTTTCGCTCCTGTTATTGTTGGATCGATATCCAGGTTATCGGATTGTTTTCAACAACTTAGTGGTACCACCCTGTTACTGATAACAGGAGCGGAACAGGAGCCATAACAGGAGCCGTTTTGATCGAAACAGGCGATTGCGCCCGACGCTTCGCGGCCATGAGAAAGAGCGGGGCAAGAGCGCCTGACCGGCATCTCGTCCGACCGTCACCATGCCGCATCCCGCAGCTTTGTTGAATCGCTGTCGGTCCCGGTCCTAGCGCGGCGCCATTTCCGCCGCGGTCAGCAAGGCGAGCAGACCGACCGTCATGCCGCGCAGGCTTTCCGGCTTGGCGACGTCGATCCATTCGTCGGCCGAATGAGCCCGGCCGGCCACGCCGCCCGAACCGATCGTGACGGCGGGGATGCCGATGCTCATGGCGATGTTTGAGTCCGTGGAAGAGGCGTCGTAGATCGGCTCATACCCGATCGACTCGATCGCAGCGGCGGTGGTCTGGACCAGCATCGCATCGCGCGATGTGCTGCCCGCCGGGCGATCGCCGACCGGCTGCGGATCGACCGTGACGCTGCCGACCCGGATGGAGCGCGCCTTGTTCTCATTGTCGGCGGCGGTCTTCACGATCGCGAGGAAACGCTTCTCCAGATCCGCCAGCGCCAACGGGTCGGCCGACCGCATGTCGAAATCCATGAACACTTCGGAAGGGATTGCGTTGACCGAGGTGCCGCCGCCCGTGACGCTCGCGGCATAGGTGGTCTTGGGGGTCCCGGGCAGGTTGATCTTGTAGAGATCGGTCACCGCCTGGCTCATCGCCACCATCGGATTGACGATCCCGAACGCGCCATAGCTATGCCCGCCGGGCCCTTTGAACACGACATGGTAGCGCTTCGATCCGACCCCACCATGCGTGACACGTTGCGGGTCGCTGCCGTCGACCGAGAAGAACGCACCGATGCGGTCCTTGTAGACGCCCTTGGTCAGCAAATGCCGCACGCCGCGCAGATCGCCGCGGCCTTCCTCGCCGACGGTCCCGACGAACAGGATCGAATGGCGGGTCCGGATATCGGCTGCGTCGAGCGCGCGGATATAGGCGAGCAGCGTGCCGAGCCCGCGCGTGTCGTCGCCGATGCCGGGCGCGTGGAGCTTTGTGCCCTCGCGCCGCACCGTCACCACCGTCCCTTCGGGAAACACGGTATCGAGATGCGCCGACATGACGATCATCGGCGCCTTGGGATCGGATCCAGGGCGGATGCCGGTGACATTGCCCTCCGGGTCAATCGTCACGTCGCGCAGCCCAAGTGTTCGAAACATCTCGGTATAAGCGGCCGCGCGCGCCGCTTCCTTGAACGGTGGCGCGGGAATCTCGGTCAGCTTGATGATCTCCGCAACGAACTGATCATGTTGCGCGTCGAGCGTCGCGCGCGCCTTGGCAAAGGACGGACTGTTCGCGATTGCCGCGACCGCGCGCTCCGCCGGCGTGGCGGGCGGCGTGGCGATCGCCGATGTCGTGGACAGCAGCAGGACGGCGAACCCCGCGACGCAGGAACGGATCATGGGCAAACTCCTGGTTGGCGATTCCAGCCCGGACTACCCCAGCTTTCGCGGTTGCGCGATCCCGCAATTTGCTCGCCAGGACTGTTCCTGCAGGGGCTATTGCGACGCGAGCACACCGCGATAGACCGGATCCTCCAGGGCGCGGCCGGCGCCAGTCGCGACGCACATCAGCGCATTGTCGGCCACCACCACGGGCAGGCCGGTGGCGCGGGCGAGGACCTCGTCAATGCCGCGCAGCAGCGCGCCGCCGCCGGTCATGACGATGCCATGGTCGACGATATCGGCAGCCAGTTCCGGTAGCGTATTCTCCAGCGCGGTCATCACCGCCTCGACGATCTGGCCGATCAGCTCGGCAAGCGCCTCGGCAACCTCCAGCTGACTGATCTCGATCTCGCGCGGTACGCCGGCGACCAGATCGCGGCCCCGCACGCCCATCACCGGGCCCACTCCCTCGGCGGGTTTGCAGGCCCGGCCGATCTCGATCTTCACCCGCTCCGCCGTCGCCTCGCCGATCATCAGGCTGTATTTGCGCCGTGTATAGCTGGCGATTGCTTCATCCATCTTGTCGCCGCCGACCCGGACCGACAGGCTATAGGCAAGGCCGCGCAGCGACAGGATGGCGACTTCGGTTGTGCCGCCGCCGATATCGACCACCATCGCGCCGACCGGCTCGGTGACCGGCAGGCCAGCGCCGATCGCGGCGGCCATCGGCTCCTCGATCAGCAGCACTTTCGACGCGCCGGCATTGGTGGCGGCCTGGCGGATCGCGCGGCGTTCGACCATGGTCGAGCTGGAGGGGACGCAGATCACGATTTCCGGGCGCCGCGGGATCTTGCTCGGGCCGCCATGCGCCTTGTCGATGAAATGCTTGATCATCTGTTCGGCGACGTCGATGTCGGCGATCACGCCGTCGCGAAGCGGGCGGATCGTCCGGACATTTTCCGGAGTCTTGCCCAGCATCAGCCGCGCATCGGTACCGATGGCCCTGACCCGTGACACGCCATTGATCGTCTCCAGCGCCACCACCGATGGCTCGTTCAGGACAATGCCTCGGTCGCGAAGATAGACCAGCGTGTTCACCGTCCCGAGATCGATCGCCATGTCGCGAGAATTAAATTTGAGAAATCGGGAAGCCCACATCGTCAACAGTCTCAATTCAAACAGGGCGTGACCGAAACTCTCGGGCTTGCCGTACGCAGCGATCTGCGGTGTGGAGGTCTTTTGGCAAGGTCAAGCGCACATTCGGCCCGACGCCCCGCTAACGTGACGAACTGGCGGAGAAGGTCGTGCCGGGGCTTGAAAAAGCGGTTCTTTCCCCGCCGCGTCCATTCCGTCGGATCGCGCAGGCCATGCCCGCCCAGGCCAGGGTAGCGCTCATATGGAATCGCACGTTCGCGAGACGGTTGCGTTCTTCCGACAAAAGCGCAACTTCCTTGCCGCCACAATTGCCTGACGGAAAAATTCGGGTCGGTTAAATCTCGCATCTCGTCCCCCCTGTTGGCGATATCGGGCGTCTGGGCATGTGAATGGTGGTTTCGTGCCGCCAGACAGGGGAAGCGCGCAGGATGATTCGGGTCCGACATTGGTTCGGCGGTCAACATGCCGGACTCCGGTTTGAACAGGCCTTCGCCTGAACCGGAGCGCGACCTCGCGGCGTGGATGACGAGCTATGGTCCGGGATTGCGACGTTTTTTCAGCCGCCGTGCCCATGACGCTGATGTCGATGACCTGGTGCAGGATGTCTTCATGCGATTGCAGGCAGTCCAGCTGAATGCGCCGATCGACAATGTCGAACGCTATCTGTTCACGATCGCGCGCAATGTGCTGATCAGCCGGTACCGCCGCGGAAAGATCCGATTCCACTCCCTTCATGAAGGATATGAGGAAACGCTCGAGATGGCGGACGATATGTCGCCCGAGCGGATCGTGATCGGGCGGCAGGAATATTCGCGCGCCGTCGAGGTGATCCTCAACCTTCCCCCGCGCGCGCGCGGTATTCCTGTTCCATCGGTTCGAGAACATGACGTATCAGGCCATTGCTGTCCGAATGGGCATTTCCAAGGAATCGGTAAAGGAACTGATGCACCGTGCCATTGTCCGCATCTCGCAAGAGATGGGAGGTGACAGATGAGCGCGGGGCCGCAGTCATATAATGACGCGCTGCGTTCGGAGGCGACCTATTGGTTCAACCTCAAGCGGTCGGGCGACATGACCGCGCGTGACGAACGCATCTTCCTGTCATGGCTCGACCGCGCGCCCGCGCATCGCAACGCCTATGAGGAGCTCGAACATTATTGGGCCATATTGGGGTCGGTCGGGCAGGATCCCGAGATCATGGCGGCGCTGGAACAGGATGGTGATTTCTACGATCGGCCGTCATGGTGGCCCCGGCTGGCGGTGATCGCCGCCACCCTCCTGTTAGCGGTGACCGCCGGCTGGGCCGCAATCGATTCCGGTCTTTTGGGGATCGGCACCGGTGGACAAGCCGAGCAGCAATATGCGCAGATGTTCGAAACGGGGGTGGGTGAACGGACGCTGGTGACCTTGCCCGACGGATCGCATGTCACGCTTGACGCCGATAGCGAGATGCGGGTCGATGACATGCGCAGCAAGCGCGCTATCGCGCTCCTGCGCGGCCGTGCTTTTTTCCGCGTCGCGCCGGACCGAAGCCGTCCCTTCATCGTCTCCGCCAATGGCAAGAATGTACGCGCGGTCGGGACTGAATTCGCTGTGCGGATCGACCAGGACAATGTCGTGGTTACCTTGGTCGAGGGCAAGGTTCGGGTCGATGAGGTCAGGGCATCACGCGGATCCAGCCACCGCGCGGACATGACGGCCGGTGCCCAGCTTGTGGCGCGTGCCGATGAGGACTGGTCGATCGATCGCGTCGACATTGCCAAGGAGACGAGCTGGCTCAAGGGGCGGTTGACCTTCCTGCGCGACCCGCTCTCAACCGTGATCACGGAAATGAACCGCTATTCGGACAAGAAGATCGTGTTCAGCGGCGGTGCCGTGCCGGACACCAGGATCGTCGGTGTCTTCAAGATGGGCGATGTCGACAGCCTCGCCAAAGGCCTGGAGATGAACGGCCTGGCGCGGATAACGGCGAACACCGACAAGGAGATCGAACTCTCGCCGAAATGAGGTTGTGGCTGTCGCCGGCGCGCTGTCCGCGACTATTCGGCGCGCAGCGCCTCGATCGGATCAAGCCGCGCTGCCGCGAAGGCGGGATAGAATCCGAAAATCAGGCCGACCATGGCGGCAATGCCCGGGCCGAGCGGCGAGTGTTGCAATGCAGGTTAGCATGATCCTGTTCATGGTTCATCCTCAATTATATGCGGCAGTGCCGCGATGTTAGGGAAGTGCTTCTTCCCACGGGCTTTGACGGCAGCGATCGCGAACAGGGGGGATTGGATCTGCAGAAAAGAATCCGATCTGGAGTTAGGTTATAGCTTAAGCAATTATACCATCAGTATTTTTCCCGAAAGAGAGGCGTATTTCGCTGTGTATGTCCTGCATAAAACAACCGAAATGGATGTTTTAACTTCAACTCGCAAAAGCTGTTGCGAATATTGCTTGTGAAAGCTGTGACAAGCTTGGCCGGAAGGTCGGAGTGGCGGGAAGATTAGGCGGTCTCTTAAGGCGCTCGTCGCTTGGTATCCGATGATGATTGTGGCGGGCGGGATGGTCTGGCGCAAAAAAACCGGCCGCCGGCATGATGCCGGCGGCCGGTTAAATACCAGCCGCGGAGAGGAAACGGCTGGAAACGATCAAGACATTCAGTCTGTTCTCCGCCTCACAGGATCGACGGTCCACGGCTTCTCATCAGAATTTCTTCGTCACATTGAAGCCGATGATCCGCGGGTCGAGCGTGAAGACATTCGTTGTGAGGCCACTATCATCGCTGTTGATGAACGCGTCGGTGATTGGCGCGTCGTTGAACACATTCTTGACGTAGAACTGGATCGCCAGATCCGATTCCGGTCGTTCCAATGTCAGCGACAGATTGGTGTTGTCCCACGCCTTCAGCCGGTCGATCGCGGTGTTATAGGCGCGTGCCCAGCTGCTCGACTGGCGATAATAATCGCCCCGCAATGTCAGTGCCCAGGTGTCGAGCGGGATGGTGTACTGCGCGCCGATATTGAATGTCCAATGCGGTGAATTCGGCAATTCATTCCCGCCGAGATCGGCATAGAAACCCTTGCCGGCATTGGGACCGTCGGTCAGCGGGTCATATATCACGCCGGTGAGCAGCGGCAGGAAGCCGCCCGCCTTGTAGTTGCCGAAACTGGATCCACCGCACAACGCCGACAGAAAGGTCAAGGCGCCCTGGTCCGAAAAAGCCCCACTCGTGACGATCTTTGCGACGTCGGCCTTCCGCGCTACGCAATTCGACGCCAGCTGGACCCATGGTTTGACCACGACCCAGTCCGCATTGTCCTGAGTTCGGTTCATGACATCGATCGATCGCATTCCCTTTGCGATCCGGGTGCCGAGATAGCCGAGATTGGCGTTGATGCGGAATTCGGGCACCGGGCGCCAGCTCGCTTCGAACTCGGCGCCCCAGATATTGGCGTCGTAATTCTCATTCAGCGCGATCCGGTCGACGATCTGCGACACCTGATAATTGTCGTAATTATAGAAGAACGCATTGGCGTTGAGGGTCAGCTTGCCGCCCGCCAGACTATTCTTCATCCCGACCTCGAACGCATTGACGCTCTCCGGCTTGAAGGTCGCCGGCAAGGGGGCGAAAGCGAGATAATCGGGGTTGGCACCGATGCTCGGCGGGTTGGCGCCCCCACCTTTATAGCCCCGAGAATAGGATGTGTAGATCAGGGTTTCGTCGGTGAAATCGAGCCGTGGCTTCCAGTCCAGAACGAGCCGACCGGTGACCCGGCCCCAATGCTGAACGATGTCGGGCGATTCCGGATAACCGGCCGAGACAAAGCCGCCGCCGGCGAGACCGGGGGAGAGCAGTAACTGGCTCCTGACCGGCGTCGATGTCTTCCGATCGTCGGTATAGCGTAGCCCGGCGGTGAGTTTCAGATCGTCCGTCGCCTGCCAGTAGAGCTCGCCGAAGGCGGCGAGCGAGCGGGTCTTGGAAAGATTGCGGCTCCGAAAATAATTATGCCCCTGACCGTTGATCCGGTTCAGCGGATTGGGATCGACATAAACACAGCCCCCTGATTGGAAGGATTGGCACAATCGAAGAGCACGCCACCAAAATTTCCGTTCCCGAAAAGTCTTTGCGACAACGCAGAGAAGAGATTGCTGAAGACGTAGTAATCTTCGTCAATCTTGAAATTCAGATAATTGGCGCCAATGCTGAAATTGACCGGACCGGCGAACGACGATTGCAGGCGAAATTCCTGCGACCATTGTGAGCTGCGCGACTTGACCATGTCGACGGCCAAGATGTTGCGCGACGGACCGAGTTGCGGATCGGTGTAGACGCCTCCCGGTACGATTCCGTCCGTCGGCTGCGGGTTTTCAAAGAAGTCGGTGAGCCCCGATGAGCTGTTGAACACCGGTCCGGAATTGAACCGGTTATAATCCTGAGTCGAATAGTAGAAATCCTTAGTATACGCGCTTTGCGAAATGAATTTGAGGTCGGACTGGACATCGATCTCCAGATTGAGCTGGTACACGTCGTTCCTGGCGCGAAATGTCGGATCATAGGCGGTGGCGATCTCGCGTAGATTGCGCGATTGGGTGAGCCCGGCATAGGGATCACGCGTCGGGTCGATCATCGAGACAGCGGTTGAGAGATTGGGCGCGCGAAAGCCGAGTTGGAGCAAGGCAGTGGCGGCATTGATATAGGGCAGGCTGAAGCCCTTGGGGACGCCAAACGCATCGTCGTCATAGAGTGAACCCGGCTTGCAGCTCTGACTGAGCACGCCGCGGGTCAGCAGATCCAGGCTGATGTCGCGCCCGCCGACCATGCTTGGCCCCGGATCGGTGTGGCAGAGCTGCTTGCCGGTGCGCGAACGATCGTCGTCCTCGTTAAAATGCTCCCAGACGAAATTGGCCTTGAAATCGCTGCTCGGTTCCCACGCTGCGGTGACTCGTGTCGACCACAGGTCGCGGCCGTTCACCCGCTTGTCGGTCACGCTGTTGTAATCGAAGCCGTCCCGCTTGGTCAGCGCGCCCGCCGCGCGGATCGCAATGGTATCTCCCAGCGGTATGTTGATCATTCCGCTGATGCGGCGGGTGTCGTAATTGCCCACTTCGGCCTTTAGCGATCCTTCGAACGTGTCGAATTTCGGCTTGGCGGTGATCATGTTGACCACACCGCCGGTCGCGTTGCGGCCGTACAGCGTGCCTTGCGGGCCGCGCAGCACCTCGACTCGTTCGACGTCGAAATATTCCTGCTCGAACAGGCGGTTGCGTAGCAATGGCGTGTTGTTGAAACTGATCGCCACCGCCGGGTCGGTCGATACCGAGAGTGCCTTGGTCCCCACGCCGCGGATTGAGAAATTATAGCTGGCGAAGTTCGTCTTCGAAAAGGTGACGTTGGGCACTGCGCGCATCAGCTCCGATCCGCCCTCGATCTTGAGCTCGTCGAGCGATTTGTTCGAAAAGGCCGAGACAGCGATCGGCACGTCCTGGATGCTCTCCTCGCGCTTCTGCGCAGTCACGATGATATCGCCGCCATCGTCCGCCGCGCTATCGTCGGCTGCGGTCGATTGTCCGTCGTTTCCCGCCTGGGTAATCACGAAGACATTGCCGTTGCGCGTGTAGCGCAGGCCCGTCCCCTGGAGCAGCGAGCGCAGCACGGTCTCGGCGTCCGACTTTCCGGTATAGCCGCCGCTCTTCTTTCCGTTGGTGATCGTTGCATCCGCCAGGATCGTGACGCCGCTTTGCAGGCCGAAATCGCGCAATGCGCTGTCCAGCGGCTGGGGAGCGATGCGAAAACTCGGCGCGGACTGTGCCTGAGCCATGGCAGGCGCTGTCAGCAGGCAGGCCGTGGCGATGCCACCCAGCAGAAATCGGTTGATACGCGCGGCCCGAAACGTCATCAAAAACCCCCTCCCTGTTTGGCGGGGATGAATTCATTGACCCTCCCCTTTTTTTGCCGATGCCGTTTTCCGGCCCGCCATTTGTGATGACGCAGGATTTTCGGTCGAGGGGGGATCACGGTGAAGAAACTATTGTCCGCTTTGTCCACCGGGTCCGTGTGCGGAGGTGGATCCGGGCGATCAACGCTTCATCCCGTCCTCCGTCTTGCTCCGCTCAATGCGGCGCGTCATGGGGCTTGCGCCATTGCTAGGGCGGCTCGAGCCGGCCGCGCCAGATGCCGATCTTTTGTTCCCGGGCATCGGCCTGAGCGTCCATATACTGGCCCTCGATATCCATCGCCGCGCCGTGCTCGACCATCGCGAGATTGAGCGATGTGAGATCGGACTCGCAGGCGTTGTCCTGCCCACATGGCGTGTCCCGGACGAAGCACAGGCCGACAAAGCGCCCGTCCGGTTCGGGCGGCCCTTCCGGACGACAGGCAACTCGCCGCCCTTTGACAAGGCTCTGCAGAAGACGGCGAGAGTCCTGGCCGCACGGCCAGCGCGTGCTGCCGCGTTCGCAATATTGTTCGAGCTCCGGGGCATCGATGGTCCACAGATCGGCCGTGACACCGCCGATGATCAGCGTGTCCCCATCAACGACATCCGCGGTGCCGAACAGTCCGGTCGGACGGGCGATGGCCGGCGGCGCCACGGTCAGGGCGCGCGCTGCCAGGAGCTGGCTTTGGCGTTCAGCCATTTTGCGTTGGTCGGCGACCTTGATGGGGTGCACGTGCGGCCGTGCGATATCATAGACCAAAGCTGCGCCGGTTCCCAGAGCAGCGAGCAATGCGACGACGATATAGCGCATGCGGATCACGACCTGGGCCGGAAGCGGAAATCCAAAGGCGCGGGCGCAGCATTTCGAAACATTTCCATCGGTTCGTTCATGGCCAGGATTGTGTCGCAGTCCCGCGCCAACCGCAATGTGCACGCTCCCGCCCTTTGAATCAGCCACGACCAGCCCGCCGATGATGAGCGCATATCGGTCACTTCATGCTTTCGCGGCCATATCCGCGTGGCGGTGGATCATCTTCCATTCGCCGCCCTCGCGACGAAACACTTCCGTCACCCGGATGCGCATGTCGACCGGCTCATCCTTGCCGGCCAGGCAGACGCTGGCGTTCTGGAAACCCGTCCAGAAGGCGATGTCGCCCGCTGCCTTTTGCAGAATTTCCAGTTGCGATTTGCTGCCCGGCGCAAAGCGCTGCGCGTCCTCGATATAGCGGTCGGCAACCGGCTTCGGGCCGGTAACGCTATCGCCGCCCGGACTGTGGAAGCTGGCGGTTTCGTTGGGCGTGAGCAGGGCCTGCAACGGCGCGGCGTCGCCATTCACATACGCCTCGGCCGCCTTTGTGCGACGGTCGAAGAAGGATACGAAATCCGCACTCATTGTCAGTCTCCAACCTCAGCGATCGGCGATAAGCCCGTGGAGCGCGGTGAACGATCAAGCCGAAGAGAGGTTTCAGGACCGAACCGCGGCGGTCCTCTAACGATGTCGCTCGGTATACCTATCTCGACGGCATTATCGGTTCGATACCATTTCACTTCACGATTTCACCGGGAGGTTATTCATGACAGGAACGCGGCAACTCCAGATTGTCGTGATTGGCGGTACATCGGGGATCGGCCTGGCCACCGCGACGCTGATGGCGGCCAAGGGTGCGGTGGTAACGATCGTCGGCCGCGATCAGGACCGGCTGGACGCGGCAATCACGCAGATTGGTGGCGCCACACGGGGTGAAGCGATCGATGCCGCCGATGGCGACGCGCTTCGCGCGCTGTTCACGCGGCTCGGAACGGTCGATCATCTGGTGATCGCCGCATCGGGCGGCGCTGGCGCCGGGCCTTTCGCGTCGTTGGAAGTCGCGGCATTGCGGCGCGGTTTCGAGGCCAAGTTCTGGGTACACTGGACCGCGGCACAGGCGGTGCTGGATCATCTGCTCGACACCGGCTCGATCACTTTCATCACGGCCGCCTCGTCACGCCTCGCCAATCCGGGGACATCGGGCCTTGCCGCGATCAACGGCGCGCTGGAGCATATGGTGCGCACCCTGGCGCGCGAACTAGCGCCGCGCCGTATCAACGCGGTCTCGCCCGGGGTGATTGATACGCCGTGGTGGCACGACAAGCCCGACGAACTGTTCCAATCGGCGAGCAGGCAGGCGCCACTCGGACGCGCCGGAGAGGCGGCCGAAGTCGCCGATGCGGTGGCGTTCCTGATCGGCAACCGCTTCGTTACCGGCGTCATCCTCGATGTGGATGGTGGCCTTCACCTGACGTGAGTGCTCAGCCGGCGTCGTTGATCTGCCGGATCAGCTCGCGATGCGGCGGCAGTTCCTGGGTGGCGCGCTCGCCGAAGCTGCGGATCCGGGCGAAGGTGCGCGCCGCCGCCTCGACATCTGGGAAGTCGCTCCGCCCGCCTGCCAGGTCGGTATCGAACTCCATGCCGTAGAGAATATACTGATAATTGAAATAGGCGAAGGATTCGAGGTCGAGGATGAAGTCGAACCGGCCGGGCGGGCGGTGGCGCCATTGCTTGAGCAGGTCGCGCAGCCGTTCTGGGATGGTCGCTGGATCGGCATTGGCGCGCCAGAACGGCTCCGGCCGGCGGCTGAGGCAGTAATGCAGCTTTAGGAAGATGACGATATTCTCATAGCGCGCGGTCATCAGCTCGTTGAAACGCCGCGCCGGGGCCTCGGCCGGGCCGCTGTGCGGGAACAGGTCGGCGATCATCCCGATCGCGGCCTCGATCAGCACCACGCCAGTGGATTCGAGCGGTTCGAGGAATCCGGCCGACAGTCCAACCGCAACGCAGTTCTTGACCCATTGCTGGCGCCGATAGCCCGTCTCGAAGGCAATGCGGCGGGTCGCCACGGTTCCGGGTTCGACGCCGAGATAATCGTACAGGATCGCCGCTGCGCGATCGTCGTCGAGATGGTCGCTCGAATAGACACACCCGACCCCGCGTGCGCCCTCCAGCCCGATGTCCCAGGTCCAGCCCGCTTCATGCGCGGTGGCGATGGTGAAGCTTTCGATCGGTGCGTCGGGCCGGTCATAGGGAACCTTGCAGGCGATCGCCCGGTCGGTGAACAAAATGTCGCGCACCGAGACAAGGGGCTGCGTGTCCATTCGCCCGATCAGTTCGGCGCGAAAGCCGCTGCAGTCGATGAACATGTCCGCCGCCAGCGCGCCGTGATCGTCGGTCAGGATGTGGTCGATCGCCCCGCGATCGTCGAATATCACGTCCTGCAGCGTGCCCTGCAGATGCGTCACGCCAAGGCTGCGTGCCCGCTCGGCCAGGACGCGGGCAAGCGCCACGGCGTCGAAATGATAGGCGTAATTCAGCGGTCCGGTGAAATCACCCTCGTCGCGGCGCTTGGGGCCGCGTTTCGCGTCGGCAACGCGATTCTGGATCGTGATCGCTTCGGCAAAGGGCGGCCGCGACGCCGGATCCTGCAGCAGCCAATAGGGCACCAGGCTGACACCGTCTTTCTCGAACGGAGCCTCGAAGGGATGGAAGAAAAGGTGGCGCCGGTCGCCGTCGGGCGCGTGCAGCCAGTCGACGAAGCGGATGCCCTGCTTGAAGGTCGCCGAGGTGCCGCGCACGAACGCCGCTTCATCGATGCCGAGATAGTGCAGGGTGGTGCGAATGGTCGGGAAGGAGCCTTCGCCGACTCCGATAATCCCGATCTGCGGCGATTCGAGCAGGACGATCTCGAGCTTTTGCTGATTGGCCAGGCCGAATGCCTTGGCGAGATAGGCCGCGGTCAGCCAGCCGGCCGTGCCGCCGCCGACGATCAGGATGCGCCGTTTCTCGTTCATGCCCGGGCTATTCCATGCTCAGCCACGAACGAACAGGCTCTTGAGCCAGACCGGGCCGCCGCGCGCGGCCTGGCGCCAGTCATGATCGTCACTGTCGTCGGGGGTATAGCCCCAGGGGTTGAACAGCTTGATCCGGCCGGTCTTGAATGCCGCCGGGCGCCGCGTCACCAGTGTCAGCCCATGCACCAGCGCCGTCGCGGCGAACAGGCCGTCGCGCATATCGGTGTAGCCAAGCTGCGCGCGCCGCGACGCCACCACGGCGTCGAGCGGCAGCACGCGCCCCTTGAACGCGCCGAGCAGCTGGCGCTCCGCCCAGTCGCGCAATGCGGCGGCTCCCGCCTTGTCCCGCCGGGTCAGCGTCGCTGCGGCGGTCTCGATCTCGATCGGAGTCAGTATCGACAGGAACAGGCTGGTCTGTGCGACACCGGCAACCCAGGCGGAGAAGCCGGGATCGGTCCCGCCACTGCGAATCTTGTGCAGCTCGAACGCCAGATCGGTGTCGAGCAGGTACATCAGCCGCGATCTCCGCCGCCGAACCGGGCCGCGGCGAAATCGGGATCGGGCAGGCCGGATGCAGCGAGCATGTCGGCCATCCCCTCGGTCTGGCCCGACAAGGTACGGAATGCGTCGATGCTGATCAGCACATGGGTTGGCCGGCCGCGATCGGTCACGAACACCGGTTCGAGTCGCGCGGCGCGCTTGGCGCTGCTCACATCCTGATTGAACTCGCGGCTGGTGAAGCGTTTCACAAGTCTCGCTCTCGGGTTCGAATGGCCGAATTGATGTAGGTACGTACCTACGCTGTGACGAGCCCGCAACAGATTATGCCGGATCGGTCGGAAAATCGTGAGAACGTTCCCATTTTGCGCGATTTTGCATTGCGCAGCAACACCCACCTGGTTTCTCCTTCTGTACGAGCCGCAAAAGATGCGGTCGTACGGGGGATGACAGATGGCTCAGGGGCTGATCGACAGCACGCTAACGACGTTGGGCGACGTGCTGTCGCCGCACGGACCCGCCGTCCAGGCGGCGGCGAAGAGCTTCGCGCCGGGCGATTTCAGCGTGCATTTTTTCCTCCAGCTCGCCGTCATCCTGCTCACCTGCCGCGTGGTCGGCTGGCTCGGGCAGAAGCTGCTTGGCCAGCCCCAGGTGGTCGGCGAGATGATCGCGGGCGTGGTGCTTGGCCCGTCGCTGCTCGGCCTGCTCTTTCCCGGGCTGCAGGGCACGCTGTTTCCCAAGGAGACCAAGAGCGTCCTCTATGCCGGTGCGCAGCTCGGCGTCGGACTTTACATGTTCCTGGTCGGCACGACGCTGAAGGTCGACCATTTCCGTTCCAAAGCGAAGAGCGCGTTCGGCGTGTCGCTGGCCGGCATCATCGCGCCGTTCATCATCGCCGTAATCATCACCCCCTGGCTGCTTGGCGTGCCCGGGCTGTTCGCGACAGGCATTTCGCAGCTCAACGCGACGCTCTTCATGGGCGCGTGCATTGCACTGACGGCCTTTCCGATGCTGGCGCGGATCATCAACGAACGTGGGCTGGCTGATTCTTCGCTCGGCACGCTGTCGCTGACCGCCGGGGCGTTCGACGATGCCTGTTCCTGGTGCGTGCTGGCGATCGTGCTCGCCACGTTCGGCGGCGGTCCGGGCGTCGCACTGCTCGCGATCGGTGGCGGCCTGCTCTATGTGACCTTCATCATCCTGTTCGGCAAAAGGCTGCTCGCACCACTTGGCCGCAAGGTCGAGCGCGAGGGTGAGATGAGCCTGACCGTGCTGGCGATCACGCTCGCGCTGTTCTGCCTGTCTGCCTTCTTGATGGACGCGATCGGCATCCATGCCATCTTCGGCGGTTTCATCCTCGGCACCGTGATGCCGCGAGGCCTGTTCGTGACCGAGCTCAAGCGCAAGGTGGAGCCGCTGGCCGTGGTCCTGCTGCTGCCAATGTTTTTCACTTTCTCCGGCCTCAACACGCGTATGGACATGGTCAATTCGCCGACCCTGCTGCTCGTTGCGCTTGGCATTCTTGCCGCGTCGATCCTGGCCAAGGGTGGCGCCTGCTATCTCGCGGCGCGCCTGTCCGGCGAGGACAACCGCACCTCGCTCGGTATCGGTGCCCTAATGAACTCGCGCGGGCTGATGGAGCTGATCATCATCAATATCGGTCTGCAGAAAGGCATTATCGGACCGGCGCTGTTCTCGATGCTGGTGCTGATGGCGATCGTGACGACGATGATGGCCGGGCCGCTGTTCGAGCTCGTCTATGGTAAAAAGGCCCGCGCTTCGGGTGAACTGGGCGCGATCGATGCTCGGCTTGCCGCCGACCCCGCCTGAGCCGGAGGCGTCGGGTGAACAGAAAGGTGGCGCGGGCGATCGGGCTCGCGATGCTGGCTGCGTGGAGCCAGACGGCTCACGCGCAGCAGGTCGAACTCAAGCCTTTAGTCGATGCGCGGCTACGCTATGAGCGGGTCGACCAGGACGGTCTGGCGGATGCCGCGGATGCGCTCACCCTGCGCATCCGCAATGGGGTGCAGGCGAGCAGGGGACCATGGTCGGTGCTGGTCGAAAGCGAGGCGACGCTTGCGATCACCGAGCAGTATAATAGCGGGACCAATGGCAAGGTTGCCTATCCGCTGGTGGTCGATCCGCAGAATATCGAACTCAACCGAGCGCAACTGCGCTACGCAGCGCATGGCATTACGGCCACGGCCGGCCGCCAGCTGATCGAACTGGGCGACCAGCGCTTTGTCGGGTCGTCCAACTTTCGCCAGAACCAGCAGACCTATGATGCGGCGCGACTGCAATGGGGCGGGCTGAAGGGGCCGTTTGCCGATATCAGCTATGCCTGGTCGGACCGCACCGTGAACGGCATCGACGGCACCGGCGCGCGTCAGCCGGCGGTCAGCGGTAACAATGTCTTCGCGCTGCTCGGCTATGCCGGAAAGATCGGCACGCTGACCGGTTTTGCCTATCTGGTCGATCAGGACGAGGTGGTGGTGCAGGGCTTTCGCCTGTCGAGCCAGACCTATGGCCTGCGTCTTGCGGGTAGCGTGCCGCTCAGCCCGTCGGTCAGGCTCGGCTATGTCGCCAGCTGGGCGCGGCAAAGCGATTATCACCGCAACCCCAACAATTATGCCGCCGATTACTGGTTCGGCGAAGCGAGTGTGACAGTGAACAGCCTGATCGTCACTGGCGGCTATGAAATACTCGGCGCCGATCGCGGCGTCGCGCTGACCAGCGTACAGACGCCTTTGTCCAGCCTGTTCAAGTTCCAGGGCTGGGCCGACAAGTTCACCACAACCCCGCCGAACGGCATTCGCGACCTGTACGCCGCCGCCGGTTACAGCTGGCGCGAAACCGGCCCGCTCGATATGATCGCACTGTCGGCGGCTTATCATCGCTTCGACAGCGACCGGCTCGGCCAACACTATGGCGACGAATGGGATCTGCTCGCCAGTGTGAAGCGCGACCACGCCACGCTGTCGGCGCGCTATGCCCGCTACCGCGCTGACAGCGTCGCGACTGACACCGACAAATTCTGGCTGGAGCTCGACTGGACTCTGTAGGTGTGCGGCAGAGCGGCGGGCCTAGAAACTGGCCCGCAATGTCGCGCCGATGGTGCGCGGCGTGCCCAATTGCCCGGCATAGGCGAAGGGCGACGTACCGACGATCGCCGTGGTCGACAGGTTCTGGAAATATTTCTTGTCGAACGCATTGCTGATCCAGGCCGACAGGTCGTAACGGCCCTTGGCGAATGCGGTGCCGATGCGGAAATTGGCCAGCGCATAGCCGTCGATCCGGCTGTACGGGCCGGCATCGGCGGTACCAAACGTGCTGGAGCGATAGCTGATCTGCGCCAGGGCATAGGGGCGCAGGCCGTTGGCCAGCTCTACATGATAATCGATCGTCGCATTGCCGACCCATTTGGGTGCCTGGAACAATGGCTTACCGGTCAAGTCGCACACACCGGTAATGCCGACCGGGCAAGGCGCATTGGCATAGCTTTTATAGATTGCGCGGTTGTACGACCCGTTGGCGCTGAGCGTCAGATTGTCGGTGGCGAGCAGCGATGCGTCGACCTCCACCCCGCGCGAGCGCACATCGCCGACATTGGCGAGATAGGAACGATTGCCGTTGGTCGGGACGATATTGGCCTGCAGCCCCGACAGGTCAGTCGAAAAGGCGCTGAGGTTGAGCGTCAGTCGCCGGTCGAACAACTGGCTCTTCAACCCGAGCTCCCAGTTCCTGACCTTTTCTGGCGCCAGCACCAGCGGCGTGCCCGCCGAGACCGCGGCGTTCAGGTTGAGGCCCGATCCCTTGTAGCCGGTGGAATAGGAAGCATAGGCGAGGACGTCGGTGGCCAGCTTGTACGAGATGCTGGCGAGGTAGGAGACATTATCGTCAGTGACCGACACATCATAGTGGAACGGGATCGAGGTCGGGACATAGGGCGTACCGACAGTCGACGTGTCCGATGTGCCGGATCGCTTGTCGTGCGTGTAGCGGATGCCGCCGGTCAGTGTGAGGCGGTCGGTCACCGCGAAATTGGCCTGTGCGAATGCGGCGACGCTGTCGACCGTGGTGTCGACATCGTCGAGATACTGCGACCCCGGCGCGATCGTGACTGCAGGCGCGGCGGGATTGGCGAGACGCGCATAGGTCGTATAGAAATTGCTCGCATCGGTGCCGAACTGGTTGAGGATGAAATGATCCTTCAGCCGCTGGTGGAACAGATAGGCGCCGACCTGCCAGGTGAAACGGCCGGGTCGTGACGCCAGCCGGACTTCTTGCGAATATTGGTCGTCCTTGGTCTGCGCGACATTGACCTGGATCACGTCGAGCGGCGTGCCGTCGCTGTCCTGCAACGGGCTGAAATGCCAGTAGCGCCAGGCCGAGATCGAGGTGAGGCTGGCAAAACCGAGATCCCAGTCGGCCTGGAACGACACGCCCTTTTGGTCAGTCTTCATGTTCTGCGGCGAATTGTTGCGCGTGAAATCGAGGCTGCGCGCAGGCGTGTAGCCCAGTGCGGCAAGCGCCTGCAGCGTGCGGCCGGTGGTCGCGCTGAGGCTGGCGGGCAGCACCAGCTTGGTTGCGCTGACGCAGCAGCTGTCGTCCTCCATCGAATAATCGGCGATCAGGCGCAGCGTCAGGTTGCTCGCCGGGGTTGCCAGTAACTGGATACGCCCGCCGGCCCGTCCCACGCTATTGGCGTCGAGCCCGGTCTTGATATTGTCCAGCACGCCGTTCCGGTGCGTGTTGAATCCGGTCACGCGAAAGGCAAGCAACCCGTCGATCAGCGGCCCGGTCACGCTGACGCGTTCCTGATTATAGCCATAATTACCCGCCGACAATTCGGCGGTGCTCCCAAAGCTGAATTCGGGCTTGCGCGTGGTGATGTTGAGCACACCGGCCGAATTGTTGCGCCCGAACAGGGTGCCCTGCGGCCCGCGCAGCACCTCGACCCGGTCGACATCGATCAGGTCGGACAGTGCCATGCCCGGGCGGCCGAGATAGACATTGTCGATATACACGCCGACCGAGGTATCGAGGCCGTCTGAGGCGGAGGAGACGCCGATGCCGCGAATGCCGATCGAGCTGTTGCGCGGGTTGGAATTATAGGCGGTCAGGCTCGGCGTCTGGAACTGCACATCGGTCAGCGTATAGCCGCCGGTGCGCTCCAGCGATGCGCCGGTCAGTACCGAGAGTGCGATCGGTACGTCTTGCGCGCGTTCCGACTGGCGGCGTGCGGTGACGATGATCTCGCCGCCTTCTGCGCCTTCTGCGGCGTCGGTTTCGGCTACTGCCGGCACCGGATCTGTATTGCTGGCAAGGGCCGGCGCGGCGAACATCGCCATGCCGGCAGCACAGGACAGGAGCAGCGCGCGGCGATGAGAGATGTGCATGATGATACCTCGACTTCGAATGATCCGCTCCGATGGGGTGGCTGACATCCGCTCGTGGCGGCGGCCCGGTCAGCGCCGGACTGGTGCCGTTCTAATTCCTATCTAGTCAATCGGAATTAAGCCGGTTTTCCTCTTGGCAGAGTGATAGATTTTCTCCGGTCACATCCATTATGGCGGTATATTTCCGTTCGTCTGCTCCACCGATGATACAGATATTAAATGCAATTTCCGGGCCATGCGCGATAAGTGTCGGTCCGAACGACGATATGGTTTGGCTTGATCTTTAATTCCCATAAGATCAGTATGGATTCTGTCGGCCGGAAAAGATTTTCTACGTTCGCCGATCAGCCCGACGCGCGCACCCTGAGGGTTCGGAACGGCGGCGGGTCGCCGCAGCGATGGAGTAGGGCATGCCGGAAATCGGAAAGATCAGCGTCAGCCGACAGGGTTTTGGCGCGATGGGGTTATCGCACAGCTATGGGCAGGCCGACGACGCCGCGTCGATTCGCACGATCCACCGCGCGATCGATCTCGGCGTCACTTTTTTCGATACGGCGACCGGTTACGGCAATGGCCATAATGAGGAACTGCTTGGCCAGGCGATCGCGGCGCGGCGCGATGAGCTCATCCTCGCCAGCAAATTCGTCCATCGCCCCAATGGCGGCGGCGCAGCGGTCGAACCGGTGCGGCCGCGCGACGCCGTCGAGGCGAGCCTCAAGCGGCTCGGTGTCGAGCGCATCGATCTTTATTATCTCCACCGCGTCGATCCCGACATCGCAATCGAAGAATCGATCGGTGAGCTCGGCCGGCTGGTCGATGAAGGCAAGATCGGCGGTGTCGGCGTGTCCGAGGCAAGCGCGGACGGCATTCGCCGCGGCCACGCCACCTATCCGCTGACCGCGCTGCAGAGCGAATATTCGCTCTGGACGCGTGACGTGGAGGTCGAGATCCTGCCGACCGTGCGCGAACTGGGCATTGGCTTCGTCGCCTATAGCCCGCTCGGCCGGGGCTTCCTTGCCGGCGCCGAGGTGACTGATCCCGACGATCGCCGCCGCCTGCATCCGCGCTTTCAGCCCGAGGCGGTCGCTGCCAACAGCCGCCGCCGCGATGTGATCGACCGCGTTGCGGCGCAGATCGGTGCCAGTGCCGCGCAGGTGAGCCTCGCCTGGGTGCTGTCGCGCGATGTCGTGCCGATCCCGGGCACGCGCCACATCGCGCATCTCGAAGCGAATTGGGCGGCCAACGATCTGGTGCTCGACGCCGATGCGCTCGCCGCGCTCGAGGCCGCCTTCCCGCGCGGCGCCACCACCGGCGCGCGCTACCCGGCCGAGAGCCTCAGGCTGGTGCCACCTGAACCCGTTCCCGCCTGACCTACCGCTTTTCGACCTGTCGTCTCTGGAAAGGAACCGCCATGAACATCGCCACCGCCATCCGCCCCGATCCCGCTGATCGCTTCAGCTACAGCCGCATCACCGTCGATCCGGTCACCCCGGTGATCGGCGCGGAAATTTCCGGCGTCGACCTGCGCCAGCCGATCGACCCCGAAACCGCCGCCGACATCCAAAAGGCGCTGCACGACTGGCGCGTGGTGTTCTTCCGCGACCAGCAGATCGACAATGATCAGCTCAAGGCGTTCGGCCGCGCCTTCGGGCCGCTCACCCCGGCGCACCCGATCGCCGAGGGGCTGGAGGATCATCCCGAGATCTGGGAGCGCAGCGTCGAGGAATATCGCCAGCGCCGCACCCGCAACGACACCGCCCCGCCGGGCCGCGAGCCGCCGCGCGATTACAAGGGCTGGCATATCGACATCACCTTCGTCGCCAATCCCAACCGCTATTCGATCCTGCACGGCGTGGAGATTCCACCCTATGGCGGCGACACATTATTCGCCAATCTGATTGCTGCCTATGAAGGGCTCTCCGCCCCGATCCGCTCGCTGATCGATGGGCTGCAGGCGGTCCACCGCACCAGCGGCTATGATTCCGCCGGCAGCAAGCCGCGCCGCGACGGCCGCTCGACCGGCCCGTTCGTGTCGCTCCATCCGCTGGTGCGCATCCATCCCGAAACCGGCGAGAAACTGTTGTTCCTCAACCCCGGCACGATCAGCCATATCGTCGGATTGAAGGAGCCGGAGAGCAAGGCGCTGCTCGACCTGCTATTCTACGAAGCGACCCGGCCGGAATATCAGGTCCGATTCCACTGGCGGCCCAAATCGCTGGTCGTGTGGGACAATCAGGCGGTCGCTCATGCCGGGCCGATAGATTATTCGAACTTCGACCTGCCGCGCGCGGTGCGGCGCATCACCGTTGCCGGTGAGCTACCGCGCGGTGCCGATGGCTTTGTCTCGCAGCCGCTGGAAGGCGAGCTGTTCAACGTGCTCGGCTGATGCCGCGCGCGACGACGACGAACCGGCCCTGGGGCTTTCTCGGCCTGGCCGCGTTCGTCGTGGTCAGTATCGGCCTGCTCTTCGCCTTCGCCCCCAACCGCCAGCCGCCGCGCGACAGCAGTGGCGACCTGGCGGAGACGGCGCCGCTGCCCGACGCCGTGCCCAAAGGGACCGTGCTGGTGGTCGGCGATCCGGTCACTGAGTGGGTGTTCGAGCATCTCGGCTGGGACAAGAAGCTGCCTTTCACGGTGAAATGGGCGCAGATCACCGGCGGGCCCGATGTGACCGAGGCGTTCCATGCAAGAGCGCTCGATGTCGGGCTCGGCGCGAATGTGCCGCCGATCCACGCTACCTGGGTTGGCTTGCCGGTGCGGATCATCGCCTTTCGCCAGCGGCTCGATCCGCTCAAGCACCCCGCCTTCGTGCTCGCCATTGCGCCCAAGGCGGGGATCCGGACGCTCGCCGATCTGCGCGGTAAGCGCATCGCGTTCAGCCCGAGCCAGGTGCAGAGCCAGGTCGTGCTGCAGACGCTGAAAGCGCTCGGCCTGACCAAAGGTGACGTGACGCTGGTCGAGCTGCCGTCAAGCATCGGCGGCGATGTCTATACCAGCGCGCTCGCCAGCAATCTCGTCGATGTCGCGCCGATCGGCAGCGGCATCGTCGCCGAACGCTATTTGCGCAAGTTCGCGAAGGATGGCGCGAAGATCATCCCCCATCCCCAATTTCGCGACGATGCGGTGCTCGCCTATGTTCCTGCGGAGGTCGTACATGATCCGGCCAAGGCGGCGGCACTCCGGCAGTTCGTGCATTGGTGGGGCCGCGCCCAGGCCTGGCAGCAGACTCACCGCGATGAACTCGCGCGCGGCTATTATGTCGCGCATCAGGGCCTGCCGCTCGCCGATGCGAAGCTGATCCTCGCCGCGGCCGGCGATATCGAGGTGGCGCGCGGCTGGGATCAGCCGATCGCCTATCAACAGGCTGCAATCGACCTGCTCGCTCCGGAAATGGACAAGCCGCGCATCGACGCCGCCACCTTGTTCGATCGCCGCTTCGAGGAAATCGCCGCCAACGGTTTCGCCGCCGGCCTGGCCGCCGACCATTGAAAGGAGCTGTCATGAACGCGCCCTTCCCCAATATCGCAACGCTTCCGGCCATCACGGAAGTGATATTTCCCCGGGGTGTGATCGAAGCGCCCGTCCAGCGCCGCAACCGCCGGCTCGGGCTCGACACGCCGCTGGCTTGGGGCTGGGTGCTCGGGCCGGTGCTGCTGCTGATCTATTGGTCGGTCTTCTCGCTCACCGGCTTTCTCGACACGCGGACTCTGCCCGCGCCCTGGACTGCGGTCACCGCCGGGATCGAGCTGGTCCGCGATGGGCGGCTGCAGGAAAATCTCGCCGTATCGGCGTGGCGCGCGGGGCAGGGGCTGGCGTTCGGCACGCTTGCCGGCGTGCTCCTCGCATTGATCTCGGGGCTGAGCCTGCTCGGCGGTTATGTGATCGACGGGCTGGTACAGCTCAAACGCGGCATCCCGGTACTTGCGCTGATCCCGTTCATGATCCTGTGGTTCGGCGTCGGCGAAGCGATGAAGGTCACGGTCATCGCCGTCACGGTATTTGCGCCAATCTATATCCACACTCACAGCGCGCTCCGCGCGATCGACCTTAAGCAGGTCGAGCTGGCCGAGACATTGGGGCTCGGCCGCGTCGCCTTTATCCGCCATGTCGTGCTGCCCGGCGCACTGCCCGGCATGCTGCTCGGCCTGCGTTTCGGCGTGACCGCGGCCTGGCTCGCGCTGGTGGTGGTCGAGCAGCTCAATGCGACCAGCGGCATCGGTTATATGATCACGCTGGCCCGCAACTATGCCCAGACCGATGTGATGCTGGTGGGGCTGGTGGTCTATGCGCTGCTTGGGCTCGGCTCCGATGCGGTGGTGCGGGTGATCCAGCGCCGCGCTCTGGTGTGGCGCCGGACGCTTGGCGCATGAGCGTCGTCCGCATCCGCGGCTTGGTCCGCCGCTTCACCAAAAAGGGCGTGCTCGACGGCATCGACCTGGATATCGGCGCGGGCGAATTCGTCGCGCTGCTTGGCCGCAGCGGTTCGGGCAAGAGCACCTTGTTGCGCGCGCTCGCCGGTCTCGATCATGAAGCCGAAGGGTCGGGCGAGCTGGTCGTGCCCGATCGGCTGTCGGTGATCTTCCAGGACGCGCGGCTGTTGCCATGGAAGCGCGTGCTCGACAATGTCGTGCTCGGGCTCGACGGCGCCAATGCGCGGCAGCGCGGGCTCGAGGCACTGGCCGAGGTTGAACTCGACGGGCGCGAACGCTCCTGGCCTTATGAATTGTCGGGCGGGGAGCAGCAGCGCGTCGCGCTCGCCCGCTCGCTGGTGCGCCGCCCCGAACTGCTGCTCGCCGACGAGCCGTTCGGTGCGCTCGACGCGCTCACCCGCATTCGCATGCATGTCCTGCTGCGCCGCCTGTCCGCGGCGCACAACCCCGCCGTGCTGCTCGTCACTCATGATGTGGATGAGGCGATCGAGCTCGCCGACCGGGTGGTGGTGCTCGACCAGGGCCGCATCGTCGCCGACATCCGGGTGGCGTTGCCGCCTGCCGGCCCCGCCCGCCGCGAGCGCTTCGCCGCGCTCCAGCACGAGCTGCTCGGCTTGCTCGGTGTCGAGACCGAGTCCGGCGCGTCCCCCTACGCCGCTTCCCCCTCCGACAGAGCAAGGATCACCGCATGAGCCACACCAACCGCAAACTGCGCCTGGGTGCCTTTCTTCAGGCGACCGGCCATCATGTCTCGGCCTGGCTGCATCCAGCGACCCAGGCCGATGCCGGCCATAATCTCGACCATTATAAATTGCTCGCCCAGACTGCCGAGCGCGGCAAGTTCGACCTGGTGTTCGTCGCCGACAGTCCCGGCGGCTATGCCGATTTCACCGATGAATCGGCCTTTCGCCAGAACGCCAAGGCGGCGCATTTCGAGCCGATCACCTTATGGTCGGCATTGTCGCAGGTGACCGAGCGGGTCGGCTTCGTCGCGACCTCGACCACAACCTATGAGGACCCGTACACCACGGCGCGCAAATTCGCCTCGCTCGACTGGATTTCGGGCGGGCGCGCGGCGTGGAACGTCGTCACCACTGGCGCCGATGTGTCGGCGAATTTCAGCCAGTCCGCGCATCTCGAACATTCGCGCCGCTATGAACGCGCCGAGGAATATATCGATGTCGTGAAGGGACTGTGGGACAGTTACGAGGACGACGCCTTCGTGCGCGACCGCGCGGCGGGTGTGTTCCTCGACACCGATAAATTCCATGTCCTCGGCCATCAGGGCACGCATTTCCAGGTGCGCGGCCCGCTCAACATCGCCCGCCCGCCGCAAGGCTATCCGGTGATCGTGCAGGCCGGCGCGTCGGAGCCGGGCCGCGAACTTGCCGCACGCACCGCGGAAGTGGTCTTCACCGCCAATCTGATCCTCGCCGATGCACAGGATTTCTACCGCGACCTGAAGGCGCGCCTGCCGCGTTATGGCCGCCGCGCGGAGGATCTGCTGGTCATGCCGGGAATCTTTCCGGTGCTTGGCGGGACCGAAGCGGAAGCCGAGGCCAATTACGAGGAACTCCAGTCGCTGGTCCATCCGGCGGTCGCGTGGGGCATCCTGCGGCGGCACTATCAGGGCTTCGACCTGTCGGGTTATTCGCTCGACGACATCGCACCGCCCTTGCCCAGCGACACCAATGGCAACAAGAGCCGGCTCAAGCTCGTCTCCGACCTGGTCGAGCGCGAGCGGCCGACCTTGCGCCAGCTCTACCGCCAGGTCTCGACCGCGCGCGGACATCTCACCAGTGTCGGCACGCCCGAACAGATCGCCGATGTGATCCAGTCCTGGTTCGAGGGTGAGGCGGCCGACGGGTTCAACATCATGCCGCCGATCCTCCCGACCGGGCTGACCGATTTCGTCGATCAGGTCGTGCCGATCCTGCAGCGTCGCGGCCTGTTCCGCGAGGACTATGAAGGCCTCACCCTGCGCGAGAATCTCGGACTGAGGCGGCCGGCGAATGGCCTGACCGATCGTGCCGCAACGCCCAGGCTGGAACAGGCATGAGCACGGCGCATGCCCTTCGCGCGCGCTATCGTCATGACGATGCGCCGGTGCAGGTGACGGACAACGCGATCCTGCACACCCTGTTCGATCACCGCTCGGTCCGCGCCTATCTGCCCGATGCGCTTGATCCGGGCACGATCGAGACATTGGTCGCCGCCGCTCAATCGGCCGCCTCCTCGTCCAACCTCCAGGTATGGAGCGTGGTCGCGGTGCAGGAGCCCGCGCGCAAGGCACGGCTCGCCGCGCTCGCCGGCAATCAGAAGCATATCGTCGAGGCGCCGTTGCTGCTGGTCTGGCTGATCGATTTCGACCGGCTGACCCGGATCGGTGAGGCTTTGGGCACGCGGCCGGAAGCACTCGACTATACCGAAAGCTTCATTCTCGGTGCAGTCGATGCGTCGATCGCCGCGCAGAATGCAGTGGTTGCGCTTGAATCGCTTGGCCTGGGCTCGGTCTATATCGGCGGGATCCGCAACAAGCCGGCCGAGGTCGCGACCGAGCTCGACCTGCCGCCGCGCGTCTTCCCGCTATTCGGGCTGGTCGTCGGCAGACCCGATCCGGCGCGCCCGGCATCGGTCAAGCCGCGCCTGCCTCAGAAATCGGTGCTGTTTCATGAGCAATATGCCTGGACCGATGCGCAGGTCGAGGCCGCACGGCATTATGACGCGCGGCTGCGTAGCTTCCAGCGCGAACAGGGCCTGAGCGAACGCGACTGGAGCGACCAGGCCAGCGAACGCACGCGCGGACCCCGGTCGATGGCCGGCCGGCATGTGCTGCGCGACGTGCTGGGCGAGCTCGGGTTTCAGCTTCGCTAGGGCTACGTCACCCCGGACTTGTTCCGGGGTCCACCGTGCCGCACGAGCCGCACATGCAATTTTTGCGACGCAGTGGACCCCGGAACAAGTCCGGGGTGACGGTGGAATGCTGCCCTAAAGCTCCCGCAACGCCCGCGCTGGCCGTACCCCAAGGATCGGCCACGCCCCGGCCAGCCCGAGCGCCATTACGCTCGCCACCCCGGCAACCAGCGTCACCGCAACCGCGCCATAATCGGGCAGCCAGGCGAACTCGAACAATTCGACCACGACATACCAGGCGCCGCCGAGTCCAAGCAGTAATGCCAGCACCGCCAGCGCCGCGCCGAGAAAGGCGTATTCGATCGCCTGGCTCGCCAGCACCTGCATCCGTGTCGCGCCGAGCGTACGCAGGATGACGCTGTCATAGGTCCTGACCTCGCGCGCGGCGGCGATCGCGCCGACCAGCACCGCAATCCCGGCGAGCACCGCGACGGACGTCGCAGCGGTGATCGCGGCGGCCATTTGAGTCACCAGGTCGCGCACCTGAGTCAGCACGGCGCCGACCTCGATCACCGATACCGAGGGGAAGGGGGCGAGTAATGCGCGCATCACTGCGCTCTCCCGCCCGGCCGGCAAGTCGATCGTCGCGGCGAGATTGTGCGGCGCATCGGCGATCGCATTGGGCGAGAACACCATCACATAGTTGAAACCGAGCGTGTCCCAGTTGATCCGCCGGAACGACGCGATCCGCGCACTGCGCTCGACCCCGAGCAGACTGTAGCTGATCGGATCGCCGATCTTCAGGCTGAGCGCCTGCGCCAGCCGCTCGTCGATCGAGACTAAAGGCGGCCCGGCATAATGCGCTGGCCACCAGCGCCCGGCGGTCAGCGCGCTGCCCTCAGGCAAGGTCGCGGCATAGGTCAGCCCGCGCTCGCCGCGCAGCGCCCAGGCGCCGTCGGGAATGGTCTTGAGATCGGCGACGCGCGTGGTGCCATAGCCGGTGATCGTCCCGCGCAGCGCTGGTACAGTGGCGATCCCCGCGTGCGGTTCGACCGTGGTGACGATGCGGCGGAACTCGGCCTCGCGGTCGCGCGGCACATCCAGCGCGAACAGCGCCGGTGCGCGCTTCGGCACGGTCTGCGCGATATTGGCGTCGATGCTGGTGCGGATCGCCGCCAGCAGCACGAACAGCGTCAGTCCCAGCCCAAGTGCCACGACCAGCGCGCCGGTCCGTGCGCCCGGACGGTGCAGCGCGGCAATCGCCAGCCGCAGCAAGGGCCGCCGCGCGCGGGGCACTGCCGCCGCGCCCCGGCGTACCACCCAACCGAACCCGGCCAGCACCAGCAACACCCCGGCCATCGCGGCGAGGAATCCGGCGGTCAGCCAGGGCTGCTCCGCCGACCACAGGGCCAGCGCGACGATCGCCGCGCCCGCGCCCCCCATCCAGGGCAGGGTCCGGCGCAGCGGTGCGGTGCGCTCATCGAACACGCCGCGCAACAGCCCCGCCGCCGGTACGCTGCCCGCCGCGACCAGTGGCGGTGCGGTAAAGGCCAGCGCGATCAGCATGCCATAGGCCGCGGCCAGCAGAAGCGGCAGCCACTCGACCGAGAAGCGTGGCGCGACCGGCAGGACATCACCGGCCAGCGTTACGATCAATGGTACGGCGCCGACCCCGACCACCAGTCCGGCAAGGATCCCGACCGCCGCGACCACGCCGATCTGCAGCACATAGATGCGTGCGATCATGCCCGATGTCGCGCCGAGCACTTTCAGCGCGGCGATGCCCCCGCGCCGTGCGGCGAGGTAAGAGGAGACACCGTTGCCGACGCCGATCCCGGCAATCACCAGCGCGGACAGCGCCACCAGCATCAGGAACTGTCCCATCCGCTCGACAAAGCGTGCGGCGCCCGGTGCGGCGCGATCACGCGTCTTGGCTTCCCAGCCGGCGACCGGGAACCGCGCCTTGAACGCCGCCAATGCGGCCGGGGCCTGTCCACCGTCGCGCATCTTTACGCGGTACTTGCTCTCATACATGCTGCCCGGCTGGATCAGTCCCGCGCGCGCCATGCCCGCTTGCGAGACGATCGCCACCGGGCCCAGCGTGAATCCCTCGCCCAGCCGGTCAGGCTCATCGGCGATGATTCCGCCGATCGTAAAACGCGCCGATCCCAGCTTGAAACTGTCGCCGGCCTTCGCGCCGAGCCGGTCGGCCAGGGCGGGCGCGATCCACACTGTGTCCGCTCCGGGCGCGCGAACCACGCGCCCGCCCTGCAGCGTCAATTGCCCGTAAAGCGGATAGGCCGCATCAACCGATTTCAGCTCGACCGGCACGATCAGCGGCGTGGCCTCGCTCCCGCCGACTGCGGTCGCCTGCATCCGCGCGGTTTCCGACACCGTGCCGATCGCCGCCATCGCCGCGCGCTCAGCCGGGTCGGCGCCGCGCTGCGAAATGGCGAACTCGACATCGCCGCCCAGGATCACGCCGCCGCGCGTCGCCAGCTCGCGGTCGATCGCCTGAGTGAGGCTGCCGATCGCCGCGAGCGCGCCAACGCCAAGGAACAGGCAGGCAAGCAACAACCGCAACCCGCGAAACTTCAGGTCGATCTCGCGCCGCGCCAGCCGCCACGCCGTCCGCCAGTCATTCCCGGAGTCACTCATCGCACACGGTCCGCGACGATCCGCCCATCGGCCAGCTCGACGATCCGGTCGCAGCGCGCGGCCAGCGTCGCGTCATGCGTGATCACCACCAGTGTCACGCCCGCCGCGGCCTGGCGTTCGAACAGCAGATCCATCACCGCCGCACCGGTGGCGGTGTCGAGATTGCCGGTCGGCTCGTCGGCGAACACCAGATCGGGGCGTGGTCCGAGCGCGCGGGCGATCGCCACGCGCTGCTGCTCGCCGCCCGACAATTGCGCCGGATAATGGTCGAGCCGGTGGCCGAGCCCGACCGCTTCCAGCTCGGCATCGGCGCGCGCAAAGGCATCGGTCATTCCGGCCAGCTCCATCGGCACCGCGACATTTTCGCGCGCTGTCATCGTCGGCAGCAAGTGAAAGGCTTGCAGCACGATGCCGATCCGCCCGCGCCGCGCCCGCGCCAATGCATCCTCGTCGAGCGTGCCGAATTCCAGCCCCGCCACAGCGACGCTGCCCGAGCTGGCGCGTTCGAGCCCCGACAGGATCGCCATCAGCGACGATTTGCCCGACCCCGACGGCCCAAGCAGCGCAAGGCTGGTGCCGCGCGCCACGTCCAGGTCAATGCCGCGCAGGATCACGGTCGGCGCGGCGGCAGCACCCAGTGTCAGCGTGACTCCGCGCGCGGCGATCACCATATCGTCGGGAGACGTGTTGGGCATGTCAGGGAAACCTGGCTGGGAAGTTGATGAAGGCGGGAAGTATGACAGGAAGACGCGGATATGGGGCGGGACTGCTGCTTCTCCAAGCACTGCTGCTCACAAGCTGCGGTCCGCAGCCGATTGCGGTGACCAACACCACGGCCGCCGCGACGCCGGACGCACCCGCGCCGGCGATCATTACGCCAGTCGCTGGCCCCGAACGCAGCGTGCTGGCGTTCGGCGACAGCCTTTATGCCGGTTACGGTCTGGCGCGCGGCCAGAGCCTGCCCGACGCGATCCAGGCACGGCTTCGCGCGCAGGGCCTGAATGCGCTGATCGTCAATGCCGGCGTCTCCGGCGACACGACGGCGGCAGGCCGCCAGCGGCTGTCCTTCGCGCTCGATAATCTGAAGCGCAAACCCGATCTGGTCCTGCTCGGTCTTGGCGGCAATGACGTGCTGCGCCAGATCACCCCGGCCGAAACCCGCGCCAATCTCGCCGCGATGCTGGGTGAACTGCGTGATCGGAAAATCCCGGTCATCCTGACCGGGATGCGCGCACCGCCCAATCTCGGCGCCGATTATGTCGCGGCGTTCGACCGCATCTTTCCCGATCTGGCGAAGGACTATGGCGCGACGCTCTACCCCTTCATCCTCGATGGGGTGATCGGCAACCGCAGCCTGATGCAGGCCGACAGCATCCACCCCAACATCACCGGCGTCGCCCGTATCGCCGACCGGCTGGCGCCGGTCGTGGCGGAACGGCTGAAGGAAGGCGAACTGTAGGTATTCACTCTCGCTAGAAGTGCGGCTCGACTCGCTGAATGCGACACATCACTCGGGAGCCGCCTTTCGGGCGGAGACCAAGCAGAATGGCTGTTGGCCGCTCGTCGAGGCTGGTCGGGCTCGCGAGAAAATAGAGCCGACCTTTGATGCGCTCCGGAACGAAATGCACATACCGGGGGCTGACTCGAGGATAAATATTCCGGCTTCCGCCTATGAGTCGAGTCCATCCACGTGCTTCGCCAAGGGCAAGGACGTCCGGATTGGTGCCGGGAAAATCAATCTGCGGCAGGAGCTTTGCGGTGCTTGTACCCTGCGGCAACACCAAGACGACATCGCCGTCGAAAAAATGATTCTCGCCGTGCCACAGAAGTAGTCGCCGTCGCACTCCCGGCGCGATGTCTATGTCAGCCTGTCGGATATCGGACTTTGGGAATGATTGAGCGCGAGCGGTGAGGTCCCACGCGAACGGCGCGCTCTCATGTCCGGAAAGTGCGTAGCTGAAAGCGACATCGTCGAGCATCTTGGCGCGCATCGCTTTGAGATACTGGCGGCAAAAACCGTTCGGCGCCTCACCCGAGGTTGCCAATAACGTCCCCACCTTCCTCTTTCGGCCGTTTGCCGGATATTCGGTGGTATCGACCCGATATTTTTTATCCAGCCGGAACGGTTCGTCGGTGCATAGTTGCGGGCCCTCGTCCTGTGCGCGACACCAGGTCAGGCGGTTCGGCCGAACGACAAGCGCGGTAATTTGCAGCTGATTCTCCGCATCATAGTGAGGCTTCCACTCCTTCGCCGAAAAGATATGCCGGCGCTCGATCCACAAACTGAAAAAGGCCGGAGGATCCGCTCCCCCGGCTCCATATGCAAAAGCTTGCTTCTGCCCGTCCCGCAACCGCAAGCGCCATCCGTTCGGGAGCCTGCAGTTGGTGCGGTTGCTCGCCCTGGATTGCGATAGTCCGCCGTCGATCCGGTGTGGGAGAGTGCGGAATGTCGTCGAGCCACCGCCGCTCCATGCCCCGCCGAAACGGATAACCGCCACATTGTCGTGCCGGCTGCAGACGATATCGGCTTGAGGAGTCCAATAATCGGCCTTCGCCGCCGATGCGGTGGTAAATGCCAGGGCAGCAACCAGGTAGCGCCAGAACATAGGAGATTTCCCTCTCTCAGGGAGATTGCTGCGCTCTCGCTAAAATAAAATGTATGACAGCATTTTTTGCGCGCGGGCATCAAGCGTCAGGTTTCCAATCTTGCATGAATTCACTGATTCAACCCAACGCCCAATCATGCCACCACCACTCGCAAGCGCGACCCTGACCGGTCGTGCTCGCCGCTCTTTCTACTGTGAAAACATCCGAACCACCGGCGACCTGTTCGCCGGGAACGGGACCTGTTTCGCCACCTGTTATGCGACAGCAGGTCGGAATCGGTGAAAATTGGTTTGAAAAGCCGGGCGCAACCGGCCTCGGACGATCATCCCCAACGCCGAAAAGTCCCGCTGCTGTTCCGCCCGGAACAGCGCTGTTTTCCACGCTGTTAAGTGCTGTTCCGATGCTGTTATTCAACAACAGCATAGCGGGGTATCAAGTCATTGAACCACAAAGGGAATTTTCCACCCGAAATCCAACTTAACAGCAGCGGAAAAATTCGGACGAATAACAGCATAAAACAGCACGGCGCATCGACTATTCTGCCGCGCTTTCCCGGCAATTGCATCCGGATCCGATCTTGTTGGCCAACATTGCTTTACTCGGCACTGCGCGGGACGCATCCTCAGATCCGGAAACGGACGTATGCCGGAGTCGCCGCCGCTTCTTGCCAGGGGCCCGCCCGTGACGGCCGGTCGCCTGTGATGCGTTATCGATAACGAGCGGCGACCGGGGAGATAGTCATGTCCGTATTGAACAGCAGGAACTGGAAGGCGATCGAGAGCAGCGATCTGGTCGGATCGGCTTACCTGCTCACCGTTCTGGGTGAGATCGAGGTGTCTCAGATCAACGAGACGCCGATACTGAAACCGGCCGTACCGCAGGGCATCAACCCGAAGATCTTGCTTCTCGACCTGTCGACCCAAACCACCGGCGATGTCGGCGGCGATGCGACCAAATGGACGCCTGCCACATATTCGCAGCCGGTCTCGGCGGGGGAGTATGTCACGGTCGATATCGTCGGCCAGGCGAGCGTACCGGTGGAGCGCGTGCTGTCCTGAAGAGCGCCGCGCCGATCAGTCAAAGGGGGAAATGATGAGCGAACCGATCCAGAAGGGCGTCGACGCCTTCTTCACGTCACCGGTCGTGCGCAGCGCGCAAGATTCGGTTTTCGCGGCACTTCCGGGGGATGCGCCGCCGCCGGCCGGCCGCGCCTTCTCCGTTTTCGTTGCCGAGGATATGGAGGCGGCGATCGCGGTCGCCGACCGCATGGCGCGCGCGGCGGCCGAGGCGCTCGCGCGCGACGGCAGCGACAATGACGCGGTGGCGGCCGCCTTCGCGCTGGCGACCGATCTGCGGGGAAACTATCCGGAAGGACTGGTCGATCACGCCGCCAAGCTGTTCCTCACCCATGACCACGCCGCGCGCAACGTCCGCATTCCCAACCTGATGTCCCGCATGACGGTCAATCTCACCAGCCCGCTGGCGGGAGGGACGGGGACGCTGCCGGCGCTCGGCGGCACGACCGGGTCGGCGGACGAGGACAAGATCAACTGGTTCCGCGAAGACCCGCTCGCCAACGAACATCACGAACATTGGCATCTCGTCTATGTCCGCTTCGACAGCCCCGGCTTTTCGATCCGCCCGCGCCACGGCGAGCTGTTCTTCTACATGCATCAACAGATGCTGGCGCGCTACGACGCGGAACGGCTCGGCGCCGGCCTCGACCCGGTCGAACCGTTCGACGATTATGATGCCAGTATTGGCGTCGGCTATGATCCGGGCGGGCTGGCGATCGGCGGCGTGACCTATCTGTCGCGCCCTGCCAACGGCAAATGGGCGCAGCTTGCCCTGATCAACAATTACGCGCCGGCCGATCATGCACAGCGCCGCGATCGACTCAGGGATGCCGCCGCCACGCTGAAACTGGCGGTGCCGGGCGGAGCGTCGCTGGTGCTGGACGGCGCACCGGGCAGCGATGCGCTTGGCCATGCCGATGAAAGCAGCGGCAAGAGCATCAGCGGCGCGGGCTACAACAGCTTTTACGGCAATCATCACGGCTTCGGCCATGTCTTCACCGCCGCCCTGTCCGACCAGGCGACTTATGAAGGCGGCGTGATGTACAACCCCGCCGCGGCGATCCGCGATCCCTTCTTCTGGCGCTGGCACCGCCATGTCGACGACATCAACTTCGCCTATCAGGAAAAATTGCCCGCCAACGACTTCGCCGCCGCGCCGGATGTGGCATTCGGCGGTGGCGACGATGCCGGGCTGATCATCCTCGACAGCGCATTGTTCCGCAACGCCGCCGCCGGGCTTGGCGCGACGGTCGACCAGCTCGCCGAGGGGTTGTTCGGCGGCCAGCGCTTCAACCAGAATGCGGCGCAGGGCACGATCGGCCAGATCAACGGCCAGCCGCTCCAGGTCACGATGCACGATACGATCGAGACCGAGCTGCGCCACGGCATTTTCCAGCTCAACACCGATCAGCAGGTCGAGGAACAGCCGCGCTTCACCTATCCCTATCTGTGGCATCCATCGTACCATTTTGCGGTCCGGCTGCGCTCGACCGCGGCGGCTGAGCAGCTGGTGACGGTGCGCCTGTTCCTGTGCCCGGCCTTTGCGGTCGATGGGGTAGCGGACGGCTCGCTCAACAATCGCCGGCTGTGGATCGAACTCGACAAGTTCGCCGCACCGATCGCACCGGGCGAGGAAAAGGTCCTGGCTCGCGCCGATACCGATTCGACCCTGGTGCGCCGCCCGGTTACTGCGCTCCACGCCAATCCCGATGTCGTGCGCGACCTGCATTTCGACCAGCAGGGCGATGACCATCCCGACGCCGCGGCGTGCGAATGCGGCTGGCCCTATCATCTGCTTTATCCGCGCGGCACCAAATCCGGGATGCGCTTCGCGCTGCTCGCGGTGGTGACCAAGGACGATGCGTTGATCAAACAGGGCCAATGCGGCTCGATGAGTTTCTGTGCGGTGACCGACGAATATCCCGACGCCAAGCCGATGGGCTATCCCTTCGACCGCCCGCTGGCTGTGCCGCTCGCTGATCTGGTCGCACAGAACCCGTCACTGGCGCTGCGCTTCATCACCATCAAGGAACGGTGAGGGCCGGGCGGAGAGCTCGGCCGCTGCCGTTTTTCGGCCGTAGCCACAAAGGCTGCGTCACCCCGGACTTGTTCCGGGGTCCACCGTGCAGCGCGAAATGGCATGTGCGGCTCATGCTGCCCAGTGGACCCCGGAGCAAGTCCGGGGTGACGGTGGGGCTTATGTTACGACCAACCTCGCATAGGTCCGGAAGGTCGAGCTCGGAACAGCCTCAGTCGCGATAACCCGGATTGACCCGGTCGAGCTTGCGCAGCAGTGCCGGCCAGGCGAGCAGGTCAGACAGCATGCGCATGCCCGGCCCGGTGGACTGATCCTTGACCTTCTCCGCCACGCCCTGTTCCGGATTGTTGAGATTGTCGCGGCCCGCGCTCAGCATCAGGATCTGCGCTTCGCACGCGCGCTCCAGGAAATACATCCGGATGAACGCCTGCGGGATCGACTCGCCAACTGTCAGCGTACCGTGGTTGCGCAGGATCATCGCATTCTTGGTGCCGAGATCGGCGACCAGCCGCTCGCGCTCCTCCAGGTCAGTCGCGATGCCTTCGAAGTCGTGATAGGCGACGTCGTGCTGCGCGATCATCGCGGTCTGGGTGTGCGGCAACAGGCCGAACGCCATTGCCGATACCGCCTGGCCGTGCGGGGTGTGAAGATGGAGCACCGCGGTCGCGTCTTCGCGCGCGGCATGGATCGCGGAATGGATGACGAAGCCGGCCTGGTTCACCGGCGCGAGCGAATCGCCGACCTTGTTGCCGTCCAGGTCGATCTTGACCAGCGCCGACGCGGTCATTTCCTCGAACATGTGCGAATAGGGATTGATCAGGAAATGATGCTCGGGTCCCGGCACGCGCGCCGACAAATGCGTGAAGATCAGGTCGTCCCAGCCGAACATCGCGACCAGCCGGTAGGCAGCGGCGAGATCGACCCGCAATGCCCATTCCGCATCGCTGATCTGGTCGCGGGGGGTGATCATCTGTGCGGTCGCCATTGTCTCTCTCCTAATCGTTGCGCTCGTTCGGCACGCCGGGCTTGCCGGATCGCCGCGTCGGAACCGAGGCTAGCATGAGTCGCCGGAATAGAGTGTCGCCTGCTTGACAATCTCGATCGATGAGCAATGCTGGCGGGCATGACGATCGCTGAATTTCCCCTGCTGGAGAGCGATGACTGGTTCGGCGCGCTGCCGGCCGCGCGCCGGCGGCTGATCGTGGAGCAGGCACGGGTGCGGACTGTGGCGACCGGGGAGCTGGTCTATGCCGCGGACGATCCGCCCAATGGCCTTTGGGCGGTGCTGGAGGGGCAGGTACGGCTGATCGGACATCTGGCGAGCGGCGTCGACCTGCTCGCGCTGATCCTCCGTCCCGGCACCTGGTTCGGCGAGCTCTCCACCATGGATGGCCGGCCGCGCCCGCACGATGCGATCGCCTATGGTTCGACGCGGCTGCTGCATCTCTCGCAGCCGGTGTTCAACCGGCTGGCGGCGGACGAGCCCGGCTTGTACCGCGACATCGGCCTGCTGGTCTGCGCGCATCAGCGCACAGCGCTTGCCTTTATCGCACAGGGCCTGTCGCAATCGGTCACCACCCGGCTCGCGCGGACCTTGCTGCAGGGGGCGGAGGTGTCGGGCAGCGATGTGCTCAACATACGCCAGTCCGATCTCGCCGGCACGATCGGCGTGTCGCGCCAGACGCTCAACAAGGAGCTGCAGCGGCTGTCCCGCGCCGGGCTGATCGATCTCGCCTATGCCCGCATCACGCTGCGCGACCGCAAGGGGCTGGCGGCGATCGGCGACGATTGATCAGCGTGGCGGGAGGACTGCGGTCGCCTCGATCTCGATCTTCGCTGCGGCTTCCATCAGTGCGGTCACCGTAACCACTGCCATCGCCGGGTAGTTGCGCCCCATCTGCTCGCGCCAGATCGCGCCGATCTCCGCCTGCGCGGCGAGATAGGCGTCGCGGTCAGTGATGTACCAGGTCAGGCGGACGATATGCTCGGGGCCCGCACCGGCAACGGCGAGGATCGCACGGATGTTGCTGAGCACCTGGCGGAACTGGCCGGGCAGATCATCGGCAACGATCCTTTCCTGCTCGTCCCAGCCGATCACGCCGCCGGTGAAGATCATGCGCCCTTCGGCCAGGATGCCGTTGGCATAGCCCTTGGGGCGCGGCCAGCCTTCGGGCAGCAGGGTGTGGTGAAGCGTCATGCTCAATTACCCTCGAACACCGGCACGCTCCTGGCGGCGAAGGCGTCATAGGCGCGGGTGAAGTCGGCGGTCTGCATGCAGATCGCCTGGGCCTGCGCTTCCATCTCGATCGCCACATCGAGGCTCACCGCCCATTCCGCATTGAGCTGAGTCTTGGTCATGCCGTGCGCGAAATTGGGCCCGTCGGCGAGGCTCCGTGCCAGCGTGGTCGCATCGGCGAGCAGCGCATCGGGATCGACCAGCCGGTTGTGAAAGCCCCAGCGTTCGCCTTCTTCCGCGCTCATCGTCCGACCGGTAAAGAGCAGTTCCGACGCGCGGCCCTGGCCGATCAGCCGCGGCAGGATCGCACAGGCGCCCATGTCGCACCCGGCCAGCCCGACGCGGGTGAACAGGAAGGCGGTCTTTGCGCGCGGCGTCGCGATCCGGATGTCGGACGCCATCGCCATGATCGCGCCGGCGCCGGCGCAGACCCCGTCGATCGCGGCGATCACGGGCTGCGGGCAGGCGCGCATTGCCTTGACCAGGTCGCCGGTCATCCGCGTGAAGCGCAGCAGGCCTGGCATGTCCATCTTCGTCAGCGGCCCGATGATCTCATGCACATCGCCGCCCGAACAGAAATTGCCACCCGCCCCGGTGACGATCACCGCCTTCACCTCGGGCGCATCGGCAAGCGCGCGGAACAGGTCGCGCAGTTCGGCATAGGAGTCGAACGTCAGCGGGTTCTTGCGCTCCGGCCGCGACAAGGTGATCGTCGCGACGCCGTGGTCATACTGCCAGGCGAAATGCTCGGGTGCATAGCTCTCGGGTGTCATGCGGCTTCCCCTCCCGCGACGATGATGGACTGGCCGGTGATCGACCCGCTGTCGGGATGGCATAGCCAGGCGACGCTGTTGGCGACTTCGCGCGGCTCGATCAGCCGGCCCTGCGGATTGAAGCGCGCCAGCTCGGCGCGCGCCGTCTCTGCGCTGCGCCCGGTCTTGGCGACGATGCCGGCGACGGCGCCCGCGACCAGGTCGGTGTCGGTGAAACCGGGGCACACCGCGTTGACCGTGATCGCGCTGCTCGCCAGCTCCGCCGCGAGCGCGCGGGTGAAGCCGATCGCGCCGTGCTTCGCCGCGCAATAGGCGCTGGTATAGGCATAGCCCTTGACCCCGGCGGTGCTGGCGATGGTCACGATCCGGCCCATCGGTGCGGCCTTCAGGTCAGTGAGCGCGGCCTGAGTGCAGATATGCAGCGAGTCGAGATTGACCGCGATCATCGCGCGCCAGTCGGCAAGCGAAGTGCGCGCGAACGGCGCGCTCGACGCGGCGCCGGCATTGTTGATCAGGATCGCGACCGGGCCATGCGCTGCGCGAGCGCGCTCGAACGCTGCGGCGACCGCATCTGGATCGGTCACGTCGGCCGGTGCGACCATTGCCCCGAGCGGGGCGGCGACCGCACGCAGCGGTTCGATCCGCCGGCCGATCAGGGTCAGCATTGCGCCCTCGGCGGCGAGCCGCTGCGCGATCGCTGCACCGATCCCGGTGCCGCCGCCGGTCACCACCGCATGAAGCCCGGCAAGCGATGTCATGCCTTATATCCTTCCGCCTGCTCGGCAGCGCGCTTCAGGTTGCGGGTCAGCTGCATCTGCCCCGGAAGATAGGGCGCGGGCACGGCCACGTCGCGATAATCGAAAGCAGCGGCAGCGTGGAGCGTCCAATAGGGATCGGCGAGATGCGGCCGGGCAAGCGCGACCAGATCGGCGCGGCCGGCGGTCAGGATGGCGTTGACATGGTCGGGTTCGAAGATGTTGCCGACCGCCATCGTCGCGAGCTTCGCCTCGTTGCGGATCTTGTCGGCAAAGGGCGTCTGGAACATGCGGCCATAGACCGGGTTCGCCTCGGCCCAGGTCTGGCCGGCCGACACGTCGATCAGGTCGGTACCGGCCTGTGCAAAGGCACGCGCGATCTCGACCGCGTCGTCCGGAGTGATCCCGGCATCGGCCATCCAGTCGGTCGCCGAGATGCGTACCGACATCGGCCGCTCTACGGGCCAGACGTCGCGCATCGCCGCGAACACTTCAAGCGGATAGCGCAGCCGGTTGGCGAGGCTGCCGCCATACTCGTCGCCGCGGCGGTTGTGCAGCGGGGTGATGAAGCCCGACAGCAGATAGCCATGCGCGGCGTGCAGCTCGATCATGTCGAACCCCGCCTCGACCGCCATGCGCGTCGCCGCAACGAACTGGTCGCGGACCCGGTCCATATCCTCGCGGGCCATCGCACGCGGCTGCGCATTGCCCGGGGTCCAGGCGATATCGGCTGCGGCGATCAGCGGCCAGTTATCCTGTTCGAGCGGCTGATCCATTCCCTCCCAGCCGCGCCGGGTCGAACCCTTCGCGCCGGAATGGCCAAGCTGCAGGCAGATCCGCGCCGCGCTGTTGGCGTGGACGAAGTCAGTGATGCGCCGCCAGCCCGTCACATGCTCCGGCGCATACATGCCGGTGCAGCCGGGCGTGATGCGCCCTTCCGGCGAGACGCAGGTCATCTCGGTAAAGACCAGCCCCGCGCCGCCCTGTGCCCGTGCGCCGTAATGGACGAGGTGGAAGTCGGTCGGCGCCGCGTCCGGCGCGGCCGAATAGGTCGCCATCGGCGACACCACCACGCGGTTGGCAAGACTCATCCCGCGCAGGCGGAACGGCGCGAACATCGGCGGCACTGCGCGCGTCGTCGGGTTGCCTGCCTCGGTATGGAACCAGCGCTCGACGCCCTCCAGCCAGTTACGGTCGCGCAAGCGCAAATTCTCGTGACTGACGCGCTGCGAGCGGGTGAGCAGCGAATAGGCGAACTGGATCGGTGCGAAGTCGAGATAGCGACCCAGCGTCTCGAACCATTCGGTCGAATTGCGCGCGCTGTTCTGCAGCTTCAGCACTTCGACCGATCGCTCCGCCTGATATTCGGCCAGTGCATCGTCGCGCGACAAGCCGGGACGGCTGAGCACCTCGGCAAGCTTGATCGCATCCTCCAGCGCAAGCTTGGTGCCCGAGCCGATCGAGAAATGCGCGGTGTGCGCCGCATCGCCGAGCAGGATGAGGTTGCGATAAGCCCAGCGCTCGCACAAAATGCGGCGGAAATTGAGCCATAAGGCCGCGCCGCGCAGATGCGCTGCATTCGACATCAGCGGATTGCCGCCAAGGTGCTGCGCGAAGATTGCCTCGAGCCGCGCGATCGTCTCGTCCTGCGTCATGCGGTCGAAGCCCAGCGCGGCCCAGGTGTCGGGTGCGCATTCGACGATGAAAGTCGAGGTCGCATCGTCGAACCGATAGGCATGCGCCCAGATCCAGCCCGCCTCGGTCCGCTCGAAGGCGAAGGTGAAGGCCGGGAAGTCCTGCCGCGTGCCGAGCCACATGAACTTGTTCGGGCGGGTGTCGATATCGACGCCGAACTGCTCCTCATAGCGGTCGCGCATCCGGCTGTTCACGCCGTCGGCGGCGATGACGAGGTCATAGCCGGCCCAGGCGTGGAGATCGCTGTCGGCCTCATGCTCGAAATGCAGCCGCACGCCGAGGTCGCGGGCGCGATCCTGCAGAATGGCGAGGAGATGCTTGCGGCCGATACCGATGAAACCATGCCCGCCGGATCGGATCGTCTCACCCTTGATATGGACTGCGATATCGTCCCAATGCGCAAAGGCGTCGCTGACCAGCGCGGCGCTGACCGGATCATTGGCGGTCAAATTGGCGAGCGTCTGGTCGGAAAAGACCACGCCCCAGCCGAACGTGTCCCCGGCGCGGTTGCGTTCGAACAGGTCGATCTCGCAGGCCGGGTCGCGCCGCTTCATCGAGATGGCGAAATACAGCCCGGCCGGGCCGCCGCCGAGACAGGCGATCTTCATGCGCGGTTCCCGTCGAGCGCCCATTGGCGCAGCCTGAAGCGTTCGATCTTGCCGGTCGCGGTCTTGGGCAGGGCATCGACCAGCAGGATGCGGCGCGGATATTTATAGCCGGCAAGCAGCGCCTTGGCATGCGCCTTGAGCGTCTCGCAGTCGCACGTCGCGCCGGGCGCGGGAACGACGAACGCGACCGGCTTGATCAGTCCGTCGGGGTCGGGCGCGCCCACCACCGCAACGTCGCCGACCGAAGCGTGTGCGGCAAGCGCCGCCTCGATCTCGAACGGCGAGACATAGATGCCGGCGACCTTGAGCAGATCGTCGCCGCGGCCATGATAGACGAAGCGACCCGCCGCATCGCGGTGGAACCGGTCGCCGGTCCTGACCCAGCCATCGACGAACACCGCCGCATCCTTGTCGGGCTTGTTCCAGTAACCAAGCGCGCGGGTCGGGCCGCGCACGAACAGCTCGCCGGTCTCACCCGCCGCTACCGGCCCGCCGTCTTCGCCGCGCAGGTCGAGCGTGTAGCCGGCGACCGGACGGCCGGTGGTGCCGGGCTCGATCTCGCCTGGGCGGTTGGCGAGGAAGATGTGCAGCATCTCGGTCGAGCCCATGCCGTCGACGATCGGTACGCCGACCCGCACCTGCCAGCGGCGGCACAGTTCGGCGGGGAGCGCTTCGCCGGCCGAGACGCAGAGCCGCAGCCGCTCGGTCGCTGCCGGCGGTATCTCATCCTGGCCGAGCAGCGCGGCGTAGAAAGTCGGCACGCTGTAGAGGATGGTCGGGCGGTATTCGGCGAGGCGCGCCAGTACTGCCGCCGCAGTCGGCCGCTCCGCCATCAGGATCGCGGTCGCGCCGTGCCACAGCGGAAACAGCACCGAATTGCCGAAGCCATAGCCGAAGAACATCTTCGAGACCGAGAAGGTGACATCCCGCTCGGACAGCGCCAGCACTTCTTCGACGAACAGGGCCGGGGCTGCGATCATCGCGGCGTGCGAATGCATCGTGCCCTTGGGCTGGCCGGTCGTGCCCGAGGAATATTGCCACAGGCAGACATCGCCGGGCTCGACCGGTACGGGCCGCTCGACCGGCGTTGCATCGGGCAGCTCGCCGATCACCATCGTATCGGGCACCGCCAGCCCGTCGAAGCGCGGCAGGGCGGTGGGGGAGACGAGCAGCACGCCGGCGCCGCTATCGTCGAGCAGATAGCGATAATCTGTGGCGGTGAGCTGCGGATTGACCATCACCGGAACCACCCCGGCCCAGATCGCCCCGAGACAGGCGGCGACAAAGTCGATGCTGTCCTCCGCGCAGAGCATCATCCGCGTGCCGGGTGCAACGCCGCGGTCGTGCAGCACACCGGCGAAGCGGCGTACGCGCTCGGCAAGCTCGGCATGAGTGCAAGCGCCGCGATCGTCGATCAGCGCGACGGCGTGCGGCCGGTCGCGATTGCGCTCAAGCAGGGCGGCGGCGGCGTTGCGGGTCATGTGACCGCCGCGCGGACATGGAAATCTGGCTGGTCCCAGCTGCCAGACGCAAGAATATCGTGCAGCATGTCGACTGCGTGCCAGACATCGCAGTAGCTGGTGTAGAGCGGGGTGAAGCCGAAGCGCAGCGCATCGGGCGCGCGGAAATCGCCGATCACACCGCGCGCGATCAGCGCCTGCATCACTGGCCAGGCATTCGCGTGGCGGAGCGAGACATGGCTGCCGCGCACCGCCGCATCGCGCGTGGTGAGCAGGCCGAGCCCGAGTCCGGCGCAGCGATCCTCGACCAGGTCGATAAAGGCCGAGCACAGGGCCTGCCCCTTGGCGAACAAGGCTGGGCGATCGACCGAGAGAAACAGGTCGATGCCTTCCTCCAGCGCGGCGATGCCGAGGATCGGCGGCGTGCCGCACAGGAAGCGGCGAATGCCGTCACCGGGCGCGTATTCGTCGCTGAACTCGAACGGTGCGGCATGGCCCATCCAGCCCGAAAGCGGCGAGCGCAGCACTGCCTGGTGACGCTCGGCGACGAACAGAAAGGCCGGCGCGCCAGGGCCGCCATTGAGATATTTATAGCCGCAACCGACCGCGAGATCGGCATTGGCGGCGTTGAGATCGACCGGCACCGCGCCGGCGCTGTGGCTCAGATCCCACAATATCAGCGCGCCCTTCGCCTGTGCCGCGCGCGTGACCGTGTCCATGTCGAAGCGCGCGCCGCTCTGGTAATGGACGTGCGTGAGCATGACCACCGCGACGCTTTCGTCGATCGCATCGATGATCCGGTCGCGCGGCACGGTGCGCAGCTCGCAATCGGGCAGGGTCGCGGCGACCCCTTGCGCGACGTAAAGATCGGTCGGGAAATTGCCCGGCTCGGACAGGATCACGCGCCGGCCGGATTGCGCCTGCACTGCTGCGACGAGCAGCTTGTAGAGATTGACCGAGGTCGAATCCGCCACCAGCACTTCATGCGGTGCGGCGCCGATGATCCGGGCGATCTTGCCGCCCAGCCGCGCCGGCGCGCCGATCCAGTCCGCCTTGTTCCAGCTGCGGATCAGGCCCTTGCCCCATTCCTCGCGCACCGTCGCGGCAAGGCGCGCCGCGGTGGCATGCGGCAGCGCACCGAGCGAATTGCCGTCAAGATAGGTTTCGCCCGGCGGCAGGTCGAACGCGTCACGCAGCGCGGCGAACGGATCGGCGGCGTCGCGCCGCTGCATCTCCTCCAGCGTCAGGGTCATAGCCGGGTGCGCACGCTGAGCAGTTCGGGGAAGAAGCTCTTCTCCAGCACCTTGGCAAGATAATGCACGCCCGCCGTGCCGCCGGTGCCGGTCTTGAAGCCGATTACCCGCTCGACCGTCTTGAGATGGCCGAAGCGCCAAAGCTGGACGTGATATTCGATATCGACGAGCTTTTCGGCGAGTTCGTACAGATCCCAATATTCCTCGGGACTGGCATAGACCTGCGCCCAGGCGCGCTCGACCTCAGTCGAGGGGGCATAGGCCTGAGTGAAGTCGCGGTTCAACTGGTCGGCAGGGATCGCGAAGCCGCGCCGCGCGAGCAGCCGTAGTGCCTCGTCATACAGGCTCGGCGCTTCCAGTGCGGCGCGCAGGGCGGCGTGAATCTCGGGCTCGTCGACATGGAGTTCGACCATCGCCGCATCCTTGTTGCCAAGGATGAATTCCATTTCGCGATACTGATCGGACTGGAAGCCGGAGCTGGTGCCGAGCCGGTCGCGCATCCGGGTATAATCGGCCGGGGTCATGGTCGCGAGAACTTCCCAGCTCTGGATCATCTGCGCCTGGATGCGTGCGACGCGCGACATCATCTTGAAAGCGGGGCGCAGATCGTCGGCGACGACATGCTCGCGCGCGGCGCGCAGTTCGTGCAGCGCAAGCTTGAGCCAGATTTCCGACGCCTGGTGGATCGAGATGAACAGCAGCTCGTCATGCGCCTCCGACAGAGGCGACTGGCAGGCGAGCAGTTCGGGCAGGCGCAGATAGCTGCGATAAGTGATGGTCTTGCTCATCCCGGCTCCTGTTCGAGGGCGCAGGCTAGCGCGGATCGCGGCAACCATTGTTCCGCCGATTGCCTGTCGGCGGCTATCCGTGCAAAACGAATGGTATCTAAAACCGCTATCGGCAGAACATCATTCTGTCGTGGGTGCAGTTCGAGGGTTGGCGATGGATCGGATCGATCATGCGATACTGGGCGCGCTGGAGGCCGATGGCCGGCAATCCTATGCCACGCTGGCGGAGAGCGTCGGCCTGTCGAAGACGCCGTGCTGGAACCGCGTGCAGGCGCTGGAGGAAGCGGGGATCATCACTGGCTATCGCGCCGATATCGAACCGGGCCGGCTCGATCTCGGCGTTACTGCCTTTGTCCAGGTGATGATCGATTCCGCATGCCGCGAAGCATTCGAGGCGGCGGTGCTGGCGGCACCCGCAATCCTCGAATGCCACACCATCGCGGGGGAGGCCGACTATGTGCTGCGCGTGGCGTGCCGCGATGTCGACGATCTCGACCATCTGCTGCGCTTCGACATTGTCGTGCTGCCCGGGGTGCAGCGATCCTCGACCATGATCTGCCTGAAGACGGTCAAACGCGGCGGGCGCGTCACTCAAGCGGCACTGTCGAGGGCGCGGTCGCCCAGAGGCTAGAGCTGGGGCCGTCCGTGGTTCGGCGACACCATCTCTCCCGTTCGTGCTGAGCTTGTCGAAGCACCGCTCTTCTCCTTTCAACCTCGGCTAAGAAGAACGGCCCCCTTCGACTGCCTGCCAAGGCAGGCGCTCAGGACAGGCTTCGACAAGCTCAGGGCGAGCGGGAGGTGTGAGTATTTGTCCGAGAGCTAAGCCGCCGCCTCCAGCGCAAGCAGGCGGCGTTTGCGCTGCACGCCCCAGCGATAGCCGGAAATGCCGCCATCCGCCTTGATCACACGGTGGCACGGGACGGCGACCGCGATGCGGTTGGCGGCGCAGGCCGCGCCGACTTCCTGCGCCGTAGCGGGGACGGCGAGTGTTTTTGCCAGCGCGCCATAGCTGCGTGTCTCGCCGGTCGGGATGGCCCGCAAGGCGCGCCACACCGCCAATTCCTGATCGCTGCCGCGAAGGTCGAGCGGCAAGTCGAGCGGCTGGCGCGGCGCTACGAGCCAGGCGGTGATGGTGCTGATCGCTTCGGCGACCGCGCCGTGGTCCTCGACCAATGCCGTGTCAGGCAGGCTGCGGCGCAGCTCGCGGGTCAGCGCGGTGGCATCATCGCCAATCAGGATCGCGGCGATTCCGCGCGTGCTGGCCGCAACCAGCATCATGCCGAGACCGGTCGTGGCAAGGCCATAGCGGAGCGTTTCGGCGGCGGCGTTTTGCGTCATCTGTGTCATCAGGAGTTCCTCGACTATGTGTCGCTCCTTCTGACAGCATTGATCGCGGGACGCGTCCCGGCGCTTGCGCCCGAACTATCCCTTCGCCTTGGTCGCGCGGATCAGATTGTCACGCAGCGCGACCACGCCGCGCTGCATGGTAGCGAATTCCTCGGGCGTCAGGCCCGATTCCTTGATCAGGTGTAACCCCAGGCCTTTTTCGCGCAGCTGGCGGCCGGCGTCGGTCAGGCTCACAATCACCTGACGCTCGTCGGCGGGATCGCGCCGGCGGTGCAGATAGCCAAGCTCCTCGAGCTTTTTGAGGATCGGGGTCAGCGTGTTCGATTCTAGGAACAGCTTCTCGCCCAGCCGGCCGACGGTCTGGTTATCCTCCTCCCATAGCGCGACGATCGCGATATATTGGGTGTAGGTGACACCGAGTTCCTCGAGGATCTGCTTATAGGCGCGGCCATAAGCGAGGTTGGCCGAATAGATCGCAAAGCACAGGAAATCGGACAGCTTCGGGTCAGGCGGGGCAGCGACGGTCATGGGAAAGTCCTTGATGGTGTGAAGAAAATGTCTCGGCCTATATATATCGTATCCGATTAAATCGTAAGTGGGTTGACGTGAACAAAGCTGGGCCTATATGCATCGTATCCGATCAAAGCGGATGCGATATAGATCAAAGGAACCCTCCCATGACCCAGGCTGCAAAGATCCTCTACACCGGCAAGACGCACACCACTGGCGGCCGCGACGGCGCTGCACGGAGCAGTGACAGCCGTCTCGACATCAAGCTGTCGCCTCCCGGCACCAGCGGCACCGGCACCAATCCGGAGCAGCTGTTCGCGGCCGGCTGGTCGGCCTGTTTCCTCGGTGCGATGGGCGTCGTGGCGAGCCAGCTGAAGGTCGCGCTGCCGGCCGATCGCGCGGTCGATGCCGAAGTCGATCTGGTGCTCAACGAGGGCGCCTATTCCCTGCAGGCACGGCTCAATGTCAGCTTGCCTGGGATCGACGCCGATGTTGCGCGGTCGATCGTCGATGCGGCGCACGAGACCTGCCCTTATTCCAAGGCAACGCGCGGCAATATCGATGTCGTGATCAACCTTGTTTGATCCCCTGACCGGACCCGGCCTGCCCGTGATGCGGCAGGCCGGAGCCCATCCCGCGCCGACCCGTTCAAGGGGAATCAGCATGATCTCGACCAATGACCTTTTGCCCTTACCAGGCGCGGCTTCCTCCCCGTTCCGGTTCGCTACATTGATCGGCGGCGCCATCGCCCTGTTCTCCGCAACCGTCGCCCCGGCGCAAAGCGCCCGCGATATACTTGGCCCCGCCGGCGTCGTGCCGCTCACCGCGCCGCAGCCGCCGGCGCGGATCATCGTCGATCCGCCGCTCGCCGGGCCATTGGCCGAGGGCAAGGTGTTCATTCAGTATCGCGCGGAAAATCTGCGCATCGTGCCGGTATTCGGCCCCGCGGCGCTGAGTGTCACGCCGCGCATCGGTCATGTCCATGTCTCGGTCGATAATGCACCGTGGCACTGGGCCGATGCGAGCGGCGACCCGCTGATCCTGGTCGGCCTGCCGGCGGGACGACACAAGGTCGAGCTGATCCTCGCCAATGCCAATCATCAGCCGCTCGATCGCGCCGTGGTCGAATTCACCGTGCCCGCCACCGGTGCTGCGACTGCGCACCACTGATCCTTTCCATCCGACCCAAGGCTAAGCCCCATGCTTTTCGTCATCGCCTATCTGGCCGGTATCTTCACCATTGCCACGCCGTGCATCTTCCCGATCCTGCCCTTCATCCTGGCGCGCGCCGATCAGCCGTTCCGGCGTGGCGGGCTGCCGATGCTGCTTGGCCTTGCCGTTACCTTCGCCGCGGTGGCGAGCCTGGCCGCGATCGCCGGCAATTGGGCGGTCAACGCCAATCATTATGGCCGGATCGCCGCGCTGACCCTGATGACCCTGTTTGGGTTGACCATGCTGGTACCGGCACTGGCGACGCGTCTGACTCTGCCGATCGTCGCGCTCGGATCGCGGCTGTCGGGCTGGGCAGGGCGGCGCGAACAGCGCGCGGGGGCAAGCCCCGTCTCCTCGCTGCTGATCGGTGTCGCCACCGGGCTGGTCTGGGCGCCGTGCGCCGGGCCGGTGCTCGGGCTGATCCTGACCGGCGCCGCGCTGCGCGGTCCCGGTGTGGAGACGTCATTGCTGCTGCTGGCTTACGGCCTTGGCGCGGCGACGTCGCTGGCCGGCGGCATCCTGCTCGGCGGGCGCCTGCTCGCCATCGCCAAAGGCTCAGCGCGCTGGGGTGGCCGGTTGCGCCCGATCCTGGGCGGTGCCGTGATCGCCGGCGTGGCGGTGATTGCGCTTGGGCTCGATGCCGGGTTGCTGACGCGCTTTTCCTCGACCGGCACGGCGATCGTCGAAAGCCGGCTGGTCGCCGCGCTGGAGGAGGGGCCGGTGCTGGGCGGTGTCGCCTATGCCGCGCCCAGCCCCGTTCCGGCCGGACCGGTCGGCGCGGTATTCGGCGCGCGGCAATGGCTCAACACGCCGCCGCTGCGGCCCGAGGCACTGCGCGGCAAGGTCGTGCTGGTCAATTTCTGGACCTATTCCTGCATCAACTGCCTGCGCGTCCTGCCGCATGTCCGCGCCTGGTCGGAAAAGTACAAGGACCGCGGCCTGGTGGTGATCGGCGTGCACACGCCCGAATTCGCTTTCGAAAAGGATGTGGCGAATGTGCAGAAGGCCACAGCGCAGCTTGGTGTGCGCTACCCGGTCGCGATCGACAATGACTTCGCGATCTGGCGCGCGTTCGGCAATCGCGCCTGGCCGGCACTCTATTTTGTCGGCGCCGATGGCCGGGTGCGGCACCAGGCATTTGGCGAAGGCGATTATGACCAGTCCGAACGGCTGATCCAGCAATTGCTGTCCGAAGCGAACGGCACGCGCGTCGCCGCGCTGATCGTCACCGCCAATGGCTCGGGCGCACAGGCCGAGGCCGACCGCCGCAATCTCGGCTCGGGCGAAACCTATATCGGCTATGCCCAGGCGCAGAATTTCGCCTCGCCCGGCGGCGCGCAGGAGGATCTGTCGAGCCGCTACCGTGCCGCATCGTCGCTGGCGCTCAACCATTGGAGCCTGGACGGCGTGTGGACGATCGGCGGCGAGTTCGCGACGCTTGGTGCCAAGTCCGGCAGTATTGTGCATCGGTTCCACGCTCGCGACCTGCATCTCGTCCTCGCTCCGCCCAAAGGTCGGGTGGTGCGGTTCCGCGTAACGATCGACGGTGCCGCGCCCGGTGCGAACCATGGCGCCGATGTCGATGCGGGGGGCTGGGGTCAGGTGCGCGAGGACCGGCTCTATCAGCTGGTGCGGCAACAGGGAGCGGTGGCCGATCGTACCTTCCGGATCGAGTTCTTCGATGCCGGCGTTCGCGCCTATGCTTTCACCTTCGGCTGATCCCGGCGTTCGCGAGAGGAGATTTCCCATGAATGGTCTTCACCTGCAGCGTCGAGCCTTCCTGCGCATCGCCGGGATCGGTGCGGCCGGGTTTGCGGCAGCCGGGGTCGGACCGATTGCCGATGTGCTGGCCGCGCCCGCGTCAGCCGGGCTCGGGCCGCTCCGCCAGGCCCGCGCCGGGGTGCTGGAGATCGGCTATTACGAAGCCGGCCCGGCGACCGGGCCGGTGGTGCTGCTGCTCCATGGCTATCCCTATGACGTGCACAGTTTCGTCGAGGTTGCGCCCTTGCTTGCCGCGCGCGGCTACCGCGTGATCACGCCCTATCTGCGCGGCCATGGCACGACGCGCTTCCTCGACGCCGCGACACCGCGTGCCGGGCAACAGGGCGCAATCGGCGCCGATGTGATCGCGCTGCTCGATGCGCTGCGGATCCCCCGGGCGATCTTCGCTGGGTTCGACTGGGGCGGGCGCGCAGCGTGCGTCGCGGCGGCGCTATGGCCCGATCGGTGTGCCGGGCTGGTCTCGGTCAACAGCTATCTGATCCAGGATATCGCCAAGGCCGGCATGCCGGCCCCGGCGATGATCGAATCCGGCCTGTGGTATCAATATTATTTCCAGACCGAGCGTGGCCGCGCCGGGCTGGCCGCCGACCGGCGCGGTATTGCGCGCGTGATCTGGACGCGCAATTCGCCCGCCTGGCAGTTCGATGACGCGACCTTCGAGCGCACCGCGCAGGCGTTCGACACTGTCGATTATGTCGATGTCGTGATCCATTCCTATCGCCACCGGCTCGGCCTGGCGCCGGGCTATCCGGCCTATGAAGCGATCGAACGCCGGCTCGCGGCGCAGCCAGTCATCACCGTGCCCGCAATCACGCTGGATGGCGTGGCGGACGGCAATTACCCGGCGAGCGACGGTTCTGCCACGGCGACGAAATTCGCCGGCCGGCGGGTGCACCGCCAGGTGCCGGGCGCCGGGCATAATCTGCCGCAGGAAGCACCACGCGCCTTTGCCGATGCGGTCGGCGACGTCGCCGCACTTTGATTTCGACCCAGGAGAGCCAGACCATGTCCGACATAACCGACCCGACCCGCCGCCACTTCTTCGGCACCGCCGCGATCGCCATTGCCGCCCCGTTCGTGATGATCGGCGTCGCCCATGCCGCGCCGGGCGCCGCGCCGGGCAGGGAAAAGGCCGCGATCCTGCCGGGGACCGGCACCGCGTTTGGCCCGTTGAAGCAGATCGACGCCGGCGAGCTCAATATCGGCTATATCGAAACCGGTCCCGCCAAAGGCCCCGCCGTGATCCTGCTGCATGGCTGGCCCTATGACATCCACAGCTTCGTCGATGTGGCGCCGTTGCTTGCCGCACAAGGGTACCGTGTTATCGTCCCGCATCTGCGCGGGCATGGGACGACGCGCTTCCGCTCGGCCGGGACATTCCGAAATGGCCAGCAGGCGGTGGTCGCGCTCGACATTATCGCGCTGATGGATGCGCTGAAGATCGAAAAGGCGATCCTGGCCGGTTATGACTGGGGTGCGCGCACTGCCGATATCATCGCGGCTTTATGGCCCGAACGCTGCCGGGCGATCGTCTCGGTCAATGGCTATCTGATCAACAATCTCGAGCGCAACAAGCTGCCGCTGCCGCCCAAGGCGGAATGGGGCTGGTGGTACCAATATTATTTCGCGACCGATCGCGGCCGCGCCGGGCTTGAGGCGAACCGGCATGATTTCGCCAAGCTGATCTGGCGCTTCAACTCGCCAACCTGGATGTTTGACGATGCGACCTTCGACCGGACCGCCGCCTCGTTCGACAACCCGGATTATGTCGCGATCGTGATTCATAATTACCGCTGGCGGCTTAGCCTCGCGGCGGGGGATCCGCGCCATGATGCCATCGAGCAGAGGCTAGCCGCCGGGCCGGTGATCGGGGTGCCCGCGATCACGCTCGATGGTGATTCGGACGGCGTCGCGCCGGCGACAGATGGCACCGGTTATGCCGCGAAATTCACCGGCAAACGGACTCATCGCATCATCAAGGGCGTCGGGCATAATGTGCCGCAGGAAGCGCCCCGGGCCTTTGCCGATGCTGTGATGGAAGTCGCGGCCTACTGATCACGCCTCGATGCGCGCGTTGCGGCGGATGGCCAGCGGCGGCTGGCCAAAGGCGCGCAAGAATGCGCGCCGCATCCGCTCGCGATCGGCAAAGCCGGTTTCGCGCGCGACGATATCGACCGGATGGCGGCCCTGCTCCATCATCAGCCGGGCCGCCTCGAGCCGCAGGTTCTCCACTGCCTTGGCCGGGGACTGGCCGGTTTCGGCGCGAAACGCGCGGCTGAACTGGCGCGGGCTGAGATGCGCCGCCTCGGCCAGCGCCTCGACCGGCAAAGGCGCCGCGAGGTTGCGCCGGGCATAATCGAGCGCGCTCTGGATACGGTCGGATTTGGGTTCGAGTTCAAGTAGCGCGGAATATTGCGACTGGCCGCCAGCCCGGCGGTGATAGACCACCAGCTTCCTGGCCACCGACCGCGCGATATCGGCGCCAAGATCCTTTTCGACCATCGCCAGTGCCAGATCGACCCCCGCGGTCATTCCGGCCGAGGTCCAGATATGCTCATCGATGATGAAGATCCGGTCCTCCTCCAGCTTCACCCTGGGGTAGGCCGCCTCGAATTCGCGCGCGAGCAGCCAGTGCGTTGTCGCGCGCCGCCCGTCGAGCAATCCGGCCTCGGCCAGGATGAAGGCGCCGGTGCAGATCGCCGCCACCCGCCGCGCCGCGCCCGGCGCCGAGCTGGCGGCGGCGCGGACATAGGCAAGCAGACCCGGCGACGTATCGGGTACATCGACGCCGCCGCAGACGAGCACCGTGTCGAAATGCGAGGCGTCGAACGCGGCGCTGTCCATGCCGGGGCCGATTGAGCTCGGCACTTGGCCGCCCCGTTCGGAAACGATGCTGACATCATAGAGCGGCTCGCCGGTGGTGATGTTGGCGAATTCGAATACTGACAGGGCTGCGAGGCTCATCATCTGAAAGCCGGGGAAAATGACGAAGGCGATGCGTTGCATGGCGATGAATCCGATTATGTCCTAAAAGGTGGTATAGATGACATTTGAGACATGAGCTAGTGATCCTATCTCCACTCCACAAGGCCGACGCACTCGCCGGCCACTCAAGGAGTTTCGATATGACCAGCAACAAGGGTACCGCCGTGGTCACCGGCGCCTCGACCGGGATCGGCGCGATCTATGCCGATCGCCTCGCCCGCCGCGGCTATGACCTGATCGTCGTGGCGCGCAGCCGCGACAAGCTCGACACGCTCGCCGCGCGCATCACCAGCGAAACGGGGCGTTCGGTCGAGGTGGTTGCCGCCGATCTTGGCGACCGGGCCGATCTTGCCCGGGTCGAGAATTTGCTCCGCAGCGATGCCAGCATCACCTTGCTGGTCAATAATGCCGGAGTTGGTGCGACCGCGCCGCTGCTCGATGCCGATGTGGACAAGATGGAGCAGATGATTACGCTCAACGTTACCGCGCTGACTCGGCTGACCTATGCCCTTGTGCCTGGGCTGGTCGCACGCGGCGGTGGCACGATCGTCAATATCGCCTCGATCGTTGCGATCGGGCCGGAAGTGCTCAACGGCGTCTATGGCGGTTCCAAGGCATTCGTGCTCAGCCTTAGCCAGTCGCTGCACCATGAGCTGGCCGACAAGGGCATCCGCGTTCAGGCGGTGCTACCGGGCGCGACCGCAACCGATTTCTGGGATGTGGCCGGGGTTTCGATCGCGCATCTGCCCGGCGAGATCGTGATGCGGGCGACCGACATGGTCGATGCCTCGCTGGCCGGCCTCGACCAGGGCGAGCTGGTGACGATCCCGGCACTGCCCGATGCCGCCGACTGGAATGCCTATGAGGCCGCGCGCCAGGTGCTGCTGCCCAATCTGTCGCATTCTCAGCCCGCCACGCGCTACGCCGCCTGAAGGTTGAGTACAGGATCGCTCCGGGGATTAATCCCCGGGGCGGCTCTGCGCTGGGGCGGTCAGCGGATGATCAGCCGGACCAGCGCATCAACATGCGCCTCGATCACTGATTTGTCGGTCGGGTCGATGCCCCAGGCGCGCTGCACTTCGGGCGCGAGGGTGTAGAAAAGCTGCGCCGCACCGACCAGGATATAGACCAGGGCAGGCAGCGAGGCGGGCGGGACCAGCCCTTCATCCTGCAACCACTGCACGAAGACACCCGACGACTGGCTGGTCCGGACGATGAAGGTGTCGACCATCCAGCGGAAACGTTCGGTGTCGCGGCAGCTTTCCTGCACCATCAGCCGCGCATGTTCGGGATGTTCCGCCCAATAATAGACACGCTGGCGCAGCATCGCGCGGGCATAGTCCTTCTTGTCCGCATAATCCTCCAGGCGCGGCGAAACCTTGATCTGGTCGAGCTGGCGCTCGAACAGGAAGGTTACTGCTGCGCGCCACAGCGCATCCTTGCTCTGGAAATGATATTTGATCAGCGCGTGGTGCACATCGGCGCGTTCGGCGATCGCGCGGGTCGAGGTGCCTTCAAATCCATGGGTTGAAAATTCGTGCAGCGCCGCCTCCAGGATCGTGGCCCGGGTCGCTTCTTTCTGGCGCACGCGCATGTTCATGACTGATCCTCCCTCCGGCATTACATTCGCCAATGCGGCGAGCGAAAGCAACGCCGGTTCAGCGCTTGGCGAGATGCGACAGCAGGAAATCGCGGAAGGTGGCGATCGCCTGTTTCCCCTCGGGCGTGTCCTTCAGATAGGTCTGGAAGACGTGCGGCATGCCTTCATAAAGGTCGAGCACTGCCGTACCGCCACCCGCCCTGATCGCCTGATATTGCCGCACGAAATCGCTCAGCAGCACTTCGCGCGTACCGCCCTGGATCAGGGTCGGCGGATAGGGCTTGGTGAAATCGCCATAGACGGGTGAGGCCCAGGGATTGGTCAGCGCGCCGGGCGTCTTGCCGGCATAGAGGGTGAAGATGCCGTCGAGCGTGGCGGCCACGTCGAGCGCTGGTTCGAAGCCTGCGAGCGTGGTGCGTGTATCGCCGCCGGTGCCGAGATCGGTGCAGGGCGAGAGCAGGACCAGCGCCCCGGGGATCGGCAAGCCCTCGTCGCGCAGGCGCAGCGTTCCGCCCGCGACGATATTGCCGCCCGCGCTGTCGCCGAACAGGCCGATCTGGCGTGGCTTGTGCCCCTGGGCGAGCAGGGCGCGGTAAAAGGCAATCAGTTGCGCGGTGACGCCGCGGAAATCCTGTGCCGGGGCAAGCGTGTAATCGACCGAAATGACCGGCAGTCTGGTTGCCACCGCGAACATCGCCGCGCCGCTCGCGGTGGAGGCCGCCGATCCCTGTACCCAGCCGCCGCCATGGACATAGACGAGCAGTCGCCCATCCTGTGCCGCACCGGGGGGCACAATGCGCAGCACCGGCACGCCGCCGATCGTGTCGGGCGTGATGGTCACGCCGGTGCGTTTGATTGCATCGGCCATCTTCGTATTGGCATCCTTGACCGAACGTGCATGTTGCGCCGCAAAGTCGGTCGCGATCGCTGCCCGGGCCGGATAGGAGGCGCGCTGCGCAGCGAGCAGTGGCGCCAGGATCGCCTTGGCCTCGGGCGAGACGGCAGCGGGTAGCGCATAGCGCGGATCGTCGGCGGCCGGCGTCGGGATGGCCGATGTCGGGGTTGGCGCTGGAATCTGTGCTAGCGCCACGAGCGGCAACAACAGGGCGGCGACCAGCGCCGGCATCGACAGAGTCTTCATGATCGATCCTTTCCCGGCGGACGTGCGCTATTTGCCCTTGTCGCGTTTCGCGTCGGCAACCTTCGCCAGTGCATCGAGCGCGGGGGAGGCCGAACTGCGTGACACCGCACCTTCGGCAGCGAACACCATGATCGGTCCCGTGCCGGGCGCGAAGCGACTCCAGGCCGTCAAGCCCGGCGCATTGGGGTCGCCGCCTCGCGCAAAGGCGACCCAATAATCGCCCATCGCCTTGGCCATTTTGCGATCGGCGTCGGTCGCGGGCACGCCGAGCTCATCGAGCGTGCCGAACACGAAGGGCAGTTCGGAGGCGTGCGCCGCGCCCTTGACGGTCGCGCGCTTGCCCTCCGGCACATAGTCGAAATTATAGAGATAGCTGCGGTTGCGCGCGGTCAGCCCGGCCATGTAGCGCGCCGGCTCAGTGAACATCGCGTCACCTACCACACTGCGGTCAAATGCCTCGGGCGTACCATAAGCGGCCTTGATCGCGGCCAGATCGGGGCCGAGCTGGGCGCTGAACATCGCCGTGATCGGCGCGCGCATGGCCGCGGGGGCGAAGGCGACCTCGTCACTGTTCGCGCCGACCAGATAGGGCACCGTGGCCTGCCGCCCGGCGAGGAAGATCGCATCCAGATTGCCGGTCACGATCTTGCCGTCGGCCATCGGCCCGGAATAGGTCGCCGCTTCGGTATTCAGCAGCGACATATTGCCACGCACCTTGTCAACCGGAATGGCGCGTAGCGCGGCAACGTCCTGAGCCGTGGCGCCGGCACCAGCGGCGAATGCCGTGCCCTTCGCCTCGGCTTCGGCGAGCGTCGGCGGATGATCGCGCCCGCCGCCCGATTGCACGATCGCGCGGTGGAACAGGCCGCGCGCTACCGACGTGACCATCAATTGGTTGACTGATCCGCCGCCGGCGGATTCGCCGAAGATCGTCACATTCGACGGATCGCCGCCGAATGCCGCGATGTTGCGCTTGACCCAGTTGAGCGCCGCGATCTGGTCCATCAGGCCCCAATTGCCGGTCGGACCGGTGCCCGCCTCCGCGGTAAGCGCGGGATGGGCGAAGAAGCCGAAACGACCGAGCCGGTAGTTGAAGGTGACGATCACCACGCCGCGTTCGGCAAGATGGCGGCCGTCATAGAGGCTTTGCGCGGCGGAGCCGGCGGTGAAGCTGCCGCCATGGATCCACACCATCACCGGTGCGCGTCTCGCTTTGGCCGGTGCCCAGACGTTGAGGAACAGGCAATCCTCGCCTTTCGGCTCCTTGGTGCGCGCGGCGTCCCAGTCACGGCGGGTCTGCTCGCAATCAGTGCCGAACTTGTTCGCTTCGCGCACGCCCGGCCAGGCGGCGGATCGATCTGGCCCGCGACGGGGCGGCGGTGACCGGGGAGGGGCTGGCGTTCCTCGCCTCGGTCGGGGTGGCGCTCGACGTGGCAGCGCCGGGCCCGGTATTCTGCCGTCCCTGCCTCGACTGGAGCGAGCGCCGCCCACACATCGCCGGGGCGGTCGGAAGCGCGCTGTACCGCTCGCTGCTCGACCGCCATTGGCTGCGCCGGGTCGAGGGCAGCCGGGCGGTGACGGTGACTCCGGCCGGCGTGGCGGGATTGGAGAGCTGGTTCGGGGTCCGAGTGTAATTGGGAGATTCGATCACCCTTTGATGTGCATCAATGGGAACCACTCGACGCGCTGATAGTCTTTGCCCGCGTAACAATCGGCAGGGCGAGGATTGATGAGCAATTGTGCGACTGGCGTTTCCGGACTTGATGAAATCCTCGCTGGCGGACTGGCCCGCGGGCGACTTTTCCTGCTTGAGGGTAGCCCGGGCACCGGCAAGACGACCATCGCCAGCCAGTTCTTGATGGCCGGCGCCGCAGCCGGCGAACCGGTGCTGTATATCACCCTGTCGGAGACTGACGAGGAGTTGCGCAATGGCGCCGCCTCGCATGGCTGGACCTTCGACGAGAATTTCGAGGTGTTCGAACTGGTCCCGCCCGAAAGCCTGCTCGATGAAGAGCAACAACAGAGCCTGCTCTATTCCTCGGATCTCGAACTGGGCGAGACGACCAAGCGCATTTTCGAGACGTTCGAGCGGCTCAAGCCGTCGCGCGTGGTGCTCGACAGCCTGTCGGAGATTCGCCTGCTCGCGCAAAGCTCGCTGCGCTATCGCCGCCAGATCCTCGCGCTGAAGCATTATTTCTCGCGCCACGATGCAACCGTGTTGATGCTCGACGATCTGACTGCCGACGTGCTGGACAAGACCGTGCACAGCGTGGCGCATGCGGTGATCCGGCTGGAGGAATTGTCGCCCAATTATGGTGCAGAACGGCGGCGGATGCGGGTGCTGAAATATCGCGGGCGGCGTTATCGTGGCGGCCATCATGACTTCGTCATCGATACCGGCGGGGTGCGTGTGTTTCCGCGGCTCGTCTCGGCCGAGCATAAATCAGGCTTCGAACGCGAGACCGTGGCCATCGACAATGCCGAACTCAACACGCTCATCGGTGGTGGGTTCGAACGCGGCGCGAGCACGCTGATCCTCGGTCCCGCCGGCACTGGCAAGTCGCTGCTCACGCTCAGCTTCGTACAGTCGGCGGTGCGGCGCGGCGAACATGCTGCCATGTTCATCTTCGACGAGGAACTGGGCCTGTTGTTCGAGCGCGCCAAGGGGCTGGGCGTCAACCTGCAGGAGATGGTCAATAGCGGCAGGCTGGTGATCGAGCAGATCGACGCGGCCGAGCTGACCCCGGGCGAATTCTCCGAACGCGCTCGCACCTGCGTGGAGAAATACAAGGCACGCACCGTGGTGATCGACAGCCTCAACGGCTATCAGGCGGCGATGCCGGAGGAGCAGGCGCTGATCCTGCACATGCACGAATTGCTGCAATATCTGAATCGCCAGGGCGTGATGACCTTCCTGACGGTCGCGCAGCACGGGCTGGTCGGCGACATGAAATCCCCGGTCGACGTTACCTATCTCGCCGACACCGTTATCCTGCTCAGATATTTCGAGGCATTGGGACGGGTCCGAAGAGCGATTTCGGTCGTTAAGAAACGGACCGGATCCCATGAGGATACGATCCGCGAGTTCATGATCGGCGCCAATGGCATCACCCTGGGTGAGCCATTGACGCAGTTCCAGGGCGTGCTGCGGGGCGTACCCTCACTGATGGGTGATGGCGAAGGATTGCTGGAACAGAAAAAGGCGTGATCGTTTCTTGAACCGGACACTTGCCGAAGGCGCGGTCATCCTGGCGCCACGGGGCCGCGACGGCGCGGTGGCCCGGTCAATGCTGGTCGAGGCCGGACTCAGCGCGGAGGCAGTGCCGGATGTCCCCGCGCTGGTCGCCAAGCTGCGCGCTGGCGCCGGTTTCGCGATTGTCACCGAAGAGGCGCTCCGCGGTGCGGACCTGCACGGGCTGGTCGCCTTCCTCAAGGACCAGGCGGATTGGTCCGACTTTCCCTTCATCCTGCTGACTCAGCGCGGCGGCGGGCTGGAGCGCAATCCCGGTGCGGTGCGCTTCCTCGAAACGCTCGGCAACGTCACCTTTCTCGAGCGCCCCTTTCATCCGACCACATTGATCAGCCTGGCACAGTCCGCGCGCCGTGCGCGGCTGCGTCAATATGAGGCACGGCGTCGGCTCGAGGAGATCCGCGGCGGACGCGAGAGCCTGACGCTCGCGCTCGGGGCGGGCGGGCTCGGTGCCTGGGCGATCGACGTGCCCGGTGCCACGCTCAGGACCGATGCACGGAGCAAGGCGCATTTCGGGCGGACGAAGACTGACACGTTGAGTTATGATGATCTGCTCGCCGCGATACATCCCGACGACCGTCCGCGCATGCAAGCGGCGGTACAGGCTTCACTCGACACCGGTGCAGTCTATGACGTCGAATATCGCTGCCTGTGGCCGGACGGATCGCTGCACTGGGTGCAGATCAACGGGCAGGTCGAGCGCGATACTGCAGGCGTGATCGCGCGTGTCGTGGGCGTGTCGCGCGACATCACCGAACGCCGCCGGCGCGAGGCGCGGCAGAGCGCGTTGCTGAACCTGGGCGATGGTCTGCGCCAGATGACCGATGCGGCTGACATGTCGTTTCTTGCCGCGCGCGTGCTGGGTGAAACGCTGGGCGTGACCCGTGCGGGCTATGGCGTGATCGACCCGCTGCGCGAGACGATCGCCATCGAGCGCGACTGGAACATGCCGGGCATTGCGAGCATCGCGGGAACCATGCCGTTCCGTGCGCATGAATCCTATATCGCGGAACTGAAGCGCGGTGTGACGGTCGCGATCGCCGATACGCGGGGCGACCCGCGCACCGCGCCGGTCGCGCCGGTGCTGGAGGGGATATCCGCCCGCGCCTTCGTCAACATGCCGATCGTCGATGACGGCGAATTCGTCGCGCTGCTGTTCCTCCATCATGCGCAGCCGCGCGAGTGGCCGGCCGACGAACTGGCGTTCGTGCGCGACGTGGCCGACCGCACCCAGGCGGCGATCGAGCGCCGCCATGCTGAGACCGAACTTGCGCAGTTGGCGCAGACGCTGGAACGCCAGGTCGAGGAGCGCACGCGCGAACGTGACCGCACCTGGCAGAATTCACAGGACTTGCTTGCCGTGGTCGGCGCCGATGGCCGCTTCGTTGCGGTCAATCCGGCCTGGACCGCTGTGCTCGGCTGGCAGCCGCATGAGGTGGTCGGGCGCGATCATATCACCTTCAGCCATGATGAGGACCGGTCTGGTAGCGGCGACGCGCTGGTTCGCGCGCAGGGCGGGACGCTGCGCCAGTACGAGAATCGCGTGCGTCACAAGGATGGCGGCTATCGCTGGTTCTCATGGGTTGCATCGCCGGAGGGTGACAGGGTTTATGCCAGCGGGCGCGACGTCACAGCGGAGAAGGAGGCACGCGACCAACTCGACGCAGCGCAGGAACAATTGCGCCAGGCCCAGAAGATGGAGGCGGTCGGCCAGCTGACCGGCGGCATCGCGCATGATTTCAACAATCTGCTCACGGCAATTTCCGGTAGCCTGGAGCTGATGCAGATTCGCATCGCACAAGGTCGGTCAGCCGATGTCGCACGCTATGTCGAAGCAGCGCAGCAGGCATCGAAGCGCGCCGCCGCGCTCACTCACCGGCTGCTTGCCTTTTCGCGGCGCCAGACGCTCGACCCACGCCCGACCGACATCAATCGGTTGGTTGCGAGCATGGACGAACTGCTGCGTCGTTCGGTCGGTCCGACCATTGAGTTGGAAATGGTCGGCGCCGGCGGGCTTTGGACCACGCTGATCGACCCAAACCAGCTCGAGAACGCGCTGCTCAACCTGTGCATCAACGCGCGCGACGCGATGCCACAGGGCGGACGCATCACGATCGAGACGGCGAACAAATGGCTCGACCACAAGAGCGCGGCGGAACGCGAGCTTCCGGCCGGTCAATATGTCTCGCTGTGCGTCACCGATACCGGCGAGGGCATGGATGCGGAAACGATTGCGCGCGCGTTCGACCCCTTCTTCACGACCAAGCCGCTGGGTGAAGGTACCGGTCTTGGCCTTTCCATGATTTACGGGTTCGTGCGGCAATCAGGCGGGCAGGTGCGGATCTATTCCGAACTGGGTCAGGGCACGACCATGTGCCTGTATTTCCCGCGCGTCCATGAAGAGGCGGATGGCGCTGCTGTCGAAACGTCGACCGAAGCGGCGGGTCCCGTCACCAGCGGGGAGACGGTGCTGGTGGTCGATGACGAGGCGGCGGTACGCATGCTGGTGACCGAGGTGCTGGACGAGATGGGCCTGAAGGCGATCGAGGCGAGCGACGGCCCCGCCGGTCTTGCCATCCTCGATTCTCCGGCGCGGGTCGATCTGCTGATCACCGATGTCGGTCTGCCCAAGGGAATGAACGGCCGCCAGCTTGCCGATGCCGCGCGGATCAAGCGGCCCGATCTCAAGATCCTGTTTATCACCGGCTATGCCGAGAATGCGGTGGTCGGTAACGGGCATCTCGACCCCGGCATGCACATCATGACCAAGCCGTTCGCGATGGATGCCTTGGGCGGACGGATCCGCGAACTGATCGGGTAGCGGCCCGGTTGGGAAATCCGGCCCCTCACGCTGTTTTTCGCGAAGAAAAAAATCCACCCCTGTTAAGTTGGATTTTGGCCGCAAATTCATGACCGTTTATCAGGGGCTTGATGCCATTCACCGCTGTTATCAATAACAGCGGTGAAACGGACAATAACAGGGGTGGACGACCCCTGTTATTGTCGCAGGAACAGGGGTGAGGTCCCGGTTTCCGCTGCCGTTGGTGCATCGATTGCCATGAGAAAGAGCGCGATGGAACCAGGGCCCCATCACGCGCGATACTGCCATGGCCGGCGGGCAGGTTGAATCGCCGATGCGGATACGGACCGGAAGCTGGGCAAGAGTATTGTTAGCTGGTCGAAAATGAAATATCCGGCCGAGAATCAAGCGGCGGCGATGAAGTCTTCAACTGCAAGCTGGGCCAGATCGTCGGTCATCTGGATCGGAGGATGCTTGCAGAAATAGGCCGATGCCGGATGGATCGGGCCGCCCATGCCGCGGTCGCTGGCGAGTTTCGCGCAGCGGATCATGTCGATCG